>NZ_RYYL01000010.1 GCF_004378855.1 Campylobacter sp. US33a
TTTTGAGAGTACAACTCGAAGAAATCCCTTGCGTGGTGCGTCATTCTAAGCTTTTTTTGTCATGCTGAGCAATCCTTTGCGTTGCTTGGTGACAAACCCTCACCATTGCGAACCTCGGAACTTCTCACGCAATAAATTTTAAGAAAATTTTGATAGAATTACTCCGTTTAAGTGGTTAATTTCTCTTGGTGGGAAAGGAATTGCTATGTTAGATAGGTTTTTAAACATTGTTTTAAAACTGCTAAAAATAGTAAAAGAACTGATTAAAATAATTAACCAGCTCTAATTTCTCTTCAAAAATTATAGAAAAGCCTTGCTTAACCTATACTTAAACAAAATCCACGCCAAGAGTGCAAGGCTCTTGGCTTTACTAACATTTCATTTTTTAACAAAACAAAAATTTCCTTAAAACAAAAATCCTTTGCGTTGCTTGGCGATAAACCCCAGTGTTGCGAAGATCAGAACCGCTCACGCAATAAATTTTAAGAAAATTTTGATAGAATTGCTTTGTTTAAGTGGTTAATTTCTCTTGGTGGGAAAGGAATTACTATGATAAATAGGATTTTAGATATTGTTTTAAAATTACTAGAGATAGTAAATGAGCTGATTAAATTACTTAATCAGCTATAAAAAATTTTTCATCAAAAAATTATAAGAAAGCCTTGCTTAACCTATACTTAAACAAAATCCACGCCAAGAGTGCAAGGCTCTTGGCTTCGCTAAACACCCCATTCACTCATATTCTAAGCCTTCTTTTTTCGTCATGCTGAACGAATGCGAAGAATTTCTATTCAATCACCCATTTTATTCAATAAAAGAAAAATTTCTTTAAAACAAAGTTCCTTTGCGTTGCCCAGATGACAAAACCACACAAAAACCCATTATCCTTTTATCCATTGCTATTTTATAGCGCTAAGTCTTATAATTGCTATTAAGCTAATATCTTAAAGCCTTGTAAAATAGCTAAAAAACACTTAAGATTTTATAGATATAATTTTATACTTTAAACCAACTTATTTATAATTTATTTATTTTTTAAGGAGAAAAAATGCAAGTAACCATGCTAAGAGCCAAAATTCACAGAGCCACAGTAAAAGAGGCGCGTTTGGATTATGTAGGAAGCATTACCATTGATGAGGCTTTGCTTGAAAAAAGCGGAATTTTAGAGTATGAAAAAGTTCAAATCGTAAATGTCAATACAGGTGATCGTTTCGAAACCTACACTATAGCCGGAGAAAGAAATAGCGGTATGATATGTTTAAATGGTGCAGCTGCAAGACTTGCGCAAATTAATGATAAAGTCATTATTATGGCTTATGCAAATGTGGATATCAAAGAGGCTAAAAATCACAAACCTTGTGTGGTTTTTGTAGATGATGATAATCAAAGCACGCAAATTTCTCATTATGAAAAACATGGAACTTTGGCTTGAAAAAGTATTTTTCAAAACTAGCGCCCATTTTTAAATTTAATCCTTGTCAAAGAGTTTGGCAACTTCCATTTTTTGCAGCTTTGGGTGTGGGTTTGATTTTAAGTGTTGCTATGTTTTTTCAAAGAATGGATTATGGACTTATAGCGATTTTGGGCGTGGCGGCATTTTTATATGTGCCAAATACCCCAATGCACCATAGAATGGCTGTGGTGATGTGCGTTTCTTTTGGTATAAGTCTTTCTTTCTTTTTGGGTTTATTGGCTCATTTATCGCCTGTTTTAACGCCTTTTGTTGTGGCTTTTGTGGCAGCTTGTAGTTCTATTTTGGTGCGTTATTATGATTTGGGAGCGCCGGGTTATTTTTTCTTTGTGTTTGCTTGTATTTTAGGGACTTTTTTACCTTTTGAAGTTAAAGATTTTATCACTTTAATAGGACTTATTTGCTTAGGGACTATGGTGGCAAATGTGATGGCTTTTTTGTATTCCTTAAGCGTGATTTATGTTTTTAAAAATAGCTTGCCCAGCGAAGTTCCGCCTAGAGGGCATTTGGGCTTTAATACCACTGTGGTGGATTCTTTAATTATGGGTGCTTTTGTGGGTTTTGCGATGTTTTTAGGCTCGTTTTTATCTTTGGAGCGTAGTTATTGGGTTGGGGTAAGCTGCACGGCTGTAATGCAAGGAATTAGCGTAAGCGCTATTTGGATTAAACAGTTTCAAAGGATTATTGGCACTTTTATTGGGGCGATTTTTGCTTGGTTTTTGTTAAAAATTCATTTTTCGCCTATTGCTTTTATTTTGCTCATGATGTTTTTGATGTTTATGACAGAATATGTCGTGTTTAAAAACTATGCCTTGGCGATGGTTTTTATCACTCCTTATGTGACTTATTTAGTAGAGAGCGCGACTTCTATGAGTTATGATGCGGATTTAATCACAAAAGCAAGATTTATCGATGTGGCTTTAGGAAGCATTTTGGGACTTTTGGGCGGTTATGTGATGTATAATCAAAAATTAAGAATTTATTTTTTACATTTCGCTCATAAAATTTTCAAATTTAAAAACAACAAATTCACATAAACTTCACTTTTATAAGATAAATTCTTTGTTTTATCTTTAAGGAAAAAAATGAAAAAAACACTAATTATTCTTATTTTGCTCACTGTTTTTATATTAGGAATTTATTATTTTTACTTTTATAAAAAAGAAAATTTTAGCTATCTTACTTATGAAGTAAAAACTATGGATATTTCAGAAAATATAGAAGCTATAGGCGAAGTTTATGCAAAATCACAAGTTGATGTTGGCGCTCAAGTTAGCGGACAGATTACAAAGCTTTATGTGAATTTGGGCGATCATGTAAAAGCAGGGGATTTAATCGCACAAATCGATAAAGACAAACAACAAAACGAATTTGATATCACAAAAGCCCAGCTTGCAAGCGCTAAGGCAAATTTAGAAAGCAAAAAAGTTGCTCTAGAAATTGCCACAAGACAATACGAAAGAGAGCAAAAGCTTTATAAGTCAAAAGCCACTTCGCTAGAAAGTTTAGAAAGCATTAAAAATAATTTTTACTTACTCAAAGCCAATGTTGCAGAGTTAAACGCCCAAGTAACCCAGCTTGAAATTTCACTCAAAAATGCTCAAAAAGATCTTGAATATACTACTATTACTGCTCCAAGTGATGGACAAATTGTCAATATCGCTGTTGAAGTAGGTCAAACCGTAAATGCCTCGCAAAATGCTCCTACTTTGGTGCGTTTGGCGGATTTAAGCGAGATGGAAGTAAGGATGCAAATCACCGAAGCAGATATCAATAAAATCAAAATCGGCGAAAAGGTGAAATTTAGCATACTTAGCGATCCGGATAAAAAATACGAAGCCACAATTTCAAGCATAGATCCTGCCGATACGGTTTTAAGCGATTCTACAAGCACTTCAAGCTCAAGTGCGAATTTAAATTCAAGCTCCACAAGCAATGCCATTTATTATTACGCGCGCTTTTTTGTCAAAAATGAAAACAATTTCTTACGCATAGCCATGAGCACAGAAAATCAAATCGAGATTAATCATGCAAGCAATGTCCTAGCCGTACCAACCATAGCCATAAAAAACGATGAAAAAGGTTATTTTGTCGAAGTTTTAAAAGATGAAAAAGTGCTTAAAAAACACATAGAAATTGGCATTAAAGACAGCTTAAATACTGAAGTGAAGCAGGGCTTGCAGGTAGGGGATTTGGTTATTGTTAATAAACAAAGTCAAAATGTAAAAAGCCAAAATATAGGCAGAATTCCAAGATGATAAAGCTTAGCAATATCTGCAAAAGTATCAATCAAACACCCATTTTAAAGAATGTTTCTTTAGAGATAGAGAAGGGCGAATTTGTTGCCATTATAGGCCAAAGTGGGAGTGGTAAAACTTCACTTTTAAATATCATAGGTACTCTTGATAGTCCAAGTAGCGGATCTTATATTTTTGAAAATTACGAAGTTACAACCCTTAGTAAAGATGAAAAAGCAAGGCTTAGAAGAGAAAAAATTGGTTTTATTTTCCAGCGCTACAATCTTTTATCTTTATTAAGTGCGGGTTCGAATGTTGTTTTACCAGCCATTTATGCAGGAAAGACCACAGAAGAAAGAGAGCAAAAAGCAAAAAAAATTTTAAGCGAATTAGAATTAGGACATAAATTTAATGCAAGACCTAATGAATTAAGCGGTGGTCAACAGCAAAGAGTGAGTATTGCAAGAGCTTTGATTAATGGCGGAGAGCTCATTTTAGCTGATGAGCCAACTGGTGCATTAGATAGTAGAAGCGGCATTATGGTGCTTGAGATCTTGCAAAAGCTTAATAAAGAAGGTCATACCATTATTTTAGTTACTCACGATAAAGACATAGCCGCTAAGGCAAAAAGAGTGATTGAAATCAAAGATGGCGAGGTTTTAAGCGACACTAAACAAGAGCAAAGCCAAAGTAATTATGAAATTCATAAAATGCCTAAAGAAAAAAAGAATTACACTCTTTTTAAAAACCAAATTTCAGAATGCTTTAAAATGTCTATTACTTCTATCATCGCACATAAATTAAGATCTGTTCTTACTATGTTAGGTATCATTATAGGCATTGCTTCAGTTGTTTGTGTCGTGGCTTTAGGGCTTGGGACCCAACAAAAAGTACTTTCATCTATCAGTGCCATAGGTACAAATACTATACAAATCGTTGCAGGTAGAGGACTTGGAGATATAAGATCAGGTCGTACTAGACTAAGTTTGAGTGATTTAAATGTTTTAAATGCTTTACCTTATTTAGAAGCTGCAGAAGCTGATGTAAGGGATTCTAGTATAGTAACTTATGCTAATACTTCTTTGCAAGCAAGGGTAAATGGCGTTGGGGTAAATCGTATGAAAATTCGCGGTTTAAAACTCGCTGCAGGAAGATTTATCAATGATATTGATATCAAAGAAAATGCCAATATCGCCGTGCTTGATGATAATGGACGCAAAAATTTATTTCATGGCATTAGTGCAGAGCAAATTTTAAACAAAGTTGTTATTTATGATTCTCAACCCTTAAGAATAGTTGGAGTCTTGCAAAGACAAGATGATCAAAGTGGCTTTGATCCAACCAATGGCACAGTTGAGCTTTATGTGCCCTACACTACAGTGATGAATAAAATCACCGGAGATAAACGCCTAAGATCCATAGTAGCAAAATTAAAAGATGGTGTAGATCCTAATTTAACCGAACAAACTATAGCCCAAGTTTTAGAAATCAAACGCGGTAAAAAAGATTTTTTTATGGTAAATTCTGATGCTATACAAAAAGCAGTAGAAGCTAATACTCTAACTCTAACACTACTTATTGCCTCTATTGCAGTAATTTCTTTGATTGTTGGCGGTATTGGTGTGATGAACATTATGTTAGTTTCGGTGAGTGAGCGAACAAGAGAAATTGGCATTAGAATGGCTATTGGAGCAAGAAAAGAAGATATTTTGATACAGTTTTTACTTGAAGCGGTGTTAATTTGTACTATAGGTGCGATTTTGGGTGTGGCTTTGAGCTTTGGTGTGATGTATGTTTTTAATCAACTTAGCAAAGATTTTTTAATGATAATGTCTTATAATTCCATATTTTTAGGGCTTTTAAGCTCTGTGATGATTGGTATTATTTTTGGCTTTTTCCCTGCAAGAAATGCAGCCAATTTAAATCCTATCAATGCTTTATCTAAGGAATGATTTATGAAAAATTTATTTTTTTTTATATTTTTAAGCTTTTTTTTATATTCTTGTGCAAGTAAAAATTCGCCCATTACTATAGAAAACAATTTAACCCAAAAAGAATTCAGCGAATTTAATGCTTCAAGGCTTTGGTGGAAAAACTATCAAAATGAAAAATTAAACCAAATGCTTGATTTTGTGATTTTAAATAACAAAGATATTAATGTTGCAAGGGCAAATCTTTTAAGTACTGTGGCAAGGTACAAACTCATTGATTTTGATCTTTATCCAACTTTGAGTGCGAATTTGGGTGCAGATATTGCTAGAGATTTGAATTTAGGTAGCGAGAGTAAAAGCTTTTCAAATGCCTTGAATTTAAGTTATGAGTTAGATATTTATGGTAAAATTTCAGACAGTGTAAAAGCTAAAGAATTTAGCGCAAAAGCCAGTGAATATGATCTTGAAAATTTAAAACTAAGTATTGTAAATCAAAGCATTAATTATCTTTTTGAACTTTTGTATTTTAATGATGTGGAAAAATTACTAAATGAATATATTTTAAATTTAGAACAAATGAAAAGCATTTATGAATTTAAACTTAAATATGGTAAGATTGAAGAGCTTGATTTGCTAAATATCGAGCAAAATCTTTTAAGTGCTAAGCAAAATCTTTTAAGCAATCAGCAAAACAAAGAACTCATTATTAAAAATCTTCAAGAACTCATTGGAAAAGAGCAGGGTTTTACTTATATTTCTTATTTTCAAAATCTTTCTTTGTCAGATTTTAAGGAATTGGCTATTGATTTTGATATTCCTTTATATATTTTTGCTAATCGTCCTGATGTAAAGTCAAAAGCCAATAATCTTCAAGCGGCATTTAAAGATTATCAAAGTATAGAAAAATCAATATTTCCAAGCATAAGTCTAGGGGCAAATTTAAATGGTGATGCAAGTGAATTAAATGATAGTTTTGAATTTTTGATTTTAGGTGGAAATGTAAAAATTTCCCTGCCTTTTTTAGACTATGGTAGAGTGAAGCAAAACATTAAAATTTCACAATACGCCTATGACATTTTAGTTTTTGAATACGAGCAAATTTTACAAAGTGCTTTGAATGAATTTAGGCTTTGTTATAAGGATTATGAATACAATACAAAATTATTAGAAAATGTAAAATTAATTAATGCCAAACAATTCCTTATCAAGGAAGCTTACCTACAAAAATACGAACTTGGGAAAAGTGAGCTTAAAGATTATTTAGATGCGAGTAATTCTTATATTACTTCGGCCCAAGAAATTTTGCGCTCAAGAGTGAATCTTTTAAAAACCATTAATCAATATTTTCAGATCACAACCATTTTACCTTAACCTTTTAGATCCTTCGCGTTGCTTGGTGACAAACCCTCACCATTGCGAACCTCGGAACTTCTCACGCAATAAATTTTAAGAAAACTTTGATAGAATTATTTCGTTTAAGTGATTAATTTCTCTTGGTGGGAAAGGTGCTACTAATGATAGAAAAGATTTTAAATGTAATTTTAATATTATTAGAAGTAATAAACGAGCTGATTAAATTGCTTAACCAGCTCTCTTAAAACACCAAAAAAATTATAAGAAAGCCTTGTTTAACCTATACTTAAACAAAATCCACGCCAAGAGTGCAAGGCTCTTGGCTTTGCCAGCATTTCATTCACTTGTGAACAACTCCTAGTTATTCTAGAACCCCTTGTCATATTAAGCACAGCGAAACATCTCTTTTTAAACCATCTATTTTTCTTAAAACAAAAGATCCTTTGTGTTTGGATGACAAAATGATGAAAAGTTGAATGATGGTTTGGATAAATAAACGCAGATAAAGTGGTGCGCCCAAGAGGATTCGAACCTCTGACCTTTTGAACCGCAATCAAATGCTCTATCCAGCTGAGCTATGGGCGCAAAAAGTGTAATTATATCACTATTTTCTTAAAATTAAGTTATTTTTTTGACTTTTTTGTTATTTTGTCATCAAAATCTAATTCTTTTTCCTTTTTGTTTTTATAAAAAATAAGCCCAAAAATCAGTATAAAACAAATAGTAGAAAAGATATACCAAGTGCCGTTTTTATTTCCATCAAAAAACAAACCCTCGGTATTCATTCCAAAAAATCCTACGATAAGATTTAAGGGTAGAAAAATTGCCGAAAGCACACTTAGAAAATAAATGCTTTTATTCATTCTTTCATTTTTCATAGCGCTTACAAGCGAATACATTTCATTGAGTCTATTTAAGCTTTCTTTGGCTGTTCTTAAAGAAATATTAGTGCTTAAGAGTAGGGGTTTTAGGGCTTTTTTGCAAAAATTTTGTTCACTTATAAGCAAATTTAAAGCTTCGCTAAGCAAATTTAAGGTTTTTATGTTTTTATTGATTTTTTGCTTTAAAATGAATATTTTCTTAAAAAAATGTTTGATTAAAATTCCTTTTAAAAGTACATTCTCTTTGTGTTCTAAGATGCTTTCAAAATGAAAATTATTTGCCTTACATTCTTCTATATTAAGGCGTATAAGAGCTATGAAATCTTCAAATTGATAATTTTGAAATTCGCAATTTTCTAATTTATAAATTTGATTTTCTTCGAAACCAAAAATATAGATTTTATCGGCGTTTAAAATAAAAATTTTTTGTCCTAAAAAATCTGTATAAAGTGTATTTAAATTTTTATTAGCTAAAAATTTAGCTAAGTTTTCATCATAGTGCATTTTTAAACCTTTTGGCATAAAATTCTTTTTTAAATTCAGTAAATTTACCTTTTTTGATAGCTTCACGCATTTTACTGACTAAATCAAGATAATAATGCAAATTATGCAAACTAGCAAGGCGAAAAAAAGTAAGTTCTTTGGCCTTAAAAAGATGATTTAAGTATCCACGCGAAAAATTACGACAAGTATAGCAAGAACAGGTATTATCGATGGCTTCGTGATCGTTGATAAACTCGGCTTTTTTGATATTAAATTTACCAAAGTTTGTAAAAAATGTACCATTTCTTGCATTTCTTGTTGGCATAACACAATCAAACATATCAACGCCACGCTCTACATTTTCCACCAAATCTTCAGGCGTTCCAACGCCCATTAAATATCTAGGGCGATTTTCATCCAAAAAAGGATTTAAATTTTCTACCGTTTCATACATTAAAGCATTTTCTTCCCCAACACTAAGCCCGCCAATTGCAAGTCCATCAAAATCCATTTCATTTAAAGCTAAAGCGCAACGCTTTCTTTCTTCATAGTCAGTCCCACCTTGTATGATACCAAAAATATTTTGTTTCAATCCTATGCCTTGACTTTGCTTAAATTTATGATAATTTATAGCTTCTTTCGCCCATTTTATCGTGCGATCAACTGAAATTTTAATTCTTTCTTTGCTTGCAGGAAGTGCAACTAAATCATCTAAAATCATCATAATGTCAGAATTAAAATCATACTGAGTATCCAAAACGCTTTGTGGGGTAAATAAATGCTTACTCCCATCAATATGGCTTTTAAATTCTATCCCTTCTTTAAAATGCTTAGAATTTGCAGAAAGTGAAAAAGCTTGAAAGCCTCCGCTGTCAGTTAAAAAACTTCGATCAAATTTGCTAAAACCATGCAAACCGCCAAATTCTTTTACGATTTTTGATCCTGGTCTTAAATACATATGATAAGTATTAGCAAGGATGATTTTTGCATCGAGTTCATTTTTTAAATCAAGCGCATCAAGGCTTTTTACTGCACCGATTGTGCCAACGGGCATAAAAATTGGAGTTTCAAAAGTGCTATGTGCTGTGGTAATTTGACAAACTCTTGCGTGATTATCTTTGTGTTTTACTTTAAAATCCATAATTTCCCTTAAATTTTATAAAAATTAAAATTGTAACAAAAGCTTACTTAAAAAATTTATTCTAATTTTTGCTATAATTAGCCTTTTTCTTTCGGAGTTTTTGTGAATGAATAATATTTTAATTATCCTAGATGGCTTTTTGGCAAAACATTTTTTAGAAAGACTTTGTTTACAAAAAGGTTTAAAGCATTATTTTACGATACTTTATTATAATGAAGATAGTGTAAATTTAAGTATTAAAAACGAATATATAGAATTTGTTAAATTTGATCCTACAAGTACTGCTAAAATGCAACGCATTATGATGAAAGAATTCTCACAAGTTTTTATTTATATGCAAGATGAATTTGATGTAAGAAAAACTTATGAAAACTTAAGAAGTTTTAATAAAAAGCTTGATATTGTGATTATGGATTTTTGGGGGTTGCCTATTAATGATGAATATTGTGATTTAATTGATTCTAAAGCTACGCTTTCACATAGACTTTTGGATTTTTTGCCTGATGTGGCCTTAACAGCACAATTTATTGGACTGGGTATTGGCGAAATTATGGAGATTAAAATTCCAGCTGGTTCAGCTTTTGCTTATCGTCATATTGGTTCTATTGCACAAAAAAAATGGCGCATTGCACTTATTTATAGAAATAATAAAATATTTTTTGTCAAGCCTTCTTTTATGCTTCAGCCTAATGACAGTATTTTGGTGGTGGGCGAACCTAGTGTTTTGCAAGGTGTATATCATAATGTTAAAAAAGACAAGGGGCAGTTCCCAAGTCCTTTTGGAAGTAATATTTACTGTTTTTTGGATATGAAAACAATGACTCAAGAAACTCAAGAAAAACTTCTAAGCACTTGTTTGTCTTTGCATGCAAAAATCAACAATAAAAAGCTTTTTATAGAGGTTTTTAATCCTACTTTGGGTCAATTATACGAGAAGTTAAAAAATTTAGATATTGAAAATATGAATATTTATTTTAATTATACGCAAATTAAAAAAGAATATTTGGATTCTTATTTAATAAATAATAATATCGGGGTTTTTGTGGTTGATAAAAGTTTTTTTGAAAAAAATAAGAAAAATTTATATGAATTAAAAATTCCGCTTCTAAAAATTGGCGAAAATGATTTTGATAAGCTTAATGAGGCTACGATTTTAAGCTCTGGAGAAAGTGAGATTGAGGCACAATCTAATGTCGTGATGGATCTTAGTGCTCAGCTTGATTTGGGCGTAAAATTGTATCATTATGAGTCAACTCATTCTGAAGAGAGCTCTTTTGTTTTGGAGTATTTTCAAAGTCTTGCTAGGCTTTATAATAAAAAAATAGAAATCATTCATACTAAAGACGAAAATCCTATTTTAGCTATGACAAAAAAAAGCGATGCTTTGCAATTTATCAGTTTTAATTCTAGGCTAACAAGTACCAATCTTGGTAAAAGTTTTAGTATGGATCTAAATCGCTTGTATTATAAAATGGATAAGAATTATCAACTTTTCATACCCGTAGAGTAAAAATAACATTTTATATCAAAATTTTTATTTTATTTTGACAATAAGACAAGAATTAGCCTGAATTTGTTACAATAAAAACTTATTTTAAAATATACAAAAGTGATAAAATGCAAATAGATATAAATTTAAAAGAAAATGCGTATAAAGTTTATGTTGATGAGTTAAAAAATTTAGAGTTTGACACTAAGGTTTTTATACTTTCAAATCCAAAAATTTTAGGTCTTCATTTAAAAAGCTTGCTTTTAAAAATCAAAGCCAAAGAAGTGTTTATTGCTACGGTTAAAGATGGGGAAGAATATAAAAATTTAAACACCATAGAAGAAATTTTAAACCAAATGTTTAATTCTAAACTCGATAGAAAAAGTGTGCTTATCAGCTTTGGTGGCGGAGTTATTAGTGATATGGGAGGATTTGCGGCAAGTATTTATCAAAGGGGGATAGATTTTATAAATATCCCTACAACACTCTTAGCTTGCGTTGATGCTGCAGTGGGTGGAAAAACAGGTATTAATAATGCTTTTGGTAAAAATCTTATCGGCACTTTTTATCAGCCAAAAGCCGTGTATTGTCAGAGTGAATTTTTGAGGACTTTAAGCGCGAGAGAATTAGCCGCTGGTATGGCTGAGTTTATAAAAATGGCCATAATGTTTGATAAAAATTTGCTTGAATTTATAGAAAGTATCGATGCAAAAGCCTTTTTAAGTGCAAGTTGTGGGGATGAAATTTTAACTAAAATTATCGCAAAAAGTATAGAGCTTAAAGCTAGGGTTGTGGAAAATGATGAAAAAGAAAGCGGAGTGAGAATGCTTTTAAATTATGGACATACTTTTGCCCATGTGATAGAAAATTTTACAGAATATAAAACTTATTTGCATGGTGAAGTAGTAGCGATAGGAATGAATATGGCGAATTGCTTGGCTTGCAATTTAGGCTTTTTAAGTCAAGAAGAATGTAAAAAAATAGAACAAATTCTACTTAAATTTAATCTGCCAATATCTTATAAAATCGCAAACATTGATGAGTTTTATCAGGCCTTTTTTAGGGATAAAAAAAGTTATAATTCTAAGATAAATTTCATTTTGCCTTCACAGCTTGGTAAGGGCTTTATCAAAGAGGATATTTCCAAGGAAATTATCCTTAAAACGCTTAAGGTTTTTGCATGAAAAAAATTATATTGCTTTTGATTTTTTGTACGGCTTTGTTTGCAAATAAAACTATAGGCGATGAATTAAATGAGAAAATTATGTCTTTGGATAAGGCGATTGAAAATAGCATTTGGAATGTAAGATATGAAAATTTTATAAAATATCAAGAATTAAAAACTCAAATTAATTTTTTAAATTCAGAGCTTGATAAAGCAAATTCAAATCGAGAAAAAGAAGAAATTTTACGAAAAATAGGTCATTTAGAAGAGCAATTAAGTTTGCTTGCAGAATATAAAGAATTAAATTTTGCTAAATTTTTATCCTTACCTGATAGTGTGGAAAGTTTGCCTAAATTAACTAATCCTTTTGCCATCATTTCTGGACTTTCGCATATTAGAAAACTAAGAAATGCTAAGGAAGAATACCTTAATCGTTTTAAAGAATTTCAAGATTTATTTAATATTATCAAAGAAAAAAATGAAGAGTTAAAAACCCTTGTAAAATTAAATCCTAGTAATGAAAATTTTAAGCTTCTTAAGGCTTCGGATAAAAAGTTAGAAGAATTTGAGCAGGCTTTAAATTTTAGCGAGGTTTCTTTTTCGGTTTATGAAAAAAATGTAGATGAGGAAATTCAAAGGGTAAGAAGTGATATCAAGACTCAAAGTTTAAGGGCAATTAATATCGTAGCGGCCATTATTTTCGTGCTGATTGTTTCTTTTTTGCTTAAAATTGCAAGTAAGAAATACATTAGTGACAATGAACGCTATTATACTGCAAATAAAATTATAAATTTTATTAATATTAGCATTATCTTTTTGATTTTACTTTTTGCTTATATTGAAAATATCACTTATTTAGTTACGGTACTTGGTTTTGCTTCGGCGGGCTTGGCTATTGCAATGAAAGATATGTTTATGTCTATGCTTGGTTGGTGTGTGATTATTTTTGGTAGTAGTTTTAGGGTGGGCGATCGCATTAAAGTGTGGCAAAATAATACTACTTATGTGGGTGATATTATTGATATTTCTTTTTTAAGAATGACAATTTATGAGGATATTACCTTAACAACTTATACAACCAATCGTCGCAGTGGACGAATTATTTTTATCCCTAATAATTATATTTTTACAGGACTTATTGCAAATTATACTCATCATGGAATGAAAACCATTTGGGATGGTATAGATATTACTATCAGTTTTGATTCTAATCATAATAAGGCTATGGCGATAGTGGAGCAAGTTGTGACAAAGCATGCGAAAAACTACACAGATTTAGCTAAAAAGGGTATGGGAAAATTAAGAAATGAATATAGCATTAGAAATCTTAAAGTTGAACCGCGGTTTTTTATGTTTTTTGAAGAATATGGCATGAGAATTTCGGCATGGTATATGAATAATTCTTACACTGCTTTGGTTTTAAGAAGTAAGATTAGCCGTGAAATTATTAGCGAATTTAATAAATGTGAAGATATAAAAATTTCTTATCCGAGTCAAAATCTTTATTTAAGCAATAAAGAAAAACCGATTTTAGAAGAACAAGAAGGAAGTTTATTTTGAAAGAAAAAGTTTATTTTAAGACTTTTGGTTGTAGGACAAATATTTATGATAGTGAATTATTGAAAAAATATGTTAAAGACTATGAAATCACAGATGAAGAGCAAAAAGCACAAATCATTGTGGTAAATTCTTGCACGGTTACCAATGGTGCTGATAGCGGTATTAGAACTTATATTCATACCATGAAAAAACAAGGAAAAAAGATTATTTTTACGGGTTGTGGGGCTGTAAGTAGAGGAAAAGAACTTTTAGAAAAAGGCGAAATTTTTGGAGTTTTAGGTGCTTCAAATAAACATAAAATTAATGAATTTTTAAAAAAAGAAAATTCGTTTTATGAGCTTGGAAATTTAAATTTTATCGATGAGGATATAGTGAGTGAGTATAAAAATCATACCAAGGCTTTTGTGAAAATTCAAGAAGGTTGTGATTTTGCTTGTTCGTATTGTATTATTCCTAGTGTTAGAGGCAAGTCAAGAAGTGTTAAAGAAGAAAAAATTATAGAGCAAGTTAAAATTTTAGCCCATAATGGTTACAGTGAAATTGTTTTAACTGGTACAAATATCGGATCTTATGGAATTAAAGATAATACAAGTTTAGGCAAGCTTTTACAAAAATTAGGCAAAATTTCAGGCATAAAACGCATAAGACTTGGAAGTTTAGAACCTGTACAAATTGATGAGAGTTTTTTGGAAATTTTGGATGAAGTTTGGTTAGAAAGGCATTTACATATTGCTTTGCAGCATACGCACGAGAAAATGCTACGCATTATGAGAAGAAGATCGCATACAGATAATGACTTAAAATTATTTAATTTTTTAGCAGACAAAGGTTTTGCTTTGGGAACCGATTTTATAGTTGCTCATCCTGGTGAAAGTGAAGAAATATGGCAAGAAGCTTTAAAGAATTTTAAAGAATTTAGGCTTACTCATATTCATGCTTTTATTTTTTCTCCAAGAAATAACACTCATTCAGCTAGCTTAAAAGATACTATAAATGGGGATATTGCTAAGTCAAGACTTAAAATTTTAACTCAAATTGTTAGTGAAAATAACTTTAATTTTAGACAAAAAAATAATCAAAATTTAAGCATTTTGGTAGAAAATAAAAAAAATGATTATTATGAAGGTTATGATCAATTTTATAATAAAATTAAAATCTATGCCAATGAAGATTTGTCGAAACAATGGATTAATATAAATGAATGTAAGGTTAATTTTAGCGACAATGAAGTTGATTTAAGGGGATAATGATGAAAAATTTGAAAATTATTTTAAGTTCTTTTCTGATTTTATGTGTTTTAATGGCGATTTTATATTTGAAAAATGAACCAAAATATATAGATAAGGCTTTTTACGATGGGCTTTTAAGAGAAGGTTTGATACAAAAAGCCATTGTTGATGAAAATAAAATTTTTATAAAAACGGAGCAAGAAAATTATCTCATTATTAAAGAAGGGGTGAATTTAGAGGAACTTTTAAGTCAAGTACCTGTAGAAATTAGTGCAAATTATTTTGATGTTATTTTGGTATTTTTGTTTGCATTTTTTATCGTATTTTTGTTGGTATTTATGTTTTTAATGCAAAGAAAGCAAAGAAAAAAATTCCCAATTTCCGCCAATGCAAATTCTAGTGTTTCTTTAAATTCTTTTGAAAATAAAGACATTAAACCCGTTATTACAAGCGTGAGTTTTAATGATGTTGCAGGTGTAGATGAAGTAAAATTAGAGCTTGGTGAATTGGTAGATTTTCTAAAAAATCCTATAAAATATAAAGAATTTGGAGTTAAGATGCCAAAAGGGGTTTTATTAGTAGGTCCTCCGGGTGTTGGAAAAACTTTAATCGCTAAAGCCATAGCTGGCGAAGCAGGAGTGCCATTTTTTTATCAAAATGGTTCAGCCTTTGTTGAAATTTATGTAGGAATGGGTGCTAAACGCGTCAGAGAGCTTTTTTCGCGTGCTAAGATGATGGCTCCAAGTATTATTTTTATCGATGAAATCGATGCTGTAGGAAAAATCAGAGGAGAAAATTCAAACACTGAAAGAGATACAACGCTCAATCAGCTTTTAACTCAAATGGATGGCTTTGAAGATAATAACGGCGTGATAGTCATCGCAGCCACAAATAAAATTGAGCTCATAGATCCTGCACTTTTAAGATCAGGGCGTTTTGATAGGCGTATTTTTGTTTCTTTGCCAGATTTTAAGGATAGACTTAAAATTTTAGAAATTTATATGAAAGATAAAAAAAATAATGTTGATTTAAGTAAAATTGCTAAGGCAAGTGTGGGATTTAGTGGAGCTGGACTTGAAACTTTGGTTAATGAAGCAGCCATTAATGCTTTAAGAAGGCAAAGTGATAGAGTTGAAGAAAGTGATTTTTACGCCGTGTTAAATAAAGTTCTTTTAGGACAAAGAAAGGTGCTTACTTTTAATGAGAATGAGAAAAAAATTCAAGCCACCTATCAAGCCGCTAAAGCACTTTGTGCTTATTATTTTGATATAGGTTTTGAAAAAATCACCTTAATGGAAGATCGCTTTAAAGAATACGAGCATACGCTAAGATCAAAATCTGAGCTTTTAAACAAAATTAAAGTGTATTTGGCTGGAAATTTAGCAATGAAAATCATCTATAATGAAACTTATACCAATTTTCAAATGGATTTGATTAAAACAAAAGAACTTGTGGCTTATATGATAAATTACGATATGTTAGATGAAGCAAATTTGGAGACGATAAAGCAAGAATTGCAAGATTTTTTAGAGCCTATGAAAGAAAAAATCATACAACTTGCCAACTTGCTTTTAGAGCAAGAAAAGCTTGAAAATTCAGATATTAAAAAAATAATGGAGTGAAAATGCAAAGTATAAATATAGGAATTTTAACATTAAGCGATAGAGCTAGTGCCGGAATTTATGAAGATAAAGCAACTTGTGAAGTGAAAAATGTTTTGCAAGCTTATATTAAAAATGAGCTTATTTTTCATTGTGAGCTTATTCCTGATGAATATGAGAAAATTATAGAAAAATTGGTTTTTTTAAGTGATGAGAAAAAATGCGATTTGATTATCACCACTGGTGGAACTGGTCCAGCACTTAGAGATGTTACGCCTGAGGCAACACAAGCGGTTTGTGACAAAATGCTTCCAGGTTTTGGCGAGCTTATGAGAATGCAAAGCTTAAAATATGTCCCAACGGCGATACTTTCAAGACAAAGTGCAGGCATTCGCAATAAAAGCTTAATTATCAATCTCCCAGGCAATCCAAAGGCCATAAAAGAATGTTTAGAGCCGATTTTTCCTGCAGTGCCTTATTGCATAGATTTAATTGAAGGAGTATACATAGAAGCTAGAGAGGAGAATATTTCAATCTTTCGTCCTAAGAAAAAATAAATTTATTAAAAATAAGTGAATTTAATGACTTTGCTTAGGACTTTTAATATAAATTCCTTTAAAGTAAAATGGAATACAAATGAATAAACCTTTTTACAAACTTAAAAGATTTTATATACCTTGTATTATATTGATCATAATACTTGCTGTGCTTGCAAAATTACTTTATTCTCCTTTATATACGATTTATTGGGAAACAAATCATCGCTTTGAAAAAGAACAAGAATTTAGAATCATTGAAAAAATGACTTTAAACCCAACTCATAAAGACATGATTAAAATTGTAGATGATTATCAACCTAAACTAGAAGATTTTAAAGATTTAAATGCAAAAATGCAAAAGGCTATTTTTGATTTTAAGGTAGCTAAATTCTTTGGATTTGAGGATAGGTATTATCAAGTTTCTCTTAAAAATTACGCTGATACATTTTACTTTTTAGTCGGTAGTGAACGATTTTTTTTTCTTTACCTAAATTTCATAAGCAATTTAAACTCAAATGAAAAACAAAAATACCTAAGCTTAAAAGCATCTACTAAAGATTTAGAAAAACAAATCTTTGAAGAAAAACTTAAATTTATAAAGCATTATGAAGAATTTTATGATCATTTAGAGAGTATAGGTTATTTGGATAAGGGAACTGAATATAAAAATGCAGCAATTTATTTAAAAATATCAATTCCAAGCTCTTTTTTGCTTTATAGTAATCAATTATGCTCTTTTAAAGATAGAAACTTAATGTTTAATCAAATAAAGAAAAGTTATACTATATTCATTAACTTAGATCCAGATGGCTCAAAACTTTTCGACAAGACATTAAAAGAAAATTTTAGGAATTATCGTAAGAATATATCACCTTTTCTAGAAAATACAATAAATAAAATTCAAAAGGCTTTAGATAAATGCAAGATAACTAACTAAATAAATATTTTTTGTAGTTTTGGCAAAATAACAGCTTGACAATAGGCGTGATTTGGATTTTTGCTAAAATAATTTTGATGATAAGTTTCTGCACTATAGTAATGTTTTAGTTTGTAAATTTTTGTCACTATGGGCAAGGAAAATAATTTTTGTTGATTAAGGATAAAATTTTCAATGATTTTTAGCTCATTTTCATCATCATAAAAGATTGCAGAGCGATACTGAATTCCCTCATCAGCTCCTTGCTTATCAAGACTTGTAGGATCGTGAATTTTGAAGAAAATATCAAGAATTTTTAATAATGAAATTGTATTTTCATTGTAAGTTAATTTTACCACTTCTATATTGCCATCGCCAGCGCAAACACTTTCATAGCTAGGATTGTGGGCCCCTCCGCTATATCCAACTTCAGTTTTTATAATGCCTTTAATGCGTTCAAAAACAGCTTCTATGCACCAAAAGCATCCACCACCTAAAATGATATTTTTCATTGAAAAATCCTTGAGGGTTTAGCCCAAAATAGGGCTAAAAGATTATTTGTAGTTTTTTATCGCTTTTTCTAAAATTTCAATTGCAGCTTTTTCATCTTTGAAATCTTGCACTTTTACCCATTTATTTGGTTCTAAAATTTTATAGGTTTCAAAGAAATTTTTGATTTTATTTAGTGTTGCTTGCGGCAAATCGGTATAAGTTTTGATATTATCATATCTTGCGTCAATTTTCGAATTTGGAACTGCAAGAAGTTTTTCATCCATTCCACTTTCATCTTCCATAATCAAAACGCCAATCAAACGACAAGGAATCACAGCGCCAGCTTGAACAGGATACTCATTTAGCACTAAAATATCCACAGGGTCGCCATCATCAGCCAAAGTATTGGCAATGAAACCATAATTTGCAGGATAAAACATCGCACTAGCCATTACACGATCAACAAAAATCGCACCACTTTCTTTATCAAGCTCGTATTTAACACTAGATCCGTATGGAATTTCAATCACAGCGTTGATTTTATTTGGAATGTCTCCTATTTTAATTTTACTTAAGTCCATTTTTTCTCCTTATGAATTTTGAATTTTTTTGATTAAATCTTTCATATCGGCGACAATCACTTCAATCGTTCTTTCGCCATCAATCACAAAGTGTAAATTTTTGCTTTGATAAAAAGAAATGATTTCTTCTAAAGGTTCGGTATAAACTTTCATTCTGTTATGAAACACTTCTTCATTATCATCAGCTCCACGGTTTCTTCCTAAAACACGATCTTTAGCTACTTCTTCGCTTACTCTAACTTCTATAACGCCTTTAAGACAAACTTCGTTTTGCTTACTTAAAACTTTATCAAATTCTGTCATTTGCTCTACGCTTCTTGGATAACCATCAATAATAACGGTTTTTGTAGGAGCAACTTTGAGTGCTGAAACGATAGTATTTACCACTACTTCTAAAGGTACTAAATTTCCTTTGGAAATAAAGCCATCTATGGTTTTGCCAAGCTCACTTCCGCTTGCAACTTCAGCTCTTAAAAGATCGCCTGTAGAATAATGTGTGATATTTTCATCAGCCTTTGCGATCAAACTCGCATCGGTGGTTTTTCCGCTACCTGGCGCACCTATGATTAAAAACAATTCTTTCATTTTATATTCTCCCTTAATTTTAGTCCCAATTCTCTCATTGCTTCATTGCTTGGTGCACTTGGTGCGTCTGTCATTAGACATTGTGCTCTTTGTGTTTTTGGAAAAGCAATCACTTCTCTAATGCTACTTGCACCAGTTACTAGCATAATTAGCCTATCAAGTCCTATGGCAATGCCTCCATGCGGTGGTGCACCAAAGCTTAAAGCGTCAAGTAAAAAGCCAAATTTTTCTTTTTGCTGTTCCTCATCAATGTTTAAAAGCTTGAAGACTTTTTGCTGAATTTCGTTTTTATGTATTCTTATGCTTCCACCGCCAAGCTCGATGCCGTTTAATACTACATCATAAGCAATGGATGAAATTTCTTCTAAATCGCTTTCATCAATATTTTTTGGCATAGTGAAAGGATGGTGCATTGCAGAATAACTTCCATCATCATTTTGTTCAAACATAGGAAAATCAACAACCCATAAGAATTCTAAAGCATTTGGATCAATTAAATTTAATTCCTGTGCTAAGAAAATTCTAAATCTTCCCATATAATCAAGTACGGTTTTTTTAACTCCTGCGCCAAAAAAGACTACATCGCCCACTTCAAGTTCGCAACGCTTAGTAAGTTCGTTTAAATCAGTCTCATCAAAGAATTTGCAAAGTGGGCCTTTAAGTCCATCTTCTTTTACTTGTATGAAAGCTAGACCCTGTGCACCAAATTTACGCACGAATTCTTCAAATCTTTGCATTTGTCTTTTTGAAAAAATCGTATCACCTTTTGGAACGCGTAGGGCTTTAACGCGGTTTTTCTTGCCATCTTTAGCAATATTTGCAAAAATTTCATTGTTTGACTTAGCAAAAATATCAATCACATCAATAAGCTTTAGATCAAAACGTAAATCAGGCTTATCGCTTCCGTAATTTTCCATTGCTTCGCGATAAGGCATTTGCCTGAAAGGAGTTTGAATTTCTTTACCGCAAGCTTTAAAAATATCTTTTAAAAAGATTTCAGCTACACTCATCACATCTTTTTGTTCGCAAAAACTCATTTCCACATCAATTTGCGTAAATTCAGGCTGACGATCCGCTCTTAAATCTTCATCTCTAAAACATTTTGCAATTTGAAAATAGCGATCAAAGCCACTACACATTAAAAGTTGTTTAAAAAGTTGCGGACTTTGTGGGAGGGCATAAAATTCACCTTGATGAACGCGAGAAGGCACTAAATAATCTCTTGCTCCCTCAGGGGTAGCCTTTGTTAAAATTGGAGTTTCAACTTCTAAAAAACCCATATTAGCTAAAGAATTTCTTGCCGCTATGCAAGCTTTAGAACGCAAAGCGAAATTATCGTAGAGCTTAGGATTTCTTAAATCTAAAAAGCGATACTTAAGACGCAACTCCTCATTCACACTTTCATCGCCTATGCCAAATGGTGGTACTGCACTTTCGTTTTCTATGGTAAGTTTATTCACTACCACTTCTATTTCCCCTGTTTTAAGCTTAGGATTTGTCAGTCCTTCGCCACGAGGACGAATTTTTCCTTCGGCAATTAAAACAAATTCGTTTCTAGTGCGAGATGCGATTTCATGAGCTTCTTTGCTATCTTTTGGGTCGCAAACAAGTTGAATAAGACCGCTACGATCCCTTAAATCAATGAAAATCACACCGCCATGATCGCGGTAGCTATTCACCCAACCACAAAGTTTTACAGATTCTCCTATGTTTGCAGAACTTAAGTCTGTATTGTAATGACTTCGCAAATTTTTTCCTTATTTAATAAAATTTCAAAAATAACTTAAAATTATAGTATGTTTATTCTTTTGCTTAGCTAAGATTTGTTATAATTTTTTATGCAAAAAATAATTGATTATAAGAATATTAAAAAAATAGGGCTCGTAACGCGCCCAAATTCGAAACTAGACAAAGAGATTTTGAGCTTAAAAGAAATTTTAGAGCCAAGAGAAGTGGAGCTTTTGCTTTTAAAAGGAAGTTCTAAAGACTTAGAGTTAAAAACTTATGAATTAGATGAGCTTTTCAAAAAAAGTGATTTTATGATTTCTTTAGGAGGAGATGGGACTTTAATTTCACTTTGCAGAAAAGCTTATGAGTATGATAAGGCGATTTTAGGTATTCATGCTGGAAAATTAGGTTTTTTAACGGATTTTAAAGTTGAATACGCTAGAGAATTTTTTGATGATTTTTTTAAAGGGAATTTTAGAGTTGAAAAGCCTTTTATGCTAGATATTACATTGAAGGATAAAAAGGGAGAAGTAGTTCATAAAAATGCCTTTAATGATATTGTTTTTTATAGAAAACAAAGCTTGTCAATGGCACATATTGAAGTGTATCGTAAGGGTAAAATTTTTAATGAATATTTTGGCGACGGTTTAATTATTGCTTCGCCTGCAGGTTCAACGGCTTACAACTTAAGTGCAAATGGACCTATAGTTTATACTTTGGCTGAAGTTTTTGTTTTAACTCCTGTGTGCTCTCATTCTTTAACACAAAGACCTATAGTTTTACCGCGTGGTTTTGAACTTGAAGTTGGAGCTAGAGATTGTATTTTTAGTATCGATGGACAAGAGAATTTTAATGTCGATGAATTTGAAAGTATCAAAGTAGGTTTGAGTGATAAAAATGTCGCATTGATCCATCCTAAAAAAAGGGATTATTTTCAAATTTTAAAAGAAAAATTAAATTGGGGTTCTTAATGATTAATAGAATTTTGATGAAAGATAATTTAAGTTTTACAAAAGCTGAACTTGAAATTTCAAAAGGGCTTACGGTATTTACGGGTTTAAGTGGAGCTGGAAAATCAGTGCTTTTTAAAGGAATTTTGTCTGCTTTTGCTTTGACTGAGAGTGAGGCTAAATTTGTGGAGCTAGAGCTTGATGATGAATTAAATTTAGAAGAATACGGTATAGAGAGCGAAGAGGATAATGTTTTTAAGCTTTTAAAAGAAAAAAATACAAAATATTTTATCAATAACCAAAGCATAGCCAAAAAAAGTCTTCAAAATTTAAGTAAAAGTTTTGTGAAATATTTAAGTGCAAAAGAAAACAATGAATTTAGTAATGAAAAATTTTTAACGCTTTTAGATGCTTTAGAATGTGATAAAAATCCTAAATTTGCGAAATTAAAAGATGATTTTATAAAAGAATTTGAGCGTTTTAGCGCTGCAAAAATGGAGCTTGAAAAAATCATTAATGAAGAAAAAAAGGTAGAAGAACTTAAAGAACTTGCACAAAATCAGATTGAAAAAATTTCAAGCATTAATCCCAAAATAGGCGAATATGAAGAGCTTTTAAGTCTGAAAAAAAAGCTTTCAAAAAAGGATAAATTAGAAGAAGCTTGGGCTAAGGCGAGTGGAATTTTTGAATTCGAACAAGCTGTTGTAAATGCTTTGAATTTAAGTGAGGTTGATGGCGAATTTTTTAGTGAGTGTATGAATGAATTGCGTGTGATTGCCGAAAATCAATCTTTGGAAGAACTTGAATGCGATATTGAAGTCATTTTAGATAGGATAGAAAAATTATCTTTTCTTGTAAAGCGCTATGAGAGCATTGAAAATGCTTTGGAGGTTTTAGAAAATAAGAAAAAAGAATTGGAGCATTATGAAAATTTAAGTTTTGAGAAAAAAGATCTTGAAAAAAAACTTGGTATTTTGGAAAAAAACTTAAAAGAATATGCTAACTCTATCACTCTTGCCAGAAAAAATAATTTAAAAAAATTACAAAATTATCTTAATGAGTACTTGAAAAATCTTTATATGAAAGAAGCAAATTTAGAGCTTATCGAGTGTGATAAAATTTCGATTTTAGGGCAAGATGAGATTAAACTTAGTATCAATGAAGCACAATTAAAAAATTTAAGTTCCGGAGAGCTTAACCGCCTAAGACTTGCTTTTATTGCGACAGAATGCAAAATTTTAAATTCGGGAAAAGGCATTATATTTTTAGATGAAATTGATGCCAATTTAAGTGGAAAAGAAGCCATGAGTATTGCTAAAGTTTTAAATGAGCTTGCTTTGTTTTATCAAATTTTTGCCATTTCTCATTTGCCACAGCTTTCATCTGCAGCCAATAATCATTTTTTAATCGAAAAAAAAGGCAAAGAAAGTTTTGTTAAAAAATTACAAACACAAGAACGGGCTTATGAGCTTGCAAGAATGGTAAGCGGGGAAGTTGTAAGCGATGAGGCTTTGGAATTTGCTAAAGCTTTATTAAAAAATTAAGTTTTTTAAGTAGTAATTAATGTTATACTTCCGAAAATATAATGAAAATAACTTAATTGGGATTTTTAGTTTTTATGAATAAAATTTTAGTTGTAGATGATAACAAAACTCTTGCAAAGCTTTTTGCTAAGAAGATAGAAGCGGTTTTGGAATTTAGCTTAGATGTTGCATTTGATATTTCGCAAGTGCAAGAGTATATCGCTAAAGAAAAATATATTTTATGCTTGTTGGATGTACATTCATTTCAAGCTCAAGAAGAATTAGTGAATTTGTGTTTTAAAAATAAGATTCCAAGCATTATTTTAATTAATGATTATAATGAGAAAAAATATACGCATTTTTGGGAAAAACAAGTTGTTGATTTTATCATTAAAGATGATTCTTGTGTTGAAAAAATTATAGAAAGTATTGCTGATTTTTGCAATTATCAAAAAAGAAAGATCATTTTAGCACTTTGTAATAATAATGAAAGAAATGAAATTAAAAATTTTTTAAATAAAAAGGGATTTGAAATTTTAGCTGCAGCACATGGCGAAGAAGTTTTGAATTATTTAGAATTTCATCCAGATGTAAAAATGATTATTTGCGATACTAAAATGCCTGTAATTAATGCTTATGATCTTTTAATTCATATTAGACAAAAATACAATCAATCAGAGCTTGGACTTATAGTATTAAATGATGATAATGATGCCGAGCTTAAGCTTTTAAAGCAGGGTGCAAATGATGTTTTAAATAAGCCTTTTTCTATGGAGTTACTTTCATATAAAATAATGCAAAATTTTAAAAATATGCAAAATTTAGAGCTTGTAAATAAGTATTCAAATTTAGATTCTATTAGTGGGTTGCAAAATTCTCAAGCCCTAATGAAAGAATTAGAAAAATATTTTTATCATCTTAAAGAATATCAAGAAGAATTTGCCTTTGCGTTTCTTGATATTGATAAACTTAAAACTATTAATGAAGAATATAGCTATGAAATAGGAAATAAAGTTATCAAGCAATGTGCTAAAGAATTAATTAGCGAAACTAAAGGACGTGATATTATAGGGCGCTATTCGCCTGAAAAATTTTGCATTTTATTAAAAAATATTAACAATGAAAGAGCAATTAAAATTTTTTCTCATATTCGGGTGAATATCAAGAGTACAAAAGTTGCTGATTTGCTTGATGATTTGTATTTTAGTGTTTCTATAGGGCTTTGTTTTGGGAATACGCAAAGTTCTTTAAAAGAGATGATGCAAAAAGCAGAAAAAGCTTTATTTGAGGCGAAAAATAATGGAGGAGATAGGGTAGAGGTATGTTTTTAGGACTAGATTATAAAAATAGTGAGAGTATTATTGATACACATTGTCATTTAGACGATGAGAGCTATTTTGGGGATTTAGATGAAATTATAAAACATTCAAAACAAAATAAAATTGAAAAAATCATTATTCCAGGCGCCGATTTAAGCCATTTAAGTCGTGCCAGAGAAATTTCTTACAAATATGATTATGTTTATTTTGCAGCAGGCGTTCATCCCTATCACTGCGATGAATTTGATTTAGAATATCTTAAAAAATATTCTTACGATGAAAAATGTGTGGCTATAGGTGAATGCGGTTTGGATTATTTTTACCTAAAAAGCGAAAATGAGAGTGTAAAGCAAAAACAAAAAGAGATTTTTAATATACAACTTGAACTTGCTCGAGATACCAGAAAGCCAGTGATTATTCACAGTCGTGATGCCAATGATGATACTTATCAAATTCTAAAAAAATATGCTAAAGATTTAAAAGGTGGGGTGATTCATTGTTTTAATGCAAGCGAACATTTATTGCGTCTTAGTGATGAAGGATTTTATTTCGGGATTGGCGGGGTTTTAACCTTTAAAAATGCAAAAAATTTAGTTGAAATTTTGCCTAAGATTCCAAAAGACAAGCTTTTATTGGAAACTGATGCGCCTTATCTTACTCCAACGCCTTTTAGGGGTAAGCGTAATCATCCCATTTTGACGCATTTGGTTGTAGATAAAATGTCTGAAATTTTAAATATAGACCGTCAAGAATTGATACAAATTTGCACTAAAAATGCTAATGATTTGTTTTTTCAAGGAGTAAAATGATGAAAAAAATATTATCTATTTTAACTATTGCTTTTAGCATTAAGGCAGCTATTTTTACTCCAGAGCACTATCAAAAACAAGTAGATATTTTAAGAAATTTAGATATAGATCCAAGTTATATGAGTGATTTAATTTTTTTAGAAGATAAAAATCTACTTGAAAATACACATGGAGGAAACCTTCAAGCCTTAAAGTCTTTTGATTTTGCACCTTCAATACGCAAAATGATTTCTCAAAAAGAGATGCCAGAAGAGATTTTGTATTTAGCGATTGTTGAATCGGGTTTAAAAATACATAGCACTTCAAGCGCTAAAGCTGTAGGTATTTGGCAGCTTATGAAACCTACGGCGAAAAGTTTTGGTTTAAGAATTGATCCTTATGTGGATGAAAGACGAGATCCTTTTAAATCCACTCAAGCTGCACTTGAATATCTTAAACAACTTAAACAAGAATTTGGAAAATGGTATTTGGCTATTTTGGCTTATAATTGCGGACACGGCAAGTTAAGACAAGCTATTAATGAAGCAGGAAGTGATGATTTATTTGTTTTGGTTGATCCTGAAAAAAGATATTTACCTTTAGAAACTAGGATGTTTATTAAAAAAATCATTACTTTGGCATTTTTGGCTAATAATAGTGATTATTTGCTTTCAAATAACGCGGCTTTATTTAATTATGCCTTATTTAATAATTTTGTTGAAATAAAAGTGCCTTCAGCGGTAGCTTTAAAGGAAATTTCTGATATGATAGAGCTTGATTTAAAAACCTTTAAACGCTATAATCCGCAGTTTAAATATGATTTTACTCCACCCGATAAAGAATCTTATGTTTATATTCCTATCGATAAATTGGCACTTTTTAAGGAAAAATTTGATCCTAAAAAAATGACAAAGGTGGATACCACTATTCCAAAAACAAAAATTTATATTGTAAAATCAGGAGATTCTTTGTATAAAATTGCAAAAAAACACAAAATCAGTGTTGCAACTATAAAAGAATATAACGAGCTTAAGGGTTCGCATCTAAGCATTAATCAAAAATTGGTTTTGCCTATAATGAAGGAGAAAAATAATGATAATTATCAAGCAAAAAACAAAAATAAAGACACTCATATCGTTAGCCGCTAGTTTTAGTATTTTGGGTTTTAGTGGCTGTTCTAGTTTTGTTTCAAGCACACCAAGCGTGTATTATCCAAGTAGAGATTTTAAAACAAATACTAGTACACCAAGTGGCGCAAAAGGCACTATGAAGCCTTATACTATTAATGGAAAAACTTATTATCCAACAGTGGTTGAAGTGGGGGAAGTTGCTGATGGTGTTGCGAGTTGGTATGGACCAGGTTTTCATGGAAAAAAAACATCAAATGGCGAAACTTATGATCAAAATGGTCTTACAGCAGCGCATAAGACTTTGCCGATGAATACCATGTTAAAAGTGACTAATTTAAATAATCAAAGACAGGTTATCGTAAGAGTAAATGATCGCGGTCCTTTTGTGGCAAATCGTATTATAGATTTATCCAAAGGTGCGGCCAGTGAAATTAATATGATACAAACAGGCACAGCTCCAGTAAGACTTGAAGTTATAGGCTTTGCATCAGGAGCAAATTCAAATATTATCCATTCAAATGCAAATACAGCAGGTGGAAATATTACTCATAATGGACAAGTTTATGAGGGTGGTAAATTTATGGTTCAAATTGGAGCTTTTAAAAATCCAGAAGGTGCAAATTATATTGCAGGCAAATATAAAACTTATAGAACTTATTCTTCAGTTGTTAAAAAAAGTTCTATAGACGGTTTAAATAGAGTATTTTTAACAGGATTTAGAAGTGAAGAAGAGGCTAGAGATTTTGCGAGCAGTGGAGCATTTAGTGGAGCATTTGTCGTAAGGGAATAAAATGATAGAATTGATTATTTTAGATATTGATGGCTGTATGACAGATGGAAAAATCATCTATACTTCAAGCGGTGAAGAAATAAAAGAATTTGATGTTAAAGATGGTGCAGCCATTGAAGCTTGGCTTAAACTTGGTAAAAAAATAGCCATTATCACAGGTAGGAATTCAAAATGCGTAGAACTTCGCGCAAAGGCTTTAAAAATAGATTTGCTTTATCAAGGAGTAAAGGATAAGCTTGCTTGTGCTAAGGAAATTTTGGCAGATTTAAGGCTTGAATTTAGTCAGGTTGCTGCTATAGGAGATTATTATAATGATTTAAAATTGCTTGATGCGGTGGGTTTAAGTTTCAAACCCAATGACGCACATGAGGCTTTAAAAGTAGATTTTACTTTAAATCAAAATGGTGGAAAAGCGGCCGTAGCGGCAATGATAGAAAAAATTATTGATATAAATAATATGCAAGAAGAATGGAATAAACTTTGGTTATAAAAATCTTTGGGATTTTGATGAGTTTATTTGCTATTATTTTGGCAATCTTAGGCACTCAAGATCCTTATATGTTTAATTTTAAGTCTTATAATTTAGATATAAAAAATATTCAAGCTAATGAAATTACTGTTTATGAGTTGAATTCAAGTTCGGTAAATTCTAGTTTTATGGCATTAAGTTGGAGTCGCTATAAAGATAAAGATGTTTTTTATGATTTTAAAGCATTTTATCCTGATTATAATGTAAGTAGTTTGGTTTTAAATATTTTTGAAGATAAGGCCGAGTTTCAGGGAAATGTAAATTATGAAGATATTAATCAAACTCGCATCAATGCGCAAGAAGTTTTTTATAATATTAAAGATAAAAATATTACCAGTGATAAGGAATTTTATGTATATAAAGGCACTGATATTATTTTCGGACAAAAATTAGAATACGATATGATAAATAAAAAATTAAAAATAATGGGAGCAAAAGCGTGGCTTGGCGAATAATAATTTTATTGTTTTTTGGGATTTTTGGTTTGAAGGCAGCGCCGGTTGAAGTAACGGCTATGAATTTTTTTTCAGATGAAAATAGCGGACAAAGCATACTGAGTGGAAATGTGTTCATTAAAAAAGAAGGAGATGTGTTAAACTCGGATAAAGTGGTTATTTACACAGATAAAAACAAAAAACCTATAAGATATGAAGCTACTCAAAATGCTCGTTTTGAAGTGAGATTGAAAGATAAAAGCTATAAGGGAAGTGGCGATAAATTTATTTATTATGTGAATTCTGATATTTATGAAATCATAGGCAATGCTTATATTATCGAGCTAGAAACCAAAAGAAAAATTTTTGGCGATAAAATTATTGTAGATAAAAAACAAAAAATTTATAAGGTAGAAAGTTTTAATAAAAAACCTATAAGATTTGTTTTTGATGTAGAAGAAAAATGATTTTAAGTGCCAAATTTATTACTTCAGCACCAAAATTTACTTATGAGCTTTTAAGTTCTCATTCTCAAGTGGCTTTTTTGGGGCGTTCTAATGTTGGAAAAAGCTCTTTAATTAATGCCTTGTGCAAACAAAAACAATTGGCTAAAAGTTCAAGCGTTCCAGGTAAAACCCAGCTTATAAATTTTTTTGAAGTTTTATGTAAAAAAGAGGAAAAATTTTCTTTAATTTTTGTGGATTTACCAGGATTTGGTTATGCAAAAGTTTCGAAAAATTTAAAAGAAATTTGGAATAAAAATTTAGATGAATTTTTAAAGCTTCAAACCAGCATTAAGCTTTTTGTGCATTTGATAGATTGTAGGCATTTTGATTTAGATATCGACACAGAAGTTGATATTTACTTAAAAAGCTTTCTTCGAGAAGATCAAAAAATTCTTAAGGTTTTTACTAAAATAGATAAATTAAATCAAAGTCAAAAAGCCAAGCTTAAAAAATTATATCCAGATTCTTTATTTGTATCAAATTCAAAGAAAATAGGATTGGAAATTCTGGAAAAAACCATTATTGATAAGGCTTTGGGCTTATGATGGAAAAAAAATATAAAAGCTATGATAATGCTTCTATTGTTGGTTATATTGTTTTACTTGGCTTTTTTGTTGTATATCAAATTTTTACTTCAATTTTTGCCTACATGCCTATTTTATTTGGAGTGCTTTTTTGTTATATGTGTTATTTGCTAAAAGAGCAAGAAAAAAGCTTATATCAGCTTGATTTTAGGTGGTATTTTGCTTTAGCTTATTTGGTATTTATAGATATAGTGCATAATTTTTATATTTTTTCATCTTGGATTGCTTTTTTTGTTTTTTATTATGTTTGCGCGGATTGGATAAAAACAAATTTAAAAATTGGAAAATTAGTTCCTGTGATTTTTGTTGTTAATGCTTATGTTTTTGTTTATTTATTTGATGCGGTTTTGTCTTATATTGATAATAAAAGCATTAAAGATTTAAGTTTTGAATATTTGATTTTTATTATTATAGAATCTTATATTTCTTATGTGTTTTTTAAGGATAAGTTGTAATGAGAATGCGCGTAGTGATAATTTTTATTATCATATTTTTTATTTTGCTTTTATCAAGAATTTATTACTTAAGCATTAAATCAAATGTATATTATGAAGAAATGGCGCAACAAAACGCTATTAAAACACAGTTTCTTGCTCCAGTGCGAGGTGAAATCTCGGATGCAAATGGCAAACTTTTAGCGACCAATGATTTGGGTTTTAGTATCTCAATTAAGCCATATTTAAGTTTAAGAAAGTCTTCGTATGCTCTTTTAGAACGCGAGATCGAGGAGCTAACAAATACTTTTAAAGATTTAAATGCTACTGTGCTTTATAGAACCTATAAAAAAAATGACTCTTATTATAATCAAGATTATGTAGAAGTTGTAGATTTTATAGATTATGCGACTATGATACCGCATTTTTCAAGATTGAATTTAAGGGAAAATATCAGAATAAAACCAGCCGTAAAAAGACAATATCCCTATAAGGCTTTAGCTAGTCATATCATTGGTTATGTTGGTAAAGTAAGCTTAAATGATATTAGCGAAAATGAAATTGCTAAACTGACTAATTACATTGGAAAAAGTGGGGTAGAGCTTTATTATAACGAAGTTTTGCAAGGTGAAAAAGGAGTAAGGCAAGTTAAGGTAAATGCTTTAAATCAAGAGCTTGGGGAGCTTTTTTATAAACAGGCTAATTCAAAAGATATACAATTAAGCATTGATATAGAGTTACAAGAATATCTTGCTAAACTTTTTTCAGATAACGCTGGAACAGCCATTGTAATGAATTTAGAAGATGGTAGCATTTTAGCAGCAGGGAGTTTCCCAGAATACGATCTAAACCCTTTTGTTACAGGAATTTCTGTAGCCGAGTGGAAAAAGCTATCCAATAGCCTTGATCATCCTTTTACCAATAAATTAGTCAACGGTCTTTATCCTCCTGGTTCGGTTGTGAAAATGGGTGTGGGTTTATCTTTTATGGGACAAGAAAATATTAATGCCTCTACCCAATTTTTTTGTTCAGGCTCTATAGAGCTTGGTGGCAGAAATTTTAGATGTTGGAATCGTGCAGGACATAAACAAGTAGATTTAAAATCTGCCATTAAGGGAAGTTGTGATGTGTATTTTTATGAGGCTGGACTTAGGGTTGGCATTGATCAAATCAGCTCCATGATGAGTCGCATAGGTTTTGGGGTAAAAACTGGAGTAGATTTGCCTAATGAATTTGTGGGAACCGTACCAAGTAGAGAATGGAAAATGCTTAAATTTAATCAACCTTGGTATCAAGGAGAAACTTTAAATACTAGCATAGGACAGGGTAATTTTTTGGTTACTCCTATGCAAGTGGCAAAATATACCGCTGCCATAGCTAAAGGCGTAGAGATTACTCCTACTTTACTTAAAAGTATTGATAATAATTTAACTCAAAGTAAGCAAAAAGAAGAAATTTTCAATATTTTTGAAAAGTCCCAACTTCCGCTTATCAGACAGGCTATGTATGAAGTGGCAAATGAGCAAGGTGGCACAGCCTATCGCTATTATAAAGATCTTCCTTTAACTGTAGCAGCCAAAACAGGAACAGCCCAAGTGGTTGGATTTTCTCAAGCCGAAAAACAAAGGATAAAAGAAGAGGATTTTAAATATTATTTAAGATCGCATGCGTGGATTACAAGTTATGCACCTTATCAAAATCCTAAATATGTAGTTACTGTTCTTGTCGAACATGGAGGACGCAGTCTTTCTGCAGGTCCTATAAGTGCTAAAATTTATGAAAAACTCATTGAAATGGGTTATTTACAAAGGAAAAATTAATGGCGGTCATTGTTTTAATTGCTATAAATATTTTATGTTTTTTACTTATTTCTAGTGCTTATAATGCTTATTTTGGTCTAAATCTTTTAATGCTTGAAAAGGCTTATTATTGGCAAGTTTTAAGCTCTATGTTTATCCATGCAAACTTTACGCATTTGATTTTAAATATGATGGTTTTGTATCAATTTGGCAGCATTTTAGAAAGATGGCTTGGAGCTATGAAATTTTTTGTTTTGTATTTTTTGGGTGGTTTATTGTGTTCTTTGCTGAGTTTTGTTTATATTTATTTTGAATTTACAATGACTCAAGAAGTTGTTAATGTTGTTGGAGCTAGTGGGGCAATTTGTGTTTTGATGGGTTATTATGCTTTTTTAGATAAGAATAGCTTAAAAGGTTTGCTTATTGCCATTTTACTGATAAGCTTTTTGCCTTTGTTAATGGGTGTTAATATTGCTTGGTATGGGCATATTTTTGGTTTTGTTTGTGGATATATTTTGGCTAGAACTGGTTTTTTGCAAGGAAGATAGTATTGTTTTAAAATGCACGAAATTTAACTCTGTATAATTTTAAACTTAAATTAGTCAAAACTCACCTATTAATCAAGGAAAAGTTTATATAAATAGGGCTTATTTGTGTTAAAAATTATAAAGATTTATGATTCTTAAAGAATTTATAGCTCATAATATTATTTTGCCTCAGTAAAATTAATACACTCAAGTTTTAAGTTATAAGCCCTGCTATATAATACGCCTTGAAAAAAAGATGATAAAAGTGCTAAATGTTCTGAGTGGATATAGCAACACAAAGAATCTTTATGCATTACAACTATTTTTAATAACCAACTTTTTAAATAGATCCTTCAGTCGCCTTGTTCCTTTAGGATGACAAAAGTCGCTTAGTGCTTTTGTTTTACTTAGAATCGCAAAATTACTCCTTTAGGATAACAGAAGATGTTATTTATTATTTAGGAGATGAAGAATTGCTTAAATCCCTCATCAAAGACTTAGAATGGTGTGTAGCACTTGATAAATTTGTCTGTCTAAAAGTATATACTTCAAATATTTTTAAGTTTATTTTGATAAAATTAGAACTTTATTTTGCGGGAATAGCTCAGGGGTAGAGCACAACCTTGCCAAGGTTGGGGTCGCGAGTTCGAATCTCGTTTCCCGCTCCACTTTTTATTCGATTTTTTTCATCTAATTTAAAAATTTAACATCTATTAAGTAAAAGCTTTTGAAAAAACTAAGACTTTTTAAGCTCATATTTGTTACTATAAAAATTTATTTTAAAAAAAGGTAACAAATTGGTTTTAAATTTTAGTTTTGAATACACAGTAGATAATGATATTTTTGAATATATTTTGCAAAATTATGCTAAAAATTATACATATAATTTTACAAAAAATCAAAATACTTATAAACTTCAAATTAAAGGTAATGAGCAAGAACTAAAGACTTTTTGTGATTCTTTGCAAAACATAAGTAATAGTATTTTTTTAAGGAAATTTGATGTGAGTACAGGCGAAGATTTTGATATTTTTTGCAATTTTAAAGAGGAAAAATTTACTAAATTTGCTTATTTGACACATAAAAATTCAAGCACTTATGCAGAAAAAAAAGAACTTCTAAGCAATGAATGGGGCGTGTTTTGTGAGTGTGAATTTTCAAGTGATTTAAATGAATTTTATAAAATCAATGAAGAAAATTTTAATGATTTGCTAAAAAAAGCCTTTGATTTGTTAATTCAAGAAAAAGGTATTTATCTTAAAGATGATAAAGGTATTTATAAATTTGCTTTATTTAACAATAAATTTGATTGTGATTTTTTACTACCTTGTGATATAAAAGCGATCAATTCAATTTTTATTTGTTCTAACGAAAATTTAAAACTTCTTGCAAGTTTGGAAAAGCCTTTGATGAAATTAAGATTAAATGTTATGTTTAGAAAAAATCACAATCTTGATTTTAGTGATTTTAAACTAAGGCTAGCAAAGGATTTATTTAGCTTTGCCTTAGGACTTAAACTTTTTCAAAATGAGTATAAATTTTTAAGTGTTAAAAAAATTCAAGATTATCAAAATGATTTTGAAATTATGAGTTTAGATGATAATATCGTCGTTTTGGAGGGCTTTGAGTTTATTAACCCAAAAGCTAAAGAGCTTATTTTTTCAAAAACTGATAAAAATATGGCAAGAATTTCTTATATTTTAAGTCGTTTTGATGAAAGGGCTTTGATTTTAGAACTCAGTAAAAATTATGATGATATTTTGCTTGTAAATAAAGAGTTGAATTTACTTAAACTTTCTTTACCAAAAGATTCTAAAGAGCTTTACGAAGAAATCAGAAAAGATGAAATTGGCGCAAGGCTTTTAGAAAATTTTGCTAAAGAATTTCCGCTTTTAGATGAAAATTTCGAGCTAAAAAATAATTTTTATTCTTTGCTTGGTTTGGTAGGTAGGGTATTAAATTTAGATCAAAATGTGAAAAAAGCCACAGATGCACTTTTAAAAATTGCCGATGAGTCAAAAATGCCACGCGGAGTAAAGATTGATTATCGCTTAAAAGAAGATAAAAGCTTTGATTATACAAGGACTTTGCGTTCGGTTATGAGTTTTATGTTGGCTGGAGTTGATAGCGCAAATATTGCTTATGGAGCGGTGGAGAGTTTGGCTTATTTCTTACGCGATGTGTATGATGATTTAAGAGAGAAAAAGCAGTGCGATATGGCTGTTGTTAGTGGATCTTTGTTTGAGCATAAAGCTTTACTTAAAAATACTTTAAAACACCTTAAAAATTGTCAGTTAAGCGATGTGCCACTTTGGATATAAGATAAGAATTTCGGGGCTTGTTCAAGGGGTAGGCTTTCGCCCAAAAGTTTATGAAATAGCCTTAAATTTAAAGCTTTTTGGAGAGGTTAAAAACGATGGTTTTGGTGTGGAAATAATTCTTTCTTGTACCAAAGAAAAATGCGAAAAATTTATTTTTTTATTAAAAGAAAATTTACCCCCTTTAGCAAGGATAGATAGCATTGAAATTTCACAAGTAAAGCTAAAAAAATACGACAATTTTGGCATAACAAATTCGCTCCAAAATGCTAAAAGTGTGCCAATGCTTAGTGATTTTGCGCTTTGTAATGAGTGTAAAAAAGAATTTTTTGATGAAAAAAATAAGCGTTTTTTGTATCCTTTTATTACTTGTACACATTGCGGGCCAAGATTTAGCATTATAAAAAACCTTCCTTATGATAGAGTAAATACGACTATGGATAAACTACCTATGTGCGAGTTTTGCAAAAGTGAATACGAAGATCCTAAAAATAGGCGTTTTCATGCACAACCTATCAGTTGTCCTAAATGTAAAATAGATGTTTTTTTGAAAAATAAAAAGGGCGAAGTTTTAGTCCATGATGAAAAGGCTTTTGTAGAATGTGCTAAGCTTTTAAAGCAGGGCAAAATTTTAGCCATCAAAGGAATGGGCGGCTTTCATTTAATGTGTGATGCAAATAATGAAAATGCTTTAAAAGAATTAAGACTTAGAAAAAATCGTCCTAAAAAGCCCTTTGCTTTGATGTGTGAGAATATAAATGAGGCTAAAAAACTTTGTTTTATTGATGAAAACGAAGAAAAACTTTTAAAATCTATTTTAGCGCCTATTGTGATTTTAAAAGCCAAAAAAGCTTTTTCTTTAATCGCACCTGATGTTGATAAACTGGGTATTATGTTAGCTTATACTCCGCTTCATCTTTTACTTTTTAAACATTTTAAAGGCATTTTAGTTGCTACAAGTGCAAATTTAAGTGGTGAAAGTATTATAAAAGATGAGAAAAATTTACTTTTAAAACTTGGCAATGTTTTTGATTTTTATTTAGACTATAATAGAGAAATTCATAATGCAAGCGATGATAGCATAGCACAAGTTATAGATGGAAAAACTATGTTTTTACGCACTTCAAGAGGCTTAAATCCTACATATTTGGATTTTAAAAGTGAAAAAAACGGCACTTTTTTAGCTTTGGGGGCTGAACTTAAAAATGAATTTGTAATTTTTTATAAAAATAAACTTTTAATTTCTCCTTATATTGGAGATCTAAAAAGTGTTGATGTGCATGAGAGATTTTTTTCTTTACTTGATTTTTTTAAGCAAAGTTATGATTTAAAATTTGATCAAATTCTTTGTGATAAGCACCCAAATTTTAGCTATGCAAAAGAATTTCAAAATACTTATAAAATTCAGCACCATTACGCACATTTTTGTACTGCTTATTTTGAGTATGAAAAAGAATTTATCAAAGATGAAAAAGCACTTGGTTTTATCTTTGATGGCACGGGTTATGGCGATGATAAAAGTATTTGGGGTGGTGAAATTTTCAAAGCTAATTTAAAAGAATATGAAAGAATTGCGCATTTTAAAAGCTTTAAACTTATTAATAGCGATATAAAAAATATACAAAATTTAGCCTTAAGTCTTATTTGGGCGTATGATTTAGAAGAAAAAGCTTCGCATTTTTTAGCAAAAATTCCTAAAATAAAACTAGAAAATCTTAAGAAAATTTATGAAAGTTCTATACTTCAAACAAGTTCTTTAGGACGCATAATTGACGCTTTTGGGAGTATAGTTTTTGATATAGAAAAAATTTCTTACGAAGCACAAATCGGGCTGATGTGCGAAGCATTTTATGATGAAAATTTAGACTTTTCTTATGAAATTTTGATTAAAAATGGGGAAATTGATTTTAAAGAATTAATCATGGGTGCATTGCGAGATGATAAGACAAAGGCAATTACAGGAATGTTTAATGCCTTGGCAAATTTCATTGTGGAATTTAGTAAAAATTATGATTTAAAAGTACTTTTAAGTGGCGGGGTTTTTCAAAATAAAACTTTGCTTGAAATTTTAAAAGCTAAAAATTTTAACTTTTTTGTGCCTCTAAAATTTCCTTGTAATGATAGCTCTATAGCCTTAGGACAAATGGTGCATTTTTTAAAAAAGGATTAAAAAGACTAAAACTCATTAAATTTTAATGCTTTTAAAGATAAAATCGAAAAAAACTTTCAAAAGGAGCATAATATGTGTAAAGATTGTGGTTGTTCTATCAATTCAAGTCACACGCACGAGCATACTCACTCGCATGATCATCATGCGCATACTCACGAAAATCCAAGCTTAAAAGAAAGTAAAACCATAGAAGTAATTTCTAAAATTTTAAGCAAAAACGATGAGCAAGCAAAGCATAATAGAGAGCATTTTAATGAAGCAAATACGCTTTGTATTAACCTAATGAGTTCCCCAGGAAGTGGAAAAACCACGCTTTTAGAAAGCACTATAAAAACTTTAAAAGGTGAGCTTAAAATCGCAGTGATTGAAGGGGATTTAGAAACAAACAATGATGCTTTAAGAGTGAAAAATGCGGGAGCTTCTTCTTATCAGATCACTACGGGACAAAGTTGTCATTTAGATGCTTTTATGGTGCATGAAGCCTTACATCATTTAGCGATTAACGATGTGGATTTGCTTTTTATCGAAAATGTAGGCAATTTAGTTTGTCCTGCAAGCTATGATTTAGGAGAGCATTTAAATGTGGTTTTGCTTTCAGTAACCGAAGGTAGCGATAAACCACAAAAATATCCTGTAATGTTTAAAAAAGCAGATATTGTGTTAATCACAAAGGCTGATTTAGCGCACCATTTTGACTTTGACATGAAAGAAGCAACTAAATTTGTAAAAGAGCTAAGCCCTAGAGCTGATATTATCGCAATTGATGCTAAAAATGGCACCAATATGGAGCTTTGGTATAAATTGCTTAAACTTAAAAAGGAGCTTTTTTAATGTGTTTATCTATACCATCTGAAATTTTAGAAATTGATGAGTTTAATAATGCCTTAGTGCAAACCTTAGGCGTAAAAAGAAAAGTGAATTTAGATCTTATTGATGAGCCTTTAACAAAGGGCGATTATGTGTTAATCCATGTGGGCGTTGCTATGGAAAAAATCGATAAAGAGGCTGCATTAGAGAGTATTAAAACCTACCAAGAAATAGTAGAAAAAATGAATAGTGGAGAAATAAAAGAAAATGAAGGGGATTTGGGTTTAAATGAATTTCATCGATGAATTTAGAGATAAAGAAAGCATTTTAGCTTTAAAAAAGCTTATAGAAAAAGAAGTTAAAAGCCCTATTAATATCATGGAAATTTGTGGCGGACACACGCATAGCATTATGAAATACGCTTTGCCTTCCATTTTACCAAAGGAGATTAATTTTATCCATGGGCCAGGTTGTCCAGTTTGTGTAATGCCAAGAGAGCGTATTGATACAGCCATAAAGCTTGCTTCTATGTTAAATAGTATTTTTTGCACTTTAGGAGATCTTTTAAGAGTGCCAGGAAGTGAGAATTCATTGCTTGATTTAAGGGCAAAAGGAGCTGATGTAAGAGCACTTTATACCCCGCTTGAGGTTTTGGAAATTGCTAAGCAAAATCCTAGCAAAAATATCATCTTTTTTGCCATAGGTTTTGAAACAACAACGCCTATGAGTGCTTTACTTCTTGAAAAAGTGATAGAACAAAACTTAAAAAATGTCTTTTTTCATATCAACCACATTAGCGTTCCAGAGCCAATAGAAGCGATAATGAGTGATGAAAATGTAAAAATCAATGCTTTTTTAGGACCTTCTCATGTGAGTGTGATTACGGGTTGTGGAATTTATGTGCCTTTAGCGGCTAAGTTTAAAACTCCTATCGCGGTGAGTGGTTTTGAACCGGTTGATATTTTAGAAAGTGTTTTAAATATAGTAAGACAGATTAATGAAAATAAATCCCAAGTTTTTAATCAATACAAAAGAGCGGTAAGCGAAAAAGGCAATGTAAAAGCACAAAATTTGGTCAAAAAATACTTCGAAAAATGTGATTTTGAATTCCGCGGTTTAGGACTTATAAAAAATGGTGGACTTAGATTAAAAGATGAATTTAGTACTTTTGATGCGAGTAAAAAATTTGATTGTGCGGTGCAAAGCAAAAGTGAAAGCAAAGCTTGTATTTGCGGACAAATTTTAAGAGGTTTGGCAAAGCCTTATGATTGTAAAGTTTTTGGCAAAGCTTGCACTCCAAAAAGCCCTATAGGAAGTTGTATGGTTTCAGGCGAGGGGGCATGTGCGGCTTATTATAAATATTCAAAGGTGAATGCATGAAAAATATTTCTTTAGCCCATGGGGGTGGCGGAGAAGAAATGAGTGAGCTTTTAAACAAAGTTTTTAAGCTTTTTGATAATGAAATTTTAAGTGCCACAAATGACGCGGCGATTTTGGGAAATTTGGCATTAAGTACGGATTCTTTTGTATTAAGTCCTGTGATTTTAGATGATGAAATAAATATAGGAAAGCTTTGTGTTTGTGGCTCGATAAATGATGTTTTAATGGTGGGTGCAAAGCCAAAATATCTTAGTTTAGGACTTATCTTAGAAGAAGGTTTGGAAATTCAAAAATTAGAAATAATTTTAAAAAGTATCAAAGAAGAATGCGATAAATGCAGTGTAATGCTAGTATGTGGCGATACTAAAGTCGTACCAAAAGGTAAGGGCGATGAAATTTATATCAACACCACAGCGCTTGGCGAAATTATCGCTAAGAAAGAGACTAAGAACATTAAAGCAGGGCTTAGTGTGCTAGTTTCTGGCGATATAGGAAGACATGGGGCTAGTGTTTTAATCAAAAGAAATAATCTAGAAGCGAGTATAAAAAGTGATTGTAAGGCTTTAGATAAAGAAGTTTTAGAGCTTTTAGAAAATGGTGTTAAAATCGTAGCTATGCGTGATGCGACGCGTGGGGGTTTGAGCGCGGTTTTAAACGAGTGGGCGAAGCAAAGTGGGAATGATTTTTTAATTTTTGAAGAAAAGATAAAAATACAAGATGAAGTTTTGGGGCTTTGTGAGCTTTTTGGTTATGAGCCTTATGAATTAGCAAATGAAGGCACTTTTATACTTTGCGTGGAAAAAGAAGATGAAATAAAAGCTTTAGAAATTTTGCGAAAATATAACGAAAATGCAAGTATTATTGGCGAAGTTTTAGAAGAGAAAAAAGCACGCGTGATTTTACAAAATGCTTATGGAGCTAAACGCTTTTTAGAAAGCCCAAAAGGCGAACTTTTACCGAGAATTTGCTAATGCACGAACTTAGTATTGTAGAGTCTTTAATAGAACTTTGTGAAGAAAATGCCTTAAATAATAATGCTAAAAGCGTGCAAGAAATTTATGTAAAAATAGGGCGTTTAAGTGGTATAGAAGTAGTTCTTTTTAAGCGTTGTTTTGAAACCTTTAGAGAAAATTCAGCACTTTGCAAAAATGCTAAGCTTTTTATAGAGCTTGCGCCGCTTGAAATTTTATGCTTAAAATGTGATGAGCTCAGCATTTTAGAAGAAAATGTTTTTAAATGCCCAAAATGTCAAAGCATAGAATATAAAATCACCCAAGGACAAGACTTACATTTAATGCGACTTGTGATGGAGTGAAACTTGCTTAAAATATCAAAACAAATTTCTACTATAGTTTTTATTGTGTTGATTTTTATCATAATTATTAGTAATGCTTATGAGTTTATCTATGAAGCTTTAGAATTTAAAAAAGCAAATGAAAATAAAGCAAGAGAAAATCTTAGTGCTTTAATTAAATGGAGTGAAAATGAAGGCAAGGAAGAATTAAAGTATGCTAAGAATTTAAGCAAAGAAACTTACAATCAAGAAAAAGTTACACAAATGATTATTAAAAATCTTAAGATGATACAAGCTAGTATTGAAGATATGAAAACTTTAATTATCTTCAATATCACAGATGAAAATGTTGAACTTATGAGACAAGCAGGGCATGTTATAATAAAATCAAATATGGATATTATACTTTATCTTATGGATAGAGAAAAAACTTTTATAGGACATCAAACTTATTTTTTATTTGACAAGGAGAGATTTGATGCACTTGAAGATTTTTTGCTATATTTAAATACTAATTTAGAAGATTTTTTAGAAAAAGGTTTTTTTAAAAAATATATTGATAGTTACACAATAGTTGAAATTGGGATATATATCAACATGTTAATTACCTATAATCGCTCATTTGCTGTTATATATCCTGATGAATTTCCTCAAGATTATATTTGCAATTTAAATAATTCTAAAACTATAACAATTTTAAATGGTATGAGTCAAATTAACACTGCTATTGATAAAGTTTTATTATTTTTAAATCAGAAATCAAAAATATATATTGATGATGATTTAAAGGGAGACTTTAAAAAAGCAATTGATGATTTTCAACGCTTAAGACTTAATTCCAAAGAAATTGATGGGCTTAAAACCATACAAAATAAATTAAAGGAATGTACCAATGAATGAAGAATTGCAAAAAGAAAATAAAAGAGAATTAAACGAAACAGAAAAAGAATTGCAAATAGGAGTATAAATGAAAAAACTTCAGTTTTTATTTGACACAAAATTAAAGAAATTAGCTTGGATTATAGCTATATTGTTTATCGGATTTATAGGATATAAAATACTTTTTTATACTGAATTTAAAAATGGTTATGCAAAAGTGATTTTACGCTCCAATGCAACACTTAACCGAGAAGGTTATTGTATAAAAGCAAATAGAAAATTAAGTCTAGATGAATTATTTGAAAGAGCTACTAAAGATTTGCTTGAAAAGTTTTACAATGAAGCACATGATCCATTATTTACAAATATAGATGGAGAATGGCTTAGTGTCGATAATTGTTATTATGAGAGCAAAGAAAAAGCAAAGAATGCTCCAAGTTGTCAATTTTCTAGCAATGGAAAGCAATTTGATATCAACGATATCGTAAAACAAATTGATCTTAATAAAACTGAAGAAGAAAATATGCAAAAAATAATGCAGGGTTTTAGCATTGTAAGACCTTTTGAAGAAGAAGAAATCTTAACAGATGATTTAGAGTTAAAATATTCTTTATTCTTGGAAGACAAATTTCATAATTATATTTTTATCCCTTATGATATTGACTTTATTGCGATTGGTGGCGATATTGCCAATAACTCAAAGTTTGGTTATTCTGCTTATGCTTTAATGATAAAAGAATATTATATAGGGAATCATGGTTTCAAATTTACAAAAGGACAATTAAAATCTTGGGAAAATATACTTTATAGATATTACCCTATTACAAATTGTGGTGAGGTTGAAATGCGTTATGATTTTGATCCTCCTGGATTATATTATCAGTTATTTTATGATATGCAATGGAGAGATGAATGGCATCGTTAAATTTAAAAGGTGATTATGGAGTGGAAATAAATAAACCTTTTTATAAACTTAAAAGATTTTATATACCTTGTGTTGCACTCGTAGTTTTGATTATTTTTACAAGCTTAACTTATCATTTTTTACAACGACCTTTAGAGCTTATCTTTTGGAATAAGTGTTATTACGAAAAAGAAGATCAAATTAGAAAAGATATATTTAAATTATTCTGGAGCAATGAAGAAGAATTTAAAAAAGTTTTTATAGAACAAAACCTAAATCAAGAATTAAAAACAAATCAAAAAGAATTGTTAAACTATATGCATTATTTCAAAAAAGATTTTAAATTTATGCAAATTTTAGGCTTGGATAATGCTTATCTTAAAGCCCTTAGAAACAAAGCAAGTGTATTTGGAAGAAAAAGCGAAAATAATCTTAATTATTTTTATCTTGCTTCTAATAGTACTACCAATTTAGATGAAATGAACAATTTTATAAGTATTATAGACAAATATACCATTTTTATTGATGAAATAAATGCACTGCCTGATACATATACACCTATGAAAATAGCCTTTAATGCTGATTATTTTCTTTTTAATTTCGTCCCATTTGCCTCAAGTGTAGATAAAAACTTTATTTGCTCTATACCCCAAAAAGAACAATTATTAGAAAATATGATAAATTCTTATGCAAAAATGGATTTGTTATATAAAACAAAACTAGAAGCTGAAATTCAAGAAATATACTCAGCAATGTTCGGAGCAGAAAGATATAATCATTTCATAAATATTGCCAAAGGAAGATTAAATGCATGTGGAAAATAATTTAAATTTTAAAGATAAAAATTTCGGCTATATTGGAGAAATAAATGTCCCTTTATAAAGAATGTGAAGTTTGTAAAACAAAAATCAATAAATTGCAAAATATTTGGAATATATTCTCAAGCAAATTAGAAATCAAATGTAAAAATTGTAAAAATAAATATCGTGCTTCTAATAAAGTTATAGATTGGATATATGGTATTTTTGAATATGTATCAATTGATCCAAACAGTATGTTTTTAATTATAATATTTTTTGGCGGATATTTTTTTATTAAATATGGATTATTTTGGTTATTAGCAATAATTATTCTTGCTAGAAAATCAGTCAATATTATTTTACTTTTTCTTTGTAAAGTAAAAAGGATAGAAAATGAGAGATAAATTTTTAAAAAGGGTATTAAAATTATGTTTTTTGCATTTTTTATTTGTAGCACCGCTTATGCTTTATGCACTGATGAATTGAGTGATGAAGATTTAAAAATTTATACAAAATACAAATTTAAATCAAGTTAATTTTAAATGTAACATAAACAATCAAACATACTACTATAACAACCTTACTCAAAAAGAATATTTACAAAACTTAGAAGAACTTAAGGCAATTTTTAATCTGAACAAAGAAGAATTAAAAACACTAAGCTATATCATCTATCTCAATGAGGCACTTTTTTATCTAAAACTTGATTTGAATTTTTTTAAAAACTTTTTTTCTGCACAAAAAAATGATATTTCAAACCTTGAAAACTTAAGAAATTCTCACTACAAACAAATAGAAAATAGCCTGACATTAAGTCAGAAAGAAGAATTACAAAACTCTTTTGTTTTAGCAGATCAAATTTTACAAAAAAACGAAATTGCAAAAGATTATATTAATATTTCTTCCAAACTTATAGAACAGAGTAAACAAGAAAATAGAGAAATTTTAAACTATATTGAAAATTCAAACAAAGATATTTTCTCTCTTAAAAACATCAATCAGTTAATATTCCTTTATAATGCAAATTTGCTTATAAATGAAGCTAAAAATTATCCACAAAGATTAGTTCTTGCTTACGATAAAAATGAGGCATTAAAACTTTTAGAAATACTTTTAGAAACAATGTATAAAATTCCAAACAAAGAAGATAAGCTCGTGCTTTTACAAAGTGCTTTGATCGCTTACGATAAAGCAATATCGAGCTTAGATATTAATCTACCACTGAATGAACAAAAATATAAAAAAATAATAAAAAGAAAAGAATATATTGTTTTAATGGGACGATTTTTTCAAAGCGATGCGTTTGCTTATTTTAATACAAATATTAAAAGAAAATTTGATTTTAAAGATGATTTTATTCAAATTTTTCCAGAAAGAACGAGTGAAATTTTAAAACTCATTGCAATTTACAATCAAACAAAAAAACTTTAATGCTTACAAAAGAAGCTTTAAAATATAAGGAATAAAATAGGTTTGATGTAAGATAAATACGCAATAATTTAAATCATTTGAAAATCATCTTTTATGCGTTAATAATCAGTCAAAAGATGATTTTTGTTTAATATTATTTCCAGCCTTCAATGTAGTTTTTAAGCTTTCTTCCTACTTTTGGATGTTTTAGTTTTTTTATCGCAGAACTTTCAATTTGCCTTACTCTTTCGCGCGTTACATTAAGTTCTTTGCCAATTTCTTCTAAAGTTCTATCGCTTTCATCATCCATCAAGCCAAAACGCATACGAATGACAGCTTTTTCTCTATCATTAAGCTGATCTAGTACATCATCAATTTGCTCTTTTAAATCATCTTTTAAAATATGATCCATTGGCGAAAGTGAATTTCTGTCTTCCACAAAATCTCCAAATTTTCCATCCTCTTCAGCACCTATAGGCGCTTCTAGTGAAATCGGTTCTTTAGTGATTTTAATAACTTGTTTTACTTTATCAATACTCAAACCTACTTCTTGTGCTATAACGCTAACATCAGGTTCTTTGCCATCTTTTTGCAAATGTTCTCTTATGATTTTATTGATTTGATTGATTGTTTCTATCATATGAATTGGAATTCTTATAGTTCTTGCTTGATCAGCAATTGCTCTTGAAATCGCTTGTCTGATCCACCAAGTTGCGTAGGTTGAAAATTTATAACCTCTTTTATACTCAAATTTATCAACCGCTTTCATAAGGCCGATATTACCTTCTTGGATAAGATCTAAAAACGGCAATCCACGATTTGTGTAGCGCTTGGCTATACTTACAACAAGACGCAAATTTGACTTTGCCATCCTAGCTTTTGCATCGTCTGAGATATTTTTGCCCCTTTTGATTTGCTCTAAAATTTCTTTTAAGGCGTCTTTTTCTAAGTCAAAAGAATTTTGACTTGCTTCTTTGGTTTGGAAAAGTTTTTTAATCTCCATATAAGTGCTAACCATAGTTGTCTCTAAGGCTAATTCTGAAATTTCTTCTTTGCTAAGTTTGGTAATATCTTTTAGAATATTTGCATGGCGTGTTTTGAGTTCTTCTGAAAACATTGGTAAGCGATATTCTAAGCGCTTAAGCTCTTTATCAAATTCATCATCGCTTTTCAGCGCAGTTTCCATAGATTTCACGATTTCAGAAATGAGTTTAGAAGTCGGACCAAGATCCATTAATTTTTCTTTTAGTATGTTTTTCTTAAAGGTAATGCTGAGTTTATTTAAAAGTTCATCGTCGCTTTCTTTGCCTATTTCTTTGGAAATTTTTAACCAATCTTTTTTTGCTTTTTCTAAGGCTTTAAATTTTTCTATGACTTTTAGCGTTCTTTCATCTTCTTTTTTGTTTGGAAGTTTTGTATTTTTTTTGCTTTCTTCATTTTCCTCATCAACATCTTCAAGCTCTTCATTTTCCTCATCAACATCTTCTTCATCGAGTTTGTCATCATTTTTTTCTTCATCTTCAAAACTTTTAAAAAGCTCTTTAACGCGTCTTTCACGATTAATTAAAGGTTCTTTATAATCTAAAATAAAATCAATCAAATAAGGCACAGAACAAAATGCATCGATAATTATATCTTCTCCAAGTTCTATTCTTTTTGAAATTTCAATTTCTTCATCTTTACTAAGCAAGGCAATTTGCCCCATTTCTCTTAAATACATTCTCACAGGAGAATCTGAGCGACTCCACTCCAAAAGATCGTTTTCATTGGCAAGATCAAATTCATTTTCTAAACTGATATCTTGTAATTTTTGTTTTTCTTCTTGGAGTTTTTTTGCCTCTTCTATATTTTTCATTTTGGCGATTTCAGCAGATGAATAAAGTTTAACATTGTATTTTTTCATTAAGCTTTGAACTTTTTTTGCTGTGCTAGTTGTTGGAACTTTAGCTAAAAATTTTACTAATTTTTCATAAGTAACATAGTCTTTCGCATTTTCTTTAAAAAGTTCTTCTAATTCATCAATTTGCTTATCTGCCATTTATTTTCCTTTGGATTGTTTTGTTAAAAACTTAAGATTATACCTTTTTTGTCTTAAAAACATATAAAAATTAAATTTAAAGGAAAAAAGCAAAATAATTAAGAGAGTTTGCAAGAAATTATGGCGGAATCTATATTTTTGATAAAGAGATAAGAGAAGAGATATTGGAAAAAAGAGAAGAATTTCGTAGTAAATATTTGGATAGCGAAATCAAAGTAGGAAATGAAACTCATTTTGTAAATTCTACCTACTTAAAAAACAAATTCCCTCAAGTTCTTTCTAATGGTTGTAAATATTATTGCAATGATTATAATATGGAAGAACATTAGGTTGTGATGGCATTAATAAATATAAGAAAAATTAAAAAACAAGGCTACTAATGTATGAGAAATAAGCCAAATATAAAACTTTATAAATGAAAGAATGTGCCGATTTAGTTATTCTACAAATTTAAATGAGAATATGCTTGAGAAATTTCTAAAAAATATAAAAATAATAGGATAAAATGATGGATGAAGGACTTATTTTTGAAAACCTTGTTTCGGCAGAATATATAGGAGTAATGCAAGAGAAAATATCAAATGAATTATTTTCAAATAATATAAGTTTTAGTTCTTTAGAATACAATGAAACAGTTCTGCCTACAGAATTAGAGTGTTGCTATAATGAATTTAAATACTATCAAAAAAAGAAATAA
>NZ_RYYL01000011.1 GCF_004378855.1 Campylobacter sp. US33a
TTTAGCAAAGCCAAGAGCCTTGCTCTCTTGGCGTGGATTTTGTTTAAGTATAGGTTAAGCAAGGCTTTCTTATAATTCTTTAGGGTTTTTTAGAGTTGGTTAATGAATTTAATCAACTCGTTTGCTATTTCTAACAACTTCAAAATTACATTTAAAATCTTTTCTATCATTAGTAGCACCTTTCCCACCAAAAGAAATTAACCACTTAAACAAAGCAATTCTATCAAAATTTTCTTAAAATTTATTGTGTGAGCAGTTCTAAGACTTGCAACGGCAGGGTTTTACTATCCCAAGTAGAGTGAAGCAAAATGAAGGATCTTTGTGTATTACAGTTATTTTTTAAATAAAGATTCTTCACCTAAAAACTCAAAATGACGCACCACACTAAGGCTTTAGAACGACGGTTTAGATGTTTTTTTGAGAAAAAAAGTGTGTTTTGGGAGGGATTTTTCACTCATTTAGACAGTTTAAGTATTTTTTTGGGAGGGGGAGGTTTTTTCGCATTCGTTTAGATAATTTAAGGTATTTTTTGAAAAAAGGGCGAGATAGAATTCTAAAATAGATAGTTTAAATAGAGATGTTTCGCTACGCTTGGCATGACGGGCGCAACGAAACAAAAAAAGGATGGGGAGGATCAATCTCCCATCGCCAAGCAAGGATTCATCGCTTTAGCATTATCGCTAACGATGCAAAGTCTTGCTTTTTGTTTGCCTGCAGTTTCATCGATATTACCACCATTAGTATCAATAACTTCTTGATTTTCATCTGTTTTATCTTCAGCAAAAAGTCTAGAATTTGGAGAGTCAGGCTCTTCTCTACCTTGCTCTTTTTCATAGCTTGGCACATCTAAACCACTTGTATCTAACACATTGTTTTTATCGATGATTTTAAAATGACTATTTGAGTCTACAAAAACCTTAGCTATTGCATCACTAATGCCTTTTGATGTACTTTCTAATTGTGCTTTAAGACTAAGAGTTTGTGTTCTTAAGCTCTCATATTTCTTATACGCATTTTCGTATCCAGCACTTCCAGCCTCGCCATATTTGCCACTTTGTAAATCTTTGATAAGCGCGTTAAGCTGATTTGAAAGATTTTTAAATTGTTCTAAATTTTTCAAAAACTCATTAAAATCACCCAAAATTCCGCCACTATACTTACCATCATCTCCCTTATTGCCGAAGCTATCATTTTTGATGTTTTGTGCGACATCTTTAAGATTTTTCACATCGCCATCGAATTTTTTCAAATTCTCATCTGCGAAGCCAGCAAGCAAGCTTCCAGCACCATTTTCGCCATAGAAAGCCTTCAAGAAGTCTATACCTTGTGCAAATTCATTTGTTTGCACTTCATTTAGCCCCAAAAGCTTTCCAAGCTCTGCATACGAGCCTGAGTCGATGAGTTTTAAGGCAGTGTCAAGATCTTCAATGCCAAGTTCTAAAAATTTATTTTTCACTTCATCTAAAATTCCATTTAAAACCCAAGAGTCAAAGTCGCCTTCACCTAAGATCACATCGCCTTTTTCATCGACACTATTTGCTTTGAAGGTATACTCACTATCTTCTATCTCGCCTTTATCAGTCCATTCGCCACCGCTATTTACTGTATCATCACCACTGATTGCGATATCGCTATCGTTGTTTCCATTATTGATCTCGTTATAGTCTTTATTGGTATTTTCAGCACCGCCTACATTACCGCCATCTGCAAAACTACCTTCAATATCATTACTTTCATTGCTTCCTGCACCAGTACTTCCACTCATATCGCCTTTATCGCCACCGGTGATTGGTTTATTTCCTATATCCCAGATAGGATCGCTTCCACCTGGAGGTGTAATAGGATCAATAGGTAGTTTATCTTCAGGGATGATAGGATCAACTTTGGTATTTTCGCCATCATCTATAGGCTTATACTCAGGCACATCTACATTGATATTTCCACCGCCATTGTCTCCATGATCAGGATTATTTATGATAGGATCTGTTCCACCTGTGTTTACATCACCACCAGTTCCTATATCTGGAATTTGTATATTGTTATTATCATCCCAGCTTGGTTTGCCACTTTCATCTTTACCTGTACTTGTGTCGCCACCACCTTCTGGTTTATACTCAGGTCTGCTTGTATCTATATCACCAGTAGTTACATCATCGCCTGTGCTTGTGCTAAAGTCACCATCGCCTTTAATCTTATCCACATTATCATCAGTGATTTTATCAATGGTTGTATCTCCAGCATCTGCTACATTGCCTATATCATCTTTTGGAGTAGTGCTTGTATCACCCTTGATGGTATCTTTGATTTCATCATTTAGATCACCAATTGTTTCACCATTATTATCGCCTACCTCGGTATTATTATCTGTGATACTATCGATTACGGTATCTTTTACACTATTATCAAGATCATTAATTGGTCCAACATTAATACTTCCTAAGCCAGAATTTCCTGTACTTGTGCTATCTTCAATATTGCCAGCATTATAGTCGTGGTTGATATCATCTATAGGATTTGCTCCAGTGTATTTGCCACCATCAGTGATAATAATATCGCCTGTATTACCAGCAGTATTATCATTTGTGATTTTATCCGCTTCATTATAGGTAGTATCGTCTAGTTCATTACCAATTGGTGCGTCATTTACATCGTCTTTTGCATTACCAGCTGTGTAGCTATCATTCCAGTTGATACCACTGTTTTCATCACCAATAACCACCATATCACTTGGAGTATCAGGACCTTTGATATCTGGATTGTAAAAACCATTATTCCATGATGGATACTGAGATTTTACCTTATTTAAAAACTGATCTTTGTTAGTATTTCTATATACACTACCTTCAAATTTACTTGCAAGTCCATTATAGTCTAACAACAAATTATCCACACCATTGTTATTATTCATTTGACCGCCATAATTAACATATATGTGAGTATTGTTTAGTTTAATTCTAGGATTATTATAATCCCAATTTCCTCCCATACCTCTAATATCTCCTGCAATAAAAAATGACACACTGCTATCTTTTCCACCTGAGACTGAAAGCATATCATTGCCTCTTATGTTAATGAATACATTATTAAAATTAATGCTATAATCTTTCCATCTAGAATATGTGGAAGGGAAATTTGCAAACATAGAAGCATAATTTGGATTTCCTCCAGTTGAGCCATACCATGGACTCTTTGCACTAACATAACTATCATTGCCAGAATCAATCACAATATCTGAAATTGTTCCTGTGAAAAATTGGCTCTCATCATCAAAACTTCCAATAAGTCCAATAAATCCTGCAGCAAAAGCACGACTATTCTGATCTGTAGATTCTGCAGAAACTTTAAAATTAGAAATATATATATGATTTATATTAGCATTGCCATAAGTTTGCCCTACAATCCCGCCTACATAAGTATATTTATTATTTTTACCTTTTACGGTTATATTATTAGCATCAATATATTCGAAATTTGATCCGCCTAAAGCAGCTCCTACAATGCTTCCTATATAAGCACTGCTGTTATTATTAAGAGTAGCATCTACTATGGAATTGTCCAACTTAATATTTCTAAACATTGAATTAGAATCTGCTTTACCTACCAAAAGCCCCGCATGAGTGATAGTTGAACCACTCAAATACATTTGAGCATTAGTAATTTGAACATTTTCAAAAGTAGAATTTTTAGCTTCTCTAATAAGTCCAACATAAGTACCATATTGATATCTATTATTTGTATCACCTATACGGAAATTATTAAGCGTATGTCCTTGACCGTTAAAGGTTTGATTTTCAAATTTATTAATGATACCAAAAGAATTACTGCTAGTTAAATTAGCTCCACCAAAATCAATATCATTAAGCAAGTTATATTGATCATAAGAGTTAATTCCGCTTGTTCCATCATTAAACCATTTTACAAATTGATACCATTCACTAGCATTACTTGAAGCGTTAGAATTGGTTGCAATGTTAAGATAAGATTTAGCTCCACCTGTCATTTTCGGACCCTGTTTACCACTCCATGCACCACTCATTAATTCTGAGATATTCATAGAAGTCCAACCGGATTTATTGTAAATTTCATTAGCAAATACAGTGCTAGCATTAACATAGCCCGTTGTATCAATAGTAACTTTACTTACATTATTTTTACCATCTTTTGCATGTATGGTTGTGCCTTTGCCTTGCTTATCTTCGGCTAAAATTTGAACTTCTTTACCACCTAAAGTAATAGTATTTGCATTTAAATTTCCACCGCGTAAAAATACCATACCAGTTCCTGCACCCGAAGAAGTTTTAAAGGTATTTGCTGTAATGGTTCCGCCTGTCATTACAATTTTACCTGGGGTAGATAGATCTACAGTTCCTGCTTTAATATCTGCACCATTTGCAATATCAATCCAATTCGCATTAACTTTAAAATTATCTAACTCATTTGTCATTTTAAGTCCTGCAAGATTGACTTTACCGCCTTTGTTATCTTTTGTTTTAGCCATAATATCAAGAAGAGTTGTCGCACCATTTTTTTCTTCAAAAACAGTGTTTACGAAGTTGATATTTAGCGTAGCGTTATTTCTACTTCCGATATAGAAATTTGTTGTGCCACCGTTAGCGTAAAAGTTTGCGTTATTAAAGTTTATATCACCAGTTGAATTAAAGTTGATATTTTGAGTGTTATTATTTGTAGTAAGCTGCGAATTTATAAAATCAATTTTTTGACCTTCAAAAGTTAAAGTGCCACCATTAGTGCCATTTACCCAAAGACCTTTGCCACTATCTTTATTGTTTTCAAATTTTACATATTTAGTTGAAGCATTACCAAAAGCAAATCTGCCACTGTTTAGAGTGAAAATAGAGTTTTTGAAAAGGATTTGCTCTGTGAAAATTCCACCCACATCAGTATCTTTAGTTGCACCACTTACTTTAAGATTTGCATTATCAAATGTTGCTTGTTTACCACTTACTTTGAGATAATTTGCAATGATTTCTGTAGTATTTTTAAATTCAATCAAATTACTTAAAGCTAAATCAATATTGGTAATATTAAGATTTGAATTATCTACTATCATATCTCTTGCATTGGCAACAACTAACTTACCGCCAGCGATATTAGAATCGCCCTTAATATCAATGCGGTTAGCAAGTTTAAAAATCATATCTTTAGCATTAATGGTTGAACCATCAATGACCAAATCATTTGCGCCAGCATTGTCACCAGATGCGTTATAGATATGGAGCTTATCAAGTGCATTACTATCAGATCCAAAACTTGAACCTACAATCTTAATCTTGCCGTTATTTCCACTACCTGCTGCATTTGTGGTTCTTAGCCACATATTAGCCGTATCGCCTGATTTTTCAATATTCGCTTTGTTAAATTCTATCTCTCTACCGCCATCAATGGTTAAGTCACCACTTAGTTTAATAGAGGTTTTAGCGGTGTCATTGCTTGCTAAGAATTTGCTTAGAGCTTTAATATATGAACTTCCACTTAGTACAAGCTGTGAATTTTTAAGATTAATTGCATCAGCATAAATATTTGCAGATTTATTTGAAGTAATACTTGAATTATTCAAGATATCAATAACCGAACCTGCTTTATTATCTGTGCCAAGTGTTAAACTATCACTAGCTGTAATGGTAGCATTATCAATTTTTAGATAAGCACTTGCATAGCCGTCAGAATTTAGTTTAACTGTATTGCCTACAAGTTTAGAACTAGCATTGATAAGAAGATACTTCGCATCAAAATTTATCGTATTTGCATTGATATTTGAGCCTTCAATTTTAAGCTCATTTGAAGCATCTATATCAATGGTGCCAATACCACTTATAAAGCCTTGATTTTCACTGGTACCAGTTTTTATTAAAATACCTTTTGCATCTACATTAATAGCATTTAAATCTTTAAAATTCGTGCCTGTTAAAAACTCGATTTTGCTTTCTGTATTTCCGCCAGTTAAATTTGCGAAGTTAATATTTGCTTTTGAATTTGCATCTTGGCTTGTAAAGCTTGAATTAGTATAGCGTTGGAAATTAGCTTTAAAATTATTTGTTCCACTTAGTTTGAAAGTCGCTGCATTTGCTGTGAGTTCTTTATAGGAATTTAGGCTTAAATCTTTTGCTGTGAGTGTGCCTGCAATGCTTAGAAGATTTTGTGCTGTTAAACTTGCTGCTTTCGCAAAGCTGTTATTACCTTTTAAATCAATATTTTGTGCGTTAGCGGTAAAGTTGCTATTTGCATCAACATTAATATTTTCAAGATTAATCACATCATTTGCATTCTTTCCTTCCTCACTCACGCCAGTAAATCTTACATCAGCAACCGAAGCACCATCACCATTTTTTGCAAAGCTTACTGTGTTTGCATTGATTTTATTAGCTTTGAAGTTGAATTGATTATTTCCTGCACCTGTTGAATTTTGATGTTTAAAAGTAGCATTTTTAAGATCCATTACATTATTTGCTACAAGATTTAAAGTTGATCCACCACCTAAAAGGGCTGAAAGACCATCTTTTGCACCTTCGATAATAATATCTTTAGCATTTGCATTTAAAGTCGAAGTGCCCAAAACGCTAAGCTGTGAATTTAAGGCTTTAAAGGTGGTTTTAGCTACAATGCTTGCTTTTGAGCCGTTGTTTAAAGCGAGTTTTGAGTTATCAAATAAAATGCTAGCACCTGCTTTGATACTGTTGTCATTCTCACCGATTCCACCGTTTATGTTGATAGCTGAATCTTTTACTGCTAAGTCTTGACCTGCATCGATTTTAAGACTACTATCTGTTGTAAGTGTGCTTGAAGCAATACTCATATCATCTTTTGAAGTAAGTTTCAAGTTTTTAGTGTTGATAGTTGTTTCTTTAAGCTCTAAGCCTTTGCTTGAATTTAGACTTACATTTTCAAAACCGTTAATACTTGAACCTTTTGTCTCACTTTTTACAAAGCCTATATATCCATTTTCACCTGTGGTTTGGAAAGTGATAGTGCCTTTGCCAGCTTCTGCGTTAAAGCTTGCACCACTTGCTAAAATACTGTTTGTTGCGTTAAATGCAAGGGCTGTAGTACCTGTAGTGTTTATAGTCGCATCAAGGAATTTTAGATAATTGCTCGCATTAAAGCTTGCACTTGTATTTTCAAAGCTCACTGTGCCACCTGCGAAGTTGATATTTTTCGCATAAGCGTGAATCTGATCTTTAAATGCTCCACCTGTAATGATGAGCTCAGTAAGGCTTGATTTGTTATCCGCTGTTGTGCCTGTGCCTGTGATACCATTAATTTCAGTTTTTATTTCAAATTCACCACCTGAAATTTCGATTAGATTATCAGAGAGAAGTTTTAAAGTGCCATTAACTGGGTTGTCTGCACGGAATATAGCATTGCCACTTATGCCAACTTTTTCGCTTCCTTTTAGAATGATATTATCACCACTGATGACACCACCACTGATGGCTATTTGTTTCGCATCAAAAGTCGTGCCATTTTTTGAGTAAATTCGAGTTTTAGCATCACCTGATACACTGATTTTATCCGCATCGATATTAAGCGTAGCGGTTTTGTCATATTTACCAAGATTTCCACCACTGATTTCTACCACTGTACCTGTTGTACTTGCGTTGGTTTGAGCGCCATCATTGTCTTTAATGTTAATAATATTTGAGTAAATATTACCCGCTGACATTGTAAAGAGTTTAGTTGCAATTAAATCTACTTTTGCACCATCAATTGTACCACCACTCATTGCGATTTTTTGAGCTTTTAGTTTTACATTGTCACTATCAGCACCTATAGTACCGCCTGTGATATCAATAAGATTTTGTGCTAAAAGCTCTAACATGTTTGCACTTAAACTTGCAGTATCTTTAACTTCGATTTGTTTTGCATTTACACTAAGAGTTTCTACATTAATATTTGCATTGCCTTTAAATACCACTTTGCCTTTTTCGCTTGTAGCATTGAAAGTAAAAGTTTTACCTGTGATAGTTCCACCACTTAGGGTGATTTGATTTGCCGCATCAAAAGCAGCTGTGCCGCTTGCAGTGATTTTACCACCACTCATTTCAATCACATTAGCCGCATCAAAGTCTAGATTTTTAGTATTTATAGTACCACCGCTGATTATAATATCATCTGAATTAACTTTAAATAGTTCACTTGCCTTTATAGTACCACCGCTGATTTCTACATCTGGTTTTACATTTTTATCGCTATTTTGCATAAAATTGATGGTTGTTGCGTCTAAAGTTCCACCTGTCATTTTGATGAGATTACTTGCTTGGAGTGCTATTTGCACTGATGCGGTAATATTTGCATTACCTTCGATTAAAATATCTTTAACATATCCTGCATTTTGTATTGTGTTTGAACCATTTGAGCTTTTATGATTCACAAAAAGTCTATTTACATTGATTTGTAAATTTCCACCAAATTGAACTAAACCGTCATAAGTTTTATTAATATTATTTAAATAAAAATCTATAGCATCGATCTTAGTGATTACACCTTCGCCATCTTGTTTTGCTGTAAATTTAGTCCATTCATTTTCACTTTCGCCTTTTTCTTTATCTAAAGTATAGCCAAGTAAAATACTTTGAGCTTTAAAGTCTATATTAGACTTTTCATTTTCGCCCTTGCCTTTTATTACAGAACCACCGCCCACAACTATAGCTTTTCCAGCATCAAAGTCTATATTTGTAGCATTAATTTTTGCATTTGTAAGTTCAATTAAATTATCACTATCAAACATCACGCTATTTGCATTGATAGTTGATCCACCATCTACATAAACCCAGTTTTTACCCCAAACCTTAAAATTGCCCGCGTTAATAACGGCTCCATTTGTGATTTTAACTACACCTTGATTACCATCAATAGTTTGCGTACCTTTTAGATCCTCACTCGGCGCATCAGTCCAATCATACTTATCACCTGCATCAAGGAAGAAATTGTTTGTGATATTAAAAGTTCCACCATTTAATCTGATTTGTTGTGCTCTTAAAGTAAGATTTGCAACGCTAATATCAATACCTAATTCAATGTATTTTTTAGACAAGAAAACAAGGTCGTTAATTTCTGTTCCAAGTTTTGCATCACCTGTAACGCTGACTTTTTCAGTACCTTCAAGTATAAGTTGCCCACTGATATCAAGGCTTCCGCCATTCATCATTACTTGATTGTTTCCTTTTGCATGGAAATTCTCTGCTGTTACACTTCCGCCTGTGATGTTTACTTGCTCTGCGTTAGCTTTGATATCACCTTTGCCTTCGCCTGTGCCTGTTGCTTTGATAACCGCACCACCAAATTTAATAGTTCCTCTTGCAGCTTCGCCAGTCTCGCCGTTGCTTGCTGTGAAAGTGATATCGCCATTATTAGCTGTGATATTTCCGCTTTGCAAATCAATCAAATTCTTGCTTAAGAAAGTTAAAGCGTGTCCTAAAATATTTGAAGTACCTTTTACTAGAATTTGATTATTTCCATTTAAAGCAATATCAGCTGTTCCAGCATTTAAAGTTGTGCCGTCAATGATGAGTTGATTTTGTGCGTTTAGATCAATTTTACCCGTGCTTTCTATATTTGTACTTACAAGCTCGATATCTTTTGCATCAAAATCAATACCCCTATTTTCTTTAATGAAACCGCCGTTTATATTGATACCTTCATTTGCTTGTAGGCTAACAGTTTGATTTTTCGCCCAAAGCTCTACATTATTAAGATCAATTCTACCTATACTGCCTTGTGCTTTAAAGTCAATTCCAGTTCCACCTACCGTAACGCCTGAAATACTAATTTGCTCACCACCATTAAGAGTGATTTTACCAGAGTTTCCTTTTAAATAATCTTCTTTAGTATTTTCACCAGTAATTTTAATCTTATTGCTTGCGTTGATGGTGATGCCATTATTTGCATAAATATCTGAATTTGTGATATTAACTTGCTGTGCTGATGTATCTTTATTATCTTCACCTTTAATGCCACCGATATAAAGTGCGTCATTTCCGCTTACATTTACACTAGTGTTGCTTAGATCAATTAAATTTTTAGCTTGCATTACAAGGCTTTTTGACTTAATGCTACCACCTGTTATAGAGATATTATTATTTTGTGCTAAAAGTTTTACAGCTGCATTCTGTGCAATTATATTTGAGTTACTAAATTTAATGTCATTTCTTGCTTGTATATCTAATAAAGTAGAGATATTGAGTGTCGCATTTGAAAGCTCGACTATACCACCTTTATTTGCTTCACCTGATTGCTTTAAGGCTTTTAGATATAAATTATCTGCGTTAATGGTATTTTCAGTAAGCGTGATTTGCTCGCCTTCCAAAGTTAGATTATCAGTTGTAATATCAATGCCAAGTTTAATGTGTCTTTCGGTTAGGAAAACAAGATCATTAATATCTGTGCCAAGCTCTCCGCCTGTAACTTCGACTCTATTTTTACCATCGAGTGTGAGTTGTCTTGTCACATTTACAATTCCACCTGTCATTTTTGCGATATTTTCAGCATCAACTAGGAAATCTACATTTGCTGTGATAGTTCCGCCTGTGATATTGATTTGCTCGCCATTTGCATAAATGCTTCCTGTATCTTGCTCTTTAGTGCTACCAGCTTTGCCATTTGCAGTGACATTTGCACCGCTAAAATCTATAGTTCCAGTTTTTTGACCATTTTCTTCACCGCTTGCTGTTAGGGTGATATTACCTGCTGTTGCTGTGATATCGCCGCCTTTAAGCTCTATCCAATTTTTACTTGCAAAGCTTAGAGAAATGCCTTTAATCACACTTGTGCCATCTACCTGTAAATGCTTATCCCCACTTAGCGCGATATTGCTTGCGGTGCTTTCTAGCTTGGTATCTTTAATGATAAGTGTTCCGCCTGTGGCTGTGGCTTTGATAGCGCCACTTGCTTTAAGGTCTGAGCCTTGTAAATTAATACTTTGAGCGGCTAAATCTATGCTTTGCATGTTTTCGCTGTTGATTTTTGTATTTTTAAGCTCTGCTAAATTTAAATCATTACCTTCTAAACCAGCGATTTTAAAGCTTGTTCCGCTGATAGTCACTCCATCAAGACTGATCCAATTTCCTGCTAGCATTTGCACGCTTGATTTGCTTGTAATGGTGCTGTTGCCGCTTATGTTGATATCATTTCTTGCACTGAAATTCACAGTGCTACCACTAAAGGTTGTGCCGCCATTAACTGTGATTTTACCGCCTGTATTGCCACTGCCAGCTGTTGCATCGATATTTAGCGCGCCGTTTGCTGTGATGCTACCACCATTAATATCAATTTGATTTGATTTAAGATCAATTGTATTAGCATTTAAGCTCATATTAGCAAGGCTTAATTTGCCTACACTGATTAAATCAAGATCTTTTGCATTTTCAAATTTAAAGCCATTCTCACCACCATTTAATTCAAGTGCATTTTTACCATCAAGGCTGATAGTACCAGCATTAAATTTACCACCCTTTGCGATGATTTTATTTTCCATATCAGCACTTATGCTTTTTGCGCTTACGCTTCCTGCGTTGATATTAAGTTGCTCGCCTTCAAATTTTACTTTTGAATTTTCACCATTTGCACTTATCGTTGTACCATCAAGATTAATTGTCCCTGTTTTTGTATTTGGATCGTCTTTTGAAGTTCCACTTGCTGTGAAAGTAATATCGCCATTAGTTGCTGTGATAGTGCCAGCATTTAAATCGATTAAATTTTGGCTGATGAAAGCTAGAGAGCTAGCATTTAGTGCACCTGAGTACATTACAACCTGACCTTTGCCATCGATTGTCATTGAGCCTTCGGCGCTTAGGCTTGGTTGATTTTCTGCTTTGGTTGCTTCTTCGCCGATTAGAATTTGATTTTCGGCATCAAGTGTTAAATTTGTTTTTGCTTTTAAAACCGCACTATTTTTGATGAATATATCTGCACCAGCTATATTTAAATCACCGCTTGTGCTTTCTAATTTACCGCTGATATCAATAGTCCCGGTTGTTCCGCCATTTACGCTAATGTTTGCGCCAGTGATTTGTCCAGCTAAAACTGCCATATTTGCCGCTGTGAGTGTTATTGCACCGCTAGCACTTAAAGTGGTGCCATTTGCGATATTTAGGTAATTGCTCGCGTTAAGATTTAAAATTTCAGCTGTGATGGCAGCTGAATTTAAGAGTTCAAATCTTGCAGTAAATTTAGTGTCAATTTGTTTTGCATCAATGCTTCCACCTGTAATTTTGGTGCTATCATTTGCAAATTCTATGCTTGGTTTTTTACCTTCACTTTTGCCTGATATAGTTACGCCATCAAGGACTAAAGCACTAGTTTGTCCTGTTGTGTCATAGAATTTAATCATTGCATCTGATTTTAATTTTGTGCCACCTTTAAGCTCGGTATAGCCATTGCTTGCAAACTCCATATCTCCAGTGCTTGAAAGGGTAGAATTATTCACACTTATGCCACCGCTTAAACCTTTAAAAATCATATTTAAGCCGGCATTTGCTGTGATAGTGTCTAAAACAAGTTTTGTGTTGGCTACGAGTTGGACTTTGTTATCTGCATTAAGGGTTGAGTTTTTAACATTGATTTGATCAGCACCGATTTCTATGTGACCATAAGCACCGTTATTTACTTTTTTGATATCAATATCAGAATTTTCTATAGAAATTTTAGTTCCAAGATTATCACCGTTATTGGTATCTGTTGCGGTGATTCTCAAAGTGCCTTTTGTCATATCAATATCAGCATTTGAAATTTCAATCACATTATTTGAGTTAATATCGGCTAAATTTCCATTGAAATTCAAATCCATTTTAGTACTACCACCTTTGATTTGCACCACATTGCTTCCACTAAGTTTAACATCACCACCACTTGTTATGGACTTAATGCCATCAAGGATTAAAGAAGTTGCGATGAAACTTAAAGTTGCACCACTTGTAAATTCGGTTTTATCACCGCTTGCATAAATTTTATTTGCTTTGAAATTTAAAGCCTTAGACGCGTTAATGATAGAATTTGAGATATCAAGAGCTTTCAAACTATCATCACTGGCAATACCTTTTATTGTAATATCGCCATTTGTGGCTTTAAGATTTGAGCCACTTATACTGATGTAATTGTTACTTAAAAGCGTCAAAGAAGTAAGCTCTAATACACTATCAGTAATTTTAAGACTATCAGCTGCTTTTAGAGTGATATTGCCTTTTAGAGCATCTTTGGTTAAATTGCTTAAGGCAAGATTGAAATTCGCATCAATAGAAACACTATTTGCTCCATCAAGTTTAGTTTTATCACCACTAATATTAATAGTATCTGCGCCTATATTTATTTTACCGTTTTCGCCAGAACCTGAGGCTGTTAATGTGCTGTCTTTAATATCTACTTTTGTGCTTGTTTGTTGTCCTTCGCCCTTAGTGGCACTAATGTTGATATTACCTTCATTAGTAGTTAAACTTGCATTAGCTATGGAAATAACATTATTTGAGATGAAATCGATATTTTTAGCACTAAAAATTCCACCTGTGATATCGATATAATTACTTCCCGTAAATTTAAGCGCTTCGCTGATAGTGAAAGTGCCACTTTTTACATTTAATACATAAGCGTTAGCATCAAGGTTTTTAGCTTTTAAGGTTGCGTTTGCAAAGTCGATAAATTTAGCATCTAAGTCTAGGTTGGCATTCTCTGCGTTGATAGTTCCACCGCTTATGTTAATATAAACATTATCCGCACCGTTTGCATTTTTCATTGTTAAGGTATTGCCCACATTGATAGTGCCGCCGCTGATTTCGATGATATTTGAGCCGATTAGATTTGCTGTGCCAGTAGTGATGGTTCCACCGCTGATTTTCAAAAGCTCGCTCGCGCTAAGATCAAGTAAATTTGCGCTGATTTCTGCGCCATTTGCAATAGCAATTTGTCTTGCATATGCATCAAGATCGGCTGTGCTGATAGTACCACCGTTGATTTCGATTTTATCAATTTGATTTGCACCATCGCCAAATTTAATGCTTCCTGCACTGCCATCATTAGCCGCGCCAGTTTTTAGCTCGCCATTGTCTATTTTTACATAAACATTACTTGCGCCATCTGCTTTGCCAAAATTAATGCTATTATCCGCATAAATTTTGCCATTTTCTAAAACAATAGCGCCGCCTTTTAAATTTACATTTTCAGCGTCAAGTAAAGTTTCTGCATCTTTTATGCTAATGCCAGCTTCTTTTGCACTTAAAGTTAAGTCTTTTAGGGCTTTAAGCTGTGAGCCACCGCTTATTACGATTTTTTTGCTTGCGTTTAATAAGACATTGTAAGCTGCGTCTAATACGGATTTATTTTCGACATTGATTTGATCAAAGCCTTGTATGTTGATATTGCCTGTTTTGCCATCGTTTGCATTATTTGAATTTGCGTCTAATTTCGCGTCATTTAAAACGATTTTTGTGCCGAATTGATCTTGTGAATTTTTATCTTCGCCTGTGATGTTGATATTTCCAGCACTAGCTGTTAAATCTACCTTTGTGATTTCAACCAAGTTATTGGCCATGATATTGATATTTAAGCCCTCGATGAGAGTTCTAACTGTGTTGCCTGTGATTTTTAGGTGATTGCTAGCGTTTAGGTTTATATCGCCAGCTGTGGATTTGATTTGCTTGATATTTTCTGCGATGATTTGTTGTGCTGTTAAATCTATAGCATTTTGCGCGTTAAGCTCGGTTGTTGCACCGCTTAAATTGATCGCATCAGCTTTTAAATTTAGTGTGTCACTTGAGCTAAGAATAGAATCTGTGATTTTAATGCTTGCACCAAATTCATCACTTGGATTTGCATCCGTAGCTGTGATTTTAAAGGCTCCGCCTGTTGTTTTTAAATTTGAGCTTGCAATTTCGATTAAATTATTTGAAGCAAGAGTTAGGCTTGTAAAGCTTAGCGTGCTGCCTGTGATGCCAAGGTATTTTTTACCTGTGAGTGAAACTGCGCCGCTGATATTAAAATTCGCATTCGCATCGCCGTTTGTAAGGTTTGCAAGAGTTAAATTATCCGCTGTGGCATCTAGGCTTGTGCCTTTGATTTTAGCGTTGTCTATGCTGATGACTTTTGAGTCAAGATCGATATTATCATGAGAACTTAAAGTCGCATTTTTAATATTTAGATTATTTGTCGCATTTAAAACGATAGCACCAGTATTTGAAGTCAGTGTGCCACCGCTGATATCGATAAGATTGCCAGATAATAAATTTAAATTTCCACCGATTAGTGAGCCTGCTTTGATTTGGATATTATCGCTTGCGTTGATTTTTAGCTCGCCTGTAGCAGTTAAAGTCGCGCTACCATTTAAAAGCATAGCTGCCACTGCAAAATCAATACTTGCACCACTTAAATTTGCATTTGTGATATTAACTGTATTTGCGTCAAGATCGATTACTCCATCACTTGTGATAGAACCACCGATTAAGTTGATAGCTAATTTACTTATGTCACCATTTGTCGCGCCAAATTGCACACTACCTGCATCGATAGCGCCACCTTCGATATTGATCAAATTATCACTTAAGAATTTCAAAGCTCCGCTTGCTGTGATACTTGTAGTGTCACCTTTGATTTCTACACCTTTAATGCCTTTTAGAATTATATTGTTGGCATTAAATTTTCCGCCACTTATACGGATAAGATTAGTCGCGTTAAGGTTAATGTCACCCCCAGCTTTAATAACAGGATCTTTACTTTCTGCCTTAGCACCTTCGTCTGTATTTACTTCATCTTTTGAGATATTGATTTGCTCGGCGTTAAAAGTAATATTGGTTTTTGCATCAAGCTCTGCACCATTTGTGATATCGATAACTTTTGCATTGCCACTCTCTCCATTGCCAAGTAAAATGTCACCGGTTTTAGCTGTGAATTTTCCACCTGCAATATCGATCCAATTTGCTGAACTTAAAACCAAAGAATTTGCATTTAAGATAGAATCAGTGATTCTTAAAAGCATAGAGCCATCAAGCCCTATTTTGCCACCGGCGCTTAAATTTGCATTTTCGATGAAAATTTCTTTTATGCCATCTGTTGTGATATTTCCACCTGCTGTGATGGTTGTATCTTTGCCATTTGCTTCATCTGGACTACCTTCTAAGCCTGTTTGCTTACCTTTGATGATTAAGTAAGTTGCTGCAAAGCTTATATCGCCAGTTGCGTTGATAGTTGAATTTACTATGCTGATTTTTGTATCATGCTGATCATTTGTGGCGCTAAAACTGATATTTCCATTACCTGTGATGGTTGAGTTTTGCATTTCAATGAAATTATTCGAGATGAAATTAACATTTAAACCTTGAATCGTTGAGTTAAAAATACCCAAATAATTTGTTCCGATTAGATTAATATCTTTATTTCCTATATGATTAGATCCATCAAGCTTATTATAAACAAGACTTTCGCTTCCGCCAATATTCAATTGTCCATCGCCATCTATGTCGGTGTGTGGATCATCAATTTTTAAATCTGGCGCTATGATATCAATATCTGTATTCGCCCCTTCATCTCCACCTTTTTTAGTTGTAAAATAATTATTATCTCCACTAATATTAACTTTATTTAAACCCGTGATATTAATGCCACCACCTGTAGCTGTTAATTTCATATTGCTAATATCAATAACATTACTACCCAAAAAGTCTAATGTTTTACCTGTGATGGAACCGCCTGTTAAATTAATATGATTATTCGCACTTATATCCACTGCACCGCTAGCAAGAATTTCACCACCGCTCATATAAAACTGCACGCCATTTGATATAAATGCTCCGCTTGCTGTGAGTGTTCCGTTTTGAATATCGACTTTATCGACTGCAAAACTGATATTGCCATTATCGCCGTTTGTAGTGATATTAGTATTGCCTCTTATGGTTGCCACGACGCCAAGTTTTTGATTTTCTTCTTTGCCATTAATCAAACCTGAATCTGGATCAATCTTTGCAAAAGATACATTGCCAGTTGCACTTAAATTCGCATTATTTAAATCAATCAAATTTGCACTAAGTAGGCTTAAATTTCCTTGCATACTAAGGGTTGCGCCTTCGATATAAAGTTTAGCAATGGCTTTTAAAGTGGCATTTTTAGCACTAATGTTTTTACTGTCTTTGAGTTCAAGAATATTATTTGCACTAAGGCTTAATTGCGTTGCTGTTAGTTTGGTATTTGTGCCTTGTATTTTTACATTATAACCTTGTATGTCAATGTTGTTACCGCTTAGCTCACTAGCATCTGAAATTTCGATGATACCGCCTTCTTTGTATTTTTCACCCTCTTTAAGCTCTGTTGCCTTGAGTTTTAAATCGCCAGTGCCGGCATTAAGAGTTGCTGTTTGAATTTGTATGTTTTTGGATTCAAAACTGATACCATTAGCCGTAAGTGTTGTTCTAGAAGAATCTTTTTGTCCTACAATAATGCCTTTATCAGCCTTAAATGTGATACCGCCTTGTGTGGTTAGAGTTGCGTTTTTAAAAGTGATATTGGTTTTTGCAGTGAATTTCACATTACCTTTTGCATCGATAGTTCCACCTTGGATATCAATTTCGCCACTTGTGATAGTAAAATCATTTATTTTTAGCGTGCCATTTGTTTGATTATAAGTAACTTTGCCACTGCTTTTTACTTCTAAAGTGGTATTATCTTTTGAAGTGGTAAAAGTTGCACCGCTGATTTTAACCTCTTTATCGCCGTTTAAAATAAGCTTTCCATTTTCTACTTTTAGCGTACCGCCTGTGATATTAAGTAAATTTTTGGCTTCAAGATTTAAATCTTTTGCCGCATCTAGGGTACTATTACTTAGGGCAATGTCATTACCTTTGATGCTGAAAATATCATCTTTACCATTGCCAGTTGCTTTAATTGTTCCACCTTTAAGCTCTACAAGGCCGCCTTTTAGGATATCATTTTCTACATTGCCATTTGCTGCGATATCAACGCTTTTTCCACTTAGGATTCCACCCTCTATGGTAATGCGGTTATTTGCTAAGAGTTTAAGCATAGCTGTAGCTGTGATGGTACCTGCGTCGATTTTTATGCCACCATTTGCACCAAGTCCTTCAAGAGTGATATTTGCTGCATCAATAGTCGTGCTGCCACTGATAGAAATATCATTACTTGCTTTAAAACTAATGTTTGCCCCATCAATATCACCCCCACTAATGTGAATACCATCGGCATTTGCACTTAAATCGCCAGTTGCGTTTATCGTGCCACCACTGATTTTAATCTCTTGGATTGTGTCTTTGTCAAAATTATCATTGAATTTAATCGTGCCAGAACTGATTAAACTACCGCCTGAAATGTCAATCAAATTTGCACTATTTAAGATAAGGCTTGAGCCTTCAATTTTTGTGCTATCTCCTGAAATTAAAATTTTATTTTGAGCTTCAAATTTAATGCTTCCAGCCTTTAAATTCGCGTTTTTAAAATCAATAGCCCCAGCATTCACACCAAAATCTTTAGCTTTAAGCGTTCCGCCTATGACATTGAATTGTCCTTGTGTATTTAGAGTAATATTTGAGTTTTCATCGCCTAGATTGCCATTAATTTTGATTTCTTTTTCTGCATTTAAATCAATATTACCTGTGATGCTTCCACTACCACTTACGCTGATTAAATTACTCGCATCTGCGTCGATTTTACCGCTTGCACTTATATTTGCACCGCCAAAATTAATATCTCTACCTATTAAAATTATATCGCTAGTCTTAGCAGTGATAGTGCCACCAAGCAAATCAATAGTTCCGCGGTTTTTACCATCGTTTGGATCGTTATCAACCGCCTTCATAGAAATTTTACTGGCTGTAAGTGCGCCTTTTTTAACTTCTATTAAATTTCCACTTTCTAAATTTAAGTCCGTTGTACTATCAGTTCCAATTTTTACAGTATCACCATCAATGCTGATTAGCTCATCGCCTTTTAAAGTGATAGTCGTGCCTTTTAATTCTCCGCCAGTAATAGCGATTTTCTTACCTTCTAAATTTAAATCTTTCGCACTAAGTGTGCCGCCTTTAACATTGATACGGTCAAGTAAGATTTTAAGTGTACCTTGATCGGCTGTGATAGTTGCGCCATTTTCGATATTGACTTGGGTATTTTTTGTTGTGTTTTCGCTATTTTTAAATTCAATATTTGTTGCGTTTAAATTTGCACCTGATTTTAACTCAATTAAATTTTGAGTCAATAAAGTTAAGGTTTTAGCGTTGATGGTTGAGTTTGTAACGCCTAGATAATTTTTTCCTTCAAGTTTTAGGGTGTCATTTGATTTTAATTTTCCGCCTGTAATGTCTAGATAATCACTGATGAGCTCTAAATTTGAAGCGGCGTTAATATTACCATTTTTGATATTAATGCGATTTGCGTTAAATTTAACACTGTTTATATTTTCATTTATATTTGTATTACCGCCATCCACTTCGATGATGGAATTTGTGTTTGATCCTTTAAATTCAAGTGTTGTTGCATCATTTCCATTAAAAGTGGTATTTTCGATCTTAGTTTGATTTGAAGCAAAAATTGCATTTGTGCCAAGATCAAATTTTGAACCGTTTAAATGAATGTAATTGCCTGCATTCCAATCTAAATTTGAGACATTGAAATTGTAATTTTGTGCAATGATTTTATCTTTAAGATCAAAATCAAGAGTGTTGGCTTTGATAGTGTTTTGAGTTTGATTGCTGTTTTTAAACTCTGCTTGATTAGCATTAAGAGTAAAGCTGTCAAGAGTGAAGTCGCTATCTTGAATGCTTACCGTGCCGTTTTCGCTCTTAAGGCTTAATTCGCCTTTATTTTGAGCTTCGTTTTTATTAATACTTGAGTTTTTGAATAAAATATGATTTGTCGCTTCGATATCTAGCTTTGTAATGTCAAGCTCGCTATCTTCAAAGGCGATTTGATCATTTGCTTTGATGTTTGCTTCGCCTTTGCTTGTCAGTGTCGAACCTTGGCTGAATTTAATCTGATCACCATCTATATCTAAATTTGAATTTGCTGTGAGCTTAGAATTTGTGATATCGATAAGAGATTTATCGCCATTTGCTTGTAGTTTTAAATTTGAAGCTGTGAAGCTGGTGTCATCAAGGTTGATATAATTGCTTTGTAAAAGGGCAAGATTTGTGGCATTGAAATTTGAGTTTGAAAATTCTAGGGCATTAGTGCCTTGTAAAGTCATATCGGTGGCACTTAGGGTTGATCCTAGTGATTTGATTTTATTTGTGGCATTGAAATTTATAGTTTTTGCATTAAGTGTGGCTTCATCAAGATTAATTTGCTCAGCATTTGCATTTAATTCAGCATTTTGTAAATCTAAATTTGCATTATTAAAATAAAGGATTTTAGTGCTTAGATCCATTTTTGTAAGATCGTTGATTTGGATGTTGCCAATTTTAATCTCGCCGGTAACTGCTTGATCCTTTGGTGTGGTGTTAAGATTTATAGTATTTGCACTGATAGTTCCGCCTAAAAGTTCGATGGATTGAGCTTGTGCGTCAAAACTACCTAACTGACCGTTATTATCCTTAAGATTGATGTTAATACCGTCTTTAAGTACGATTTTATTGCCCACAAGTTGAAGGTTACTAACATTTAAAATCGCATCACCTTGTATAGTGATAGTGCCTTTTTGAGCCGGAGAAAAAACCGGAGAGAATTTACCACTTGTTGCAAATTCTTTGATTTGTGCTTCATTCATCGCTCCAGTTGAAATACCAAATTTCCCCGTATTAATCACTGCACCATTGCCAATAATTGTTCCATTTGGATTAACTAAGAAAATATCATGACCATTTCCGTTTAATTGACCATAAATCTGAGATGCGTTTTTGCTATAGTCAAGATTTAAGAATTTGTGGTGTCCTTGTCCACTAAAATTAACGCTTTCATCTTTGCCAATGTTAAAACCACCACCCCAGTTGATGACATGGTTACCATTGTTACCATTGCCGTGGATATTCATATTTCCACCACCACTAGTGATGCTTCCACCACCTTGAACGAAATTTCCCCCTTGAGGTAAAGCAATCGCTTGATTATAAAGCATAGAGCTTGCCACAAAGCTCAAAACCAAGTGCTTTCTTAAACTCATTTTCTTTGCCATATTTCAACCTTTGATAATTTTTATTTACTTTTTAAAATTTGCAGATTTTTATAATTGATTTTAATAAATTTAATATTAAATTATATTTAAACAATAAGTATTAGAGTTTGAACTCTAAAAATCACTATATTATAGTAATTTGATAGTGTTTTTGTATTTTATATTTACTTATTATTCTAATTAATTTTAAAAAATAAATATTATTATTTACTATATTTTATCTTAATTTTTTTGATAAATATTATATAAATTTGATAAAAAAAATTGTAAAAATTTATACTTTATTTATGGAAAAATAGTTGTTTTTGATATAAAATATTTACAATTATAGATAATAATAAATATCATTTTATTTAGAAATTTTTTATTTAAAATACATTCAAATTATATAATTTATATTTATTATAATTTTAATTATTTCGTTACTAAAATACTCACTTTAGTAAAAATTCTTGACAATAAATGAAAAGTGAATTAAGACAAAATTCTAGAAAGTGAATACTAAATAAAGCAAAACCCTATTTGAAAACTTGTCATTCTGAGTAACATGAAAAATCTCTATATCGTAACTATTTTCTTAAATAAAAATCCTTTATTTCACTCAAGATGACAGTATATAGGCAAGTTAAATATGAGAAATTTAAGATAAAAGAATACACCGAAAGTGCTTTAAAGTATAAGTTGCGAGGAGAGAATGATTTGATATATTGAAAAATAATTTAAAAACAAATAAAATAATTATAAATAAAACGCAAAAAACACTCCAAAATGGAGTGTTTAAAATCATTTTAAGCGAATGACGATGTCATCTTTTGTGAGCGTGTAACCATTATCGCCATTTTTACTGATTTTAAAGATGCCTGTAAGGCTTGTTAATATTTTATCTTCAAATTTCATTGATTCAGGCTCACACATCATTTTAGTCGCAGCAGCACCTTTAAATTCAATACCTTCATCACCTAAATTACCCAAACCACCAAAAAAGCGATTGCAACCCGCAAAACCGAAGAATCTATCTCTTTCAAAGGTAATGCTCGGTATTTCACCACCCTCTTTTGGAGTATAAAGTTTACCATTGGTTTCTATGGAAACAAAACTTAAGGTTTTATTTTCAATTTCAATAATACTAAGACTGGCATTTTTAACACAAGCACTCATCAAAAGTCCTAAAGCTAAAATGGAAATTTTTTTCATTCATTCTCCTTGAATTTAAAATATTTAAGATTATGCCACAGTATTTTTAACCTTTTTAGTAAATTAAATAAATATTTATATTTTTTTAGAAATTTTTTATAGAAATGTTTTAAAGATAGTATTTTTTAGGGAAGGATAGAGATATTTCGCTATGCTCAACATGACGAAAAGATTGCTTAGAATGATGAGTGCTTGTCATCCAGAATTTACCTTTCGTTATCTTTAAACCAACATTTTGTTATCCCAAGTGAAACAAAGGTTCTTTATCTGCTCATCCTGAATCCTTGCGATGAAGGATCTCTATTTAAGAAAATAGTTACAATATAGAGATTCCTCATCTAAGGTTCGGAAAACAGGCTTATAGTTTTAGTTGGGTTGTAAGATTCTTCACATTCGTTCAGAATAACAAGATATTTCGCTGTATTCAACATTACAGAGTTGAAGTTAAAATGCACAAAGATGGGATTAAAATGATGAAAAAGGGCTTAGATGGTAATAAATTAGCCCTTTAGATTGTTTAAAAATTTGTAAATTTAATGCAAAAAGTGTCTTACACCTGTAAAATAAAGTGCCACTCCGTATTCATCGGCAGCTTTTATCACTTCATCATCCCTTATGCTTCCACCTGGCTCTACTATGGCTTTAACACCCACTTTACTTGCTTCGTCTATGCTATCTCTAAATGGAAAAAAGGCTTCACTTGCCAAAACACAACCCTCTAAATCAAGTCCCATTTCTTTAGCTTTGGCAATAGCTGCTTTTGCGGCATCAATTCTGCTTGTCATACCCATTCCAATGGCCACCATTGCGCCATTTTTTACATAAACTACATTGTTTGATTTGGTAAATGCAGCAATTTTCATCGCAATTTCAAGATCTTTTAGTTCACCTTCACTTGCCTTTCTTTGACTCATAAGTTTTGCATTTTTAAGCTCATTTTCACTTACTTCATCGCTATTTTGATAAACAAAGCCTCCATCAATGTGCTTAAAATCATATTTGTCAAAACTTCTGATTAAATAAGGGCTAAATTGTGTAAAAATTTTAATGCGTTTTTTGTTTTCAAATACTGCTAAAGCCTCATCTGTAACATTTGCAGCAATGATAACTTCTACATAAATTTCATTGATTTTCTCAGCCAAGGTCTTATCCAGCGTGCCATTGATCGCCACCACACCCCCATAAGCACTCACACTATCACATTTTAACGCGTGTATATAGCTTTGTACCAAATTTTCTTTTATAGCAAAACCGCAAGGATTTCCATGCTTTACTATAGCTACCGCGGGAGCTTTTTCAAAACTACTGGCTAAATTCAGCGCGGAGTTAATATCAGTTAGATTATTAAAGCTTGCTTCGCCTTTTAGGGCTTTAAAATTCACGCTAAAAAAGGCATCAAATTCATACAAAGCTCCTTTTTGATGAGGATTTTCGCCGTATTTTGTATCAAAAACTTTTTGCCCTACGATGAATTTACTTGCTCCAAATCCCCCATTAAACCTTTCATTCATATAATTTGCGATATAGCTATCATAATTTGCTGTATGCTCGTAAGCTTTTATCATCAAATTTAGGCGAAATTTTTCATCATTTTGATTGTTTTTTAAAGCATTGATAGTTTTTTCATAATCAAGCGGATCGCAAAGCACCATAACATCTTTGTAATTTTTCGCCGCACTTCTTATCATCGCAGGTCCACCAATGTCGATGTTTTCGATAATCTCATCAAAATCATTGCTCATTATAGTGGTTTTTTTAAATGGATATAAATTTACACAAACCAAATCAATGCCTAAAATTTCATTCTCTTTTGCTTGTTTAATATGATTTTCATCACTTCTTTTATGTAAAATTCCGCCGTGAATTTTTGGGTGCAAGGTTTTTACACGCCCTTCAAAAAGCTCAGGACTTTTTGTAAATTCGCTAACTTCTACAACCTTTACTCCATTTTCTTTTAAAAGCTTAAAAGTTCCACCCGTTGAAAGTAGCTCAAAGCCTAAATTTTCAAGCTCTTTGCCAAATTCTACTATGCCTTCTTTATCACTCACACTTAATAATGCTCTCATTTTTTTCCTTTCTCTTAAAATTTACCTTCATTTAAATCATAATAATTATCACAAGCTATTTGTTCTCCCAAATCACAAGCTTTAGAAAAATAATTTTTAGCTGTGAGTAAATCTTATTTTACTTCTTGTGCATTGTAATAAAAACAAGCAGTGTTATGACCACCATCGCAAGCTTTTTTGTAAAATTCATTGGTTTTTTGATAATCTTGTTTTATACCTTGTCCATATTTATAAATAATACCTAAATTAAAACAAGCAACATAATCATTGCCTTTACAAGCTTTTTCGTAAAGTTCTTTTGCTTTAAAATAATCTTGCTTTACGCCAAATCCATTTTCATAAGAAATACTTACATTACGACAAGCTTTATAAACATTAGCTTTGCAAAGCTTAGACATTATTTCATTGCCCTTTCGAAATTTATTTTTTTTCATAATACCAAAGCCCTAAATCAAAACATTCTTTATCGCTTTCCATTCTTGCTCTGCTCTTAAAATTCCTAAAAAACAAACAAAAATAAAATTATCTTTTTCATTTTTACTCTTATTTTTCTAAATGCTTTTTGATTTTTTCATAAGCTTCGTTAATTTTTTGAAATTTTTCTACACCTTTTTTTAATTCTTCTTCGCTCACATTATTTGCGTTTAAAATATCAGGATGGTATTTTTTAGCTAAGGCTCTGTATTGTTTTTTTACCGCGTTTAAATCTGCATTACTTGAAAGCTCTAAAACGCTATAGGCTTCATCAAGACTTAACTCTTTTTGTCCGCTTTTTAAATTTGAAAGACTGGCGATAAAATTATCAAGCTCGCTTTTTGCTATATCAAAAGCCTTTGCGATTTGTTCTAAAATCTCTCTTTTTTTGTTATTAAAATCTGCATCGATTAATGCCATAAACACAAGCACACGCAAAACATTAAAACGCTCGTTTTTTGGCAAAGGAACTTCTTTTAAAAAATCCTTTGCCACATAAAAAGCATCGCTTAAATTATCTTTATGCTCATTAAAACTTGCTTTTAAAAATGCCCTTTCTCTTTCATCTTTGGCATTTGCATCTAAAATTTGACTGATCATTTCAGCTTCATCTTCGCTTACTCTACCATCGCTTTTTGCGATTTTTGCTAAAAGTGCGATGACATAGTAATTCATACGCCTTTTAAACTCATCTATTCTTTCTTCCATAACGCCCTTTGCAAAACCCCTTGCAAAGCCTTTAGCTCCACGCGTAGCTGAGTTTAAAAAATCTTGTTTTCCCCAAGTTTTGTAATACCAATAAAACGCTAAAATAGCGATGATTAATAAAATATAAATCATTATTCCATCATTTCTTTAAAAGAATTAAAATACTTAGCTTTTAGCTCTTTGCTTCCTAGTCCAATTTCATCTAAAACAAACTTAGCTTCACTCACACTTTGACCGATTTTTTGTACTTTGACATCAAAATTTTGCGCAAGTTCTAAAAATTTTTCTTCATCTAAAACCCCAACTATGGCACGACTTGGACTTTCATCAAAAATGATATCATTATGTTTTGAACTCATCTTTGCTTCAATTCCCACGCTTGATCTAGCCGCCATTTTAGCCAAAGTTAAAGCAATACCACCTATACCAACACTATTGGCACAATGAAGTAAATTTTGTTTATTAGCTTCTATGAGTAAATTCCATAGCTTAATTTCTGCTTCATAGTCTAACTCACAAAGCATTCCTTCTACTTTGCCATCTTGAATTTTTGCCGCCAAAGAGGCTCCAAATTCCCCTTTGCTTTCACCCAAAACAAAAATACTGATATTTTCTTGACTAAAAGCACTTGGCAAAGTTTTACTTGCATCTTCGTTCAAACCCACGCAAACTATGGTTGGACTTGGATAAATACTTACTCCATCGCTTTCATTATAAAGTGAAACATTTCCGCTTACAACTGGAGTGTTTAACTCTTTGCAAGCTTCTTTTATACCTTCGCAACCCTGTGCAAACTGCCACATGACTTCAGGATTTTGCGGATTGCCATAATTCAAACAATCACTTATTGCTAAAGGTTTTGCACCTGTGCAAGCTACTTTTCTACCTGCACTTGCTACTGCCATGCTAGCACCAATTTTTGGATTGATATAATTTAAACGCGAATTGCATTCTATCGCCATTGCTACGCTTGCACCATTTTCTTTAACGCGTATCACGCTTGCACCCAAAGCTCCATCGGCTTTTATGGTATTAGTTTGCACGCTAGAATCAAACTGATCATAAATAAAATTTTTATCGCTAGCATTTTCATTTTGCAAGATTTTTTCAAAAAGCTCTTGTTGAGACATTTTAAGTTCAAATTTATAATTTTTAATTTCATCTAGGTATTTTGGTTTAGAAGTTGGACGATCTAAAATCGGCGCTTTTTCGCTTAAAGGTTCTATTGGGATAAGCCCTACAAGCTCATCATTCCAAAAAAGCTCCATTTTACCCGTATTGGTAACTTCGCCCATTACCACAGCGTCTAAATCCCATTTTTTAAAGATTTCTATAACTTTATCTTCGCAGCCTTTTTTAGCACAAATTAGCATTCTTTCTTGAGACTCGCTAAGCATTAATTCATAAGGAGTCATTCCTTCTTCTCTCATCGGTGTTTTATCCAAGAAAAGCTTCATTCCACTACCACTTCTTCCTGCCATTTCAAAAGAACTTGAAGTAAGACCAGCTGCACCCATATCTTGAATTCCAACGATATAATCTGTTTTAAAAAGCTCCAAACAAGCTTCCATTAAAAGCTTTTCACTGAAAGGATCGCCAATTTGCACGGTTGGACGCAAAGACTTACTTTCTTCTGTAAAGCTATCGCTCGCCATCACAGCTCCACCAAGTCCATCTCTACCGGTTTTTGAACCCACATAAATCACAGGATTTCCTATACCTTCAGCCTTAGCATAAAAAATATCTTCACTTTTGCAAATTCCTAAAGCAAAGGCATTGACTAGAATATTTCCATTAAAGCATTCATCAAAGGCACATTCTCCTCCAATCGTAGGCACTCCCATACAATTTCCATAATGAGAAATTCCACTCACAACGCCTTTGACAAGGTATTTTTGATGTTTGCCGCATTTTTCATCGTGGATATTACCAAATTTTAAAGAATTCATTCCTGCAACCACTCTTGCACCCATGGTAAAAACATCACGCAAAATTCCACCCACACCTGTAGCAGCACCCGCAAAAGGCTCGATAAAGCTAGGGTGATTGTGACTTTCTACTTTAAAAACTGCTGCCATTCCTTTACCAATATCAATCACACCTGCATTTTCTCCTGGACCTTGTATCACCCAAGAAGCTTTGGTTGGAAAGCCATTAAGGTATTTTTTACTTGATTTATAAGAACAATGCTCGCTCCACATCGCAGAAATCACACCAAGCTCGAGTAAATTTGGCTCTCTACCTAAAATATTTAAAATTTCAGCATATTCATCATCGCTGATTTTATGTGCTTTAATCGTTTCTTTATCCATTTTTCTACCTTTCATTTTCCTAAGCAAAAATTACCAAACATTTCATCTAAAATTTCACTTCGATTGAAATCTTTGGTAAATTTTGCAAGCTCATCAATAGCTAAATTAAATTCAAACGCAAAAAGTTCTAAGGAATTTTCATTTAATAAATCTTTTGCTCTTAAAATTGCCTTGCTAGCATTTTCGCAAGATTGAATAAGGGTAAGATTAGTCGCAATCAAATCGTATGTTTGTTGATGATCTAAATAATTTATCAGGGCATTTTCAAGCAAAGTAATATCATTTTTAGCACTTAAATTTAAAAAATTCAAATTTTCTTCGTTGAATTGACACGGCAAATCCATTTTATTTAAAATCCAAAAGATTTTTTTGTCACAATTTTGCAAAAGCTTTAAAATCTCTTCATCTTCCAAATCTTTAGGTCTTGAAGCATCAAAAATCGCTAAAATAATATCAGCATCTTCAATGGCCTTAAAGCTTAATTGCACGCCTATTTGTTCTATGCTATCTTCACTTTGTCTTATGCCCGCAGTATCAATGATTTTAACTAAATGCGTACCGATTTTTAAATTTTCTTCGATACGATCTCTTGTTGTGCCCGCAATATCTGAAACAATAGCCCTATCATAATTTAATAAGGCATTTAAAATAGAACTTTTTCCGGCATTTGGCTTGCCTAAAATTACTATTTTAAAACCATCTATCAATCCTTTTTTGGATCTTGAAATGGCAACTATATCCTCTAAAAGTTTAGAATTTTTTAAGCACATATTTTGAATTTGTTCTAATAAATTTGGCGGCAAATCATCATCAGCATAATCAATACTCGTTTCAACATAAGCTAAAGTTTTAACCAAATCCATACGAATTTGATCTAAAAATACTCCTAATTTTCCTTCTAAATTTCTAGCAATGATTTTTGCGCCTTGACTTGATTTTGCAAGAATTAAATCTTGAATATTTAAAGCTTTTAAAACATTCATTTTGCCATTTAAGCAAGCCCTTTTACTAAATTCTCCACCTTTTGCGAGCCTTAAACCTAAGTTTAAAAATTCTTCAAGCACCACCTGAGCTAATGCAGTACCTCCGTGAATTTGAAATTCCACAACATCTTCGCCTGTAAAACTAAAAGGAGCTTTAAAATAAATCACAATTGCTTCATCAATAAATTCATCATTTCTATCATAAAGCTTGCAAAAATGTGCATATCGTGGTTTTAATATGGGTTGTTTAAGGAATTTTAAAGCACTCTCATAAGCTTGTGTTCCACTGATTCTAATAATAGAAATCGCACCAAGCCCATGAGCTGTTGCTAACGCGACGATGGTATCATTCATTTTATTTTATAAAATCATTTACTATGATAATTTTTTGATCGCCTTCACACTGTCTGATTCCAACATACTTGTGCGGAAAGCGCTCCCTTAAAAGCTCTAAAGCAATTTTCACTAAAACGCCATCTAAAGGCTTTGTTTGTGCCCTACCCGTGCTTTCGATTTTTTCTATCACGCCTTGTAAATATTGCTGTACTACTTGAGTTTGATTTTCTAAAAAATGAGAAATTTCAAGTCTAATAAATAAATTATATTTTGAATTAATCCAACTATGCAAAAGATAAGATAAAGCCTTATATCTACACGCTCCCTTGCCGATTAACAACGCAGAATCCTTGCCATCAAGCTTAATTAAAATATTATTATCATCATACATACGGAATTCAACAAGTTCAATATCAAAACCTAAAGAATCAATTAAAGTTTTTACTTGTATTTTTATTTCATCCAAACGATCAGTGTTTTTTTCTTCGCTCTCTTTATGAAAGGAATCAAAAATTGCATCGCTTTTGACTACATATTTTTCCTTTTTGATTTTTAATGACTCTTGCTCTTTGTGTTCTTCTTGAGCTAGAAAATCTTTTTTTACCTCTTCATGGCTGTTTTTTTCCTGTGTAAAATTTCTTAACTTTTCTACACTATCTTTTTTCTTACTTATTTTTTCCTCGGTTTTAATTTTATAATCTTTTTTTTCTACTTTTGGTTTTACCTTTTTAACACTGCGTGCTTCTATAATGGCATTTTTTCGAAAAAAACCTAAAAAACCTTGCTTTGGATATTGAATAACAGTGTATTCTATATCCATTACTGAGCATTGAAGTTGAATGGATGCCTGAGTTATCGCACTTTGTAAATCTTTAGCCTCTATAGTCATTTTGCTTGCTCCGTATGTTTTTTATGATGCTCTTTGGCAAACATTTTATTGATCACCCATTGTTGAATAAGAGAACAAATATTATTAACACACCAATAAAGCGTGAGACCTGCTGGGAAAGTGATAAAGAAGAAAGTAAAAATTACCGGTAAAAATTTCATAATCTTAGCCTGCATAGGATCTTGAATAGTCATTGGCGTGATAAGCTGTTGCATAAACATTGTTGCACCCATAAAAATAGGTAAGATAAAATAAGGATCCATTACCGATAAATCATGTATCCAAAACGCCCAAGGCGCAGCTTTAAGCTCAATAGCATTAAGTAAAACGCGATAAATTGCAAAGAAAATTGGAATTTGTAAAAGTATAGGCAGACATCCGCTCATAGGATTTGCACCATGCTTTTTATAAAGCTCCATCATATGCATATTCATTTTTTGAGGATCGCCTTTGTAACGCTCTCTAATTTCTTTCATTTTCGGTGCTAAATCTTTAAGCTTATTCATAGAAATCATTGATTTATAAGTAAGTGGGAATAAAATCAAACGCACAATCAAAGTCATTATTACAATAGCCCAACCCCAATTTCCAATATAATTATGCAAAAAATTTAAAAATTCAAACATAGGTTTAGCAATAAAAGTAAACCAGCCATACTCCACAACCGCTTCAAGACGCTCATCAATCATCCTTAAAATGGTGTGCTCTTTGGCACCTATATATCCACCTGCCTTAAATTCGTTATTTGAAAAGGCAAAAACGATAGGATTATCATTTTGATCTTTAGAAATCGTAACTTGCAAAGGCTGGTTAAAATTATAAAAAAAGGTTGCATAATATCTATCAAAAGCCGAAGTCATTAAAACCTTATTGAAAACCTCATCTTTTTCCACATCGCCATCTTCAAGAGTATGCAAAGTTTCTTCACTATCAAGTACCAAGGCTCCATGTACAGTATAGCTATCTACAGCTATATTTGGTCTATAGCCTGGACTTATAAAATAATTAGCATTTTTACTTAATTTTACTTCAATGTCGTAATTCCCTTGTGGGTAAAAAGTGATTTTTTTATACACGATTAAATCATTTAATTTTTGAGTTAAATTTAATACTGCTCCTTTTGAAGAATTCACATCAAGCATAGCAGTATCAGCCTTATAACTGTTTTCAAAAGCTTGTTTATTTAAAATTTGATCCGAAAAACGAAGTTCTAAAGGCAAAGGGGAAAACTGAGTTGAGATTAAATTTAACGATTGATTATTTTCATCTTTATACTTTTCATCTTTAAGATAAAAAGCCACAATACGACCTATGCGATCAATGTGTGCTTCAAAATGACTGCTTTTAACGGTTGTAATAATATCGTTTTTATTTACATTTTGAGTATTTGAAGGCTTTAAATCACTTTGAGTAACTTGAGTTTGCGGCGCTGCTTGCGTGGTAGTACTTGCATTTTGCACAGTGGTAATATTTTGTTCTGTGATATGATTTTTAGGAATAAAAAAATAATCATAGACGATAAAAAACAAAAAAGACAAAATAACAGCAAGTAAAATGCGTTTTTGTTGAGTAGGATTGTTATTGTTGTTGTTATTCATAATAATTTTTCCTTAAAATATAATCTTAATAAGATAAAAATGTTTATAATCACAAGGAATATAAATAAATTTAAGTCTTGTTTGAGCTAAAAATAAAGGTTGAAAGCAAGCATTGGCTATAGTAAAATCTTTATGAATGCGAGGATAATCAAATCCGCCTTTAAAAAAAGGGTTGCATTTTAAAATTCTCACAATAATCAAACATAATGCTTGAATGAGACTATTTTTATTAAGTTGCCACAAAGCATACTCAGAACAAGTTGGATAATATCTACAACTTCGTGGTTTTAGTGGACTTAAAAAATTCTGATAAAATAAAACCATATTCATGCAAATACTTTTAAACATCCTAATTTTTTAAAACCCCATTTTAAATTTTTTTCAAGTTGAAAAAAAGAGAGCTGTGTAATCTCATTTTTGGCTACGATAATATATTTTCCCTTTTCTAAATTCTGCGACAAATTTAAAAAAGCCATCCTTAACCATCTTTTAGATTTATTTCTAACAACCGCTTTTCCAACCTTTTTACTTGCGACAACTGCCATTTTATTTTCTATATCTTGAAAATAAAAAATAATAGCACCCTCGCAATGCCATCTTTTTCCTTCTTTGTAGATGGAAGAAAATTCTCTTTCAGTGTTGATTTTTAAAAATTTACTCACACTGCCAGTCTTTTTCTTCCTTTTGCTCTTCTTGCATTAATCACTTTACGACCGTTTTTACTTTTCATGCGAACACGAAATCCATGAGTGCGTTTTCTTGGAGTGTTATGTGGTTGATATGTTCTTTTCATCACTATTTCCTTAAAATTGTAAAAATAAAGTCTGAATTTTATCTCAATATTACTTAAAATTGCTTTTAATTAAGAGTAATTTTTAGATTATTTTGCTAAATTTATAAACTTAAAACCTTTTAAGGATCAACATATGAACTCTTTTAGAATCAGAGAAGCACAAAAAGAAGATTTAAAAAATATTCTCATTTTGCTTAAGGAACTTGCCATACATGAAAATATGTTAGATGAAGTAAAATGCAGTGAAAAAGAACTTGAAGAATCCTTTTTTACAAACAACTATGCCAAAGCTTTAGTTTTGGAATTTCAAGGGCAAATGATAGGTTATGCAATGTATTATTTTACCTTTTCATCTTTTTTGGGGCTTGGTGGAATGTATCTTGAAGATATTTACATTAAACCGGATTTTAGGGGTAAAGGTTTTGGAAAGGCTGTTTTTAAATATTTAGCACAAATTTGCAAAGAAAAGAACTTAAAAAGACTAGAATGGGTGTGTTTAAATGACAATCAAATTGGTATTGATTTTTATACTTCTCTCAAAGCAAAACATATGCACGAGTGGAGAACTTATAGACTTGATGGAGAAATTTTAAATAATTTAAGCAAATAATGAATAAAATTAAAGATTTATACTATTTAAGAGCTTTTGGTTATGAATTTATTGAACAAGATATTTACAATCAAACCTTAACAAATGATCAAAAAACCTTGTATCATCAAGTATTACAATGCAAACTTTGTCATTTGTCTAAACAAAAAAAACACGCAATGATAGAAAAACACATTCAACATAAAGCTTTAATGATAGTGAGTGATTTTGCAGACAAAAACGAAAATGAAAGCGGGGAGCTTTTAGACTCAAAATGGGGAGAAAAACTGAAATATTTGCTGAAAAAATACTTAAATTTAGATCGTAAAGATTTTTATATGTCTTATATTTTTAAATGTTTTAATACCTATAAAGATACAAGTTCGCTCCAAACTTGCATACCGTATTGGTTTAATGAATTTGCGCTTGTTGCACCAAAAATTGTATTGTGTTTAGGCAAAGACACATTTTGCCATTTTGGTTTTGAAAATTTTACGAAATTAAGAGGAGAAATTTTTGCTTTTAATAATAGCTTATTTATGCCAAATTTTGATATGGACTATCTTGTTAAAAATCCTAGTTCTGAAGCTGTATTTATCCAAGATTTACACAAATTGAAAGGAATATTATGAAAAAAATAATTTTATTATTATTAAGTTTAAATTTGCTTTTTGCGCAAAATCAAAAACTCTCTCCAATAGAACCCGCAAAAGACTTTTATCCTAAACTTTCCACTCAAAATTGCGACAGTGGTTGTTTATTTGATCTCTTAGAATCAAAACTTTATCTTAGCTTTTTAAGTGAATTCAATCAACAAAATGCAGATAATTTACTTAATAATATTTATATAAAACTTTTAAATTCTATTACTGATTTTGATAAAATTTTACAAAAACAAGCCTTAATCAAGCTTGCTATTATTGTGCCTGAAAAAACCATTAAAAGCTATTCAAACACTATTATTAATGCAAGTATTTCTTATCTTTTAAAACAAAGAGCACAAATTAAAGTCAAAGTTTTTCGCATAGGAACCGAAGAGGAAGCAAATATCCAAAATGCACTCGATGAAATCGAAAGTCAAAATTACCAATACGCCATTGCTGGATTCACTTTAAAAGGTGCAAATTATTTAAATTCTCATCTTAAAAATATCAAGGTTTTCATTCCAACCGTCCATAAAAACAATACCCAAATTTCTCATCCAAATATTTATTTTGGTAGTATTGACTATGATGCGCAAATTGCGGCTTTATTAAAATTAAGCAATGATAATATTGCAGTTTTTTCTGATAATTCAGCACTTTCAAATCACTTAAATGAAAAAATCAGCACCCAAATTCAAAATCCTATTCGTTTTTATAAAATTGATGGCGCTAAATTAGATTTTAAACAATTATTCCAATCCAATGGAGATTTAAACAACGCTTCAATTTTTCTTAATACGCCTTTAGTCAAAACCGCGCTTATAAGTTCGCAATTGCGTGTCAATGAAATTTCTCCATATATTCTTTTATCAACACAAATTAACTACAATCCTACTTTCTTAAGCATCACCCAAACCAACGATAGAAAAAACTTCATTATTGCCAATTCAATTTTTAATGAAGATCAAGGTTTAGCTTATATTAATTCTATTTTTGGACAAGATATTAATTATAACTGGGTTGCTTATGCTACAAGCGTAGGACTTGACTATTTTTATACTTCATTTATAAGTCAAGATTCTGAGAGAATTTTTGATGAAAAAATGCAAGATTCTCAATTAATCTATGATATTAAATTTATGAGAGGACTGGGATATTCGTTTGAAGAATTTAAAGAATTTAAATAGATTTAAATTTTGTAACAAAATTAAATATTAAAAATGACTTAAGCTTTTAATAAATAATACAAAGAAATTATCAATATTAAAGGCTTGTCATACAATAAATTCGCAAACCAATATAATATTAGCAAAATAGGCGGTATGCTACAATTAAGCCAAAGGGAAATCTTAATCCCCTTATTGCTAAGGAGACTTTGCTTTAACTTATCACCTTAATAGGCATTGACAGTTAAAATACAAAGTAGTATAATAACTATTAAGATTTGTGACATCTTTCATCACCTCCTTTTTGGGTGTGATTAAATGCCAAAGGTAGCTGCCTTTGGCACTCTACCCACTGAAATTATATCTAACTTAATTTAAAATCCAATTTTTAAAATTACAGTCTATTAAATAAAAATTCTTCGCTTTGCTCAGAATGACGATGAAAAACTCATAATAAAAAACTCAATTTTTTCAAATTTGGACAAATTCCCTAGTTTTGTCCAAAAAATTCTCGTAAAATCCTTAAAAATTAATTTTAAGGAGAAAAAATGGCATTAACTTCAAGTGGCTTTACCGCACCTATGACTAAAAATGTAAAGCTTAGATCTAGTGTTTATGAAACGATTATTCAAGTAGGACCTGATGAGACGCCTATTCTTTCCAAGATTGGCACTTCGAGCGTAACTAACCCGCTTTTACATTCTTGGCTTACTGATACTTTGGCAAAACCAAAACAAAATAAAAACCTTGAAATCACAGGTTTAACTGAAGTAACTAAAAATACCGTGCAAAAAACTTCCAATGCAACGCAAATTTTTAAAACAGAAGCTATGGTGTCTGATTCATTACTTAAGGCTAGACAATACGGTGGTAATGAAATGGCTTATCAAATGGGTAAAAAAGCTAAAGAACATAAGCTTGATATCGAGTATGCTTTATTTGGTTTGGGAAGAGATAGCGACACTAAGGTTTCAGTCTTTAAAGAATATGTGCAAGCCAATGAAAGCGTTGAGGGTGAAATGGCTGGAATGTTTTACTATATCGCAAAAGATGCAAAAAGCTTTAGTGATAGAAGAAGGGGTAATGTTTTAGCCTTTGATGAAAACGGTGACTGGACTGGTAATGCGACCGAACTCACAGAAGATAAGCTTAATCAAATTTTACAAAGCATTTGGGATAAGGGCGTAACAGCTAAAGATGTATTTGTAGGGGCTGATTTAAAAGCAGCAATTAATAGAATCGCTACAAGAATTCTAGGCAATGAAAAAACAAGCATTGAGACAGATTTTGGAGTGGTAAATTTTCATTTACATAGAATGCTAAGCAAAGAAAATAACTTAGCAGATTACTTAATCGCTGGGGATTTTTCATTTATGAAACACGGACTTTATATCCCAACAAAAATATCAGAAGTGCCAACCGATAAAACAGCACTTGCAAAGAGAATTTTTACTCAAGGCACGCTAGAAGTTAGAAATGCGGACGCCTTTGCTATCGCAGTGGGTTTAAGTTCTGTGGCAAGTAAAAAGATGGTTAGTGTGTATCAAAATTAATTTTTTTCAAAAGAATTTAAGCAAGTAAAAGCTTAAATTCTTCCTTTAATTTTTCATCCATTGCGACAGGTTTTGAATTTTTAATGAAAGCCAAAACAAAATCTGCACTAAATAATTTTTCCTCTTTTCTAAAAATCTCTTGACTTATCACAAGCGAAGCCTTTTTAAGCTCTAAAAGTTTTGTTTTTATTTCTAAAATATCACCTAATTTTGCAGGTTTTAAAAAATTACAATTTGCTTTAACAAGTAAAAAATGACCCTTTGATGCGTCAAATATATCCACATTTTTGGAAAAAAATATTTCACTTCTAGCTCTCTCGCAAAATTTCAAATAATTACTATGATAAACCACTCCACCCGCATCAGTATCTTCGTAATACACGCGTATTTGCATTTTTACTCCTAAATTTTTCATTTAAATAAAAAATATAATACAACAATCTAGCTTTTATGTAACTTTTTTGGTTAAAAAGCTATGAAATTTGATATAATTTTGGACTTATTTTAAGGACTTGTTATGGTTTTTTTAATCTTTTTTCTTATTGTTATCATTTTACTTTTTGGAATTGATTATTTATACTTTAACGATGAAAATGTCAAAATCAAAACTCATCAACAACAAAACCAACACCAAGAACGACGCATCGATATAAACCAAACGCCTTATTTAAATCAAATTTTAAAAAATAATAATGCACAAAAATAATATTTTTACCCTTACCCTGCCCGTTTTGATGGGTTACATACCCTTAGGAGCTACTTTTGGAATTTTAGCTGCTAGTAATAATTTTACTTTTTTAGAAACCCTGCTTAGTTCTGTGATAGTTTATGCAGGAGCTGGACAATTTGTTTTAGTGGGACTTGTAAGTGCAGGAGCTGGATTTTTAGAAGTATTTTTTGTCTCCTTTTTACTCAATTTCCGTCATTTTTTCTATACTCTATCCTTGCTTGATGATTTTAAAAAGCTAAATTTTTTAAAACACTACATTATGTTTGCATTAACAGATGAAAGTTTTGCACTCATTAGTGGCTTTAAAAAAAATCTCGAAAATTTAAATACAAGAGAAAAATCTTTTAAAATTTTTAACATTTGCGCTTTAAATCATTTTTATTGGATTTTGGGTTCTGTGCTTGGGTTTTATTTTCAAAAAAGCATTAAAATAGACTATTCTGGGGTTGAATTTAGCCTTAATGCGCTTTTTATAGTTTTAAGCTATGAGCTTTTTAAACAAAATCCAAATATTAAAATTTTATTGTTTTCAACTTTCATATCTTTATTTGCCTTATTTTTTATAGATAAGTCTTATATGTTAATCTTTTGTATAGCCTGCGCTTTAAGCTTGCTTTATTTTGGGAAAAAATATGTTTAGCGCGACTTTATTATTGATTTTTGCAGCGTTTTTGGGGACTTATTTGACAAGGGTTTTGGCGTATTTGATTTTCAAAAATCAAAACTCAAACCATAGGCTTGATTTCATCCAAAAAAATATGCCTTTAATTATCATCATTGTTTTATTTTTCTATACTTTTTATGAGGTTGATTTTACCCAAAGTCCTTATGGAATGAATATGATTTTGGCTTGCATTTTTGTATTTTTACTTCATTTTAAATTTAAAAATGCGCTTATTAGCATAGTTTTAGGCACGATTTTTTATATATTCATCTTAAGGATATTATAAAATGGATTATTTTTTATTTATTCTAACCTTTGCTTCAGTCTCTCTTTTGCCAGGATTATGTATGAGTTTAGCCTTTTCTTTGGGAGTTAGTCTTGGTTATAAAAAAACCTTATGGATGATGTTGGGAGAACTTGTAGGTCTTGGTATTGTGGTGTTAATTTGTGGCTTTGGGGCACATTTTGTTTTACAATACGATTTTGCTTTTAAAATATTTAAGATTTTAGCAGCCCTTTATCTTTTTTATATTGCCTTCATTTTGCTACGGACAAATTTAAGTCTTAAAGAAATTACAATCACGCAAAAAGAAAAATTTACTCTTATCTCACAAGGCTTCTTCACTGCAGTTTCTAATCCAAAAGCATGGATCTTTATGCTTTCTTTGCTTCCTCCATTTTTAAAATCTTATTCCGATTTATTCCTTTTAACTCTTATTATTTTAATGATAGAATTCATCGTTTTAAGTCTTTATGCTGCAGGTGGAAGTTTTTTAAGAAAAATTCTAAACGAACATATCAAAAAATTAAATAAATTTAGTGCTTTATGTGTTGCGATTTTAGGACTTAGCTTGTTATTTGAACTATAATAAAGATAAACTTAAATTGCTTTTTGTTAAAATTATAAAAAATTTTTAGGAAAAAAAATGAAAAATACCATTACTGAAGCATCAATTTATGAAGCACAAGGGCTTAAAGATGAAGCTTTAGAAATTTATAAAAACATACTCAAAAACGATCCTAATAACCAAAACGCCATAAATGCAGTAAGAAGACTTAGTGGTATTAAATCTTATCATGAAGAGCTTAACTCTCAAATGCTTGACTTTTTTATCCATATGAAAAGTGAAAAAGAAATCAATGAATTTAAAAGGTGGTTAATAAGAATATGAATTTAGAAGATTTAGCAAAAAAAACAATTGATGAAGTTAATATTCAATTAGAAGAACAATTTAAACAAGCTCAGCTAGAACAAGCGCAAAATATCGAAATTTCAAAAGAAGAAATAAATATTGAAAGAAATGATGAAATTTTAACACAAGAAGAAGTGGAAAAAGAAAGCTTTAGCGTCCATGAGCATTTTGAAGATACTTCTTTGAAGGAAGTTTTAAGCACAGATGAATTGTTTTTAAAAAATATTAGAGAAAGAATTTTAGTCTTATTTGAAGGACTAAATAATACTCAAAAACAAGATTTAGAATCCAGACTTAATTTAACCATTCATTTTTTAGAGTTTTTGCTTGCAAATATCGAAGATAGACTTAAAAAATAATATAGAATTAGCCTTTATCGCTGATTTTTTAAAGCCCTATACAAAAAGAGCTTATTTGGTGGGTGGAAGTGTAAGAGACTTACTCTTAGGGCTTGATATTCATGATTATGATATAGAAATTTATGATATCGAGCCTTTAAAATTTGAAAAAATTATGCAAAAACTTTGCGCTCAAGGATTTGGCAAAAGCTTTTTTGTGTATAAATATAAAAATTATGATTTAGCACTCGCACGCACAGAATCTAAAACAACACTAGGACATAGGGGATTTGAAGTAAAACTTTGCCATGATGAAAAAATTGCTGCAAAAAGAAGAGATTTTACCATCAATGCTTGTATGATTAATTTATTTAATAATGAATTTTTAGACTTTTATGATGGAATTTATGATTTAAATCATAAAATCATACGCCATATTGATGATGAAAGCTTTCAAGAAGATAGTTTAAGAATTTTGCGCGCAATCGTTTTTGCTTCAAGATTTAATTTTCGCATCGCAGATGAAAGCCTCAAACTGATGCAAAAAATGGATATAAGTGATTTAAGTCTTGATAGAATCAATACAGAGCTTTATAAATTTTTCAAAACAAAACATTTAAATTTGGGGTATGAATATTTGCAAAAATTAAATTTAGATGAAAAAATTTTTGGTTTTCATTTTATAAATGATGAATTTCAAAATTTACTTAAAAAAGCACAAGAAAAAATCAACGATGAGGCTTTATTTTTATATCTTTATCTGAATTTTTTTCAAATAGATCAAAGGGAATTTTTTCTAAAAACAAAACTCAAAAAAACCCTACTAAGAAGCTCAATGCAAGCTTATTTTCAAGATGAAATTGATGATTTTGAAATGATGGAAATTGCACTTGAAATGCCTTTGAAGAATTGGCTTGGTTTATGGAGCAATTTAAGAATAGAACAAGCAAAAAGACTTAAAATTTATGATCAAAAATTCAAAATCCAAATCAATTCCGATTTATTGACAAAACAAAGTTTAAAAGGAAATGATTTGGCAATTAAAATTAAAGAGCTAAAAAAAGAACAAATTCAAAACTATTTAAATAAGGAAGAAAAATGAAAAATTATATATTAAAAATTTCCTGCAATGATGAAAAAGGCTTGATTTACCGAATTTCTGATGTTATTTTCAAATATCATATCAATATCATCAAAAACGATGAATTTGTAGGCGAAGATCGTTTTTTCTTCCGTTCTGTTTTGGAAGGAGAATTTGACGAAAAAGCATTTATTGGTACTCTTGAAGCAATGCTACCAAAAGGTGCTTTTGTGGAATTAAACACGAAAAGAAAAAAAGATATTGTGATTTTTGCAACAAAAGAAGCGCATTGTTTGGGAGACTTACTCATTAGAGATTATAGCGGCGAATTAAATGCCAATGTAAAAGCCGTCATTGCAAACTACGATACTTTAAAAAGTTTGGTTGATAAATTTAATATTGCCTATCATAGCATTGAAGCAAGTAATCTTGAACGCAAGGAACATGAAAATTTAATCTTGCAATGTTTGCAAAATTACGATTTTGATTATGTTGTGCTAGCAAAATATATGAGAATTTTATCGCCCGATTTTGTTAAACATTTTGAAGGAAGAATCATTAATATTCATCATTCCTTCTTGCCTGCATTTATAGGTGCAAATCCCTACAAGCAAGCTTATGAGAGAGGAGTTAAAATCATAGGCGCCACAGCTCATTTTGTAAATAATAATCTGGACGAAGGTCCTATCATTACCCAAGCGGTTATCCCTGTAAATCACGAAGACACTTGGCAGAGTATGCAACAAGCGGGTAGGAATGTAGAAAAAAATGTGCTTTCTAAAGCTTTAGATCTGGTGTTTGATGATAGAATTTTCATTTATAAAAATAAAACCATTATTTTTTAATAAATATTTACTTATACCAAAAGATTTGCAAACTAAGGTCTTTTGGTATATATCTTTGCTTTGATAAGTTCTCTTAAATTTATCAAATCCAAAAAACCATATCATGCAAATTTTATTTGTGTTTTTATTGTTTTGTTTAATTTTAAAATTTGATGATTAAATTATATATTAATAATTTATTTTGAATAAATTTCATAGCTTATATGTAATTAATAACTCTTTTGTTTCTAATCTATAGCTTAAATTTTTATAATAAAAAATCATTTTATCTCATATGGCTAAAAAAATAATATACAAACGCAACATAACAAACCATAAATATTAAACTCAAACTTATCCTATGTATTTTATAAAAAATATTAATTATAAATACTATAATAATGATTAACAAACAAAAAACAACAATAAATTCTGATATATCATTAATAGTATGAATATCAACATTAAAAAACCACTGCATTGGAGCTAAAAGCCACCTAAATTCTTCACCTTTTATTAAAATAGAATATACAAATGGAGAGATTATCACAATACCAAAACATATAAAACAATCTAATATAAATTTAACAAAATAAATTTATTATTCATAGATATTCCCTTGCTATATATTGATTATTTTTTAATATCTTATTGGTTGCAACATTAATAGAATTTATTCCAGATCCAAAACCCCAAAAACCATCATTGAATTCATTGGTTGTCGTTGTGTCATACTATTTATGTTCTTCTTTTCTAAAAGTTACCAATTTACCAAGATTGTAATCCCAATATTTTACATCTCTTTCAAATTTCATCGTATCTAACTCATCAGGACTTTTGCCTTTGGTAAGTCCTAAAAAGGCGTGGGTGAAATCAAAATAAGTACTCAGTTGTTTATATTAAAATTTCTTGTTATTTTTCCAAATAATTTATTAATATAAATCGTTACATAATGCTTCATTTATAAAATCCTAATGATAAGTTCCAATTGCATGAAGCAAGAGATATGAACAAATATAACTCATTATGAATAATAAAATACTAAACATAAGCTTTCTTTTAAAAATAGCCAACAAAAACAATATGCCTACCCCAGAATACATAACTATTAAAAACATAATTACACTAGACAAAACCAAAGGAATAGCATTGTAAATATATAATAGATTAAAAGGAATGCAAAAGTATATGATGAGAATAAGGACATTTGGGTGAATCAAATTAAATATTATCAAAAATAAATTATCACCATCTTCAATAATTGCTTTAAAATAGAAAATAAGAAAAATTGTAAAAGTAAGAATCAAACTACATACAAACCAAGCAATTTGCCCACTTGATATATTGTCTATTCCTTTACTTTCTAGCTTTGTTTTTAATTTAGAATAAATAGGAATTTGCAAATTTACTCCTTTATGAAAGAATTAAATTCTCATCAATTAAATGTGCTAACATTGGATATATCAGTATAGTCTTTGATTTGAGTGATAAGTTCTTTAGAATTCATTAATGCCTTTCCCCTTTATACTCTTCATCACTTTTTACAAATTTGCCATTAATAAAACAATGAAAAGATCCGTCAGCAGCAGAACTATAACTTGTATTTGTAAAGCTAAATTCTCTTCCTTCATCTCTAAACAATCCATAATTTTTTACTTTATAATCTATCATGATATAAAAACTATAGGATATTTTTACCTTTACATACATAATAAGTTGTCATACCTAAATAAGGTCTTAATTTTTTATAAGTTTCTTCACTCATATATGCTTTAAATTAATCTTCGTAATATGTAAATTCAGGTTTATCTTTGAAATTAAAATTAACTTCTCACCTATTTTATAGCTATTGATGTAATCATCACGATAATATTTACAACCATTGGAAAGGACTTGAGGGAATTTGTTTTTTAAGTAGGTAAAATCCACAAAATGAGTTTCATTTCCTACTTTGATTTCGCTACGCAAATATTTACTATGAAATTCTTCTCTTTTCTTTTTTCAATATCTCTTCTCTTATTGCCTTATTAAAGAATAAATTCTACCATAATTACTGCAAGGTTTTCTAACTCACTGGTTTCTTTTCCTTTAAAAAACAAGCACTTAAAAAGATGAAAGTAAATAAAGTAAAAGATAATGACTTTGGTGATTTTTATTAATCATTTTTATTTTAATAATGTAGCATTTTGCAATATAATTTATTAAAAACTCACTTCATATCTTCCAAACACTTTAAACGTCATAAAAAATATTTAATCTTTCTAAAATTTTTTACACCCAATAAACCTAAAAACAAACAACACTAAAAACCAAGAAATATTGTTTTGTAATTGATTGATAAAAAAATAAACGAGTATAAGTAATAAGTGATTTTAAAGCTACTATTAAATCCGAAAAATAACACTTCTATTTGTGACATGAAATTAACACATTAATTTAATACACCTTATTTTAAATTATAATGCATTTCATCATAGTTTCTCCCTAAATTAAATTTTAGCAGAATCATTTTTCTTGAACCATTTTTATATGTAAAAATACAATAAAATATCGCATTTATGTACTTGTGAATGTTGAAATTTAAACATATACTTACAAGTATTGATCTTTATAAATTTTTAAAATCTTTATTATAAGAGTTTACTAATTTTAATAGATAAAAAAACCTTGATTTAATTTTATATCTTTTATATCTTTTATTTTTATAGATTTATTGTTTGGATTATTTTTATTTATTAGAATGGTTATTGTTTTTAGGGATGGTGGTTAAATGGGTGAATGGAGGGGAGTTGTAAGCATATAAAAGTCTTAGTTTAAGATTTTGTGTGGGAGAAATTTACAAAGATTAAAATCCATCAAAAGAAATAGAAAGATTTTATGAACAATTAAATAATTAAAAACCCAAACAAACAAATAAGAATTATTCATTAAGGATAATAAAATAAAAACACCCATGCTAAAATTTAACCCCATTTGTTTAATTTTAAAATCCAAACAATTGCATCATACTAAAATAACTCTTTCTAATCCAAAGGTATGCCAACACCTATTGCATCTCATAACCAATAATAAAAAACCATTAATTAAACAATAATCAGCATAAATAATAAACTATAAAATAAAAGCAGCTAAAAACAAATTTAAAAAAATAAGCTCAAGAATAATAAAATAAAAATAAGTTTTGAAAAATATTATTAGAAGTTTAAAATATTACAAGTCATAAAGAAATATACTGGTTAAAAACTAAATAAAACTATAATAAGTATAAAGATATAACATAAATCAGATAAAAAAGAAGCTTTGAAGTATAAAATAAATTATACAAGAATTAACAAGTCCGCAATGAGCTACTTTCCCCCTGCCAGTAAGGCGTAGTATCATCACCCACGATGTGCTTAGC
>NZ_RYYL01000012.1:0-43162 GCF_004378855.1 Campylobacter sp. US33a
CAACAACTTAAGAGTGTGGATAAGTGATCTTATAAATTAAGATAAGCCATACACAAGAATAATTTAAGTGTGAATTTTGGTAAGAGAAAATAAAAAATTTAATTTTTATTTAAAAATTATATAAATTATTATAAAACAACACACTTTCAATAAAGAATGATTAATGAAAGTCATCTGTTTTTTAAAAGAATAATAATGCTAGAATTCTTTATTAATCTTTTAATATTTATTCTTATATTTTTCTTTTTTGTTTTTATATTTTCTATCATTTTATATTTTAGCACTAAAATCTTTTATAAATTAAAAAATAAAACAAAAACTATAAATTTTAAAACAATATTTAAAAAATTTACTTTATTTCTTTTGCCTGTATATCTTTTATTATTCTTAAGCAGGAGGCTGTTCTTATAAATATATGGATCCACAATATTATGAGTTTAAGAGGTTGTGTTATCTTAATGCGGGAAAAATGTTGATTGAGGATGAATCTATAAAAAATAAAACGAATATAATAGTGACCCCTAAAAGTAAGCAAATAAAAGATAGGATAGTGGAAACTAGATTTGAAAGAAAGAATGAAAACCAAGTAGTGTATTATCGTATTAATACATATTTTTATGATAGTTATGGTATATTCTTGAAAGGTGATGAGGGTGTTGGATTATATTTTAGATATATGGAAGTATTAAGTTGTAAGAATATTGACAAAAAATTTAAGAAAGATGATTGACAAGTTGAAACTTTGGAATAATAAATGAGTAAAAATATTAAAACGTAAGAAGCCAAATTAGACTTAATCACTAAATTTTTAGACTATGCTAATATAACAGATGCTAGTTATGCAATGCTACATTTAATCAATGAGAATAATAAGAATTCAACCCTTACACCCTTTATGGCTTTATGCAGATAGGATAACTAATCTAAAAAATCATAATAAAAGGCAATAAAGTATGAAATATATTACATTGCCTTTTATTGCAGGTTTAATTGTATTTGTTTCGGTAAAAGGTTGTTTTTATCCTACAAGCTATCGTGCTTTTATACCAAAAGTTTAGATTCTGAGTATAAAGAGTTTGAAAGATTATGCAAAGAGGAAGTAGGAAAGGTAGTGTATGCAAGACCTATAAAACATGGTATAAAGTTAGAAGATTTGTTTAACTTACCTTCTACGAGTGCTAGGCGTGTTGCTTTAAGCAGACATATGTATATGTTGATAGAAAATGTTACAACAAGAGAAGACGAAATTTTTTACTTACATATAGCTGGTTTTGAATATTATACAAGAAAAAGTTTTTCTATGCATGATGATTCTAAAAAATATATAAGATGCGAGCCTTTGCTTTATGGTAAAACTTGGAAAGAAAATGCTAAGATAATGGAACAAAAGGCATTTGATAATAAAGAATATATAGGCACAGAAAAATATTTACGATATTCACCTTATCATTATGAGTACAATACACTTTATCGCCAAATAGTTAATTTCAAACAAAAGAAAGAGAATTAATGATATATAATTACAAATACTCTCTTGGAATCTATGTTAATGATTGGGGCTTTATGATGGGCAGTGAGGGAAACCCTCATGTGTTCTTAGGACTTAGCAAAGGCAAAAGTCTTGATGAGCTTGATAAAATAGGGAGGTAAAAATTTTTTAAGAGAATTTAGAATAGAGATTTCATGTTAAAATAAAGTTATTACAAATTTAAAAATCAAGGAATTGAAATGGCGTTTACTCAAAAATGTGAAGAATGTGGCGAAGAGATAGATAAAACTGAAAGTTTGTCGATATTTCAGTCTTTTTTAGAAGGTGGGGTTGTTGAGTGTAAAAAATGCAAAATGCGTTATAAGTCTAAATACAAAACTGCAGTTTTGGATGGAATGATACCTATATTCGCCGTTGTTGTTATTATGATTGTGGTGGTAGATCTTTTACTTTTTTTGTTGGGGTTACATTAGGGAGTATGATAATACCGACTTTGGTACTTTTAGTGCTTTATAAGATTTTGGGGACTTATTTTATGCCATTAAAGAAAATTGATAAAAAAGACGAGCAGTTTTTTGACATTAAAGATAAATTTTAGCATTTTGATAATTTATAATCAGATTTTTTATATGTTTTAGAGCGATAGACATTTTACTATATTTATAGTCACTTATGGTTATGGTTTTTAGGTGGAAAAATATTATAAATTTAAATTTTATAAAGTAAAGATTTTTGTGAAATACTATGTAAGAATTTATATCTATCTAGTGGATTGGAAAGTATCTTTGGATTTTCTTAGAATTTATTAAAAATAAAAGTCCTGATGAATTAGACAAAATAGATGAAGAATCAAAACAAGAATATCTTAAAAACAAAAATTTAAATGAATCAAAAATATTAAGCAAATCAGTTATAATAAAACAATTTATCTGTATTAGGAGTAAATTTGCAAATTCCTATTTATTCTAAACTCAAAACAAAGCTAGAAAATAAAGGAATAGACAATATATCAAGTGGGCAAATTGCTTGGTTTGTGTGTAGTGTAGGGATTTTTATCATTCCTATGATATATCTCTATATTAGTAACAATTACAATCAATTTATTATTTTGTTTTTTATGCTATTTATTTTTATATTGAATATGCTTTATGCTAAAAATTTTTTTGCATTATTGTTGCTTGTGATATTAATATTTATATATATGAAATATCATGAGTTTATCTATAATTTTAAAATTTTATTTTTTATTTTTGTACCTATAATTTTTATCTTTTTAAGAGCTTGGAGAATTTTAATAACTTTTTTATGCGGATATATTTTTTTAGTGGCTATGGTATATATATGAGTTATTAGGAGGATTTTATAAATGAAATATTATGTTACGATTTATATTTGATTTTAAGATTCCTATCTATTAAACAGTTTTACTACAAAAATTCAATTTTAATTTAAGAAGTGGCGCAGCGGACGGGGCTCGAACCCGCGACCTCCGCCGTGACAGGGCGGCATTCTAACCAGCTGAACTACCGCTGCATCCAAAGAAAGATTAAAAATGGTGGTCGCTATAAGACTCGAACTTATGACATCCACCTTGTAAGGGTAGCGCTCTACCAACTGAGCTAAGCGACCAAGTTTTGGCGACCCCTAGAGGATTTGAACCTCTGTTTCCACACAGAGAGAGTGTTGTCCTGGGCCACTAGACGAAAGGGTCTTTACCCTATAATAATATACGAAAAAATGGTGTCCCGTGTTGGATTCGAACCAACGGCCCCCTCCTTAAAAGGGAGATGCTCTACCGGCTGAGCTAACGAGACAAAGTGGCGCAGCGGACGGGGCTCGAACCCGCGACCTCCGCCGTGACAGGGCGGCATTCTAACCAGCTGAACTACCGCTGCATCCAAAGAAAGATTAAAAATGGTGGTCGCTATAAGACTCGAACTTATGACATCCACCTTGTAAGGGTGGCGCTCTACCAACTGAGCTAAGCGACCAATGGTGTCCCGTGTTGGATTCGAACCAACGGCCCCCTCCTTAAAAGGGAGATGCTCTACCGGCTGAGCTAACGAGACAATTTTTAAAATAAAAATGTGATTATGCCAAAATACCACCGCTTTGTCAAGAGTTAAAAGTTATTTTTGACAAAAAGATTCTAAATATCTAGAAAAAATAGCAATTGGTAAAGTTAAAAGCAAATAACAAAAAGCCAAAGGAATATAAGCCTCTAAAGTCGAAAAGGTATATGAGTTAATCTCTTGCGCGCTTTGCGTAAGCTCATTTAGGGCAATAATGCTTAGTAAAGAACTATCTTTGATCAAATTTGCAAACTGCCCACTTAAAGGCGGCAAAACATTTTTAAAGGCTTGAGGAAAGATAACATATAAATAAATTTGGTATTCTTTTAAGCCCAAAGCCTTAGCATTTTCATAAGCCACATTACTTACACTTAAAATTCCAGCTCTAAAAATTTCACTAATATAGGCACAAGAAAACAAAGATAAAATCACAACCCCAGCTATATAGCGATTCTCAAGCCCCAAACTATCTGCAATGATATAATAAAAAATCAAAATTTGAACCAAAAAAGGTGTTCCACGAATAAGCTCAGTATAAAACTTTGCAAACATCCTTAAGATAATAATTTGACTAAAACTAAAACTTGCCAAAATCAAAGAAAAAATAATGCTTAAAATCAAAGAAAAAAAACTGATTAAAATAGTATTTAAAAAACCTTTAAAAAATTTTTCCCTATACTCATAAACCGCAGTAAAATCAAAATTATAAGCACTAAAATTTAAAAAACACAAAACAAAAGTTACAAAAGTCACAAATAAAATAGAAGTATTAAATACCAAGGCACTAAAACTTAAATTTTTGTGTTTTTTACTCCTTTGCAATTTGTCGATAAATAAATTCAATTTTTACCCTTTTAAAAATATTTTATTCTAAAATTTTGATTGATTTTAACGCAATATTTTTAAAATTTGATAAAAAACATTATCAAAATCAAAAATTACACTGTGCCTTCTTTTTGCACTCTTTGTAAATTTTTCTCACAAGAGGTAAAAGCAAGATTAAAGCCAAAGCATTAGGAATAACCATTAAGGTATTAAAAAAGTCTGATAATTCCCAAACCAAGTCTATTTGCAAAATTGCCCCTAAAATAATAAAAAATAATACTAAAATTTTAAAAATTGCTAATATTTTTTCATTAAATAAAAATAAAACATTAATTCTTGCAAAATAATACCAAGCTATTATCGTTGTAAAAGCAAAGAAAAATATACAAAGTGCTAAAATTATACTTCCAAAATTTCCAAAAACCACGCTAAATGCATTTTGCATCATTATATCTGAATTTAAATTCTGTGTATTGGTAAGTAAAATAATCAAAGCCGTTGCAGTGCAAATTAACATGGTAGTGATAAAAACTGAAAGCATAGCACTAAAGGCTAAATTTAGTGGATTACTGTCTTTGGAATTTACATAAGCATGAGGGATAGAACCCATACCTGCTTCATTAGCAATAAGTCCTCTAGATATTCCATAATGCAAAGCTTCTTTTACACCAATACCCAGCAAACCTCCCATCACAGCCTCAGGATTAAAAGCAGAAATAAAAATAAATTCTAAGCAAAATAAAATTTTATCTGAAAATTTAAACAAAACATAAGCCGTACAAAGCAAATACAACACTGCCATAAATGGTGCTAAAAATTCCGAAAATAAAACAATGCGCTTGACTCCACCAAAAATCACAAAAGCACCAAGTAAGGCTACAAATAAACCACTTATAATTTCATTTATACCAAAAGCATCTTTAAAAGATATGGCTATGGCATTGCTTTGAGTCATCTGTCCTATAAAGCCCAAAGCTATGATCAAGGACAAGGCAAAAGTATAAGATAAAATTTTAGCAAACCTTGTACCTAAAATTCCTTTCAAGCCTTCTAGTATATAAAAGGCTGGACCGCCTAAGTATTGGTTATTTTTAAAAATTCTAAATTTTTGCGCCAAAAGAACTTCTGCCATAATACTAGCCATACCCAAAAACGCACCTACCCACATCCAAAAGACCGCACCAGCACCACCAGCTTTAATCGCAGTAGCTACACCTACAACACTTCCTACACCAACTTGTGCACAAATACTAATAGCTAAAGATCTCAATGAAGCAAGTTTATCTGATTGGTTGTTTTTAAAAAAATAAGCAATGCTGTGTTTGAATTTAAAAATTTGTGCGAAATTAAATACAAAGCTATAAACAACACCTAGCAAAAGCAAAGCACCCACTAAAATATAAGTCACAAAAAAATCATTGATATTTAAAAGCAAATCATACATTTTTAAATTCCAAACAATAAATTAAAAACGCAATTATATATATTTATTTTATGAAGTGCAAATATTTAAACAAAATAGTTAAAATAACGAAAAATTTATCTATAAAGGAAAAACCATGAAAAAAATACTCCTAATTTTAGTTGCGGTTTTTGGATTTTTATTTACCGCTTGCTCAAATGCAGATAGCAACGAAGCCATAAGAATTGGTATTGCACCAAATTACAAACCTTTTGATTATAAGGAAAATGCTAAACTCACAGGCTTTGATGTGGATTTAGTTGAAGAGATCGCAAAAAGAGAAAATGTGAAAATCGAATGGGTTGAAATGAGCTTTGATGGTTTAATTTCTGCTTTAAAAACAGGAAAAATCGATATGATTGCCTCAGCTATGAGTCTTACACCTGAAAGAAGTGCAAATATGGATTTTACAGATACTTACTACAACACTAAAAGCTTATATCTTAAAAGAAAAGCCGATGCTAGTTTAAATACCAAAGAAGATCTTATAGGAAAAAGTATCGGGGTGCAACTTGGAACCCTTCAAGAGCCTACAGCAAAAGCCATTCAAGATGCTAAAGTAGAAGCCAATGAAGCTATTGCGGTGGCTATCATTGCTTTAAAAGCTGGAAAAATCGATGCTGTTATTGCCGATAAAGATGTTTCTAAAGGATTTTTGGCAGAAAATGATGATTTAGAAGGATTCTTTGAGGAAAATGATGGAAGTAGCGGATTTAGTTTTGCTTTTGATAAAGGTAAAAATTCTCAAATTTTAGCTAAATTCAATAAAGGCATTAAAGATCTTCAAAATGATGGGACTTATCAAAAACTTCTTGAAAAATACAATTTGCAATAATTTTAAAATTTTCCAAAGCCAATTTGGCTTTGGAAAATTAAGATAATTCTTTTATACTTTTCTTCAAAGCTTCAAAAAAATAATCAATATCCTCTTTTTGATGAGTATAGTGTAAACCAACTCTTAGCCAACCAGGTTTATAAGAAAGCTTTTCATTATCTTTAAGTTTTAGCAAATCATGTCCATAAGGTCCAGCACAAGCACAACCTGCCCTTGTTTCGATATGAAATTTTTTACTCAAATGAAAGGCTAAATCAAAAGGCGAAATTCCTTTGATATTAAAAGAAAAAATTGGAAGTCTGTTTTTTAAATTCCTTGCATAAAGCTCCAAATTTGAAATTTCTTGCATTTTTTTAAAAAAATAATCTCTAAGTTCATTGTCTAATTTTTCAATTTTACTAAGCCCAATTTCATCACGAATTTTAAAAGCCATTGCAGCACGGATAAGTTGCAAAATTCCTGGTGTTCCACCCTCTTCCAAAGCTTCTTCATTGCATAAATAATTTTGTGAATTCCTTGAAACATAAGCTACGGTTCCTCCAGCTGCAAAACTAGGTTTTTTACCACAAAATTGCTTTTTAATCACCAAAATCCCACAACCCCCTACCCCACCTAAAAACTTATGCGAACTGATAAATAAAGCATCATAAAATTCACAAGAAATATTTTTATAAGGCGCAAAAGACGAAGCATCGAAAGCCACAATAGCATTAAAACGGCGTGCCAACAATGAAATACGCTTATAATCGCTTAAAATTCCTGTTACATTTGAAGCTAAAGAAAAACTAACTATGATTTGACGCTGATAATTTTTTTGCAAGAGTTTTTCAAAAACCACAAAATCAATCTCTCCTTTATCATCCAAAGGAACTCTCACACACTCACACAAACCCTCTCTAAAAGACAATTCATTGGAATGATGCTCATAAGGTCCAACGATAACTAAGGGTAATTTTTCCTTAGTTGTATCTTTAAAATATCTTTCTTTAAGCACCGGTGGAATATAAATACCCAAAAGTTCTTGAAATTTTTTTATAGCAGCGCTTGAACCTGTTCCACAAGCAATAAGAGCAAAATTTTCATCTAAAGAAAGGCTTTTTTTAATATCCCTTCTAGCCTCATCAAAATATTTTTGAGTGATAAAAGAATTTAAAGAACTATCAGAATGAGTATTTGCATAGGTTAAAAGAATTTTCTGAATTTTTTTTTCTACACTTTTTAAAGCCAAAGCACTTGCAGTAAAATCAAAATAATAAGTATTTTTTTTTAAAATAATATCTTTTCTTAAGTCGCAAATTTCCAAAATCAAACCTTATAAAATTTGATAGAATTATACTATAAAATTATATTTTATATAAAAGGAAAAAAAATTAAATTTAGTGAATTTGCTAGAGCCTATCCTTGTTTATCAATAGAAAAGCTCATAGATTTATATAGCGTTTTTGATGGTTTTTCTCCTTTAGAAAACACAGATGATAATATTTTTACCCTCATAGAAAGAGAAATTTTAAATAATTATCAAGAAATTCAAACTTGGTTTAAATTTGACCACAAAACAAACCAAGCTTTAAATTTAATCGCTAAAAATAACAGAAAACGCTACTCAATTAACAAAAAAATCAATCATTTCAAAGCAAATTCCATTATTAATGAGCTTTTGCTTTCTCAAATTTTATATCTTGAAAAAAGCAAAGAAAAAAAAATCATCCGCAATAAAAGACAAAAATTAAAAAAACACCTAAGACATTATGTGATCCAAGACAAACTACTTTTCAAAAACCACTTCACACGCTTCTTTTTTTATTTTTTAAAACCCAATGAAAAACTCATTTTAAATAATGATTTTCAAAGTATTTTAGAGCTAATAAAAAAAGACTTTGAGCATTATCAAAGTTTTTGTTTTGAATGCTTAAGTAAAGAATGCCTAGAAAAAACATTTCAAATCACAAATGTAAGTAGCTTTTGGAATAAAGATATCGAGCTTGATTTATTTTATCAAGACGAAAAAAGATGCATTGTAGGAGAAGTTAAATTTAAAAATAAAAAAATTTGCAAAAATATCTTAAATTTACTTAAACACAAGGCTGAAAGCTTGCAACTTAAAATAGACTATTATGTTATTTTTTCAAAAAATGGATTTTCTAGGGAACTTTTAAAAAATCAAGAACAAAATTTGCTTTTATTTGATTTAAAGGACTTTAAAATTTTATTACAAGGATAATAATGGACGAAAATATACTTAAAAGTTTAGATTCCAATGAAAAAGAAATTTTACAACAAGGCTTAAAATCTTTAATTGAGCAAAGTTATGTGATAGAAAACGAATACAAACAACTCAATGAAAGTTATATGTCCTTAATGCAAACATTTAATGAAATCATCGAAGTTTTACCTAGTGCACTTTGGGTGCTTGATCAAAACCGAAATATTCTCTTACAAAATCAAGCCGCATTAAAAAATACTCAACTTTTAAAAACCATTGATTTAACAAAAGATCAAGAACTTGAATTTGGGGGAAGTTTTTATACAGTAAAAATTATTTCTCAAGATAAAAAAACCATTGTTTTAGCCACGGATATTAGCAATGAAAAACGCAAAGAACGCCTTGTAAGTATGGGTAGCGTTGCGGCACATTTAGCTCATGAAATTAGAAATCCCATAGGTTCTATTTCCTTGCTTAGCTCTACTTTGTTTGCAAGAACCGAGCTTAAAAACAAACACATTGTTTTAGAAATGCAAAAAGCCATAGCAAGAGTGGAACGCATTGTAAATTCAACCTTACTTTTTACTAAAGGTGTACATATTAATACCGCGACTTTCAATCTCTTAGAACTCAAAGAAGAATGTGAACAAGCTATTAATACTTATAATTTTTCAAGCGATATTGACTTTGAATTTACTTTCTTAGATTTACAGATTAATGCAGATAAAAATTTACTTAGCCTTGTTTTGCAAAATTTAATTTATAATGCCATTGACGCTATAGAAGAAATTGAAATTAAAGATCCAAAAATACATATTACCACCTCTTTAAAAGAAGATAATTTATATATGCAAATTTATGATAATGGTTGCGAAATTAAAGATGAAAAAATAGTTTTTGAAGCCTTTAAAACAACTAAATTAAAGGGAAATGGCTTAGGACTTTCATTATCTAAAGAAATCATCAAAGCACACAAGGGTAAACTTGGTTTTGAAAAAAATCCTAAAAATTTTTATTTTATCTTGCCTTTAGAGTCTTGATATTTGTGAATTTAAGCTAGAATTGCCAAAAATATTTAAAAAGGAAAAAGATGACTTTAATTGCGATTTTATGTATTTATGCAGCCTTAAATGCCTTTGTTTCCTACGCTCAAATTCGCTTTTTAGAAAAAGAAAGAAAACAAAAGGCACAAATTTTAAGTGAAGAAGAATATCAAAAGGCCGCTAACATTGGCATTGAAAATGAAAAATTTAAAATATTTTCAAATTTTTATAGTCTTATTATAAATATTTCTTGGTTTAGCTTTGGATTTTTATATCTTAAAGAGCTTTTTATTAACGAGAATTCAAGATTAGAAAACACTCTATTTTTACTAGCTTTTTTACTCATTACTAGTATTTTAAATTTGCCTTTAAGCATCTATGAAAGTTTTATTAAAGATAAGGCTCACGGTTTTTCTAATATGAGTGTGGCACTTTTCATTAAAGATACCTTAAAATCTCTTATCCTAATGGTAATTTTTGGTTTTTTAATCATTTATGCTTTATTGTTTTGTTATGATTTTTTTGGTGAATTTTGGTGGATTGGGGCTTTTGCATTCTCTTTTTGTGTTATTTTAATTATCAATCTCATCTACCCTACTTTAATCGCTCCTATATTTAATAAAATGGAAAAATTAAACGATGAAATTCTACTTGATAAAATCACTCATTTAATGCAAAAATGTGGCTTTAGCGCCAATGGAATTTATGTGATGGATGCAAGCAAAAGAGATAAACGCTTAAATGCTTATTTTGGCGGACTTTTTAAGAGCAAAAGAGTAGTGCTTTTTGATACGCTTTTAAAGGCTTTAAACGAAAGGGAACTTTTGGCAGTTTTAGGGCATGAGTTAGGACATTTTGCGCATAAAGACATTATCAAAGCTTTATTTAACGGTGCTTTAATGTTATTTATTTTATTTTTTGTTTTTGCACACTTGCCTGAATTTTTTTACAAAGAAAGCGATTTGGTAGGTGTTAATGCTGGAGTTTTTGCGCTTTTATTTACTTTGGGTAATGTTTTTACTCTTTTATTTTCCCCATTTTTAAATGCTTTGAGCCGAAAAAATGAATTTGCAGCTGATAGGCACGGGGCTAATGTTACAAGCAAAGAAGATATGAAAAATGCACTCATAGCTCTTGCTAAAGAAAATAAAGCTTTTATTAAAACAAGTCAAATTTATACCTTTTTTCACCTTAGTCATCCTAGTATTTATGATAGAATCAAGGCTTTAGCTTGACCATCAAACAAGCCTTAATCTTAGCAAAAGATACACTTTTAGAACATAAAAATGAAGCCTTGTTTATACTTTGCGAGCATTTGCAAAAAGATAGAGCTTGGCTTTTTTTGAATGAAAATTTAGAATTTGATGAAAAACCTTATTTTAAACTAATCAAACGCTTTCAAAATGGAGAGCCTTTTGAATATATCTTTAAAAAAGCTAATTTTTGGGGCTTAGAATTTTATATAGAAAAAGGGGTTTTAATCCCTCGTTATGATAGTGAAATTTTACTCACTCATTTAATTTCAACTTGTCAAAAACACTCTTATAAAAATATTCTTGAGATAGGATTTGGAAGTGGAATTTTAAGCATTGTTTTAGCAAAAACCCTTCATCTTAAAATACAAGCTTGCGACATTAACCCCCTAGCCTTACAAATTGCAAAAAAAAATGCAAAAATTCATAAAGTGGATCATTTGATTGATTTTACACTCTGTGATTTTAAGGACTTAAAAGGAAATTTTGATCTTATTTTTTCAAATCCTCCTTATATAAAAAACGACTACAAGCTTGATATTTGGGTGCAAAATGAGCCAAAAGAAGCCTTATTTGGCGGAGTTAAAGGTTATGAAATTTTAGAGCAAATCATTCATTTTAGCTCGCGCACTAAAGCAAAAACTCTAGCTTGTGAATTTGGCTACAATCAAAAAGAAATTTTAAGCCAACTTTTGCAGGATAAATTCTCGCATATTAGCTTTTTTCAAGACGAACAAGGTTTTGATAGAGCTTTTATTGCTTCAAAATAAATTTTTAAAATTTTTAAAAGACTTTTGTTGTATGATTATAGTTTTTAATTTTTAAATTTTATGGAAATACAATGCAAAGTTGCGAAATTAAATTTAACGACAAACAAACAACAAAACAAATCAAAAATATTTTAGAGCACACAAAAAATATTGCCATTGTAGGCTTAAGTCCTGATGAAAATAAGGCAAGTCACTTTGTTGCTAAAAATTTACAAAAAGCAGGTTTTAAAATTTATCCTATTTATCCAAGTTGCGATGAAATTTTAGGCGAAAAAGTTTATCGAAATTTAGATGAGATCAGCGATACAATCGATACAGTTGTAATGTTTAGAAAAGCTGAATTTGCACAAATTCTTTTTCCTATCATACTTAAGAAAAATATTAAAAATTTCTGGCTTCAAGTTGGAATCATCAACGATGAAATTAAAACTTTATGTATGCAAAATCATATTAATTTTATGCAAGATCGTTGCATTTGGGTTGAATTTGAGAAACTAAACAAGGACAAACAATGATAGAATTAAACAAAATTTACCAAGCCAAACAAAAAATTGCTGATTTTGCAATAAAAACTCCTTTTACTCACTCTTCATTTTTAAGTGAGCTCTGTCAAGCTAGCGTCTATCTTAAAAATGAAAATTTACAAATTACTGGAGCTTATAAAATCCGCGGAGCTTACAACAAAATCGCCAATCTTAATTTAGAGCAAAAAAAGGCAGGGGTTATAGCTGCAAGTGCTGGAAATCACGCACAAGGCGTTGCTATAAGTGCTAAAAAATTTGACATAGAAGCTATCATTGTGATGCCTGAATCCACACCTTTATTAAAAGTAAGTGCGACTAAAAATTTAGGTGCAAAAGTTATTCTTAAAGGGGATAATTTTGATGAGGCTTATATTTTTGCCACTAATTACGCAAAAGAACATGGTTTGGTGTTTATTCATCCTTTTGAAGATGAATTTGTTATGGCAGGACAAGGGACTTTAATGCTTGAAATGCTAGATGATGTCAGCGATCTTGATACCATTATTATTCCTGTTGGTGGCGGGGGACTCATCAGTGGGGTAGCAAGTGCCGCAAAACAAATTAATCCAAATATAAAAATCATCGGAGTAAGTGCTAAAGGTGCTCCTGCGATGTATGAAAGCTTTCACTCTAAAAAAGCAAAAAATTCCAAATCAGTACGCACTATAGCTGATGGTATCGCTGTTAGAGATGTAAATTCTGTCAATTTAAATATTATCTTAGAAAGCGTAGATGAATTTGTCCAAGTTGATGATAAAGAAATTGCAAATGCTGTTCTTTTTCTATTAGAAAAACATAAAATCATTGTCGAAGGCGCTGGAGCTTCTGCTGTGGCAGCTTTATTACACCATAAAATAAATCTTAAGGATTCAAAAAAAATCGGAGTAATTTTAAGTGGTGGAAACATCGATGTGCAAATGCTAAATATCATCATAGAAAAAGGTTTAAGTAAGGCGCATCGAAAAATGAAAATCAATGTTACACTCATTGATAAACCAGGAGCTTTACTTGAGCTTACAGATAGTTTAAAAAGTGCAAATGCTAATATCATTAAAATTGATTACGATCGCTTCTCTACCCAACTTGATTACGGCGATGCTATGATTTCTATCACTCTTGAGACAAAGGGTAGAGAACATCAAGAAGAAGTAAGAAAAATCTTAAATGATAAGGGTTTTAATTTTACTGAAAGTATTTAAATTTCAAAGGTTTGAAAGCCTTTGAAATTATTTATATCGGTTTTCTTTTTTAAATTCCTCATAACTTTTTACTTGTGCCTTGTAAGCCTTATAAACATTTAAAATCGCTCCCGCAATACCCCAAAAAACCCCCAACCAGAAAAGTGGAGCATAATTAAAAAATTTTTCCATCAAATACCCAAGTCCTACGCCAATCAAAACCGCTACAACCATAGAAATTCCAAGACTTAGTCCATCGGCAGCTTCTATGGTTTTTTTAATAATTTTTTGTTTTTTATTACTCATAGGTTTTTAAAACTTTCATAAGCAGCTTCTATGGTGAAGTCAATAATTTTTTCATTCATTTTATCACAAATAAAACCTGTTTCAAATTGAGACGGAGCAAGATAAACGCCTCTTTTTAACATATTTTGATGAAATTTGGAAAATAATTTCAGATCAGATTTTAAAGCATCTTGATAATTTAAAATCTCATTGTCATTAAAGAAATATCCAAACATAGAACCAACATAAATACTTTGAAAAGGAATCTGATTAATTTTAGCAGCTTCACTAAAACCTAAAGTTAATCTACGAGCTAATTTTCCAAGCCTTTCAAATAAATTTTTATCCTCTTTTGCTTTTTTAATACTCGCAATTCCAGCAGCCATTGCTAAAGGATTACCACTTAAAGTTCCTGCTTGATATACCCCACCCAAAGGACTTAAAAAATTCATAATTTCATCCCTTGATGCAAAAGCAGCCGCAGGCATACCACCACCTATTACCTTGCCAAAAGTCACGATATCTGCTTCAATATGATTAATACCATAAGAACCCAAAAAAGAAGCCCTAAAACCACTCATAACCTCATCAAAAATAAGCAAAGTTCCATTTTCCTTACATAATTCACTTAATTCTTCCAAAAATTCTTGTTTAGCAGGCACTAAGCCCATATTTCCAGCAATAGGCTCAATAATAACGCAAGAAATATCCCTGTGCTCATCAAATAAAGCTTTAACACTTTGTATATCATTATAAGTTGCTACTAAAGTTTTTTGCGCAAGTTCATTTAAAACTCCCAAAGAACTTGGAGTATTAAAAGTCGCAGCCCCACTTCCTGCACTCACTAGCAAAGAATCAGAATGCCCATGATAACAACCTTCAAATTTCATAATCTTTTCTCTACCCGTAAAACCTCTTGCAAGACGAATAGCACTCATAGTCGCTTCAGTGCCACTATTTACAAAACGAATTTTACTAAGATGAGGAAAATCTTGCAACACAAGCTTTGCAAGCTTTGTTTCAGCCAAGGTTGGCGCACCAAAACTTGAGCCTTTTTTTAAGGCTTTTTTACAAGCCTTCATTATATCCTTATCACAATGCCCAAAAAGCAAAGGTCCCCAACTTTGAACATAATCAATATAGCTTTTTCCTTCAATATCCACAAGCAAAGCATCTTTTCCATGATCAATGAAAATCGGCTCACTTTCCACATTTAAAAAGGCACGCACAGGTGAATTAACTCCACCAACTATGTATTCACAGGCTTGCTTAAAAGCATTTGTGTTTGTTTTTTTCATTTTTTCTTTTCCTTATTAAGTTGTTTGATGTAATTATATAAAGCTAAAATTTCATTTTCAGTTAAAGAATAAGTTGGCATTATGCTTTTACCTTCCTTGTCTTCACTTAAAGAATTTTTAAATTTTTCATAATCTAAATTTTGAATACTTGGAACTACAAAAGGAATTTTTTGCCTCTTTTTCTCATAATATCCCAAAATTTGCTCTCTACCATCTTCCCCATGACAATGCTTACAACTTATGCCACGAGGATTTTCATAAAGCATTTTAGCATACTCTTGAAAAGTAATAAAATCTTCGCAAAAAAGTTTTACCGCACTTAAAATACAAAAAAATATTATTTTCAAATTCTAACCTTAAATAAAAAAGAAGTTCTAGTATGATACAATTTTTATTTTAAAACAATATAAATATCTAAGGAAAATTATGGTTTTATTGGATGGCAAAAAACTTAGCATCAAAGTAAAAAACGAACTGAGTAAAAAGGCTGAAAATTTAAAATCACAAGGGATTGAGCCTTGTTTGGCTGTAATTTTAGTTGGTGATGATGAGGCAAGCAAAACCTATGTTAATAGTAAAGCAAAAGCCTGCGAAGCTTGCGGTATCAAGTCTTTAGTCTATAAACTTGAAGCTAACACTTCACAAAATGAGCTCTTAGCACTTATTAATACTCTTAACTACGACAATAGCGTGGATGGAATTTTAGTCCAATTACCCCTACCAAGTCACATCAATAAAAATCTTATTTTAGAAAACATTAGCGCCCTTAAAGATGTTGATGGTTTTCATCCTAATAATGTCGGTTATTTAAATTTAGGATTTGAAAACGGATTTTTGCCTTGCACACCTTTTGGAATTATGCGTTTATTAAATGAATATAATATCAACCTTGAAGGCTTAGATACTGTAGTGATTGGAGCGTCAAATATCGTAGGAAAACCTATGTCTGCTTTATTATTAAATGCAGGTGCGAGTGTAAGCATTTGCCATATTAAAACAAAAGATTTGAAAATGTATACCAAAAATGCTGATTTAATAGTCGTTGCAGCTGGATGTCCTGATCTACTAAAAGCAGATATGGTTAAAGATGGAGTAATTGTTGTTGATGTAGGTATTAATAGAGTGGATGGCAAAATAGTTGGTGATGTAGATTTTGAAAATGTAAGCAAAAAAGCAAGTTTTATCACTCCCGTGCCTGGTGGTGTTGGTCCTATGACTATAGCTATACTACTTGAAAATACAATCAAATCAGCACAAAACCGTCTTAAGGTTAAAAAATAATGCAAGAAATTTTAGATTTTATTATCACTGCTTTATTTGTTGCTTTTATGGTTTTTTTGATTTTGGGCTTTAATTATCAAATGAGAATTAAAGCAAAAGAAAAAGAAGAAAAATATAAACAATTTAACAAAAAGGAGAAAAAATGAGTAAAAAAATTCTAATTCCTCTAGCACAAGGCTTTGAAGAAGCTGAATTTATAGGTATAGCCGATGTTTTAAAAAGAGCAAGCGAGATGGATAAAAATTTAGAAGTTATCATTGCGGCTTTAAATCAAGAGCTTTTAGTCAAAGGGGCTAATGGTATTGTAATAAAAGCAGATTGCTCCTTAGAAGCTATAGAAGCAAAGGAACTTGATGCTATAGCACTTGCAGGTGGATTTGAAGGAATGAATAATTTAAAAAATAATTCTCAAATTCTAAACATTATCAAAAAATTACACGCTGATGAAAAAATCGTTGCCGCAATTTGTGCCTCACCTATAGTTTTAAATGCCGCAGGAGTTCTGGAAGGAAATTTCACTTGCTACCCAGGTTGTGAAGTGGGACTTAAAGGAACAAGATTAAACAAAGCCGTTGTTGTAAATAAAAATATCATCACAGCAGCCGGTCCAGCAACTGCCATTCTTTTTGGTTTAGAACTTGCCAAAATACTTTGCGGAGAAGAAATTTATAAGGCTCTTTATGAGGGTATGTTAGTTCCGCTAACTAAGTGATAATTAAAGCAAGGGTTTATTTCCTTGCTTTAATTAATTTTGTGATTTCACCAACTTCAGGAAATCTTTCGCTTTCACAAGCTATCAAGCCTCTTTTTGAAAAAAGCACCTCAGTATCCACCTCAACAATGAAATCACCTCTACCACCGATTTCAAATTCCACTTCAATGTCTTTGAAATCATTTTGTAATTCTTCTGCAACCCTTGCAGCTTGTGGTTGATAATTTCAAAGATTGCAATAAGCAATTTTTACTTTCATCACTAAATCCTTTAAAAAAATTAAGTTTCCATTTTAAAACAAAAGTAAGAAATTTTAGCTTAATTTTAGTTATAAATTCTTTCAAATTCAGCGACAAAATTTTATAATTTCTTCCAAAAAAATACAAGGATAAAAATGAGCCAATTTACCCATCTTCATTTACACACAGAATATTCTTTGCTCGATGGAGCTAATAAACTTAAAGAATTAGCCAAAACCTTAAAAGAACAAGGCGCAACCAGTGTAGCAATGACTGATCATGGAAATATGTTTGGAGCGATTGACTTTTATCAAACCATGAAAGCACAAGGTATAAAGCCCATCATTGGCATAGAAGCTTATTTGCACAATGGCGAAGAATTAAACGATAAAAGCTCAAGACAACGCTTTCATCTTTGTCTTTATGCTAAAAATGAAATTGGATATCAAAATTTAATGTATCTAAGCTCCCAAAGCTACATTCATGGACTTTATTATTATCCGCGTATCAATAAAAAGCTTTTAAAAAAACACAGCGAAGGCTTAATCTGTTCTTCAGCTTGCTTGCAAGGTGAAGTAAATTGGCATCTTAATACAAAAAGTGAAAAAAATCAAAAATTTGGTGCTAAAGGCTATGAAGCTGCAAAAGAAGTTGCGTTGTGGTATAAAGAAGTTTTTGGGGATGATTTTTATCTTGAAATAATGCGTCATGGCATAGGAGATCAACTTTTTATTGATAATCAAATCATTAAATTATCTAAAGAATTAGGCATTAAAATCATTGCCACAAATGATACACATTACACTTTTAAGGAAAGAGCAAGCGCACATGAAGTTTTTATGTGTATAGCAATGGGCGTAAAATTAGACGATCCAAACCGCCTAAGACACAGTGTTCATGAATTTTATGTTAAATCCCCAGCACAAATGAGCGAACTCTTTGCAGATATTCCAGAAGCGATTGAGAACACTCAAGAAATTGCCAATAAATGCAATTTAGAATTAAAATTAGGCAATCCCACTCCACCAAATTTTAAATTTACACGCCAATATGCTAAAGAATACGACATTAACTTGCCTCAAGAAGAAGTCGAATTTAGTTTTGATAATGACGATGTGGTTTTTGAGTTTTTATGCAAGAAAGGCTTAGAAGAAAGATTAAAATTCATTGATGCAAGCAAACACGAAGAATATAAAAAAAGACTTGAAGTTGAAATCAATATTATAAAAAATATGAAATTTTCAGGCTATATGCTTATAGTTCATGATTTTATAAAAGTTGCCAAGGATAAGGATATCCCAGTGGGTCCTGGAAGGGGCTCTGCGGCAGGAAGTTTAGTTTCTTATTGTCTAAAAATTACAGATTTAGATCCTCTTCCTTATAACCTACTTTTTGAGCGTTTTTTAAATCCAGAAAGGGTGTCAATGCCCGATATTGATGTGGATTTTTGCCAAGATAGGCGTGCTGAAGTGATTGATTATGTGATCGATAAATACGGAGCTGATAAAGTAGCGCAAGTTATTACTTTTGGTAAGCTTTTAGCCAAAGGTGTGATTCGCGATGTTGCAAGGGTTTGCGATATGAGTATTCCTGATGCAGATGAACTTGCTAAACTTATCCCTGAAGAATTAAAAATTACCCTAGACGATGCCTTTGAAAAAGAACCGAAAATTAAAGAATTTATCGATCGTCATCCCAAGGGTCATCAAGTTTGGGAGTATGCAAAAGCACTTGAAGGGCTTAATAGAAACGCTGGTATGCACGCTGCTGGAGTTGTGATTTCTAATGAAAGCTTATGGAAAAAAACTCCGCTTTTTAGACAAAGCAAAAACGATGAAAGACATTTGGTTACTCAATATTCTAAAGATCATTTAGAAGATGTAGATTTAATTAAATTTGACTTTTTGGGCTTAAAAACCCTTACAGTTATTGACAATGCCATTAAGCTCATAAAAAAACGATACAACAAAGATATTGTCTGGGAGGCTATTGATGTAAATGACCCTAAAGTTTATAAAACCATACAAAGTGGTAATACTTTAGGGATATTTCAAATAGAATCGGGCGGTATGCAAAGTCTAAATTCTAGATTAAAACCAGAGCGTTTCGAAGATATCATCGCGGTTTTGGCACTTTATCGTCCGGGCCCTATGGAATCAGGAATGCTTGATGATTTTATCGACAGAAAACACGGACTTAAGAAGATAGAATACCCATTTGATGTTTTAGAAAGTGTATTAGAACCTACTTATGGGGTTATTGTCTATCAAGAACAAGTTATGCAAATCGTTCAAATTATAGGTGGATTTTCATTAGGTGGAGCGGATGTGGTGCGTCGTGCCATGGGTAAAAAAGATCCAGAAAAAATGAAAAAACTAAAAAGTGAATTTGCTGATGGAGCAGAAAAACAAGGCTATAATAGATCAAAAGCGGAAGATCTTTGGGAATTAATCGTTAAATTTGCAGGATATGGTTTTAATAAATCTCATTCCGCAGCTTATGCACTTATCACTTTTCAAACAGCATATTTAAAGACTTACTATCCTAGTGAATTTATGGCTGCTTTGCTTACTAGCGAAGAAAACAAAGTTGAAAAAGTTGCAGTTTATATCGAAGAGATGAAAAGAATGGATATTAAACTACTTCCGCCAAATATTAACAAAGCTCAAAGGGAATTTAGTGCTATTGAGTTAGAAAATGGTAAAGATGGTATTATCTATGGCTTAGGTGCAATTAAAAGTGTTGGAATTCCTGCAGTTACAAATATTATGGAAATAAGACCAAAAGAAGGATTTAAAGATCTTGATGATTTTCTTAACAAAATTAATCCGGCAAAAATCAACAAAAAAACCTTAGAAAATTTAATCAAAGTAGGTGCTTTTGATGAATTTGGCTATACAAGAAAATGTTTATTTGACAATCTTGAAATATTAGCCGAAACAAGTAGAAAAATTGCTGAAGTAAGAAGAGATGCACAAGATTCACTTTTTGGAGAAGAAGAAATCTCAAAAGACATTAAAATCAGCATCAATATCAATAATAGCGAATTTGAGCTCATGGAAAAATTAGGCTATGAAAAAGAAATTTTAGGCATTTATCTCTCAGGCCATCCTTTGGATAAATTCAATAAAGATATTGAAGGAATTGATTATTATAAAAGTATAGATTTTGAAAATTTAAATGGAAATGGTGAAATTTTAAGTATAGGTCGCATTGAAGATTTTAAATCTTTAATGAGTAAAAGTGGCAAAAGATACGCAAAAATGCAGTTGCTTGATTTTTATTCAAATTTTGATGTCATTGTTTTTGAAAGCTTTGTTAATGATTTAGAAGAAATTTTTAAAGACGAAGAGAAAAAACAAAAAGCTTACGCATTTTTACTAGGCTATGATCACAAAGAAGGTTCTTTAAATTTTAGATTGAGTAATTTTTTTGAATTAGAAGAAGTAAAAGATAAAGATTTTAAAGCACAAAAAAGCTTCAAAAAATACAATGAGAAAAAACGCGATAATGATTTTGTAAAAGAGCCTAAAGAATTTGAAAAAAATATTATCGAGCTTGATTTAAGTCGTTTAAATAGAGAATTAATCTATGAAATCCACGAATTAGCAAGGAATGCGCATAATCCAAATGAAGCAGGCAACAAAAAACTTGTATTAAAAGTCATAAGTGCTGGATCTTGTCTGCTTTATCACACAGATTTTGTGATTTCAGATTCTATTAGCGAAAAAATTCTAAGCAAAACAGCCATATAAAAGCAAAGATAAATCTTTGCTTAAGATTTTTTTTAAATTTCAAGTATTATAATTGCGTCGTTTTTTAAATCTCAAGGAAAAACGATGTTTATTTTTACTCCTTTATTTACCGTATTTACTCTACTAAGTGGTGGTTATCTCGCAAAACGCTTTAAAATTTTAAAGCAAAAACAATCAAGAACTTTTCTAGACTTTGCCATTATTTTTTCTTTACCTTGCTTAATCTTTGAAAAAGTGTATCATTTAACGCTCGATTTTACACTCATTTTAATAATTTTACTTGGACTTAGTTCCTGTATTTTAGCGGGTTTAATCAGTGTTTTATTGGGTAAAATTTTTCATTTTTCAAAAACCACTCTAGTGAGTATGTTTTTATTATCAAGCTTTGGAAATACACTTTTTGTAGGTATTCCCATCATTTCTGGTATTTATCCTGATCCAAAATTTATAGGAGAAATCATACTTTATGATGCACTAGCAACAACCTTGCCTATTTCGCTTTTTGGACCACTCGTTTTATCTTTAGCAAGCGAGCAAAAAGTGAATTTATTGCAAAATATTAAAAAAATTATCACTTTTCCACCTTTTATAGCACTTGTTGGTGGTATATTTTGCAAAATGTTTTATATCTCAGAATTTATTTTTGAACCCATTAAAATGTTTGGCTCTTGCGCTACCGCAGTAGCTTTATTTGCCATAGGTTTAAGTCTTGGTTTTTCAGCCATTGTAAGTTCATATAAAAGCACATTGATTGTTATTGGAGCAAAAATGCTACTTGCTCCTTTGATTTTTATTGTATTGGCAAAAATTTTTCATCTTAATTTTAGTTCTAGTTTAAATGTTGCAATACTAGAATCAGCTATGCCAACAATGACTCTAGCAGGTGCAATGATAATGAAAGCTAAGCTTGACACTAATCTAGCCGTTAGTGCAGTTGCATTTGGAATTTTGTTTGCTTTTATTTCCATGCCTTTACTCACTTGGATTTTACTTTAAAACAGGCTCTTCTTCAAATATACTCTGATTGATGATATTTTTCAGAGTATAAAAACCCACCAAAAGCATCATAATACATAAAATCACAAACAAAAACACCCCAAAATATAAAAAGATACTCTCATGAGAAAATTCATAAAATTTCAAAATTGCTAAAATTACTGCTGCACTTGGAAAAGTAAAAGCCCACCACGAGAGAAAAAATTTAAGTTTAAAAAAACTTTTAAACATAAAAAACAATAAAAAACTAAAAAACAAAGTTAAGCTAAAAAGACTTTGCGCAAACAAATCATAGCCCACAATTTTTACATAAGATAAGAAGCCAACTGCAGGAGGTGCAAGCATAATAAACATTGTTGGGATAAATTTCATTGCCAATTGATCGTGAAATAAAATTCTATAAAAAATAATACTAAATAATATCCCATAAAAAAACATCGCTATGCTAAAATAATACCAAAGCCAAGCCCACTCTTTTTCACCTGCAATTACGACGATTAAATTTCCAACCACAGGTATAAACCAAGCTGGATTGGAGTGTTTGATCTCTAAATTATTCTTAATCCAAAAAGAAATCACATAAAAAGTAATAAAGGTTTGAAAAACAAGACCTATATAAAAAAGACTTTGATAAAACACAGGAAAATCTTTCCAAAGCATTGCTAAAATAAGCAAAGAAATAGAAAAAGTAGCAGTAAAATTAATCTTAATGGGATGATTAATTTCGGCTTTAAAAGCATTAAAATACAAAATGATTTTCATAAGATAAAACACAACTATAACCATAAAAAGCGAAGTGCTTATCACTCTGAAAATATCAAAAAACACTAAAGAAAATTTAAATTTTTCGCTCAAAGCAAAAACAACAAGCGAAAATCCACCCATACCCATAATCACAGCAAAAAACATTATGGGAAAATTCTTAATTTTATGCATACTCATATCCTTTTTTTGTGGAATTATCCTATAATATAAAAAAATGTTTTGTGATTTTGCTACAAAAAAGGTAATTTTATGACTAAAGAAGAATTAATTGATAATTTTTTTAAAAAATTTAAACTTGCAAACGAAGACTTAGAAGAAATTAAATCAAATGCATATTTTAAAAATTTAAGCAAAGGAACTCAGCTTGCAAGTGCTGATGATTGTTTGGGTTTTGTTATCATGGCGTATGGAACTTTAAGAGCCTATATCATCTCTTCAAATGCAAAAGAGATTACTATTTTTAAACTTATTAAAAACGAAGAATGCGTTATTTGTTCAAACTGTGCTTTAAATTCTATTAATTATAATATCATCTTAGAAAGCAACGAAGATTCTCAAATTTTAATTATTCCTACAAAAATTTATACCAAAATAAGAAATAAATATCAAAGCATCAATGACTATACTCTAAACATTATTTCTAAACGCTTTTCAGATCTCATTAGTGTTTTAGAACACGCCTTATTTACACCACTCATTGAAAGAATTCGTATCTTTTTAAAAGAAAATTCACAAAATAATAAAATCACACTTACCCATGAAGAAATAGCTAATCATCTAGGAAGCGCAAGGGAGGCCATTTCAAGAATACTAAAAGAAATGGAAAAGCAAGGAGAAATTTCACTGGGTCGTAAAGAAATTACCTTGCTAAAATAAATCAAACATTAAATCTAAAATGCATCACATCGCCATCTGCGACGATATAATCTTTTCCTTCCAAACGAAGTTTTCCAGCTTCTTTGGCGCCACTTTCGCCTTTATAAGCAATAAAATCATCAAAGCTAATCACCTCAGCCTTAATAAAACCTTTTTCAAAATCATTATGTATCACACTTGCCGCTTTTGGCGCTTTCCAACCCTTATGGATAGTCCAAGATCTAACTTCTATTTCGCCAGCTGTAAAATAGCTGATTAAATTCAATTTTGCAAAAGCTGTGCGAATGATTTGCTCTAAGCCACTATTTTCAACACCTAAAGATTGCAATAACTCATTACTCTCTTCTTCGCTTAAGCCTACCATTTCTTCTTCAATTTTCGCACAAAGTTTAATAACTTCATGATTATGCTCTTTGGCATAATTTTTCAAAGCTTTTACATAATCATTATCTTCTAAAATTCCATCTTCATCAACATTTGCACCATAAATCACTTCCTTAGCAGAAAGCAATCTTAACTCTTTAATTAAATTCTTATAAATCTCACTATCACGCTCACTATAAGAACTAGCACTCAAACCTTTATTTAAATGCTCCAATAAAGAATTTGCAAGCTCCAAACTCTCCTTAGCACCCTTAGCATTTGCCTTAGCTTCTTTATTTAATTTTTCTATTTTTTTACCAAGTTGTTCGATATCGGCTAAGATAAGCTCTGTGTTGATAATCTCTATATCGCGAATAGGATCTACTTTACCTTCAACATGGGTGATATTTTCATCATCAAAACAACGCACAATATGTAAAATCACTTCCGTTTCGCGTATATTAGAAAGGAATTTATTGCCAAGTCCCTCGCCCTTACTTGCGCCCTTAACAAGTCCTGCAATATCAACGAATTCAATAACAGAATGTAGAATTTTTTGCGGATTTACAATCTGTGCGAGTTTCAAAAGACGAGAATCAGGAACAGGCACCATAGCCTTATTAGGCTCTATGGTGCAAAAAGGATAATTCGCACTTTGAGCATTTTGAGCTCTTGTTAAAGCATTAAAAGTCGTGGATTTCCCAACATTAGGCAAGCCAACAATTCCAACCGATAAACTCATTTCATAACCTTTGAAGAAAGTTTTAATAAATACGCAATGCACATTCTAACCCCTGCTCCACTTGCTCCAAAAGCATTATAGCCCCAACTTTTTTCCAAATACGCAGGTCCTGCTATATCAAGATGCAACCACTTATCTTTATATTCTTTACGAATAAATTTATCTAAAAAAAGCCCAGCGGTAATCGCTCCACCATAACGACTTGATGCAGTATTGCTTACATCGGCAATATTAGATTTTATCAGCTCTCTTAAATGAGGATTAAAATGCAATACCGTGGTATATTCTCCACTTTTTTTGCTTGTTTGATAAAAATCATTTTGTAAATCTTCATTATTTCCCATAATGGCACTTGTAAATTCTCCAAGTCCCACAACACAAGCTCCTGTAAGGGTTGCCATATCAATGAGTAAATCAGGCTTTAAATCTTGAGCAAAAGATAAACAATCAGCCAATACTAAACGCCCTTCCGCATCAGTATTTCTAACCTCTATACTTACACCTTCTCTAGAAATTAAAACATCATCAGGTTTATAAGCATCTCCTCCGATCATATTTTCCGTTGCACCAAGCACAGAATGCACTTCAATATCCAATTTCAACTCGGCCACCGCTTTAATGATGCCCATTGCAGCTGCAGCACCACTTTTATCTGCTTTCATCGTAAGCATATAATCAGCAGGTTTAAGACTCAAGCCCCCACTATCATAAGTAAGTCCTTTACCAACAAAAACCACTTTTTGCTTTGCATTTTTTGGCTTATAACTTAAATGAATCAAACGTGGTGGGTGTATAGAAGCTTTATTAACCGCTAAGAAAGCATTCATTTTTTCTTTGCTTAGGAATTTTTCATCATAAACTTTGCATGTGATATCTTTATTTTCTTTAGCAAGACTTAAAGCATCTTCTGCCATTTTTAAAGGGGTGTAAATTTGTGGAATTTCATTGACAATATCTTTAGTAAAATTAGTAGCATTTGCCAAAATCTCTCCCATATTAATACCAATTTGCGCCTCTTTTTTATCAAATTCCTTGCCATTAATTTCCTCATAGGAAATAATGATTTTTTCAAGACTTGAGATTTTTTTCTCGCTTTTATATTTATTAAATTCATAAACGCCAAATTTAAAACCTTGCACCAAAGATGAAAAACTCATCACAACGCATTTTCCTAGTATGCTTGGAATTTTTATACTTTTAATATTTAATTTTGATAAAGTTTTATAGATATTAAAACAAGCCATTCTAATATCTTCATATTCTAAACTCTTGAGCTCAATATAAAGAATTTTATTTGCTAAATCAAGACAAGCTCCCTCGCCTTTATAATCATTGATTTTAAATAAATCTTTAGCTTTAGAAAAATTCTTTAAATTTTTATCCTGTATAAAAACAACTTCAAAATCTGCTTTTATTTGTGTGATTTTTTTTACACTCAATTCAAAATTCATTTTTTTTCCTTTTACTTAAAATCGCTCTCTCCATTTGCTTAAATCCAAAAAGCAAAAGAGAAATAAAACTAATGATAATCAAAGCCGCGTAATACCAATGCTGCTCAGCCCAAGTCACTGCCTGCCAAATTTGCCCTCCAAAATACCAAGCAAGCAATATTGTAATAGCCGCCCAAACCCAAGCGCTTAAAAGATTGATAAAGGCAAATTTTTTCGAACTATATCTGGTTATACCTATACTCATAGGAATAACCGTCCTAAATCCATACATATAGCGTTGCACGAAAATTATAGGCCAACCAAATCGTTGCAAAAGTAAGTGTGCAACTGCAAATTTACGCCTTTGTGTTTTAAGCTTTTTTTGAATGTATTTTTTATTATATCTTCCTATGTAAAAATAAATTTGATCACCCACAAAACCACCAAGTCCAGCGACAAAAACAATCATTGCCAAATTCACATGGCCTTCATGGGCAAAAATTCCACCTAAAATCAAAGCCATCTCACCTTCTAAAATGCACCACAAAAATATAATTAAGTAAGCCCAATCTTTGTATTGGAGCAATAATTCTTTCAAATTTTCTTCTATCATTTTACAACTCTAAAACATTATAAACAGGAGTTAATTTTGCCAGCTCATTAGCTCCATTTAAATCCTTAAGATTGATCAAAAAACAAGCCTCTACACATTTCGCTCCTGCTTTTTGTATCAACTCCCAAGATGCCAAAGCCGTTCCACCAGTAGCAATTAAATCATCGACCAACAAAACCTTAGCTTCATTAACTCCACTAAAAGCATCTTGATGAATTTCTATACTATCACTTCCATATTCTAAAGTATAATGACAAGTGAAAGTTTTATAAGGCAATTTTCCTGGCTTTCTAATAGGAACAAAAGGGATACTTAATTTCGCACAAAGCATGGAGGCAAAAATGAAACCCCTACTTTCAATTCCAGTAATAAAATCTAGGTTCATATATTTATAACGCTCCGCCAAATGTGAAAGTAAAAATTCTAAAGCTTTTTTGTTGCTCAAAAGTGTTGTAATATCCCTAAAAATAATTCCTTCTTTTGGAAAATTTGGAACAATCCTAATAGAATCAAGTAAATATTTTTTTTCTTCTTGCGTTAAAGTTATCATAACAATGCCTCTATTTTTGCTTCTAATTCTTTAATTCTTTGTCTTAATTTATCATTTTCTAAACGATACTGAGAATTTCTAGTCCTTAAAGAAGTCAAGTCGCTTTTGATTTTATTTAATTCTTCGGTTAAAATATCAATATTTCCTAAACTTCTTTGAAGTTGCACCTGAAGTTTGCGTATGACAATTTCAGTATCATCAAGATTGTTTTTAATGGAATCTTTAGAAATTTTTTCTTTATGAAGTAAGGTTTTGTAGTAAAACAACATTACAATCAAATAAATACTAATACAAATTAATACAGTTAAAATCAACCAATTTGAAAACATCACCACACCTCTATTTTTTCAATTCGTCTTAAATGTCTGCCTGCTAGAAATTTTGTATTAATAAATTTATCAATGATATCAAATGCCAAATCAAACCCTGTCAATCTTCCACCTAATGCCAAAACATTAGCATCATTGTGCTCCCTAGCAAGTCTAGCACTCAAAGGCTCATTACATAAAGCACAACGAATACCTTTGTGACGATTTGCGGCGATTGAAATTCCAATACCTGTGCCACAAATTAAAATTCCAAAACTATTTTCATCCATATGATTTGCAAGCAAATGTGCATAATCAGGATAATCACAACTTTGTGTATCCTTTGTGCCTAAATCCACAAAAACAATATTTTTTTCTTGAAAAAATGCACAAATTTTGCTTTTTAACTCAAAACCCGCATGATCGCTAGCAATATAAATTTTTTCTTTAAGCATTAAAAATTCCATTAAAATTTTCAAAATAAGCATTAATTTTAACATAATTAAACATAAAAAAAGCTTTCTTTTGTCATTATCCTAAAAACAATTTTATTTTTTCAAAAATTACAATAAAAACCAAAGCAAAAGGTTATATTTATGAAAATCATTCTCATTGGTTCATCTACAGGCGGACCCAATCAGCTTAAATTTTTGCTAAAAGACCTTGATATTAAAAATACTTGTATTGTTATTGCTCAACATATGAGTTTAGACTTTATTCCTTCTTTTGCAAAACAATTTAACAAAGAAGCCTTAAGTGAAGTTACAACGCTTCAAGATAAAGAATTGCTAACTCATAAAATTTACATTTGTCAAAAAAACACTGTATTGAACGGAAATTTAAATTTAAGTGCCACTCATAGTCAAAAAACAACCAATTTTAAACCAAGTGTTGATTTGCTTTTTCATTCAGCTATTTCACTAGCAAAAACCAATAAAATTCTAGCCATTATTCTCACTGGAATGGGAGATGATGGTGCTAAAGCGATGCTTGAACTTTACAAGGCTGGTGCTAAATGTATTTGCGAAAGCGAAGAAGATAGTATTGTGTATGGAATGCCAAAAAAAGCCAAAGAGTTAAATCCGCATTTAAAACAAATGAGTCTTAATGAAATAAAAAGAGAAATTATCCATTTTGTAGAACAGGAATAGGCGATGAACAATTTTCATATCAATGAACAAGAACTTTATGAATTTATAAAAATTATTAATGAAATCAGCGGAATTGATTTAAGTGATAAAAAAGATATTTTACCCCTCAAACTTAGCACTTTTTTTAAACGCTTTAATATTACTGATTTTAAAGAATTTGTTGCTAAATTAAAATTCAACACAGAATTAAGACAAAATACACTTGACTTCATTACCATCAATGAAACCTATTTCCACAGAGAACTCACTCAACTTAAAGAAATTATTTTTTATGCCAAAAGTTTAGACAGAACAGTCAATATCCTTAGCGCACCCTGTTCTAGTGGTGAAGAAGTATATTCTTTAGCTATACTTGGGGCACAAAATTTCGTTAAAAATTTACAAATTACTGGCATAGATATTAATAATGAAATGATAAATAAAGCCAAAATTGGAAAATATACAGGACGCACCTTGCAAAGATTAAGTGAAATAGAAAAAAAGAAATTTTTTACCCAAAATGATGAATTTTACACTATAAATAAGAAAGAAATTTGCAATTGTCGTTTTGAGCTTTATAATGTTTTTGATCCCAAATTTCCTCAATTTAGCAAATTTGATATCATTGTTTCAAGAAATATGATGATTTATTTCGATTATGATTCTAAAATAAAATTGCTAGAAAATTTCTACAAACTTCTTAGCACTACAGGAAGACTTTATATAGGAAATGCTGATTTAGTACCTGAAAATATTTACTTTAAAAAAGTCTTTAGCTCAAAAGGTGTTTATTATGAAAAGCTTTAAAAAAATTTTTATTTTTTTAAGCCTTAATGTTATAAAATACTGCTTTTAATTTTCTTTATTAAGGTTGAATTAATGCGAGGTTATAAGATTTTTTCTGGTTCTGCAAATATAGAATTTGCTAAAAAAATTTCAAAATATCTTTCTTTACCCTTAAGCGAATCAGGCATAAAGCGTTTTAGCGATGGCGAAATTAGCGTTCAAATAGACGAAAGCGTGCGCGGAAAAGATGTTTTTATCATACAAAGTACTTGTGCGCCAACAAATGATAATTTAATGGAACTTCTTATTTTAACCGATGCCTTGCGTCGTTCGAGTGCAAATTCCATCACAGCAATTGTGCCTTATTTTGGCTATGCAAGACAAGATAGAAAAGCGACTCCAAGGGTACCTATTACAGCGAAACTTGTGGCAAATTTAATGCAAGCTGCTGGAATTAATCGTGTAGCAACTATAGATTTACATGCAGGACAAATTCAAGGATTTTTCGATATACCTGTTGATAATCTTTATGGAAGTATAGTTTTTAATGACTATATTAAAGCAAAAAATTTTAAAAACCCTATCATAGCAAGTCCAGATATTGGCGGAGTAGCAAGAGCTAGAAGTGTGGCTAAAAATTTAGGACTTGATATTGTTATTGTCGATAAACGAAGAGAAAGAGCCAATGAAAGCGAAGTGATGAATGTAATTGGCGATGTAAAAGATAAAGAAGTGATTTTAGTCGATGATATTATCGATACAGCTGGAAGTATAGTCAAAGCCGCAGAAGTCTTTAAATCAAAAGGCGCAAAATCAGTTATGGCTTGTTGTACTCACGCGGTTTTAAGTGGTATTGCATACGAAAGAATTGCCAGCGATGCTTTAGATGAGCTGGCAGTTACCGACACTATAGCTTTAAAACAAGAAAATAGCAAAATTAAAGTTTTAAGCGTTGCCCCAATTTTCGGAGAAGTTATTCGCAGAGTTTATCATAATGAAAGCGTAAATTCTTTATTTATTTAAAAAATAAAGATTTTTGATTATAAATATCAAAAATCTTTAAATATTTATTATTTTTGATTAAAATTTAGATATTTTATTTTTTTGAGGTTTATAATGAATTTACCTAATATACTTGCTAGTCTAAGGATTTTTTTAGCTCCTTTATTATTTTTTTTACTCACTTATCATTTTGAAAATATCCATCAAAGCTGGATTAATTATTTTGCTTGTTTGACTTTTGGGATCGCTGCTTTGACAGATTTTTTTGACGGCTATATTGCTAGAACTTGGAATCAGACTACAAAACTTGGCGCCATCTTAGATCCCTTGGCAGACAAAATGCTTATCTTGGCTGCATTTATAGGAATTTTAGTGCTTAAAAGAGCTGATGTTTGGGTTATATATCTTATTTTAGTACGCGAGTTTTTTATTACAGGATTTAGAGTGGTGATGCTAAGCGAAAACTTAAGCGTCAGTGCCTCTTTTTTTGGAAAGCTTAAAACCGCTTTTCAAATGGTTGCAATTATTTTTTTAATTATGCAATGGCCTTTTGCGCAATTTTTGCTTTATATAGCTCTTTTTCTTACTTTGTACTCTGGTTTTGAATATGTTTATACTTACATTAAACACATCAAAGGAAAACAATGAAAACTTTGTTATTTTTATTAATTATTTTAATCATTGGCTTTAAATTTTATTCTTTTGAATTTCTTATCACGCTTTTAGTGATATCTTTTTTAATTTTCTTTCATGAGCTTGGTCATTTCCTAGCTGCAAAATCGCTAGGTGTAAAGGTTGAAGTTTTTAGCATAGGTTTTGGCAAAACCTTGATAAAAAAAACTTATAAAAATACAGAATACAGGCTCTCAGCCTTACCACTTGGTGGCTATGTTAAGCTTAAGGGTCAAGATGATTTAAATCCCACGGAAGAAAATTACGACAAAGATAGTTATAGTATTTTAAGCCCCTTAAAGAAAATTTACATTTTGGTTGCTGGACCTTTTTTTAATATTTTTCTAGCTTTTTTACTTTATATTGCCATAGGAAATTTAGGACTCATCAAACCGGCCGCACAAATTGGAAAAATTATGCCAGATTCTGCAGCACAAATAGCAAATTTACAGGTAGGAGATAAAATCTTGGCCATTGATGGAAAAGCTATTCAAAGTTTTGATGAAATTTCTAAATTTTTAAGCCCAAAAGAAACAACGCTATTGATACAAAGAGGCGATCAAAAACTTAATGTCACCCTAAGGCCAAAAATCGGAACAGGTTATAATGAATTTTTACAACCCATACAAAAACCTTTATTAGGTATCACTCAAAGCACCAATACTACTAAAATTTATCATACCGGCTTAGACTCTGTATACTTTGCTTTTGATGAAAGTATTAATGCTTCATTGCTTATTGTCAAAGGACTTGTAAAGCTCGTCGCAGGTCAGATAGATCCTCAAAATTTAGGGGGTATCATCACTATGGTTGATGTGACTTCAAAAGCTGCAAATAGTGGTTTAGTGGTGTTATTTTTCATTACAGCTTTGATTTCGATTAATCTTGGAATTTTAAATCTACTTCCTATACCTATGCTTGATGGTGGGCATATTGTATTTAATATCTATGAAATGCTTTTTGGAAAAAAAGTACATCCTAAAGTATTTGAGTATTTAAGTTATGGAGGAATGGTTTTGCTTCTAAGCTTAATGCTTTTTGCAACCTATAATGATATTGCAAGATTATTAAAACTTTAAGAAAATATGAAGATTATATCAAGTTGAAGAAAAATCACCTTCTAATTAAAGAAGGCAAAAAATTACTTGTCTCTAAGATTAAGCTCACTAATTAATTTTGTGTAACTAGCATAATTTGTTCTCTTAAGATAAGCCAAGAGTCTTTTTCTTTGACCTACTAATTTTAACAAACCTAAACGAGACGAAAAATCTTTTTTATAGATTTTTAAATGTTCTGTAAGTTCTGAAATTCTAGCACTTAAAAGTGCAACTTGAACTTCTGTAGAACCAGTATCTCCTGCTTTTCTAGCGAATTTCGCAACTATTTCTGCTTTTTTAGCCGAATCCAAAGCCATCATGACCTCCTGATTGGTAGATTTTTTTATAAAAATTAGAATTATACTCTGAGAAAACAAAAATAAAACTGAAATTATATTTTATTGCGAAAAAATAATAAATTTAAGCCATTAAGCAGAAAAAATTAAATATAATACAAATTTTCAATAAAAAAGAAGGAGTAAAAGTGCTTTTTACAAAAGCCAGCGAATATGCTTTGTTTTCCATGATATATATTTCACAAAAAGAAAATCCTCAAGATGTTGATACTATGGCTCTAGAATTAAATATTCCAAAAAGTTTTTTGGCAAAAATTTTGCAAACTTTAGCTAAAGATGGTCTGCTTAAATCTTTTAAAGGTGCCAAAGGTGGTTTTGCTCTTATTAAGGAACCTCACGAATACACCATAAAAGAAATTATTAATAGTGCAGAAAAAAAAGATATTAATGTTTTTGAATGTAGCAATGGCGTATGCCCAAATCACAAAGAAGAATGCACCCTACTTTCTATGCTGGTAAATTTACAACAAAAAGTAGATGAATTCTTAGAATCCATAAGCTTAGCTGATATCATAAAATCTAATGGCAAAAAATAAAATTTTTGATCTCGTTTTTCCTTTTTTGGGACCTCTAATTGGTCCTGTTGTTAAAGCTAAAAGCTTAACTATTGTCGCTTTTATAGTTTGTATTTTAGCCATTATAATTGTCCCTTTACCTTCGGCAATTTTGGACTTTTTCTTGGCTTTAAGTATAGCTTTATCAGTTTTAATTATTTTAATTTCAATTTACATACCAAAACCCACAGATCTTACCACTTTTCCTACCTTAATTCTCATCATTACTTTATTTAGACTTGCTTTAAATATAGCAACAACAAGAATGATTTTAAGTGAAGGACAAAATGGACCTGTTGCTGTAAGTGAAATCATTGCTTCTTTTGGCGAATTTGTTGTTGGAGGAAATTATGTCATTGGAATCATTGTTTTTTGCATCTTAGTTTTAATCAATTTTATGGTTGTAACAAAAGGTAGTACAAGGGTTTCAGAAGTTCAAGCAAGATTTACTCTCGACGCTATGCCAGGAAAACAAATGGCTATTGATGCAGATTTAAATGCGGGACTTATTGACGAGCAAACAGCAAGGACAAGACGCCAAGAAATAATAGCTGAAGCAAATTTTTATGGCGCTATGGATGGTTCGAGCAAATTCATCAAAGGAGATGCTGTTGCTGGAATCATCATTACTATAATCAATCTCATTGGCGGGTTTTTAATTGGTTATTTACAACATGATATGGAGCTTAGTGCTTGTGCTTCTACTTATACCATTTTAACTATTGGTGATGGTCTTGTTTCACAAATTCCGGGTCTTATTACCTCTACTGCAACCGCCATTATCATTACGCGTGCTAGCAAAGATGAGAATAATTTCGCAGAAGGCACACTTAATCAACTCTTAAGTGAGTATCGTACACTTTTAATCGTAGGCTTTATACTCTTTATTTTTGCCTTAGTTCCCGGTTTACCACAACTTTCTTTGGGCTTTATGGCTTTGGTCTTTTTAAGCCTTGGTTATTTAACTAAACAAGTTAAAGAAGGTAAAATTGACATTAACATAAAAAAAGCAAAACCAAATCAAGCAGCTCAAGCTCAAAATCAAGCAACTCAAACCCCTAAAAAAACAGAAGAAGATATACTCAAAGAAGAAGAAAGAAAAATTACTGATATTTTAAAAATTGAAATTTTGGAATTAGAACTTGGCTATGGTCTTATAAGACTTGCCGAAAATGAACTTACAGAAAGAATTCGCTCCATGAGACGTACTATTGCACAAAGCCTAGGGTTTTTAATGCCAAAAATTCGTATCCGTGATAATTTGCAATTAAAGCCCAATGAATACAATTTCAAACTCAAGGGCGTTGTCATCGCTAGTGCTGAAATATATCCTGATAAATACCTAGCAATGGATAGTGGATTTATCACTGAAGAAATAGAAGGTATAGCCACTAAAGAACCTGCTTTTAATTCTGATGCGATTTGGATTGATGCAAATTTAAAAGATGAAGCTACCCTAAATGGCTATATAGTCATTGATCCTGCGAGTGTGATTTCAACCCATATGAGTGAACTTATCAAAGCTCATGCAGCAGAGCTTTTAACGCGACAAGAAGTGCAAAATCTTTTAGAAAAAGTGAAAGCTGATTATCCTATTATCGTAGAAGGTGCTTTAAATGTCGCTTCAGTAAGCTTAATTCAAAAAGTATTAAAAGACTTGCTCAAGCATCACATACCTATTAAAGATATGCTTACTATTTTAGAGTCCATTAGCGATATAGCAGAGGTAAGCAAAAGTTTTGATATGATTATAGAGCATGTTAGAGCCTCTTTAGCACGAATGATTACCAATATGTATTTAGATGAAAAAGGAAATTTAGGAATTTATATTTTAGATTCTGCTAGTTCTTCCATTTTAATGGATCACTTACAATTTAAAGACGGAAGCTATCATTTGATGATTAATGTAGCACAAACCGGTGCTTTAGTTGATGCCTTAAAAAATGAACTTGCTTCGGTTGCTTCAACACGGATTAAACCTTTTATTCTTTGCGTCGAACCACAACTTAGAAAATTCATTGCAGATATTTGCTTGAATTTTAATATTAATATCGTTGTTTTAAGTTTCGCTGAAATTGCTGAAAATACGCAATTTGAAACCGAAGGTGTTATAAAAGTCAATTTATAATAAAAAGGAAAAATATGAAAATTTACCATCTCTCACATACTGATCTTGACGGATACGCTTGTCAATATGTGGTGAATTTTTATTTCAAAAACTGTGTTTTTTTTAACTCAAACTATGGTAAAGAAATTAATGATAATTTCACTGTTATTTTAAATCAAATTGAACAAGATTTACAAAAAAATCCTAATGGGCAATTTTGTATCTTAATTACTGATTTAAATTTAACTCCTACTCAATGTGAAGAATTTGAGCTAATTTGCAAAGAAAAAAATATTAAAATTCTTTTACTAGATCATCATCAAAGTGGTTTTGAGTGTATGCAAAAATATTCTTGGTATTTACTTGATAATTCAAGATGTGCCACAAAAATTGTTTATGATTTTTTCTCTAAAATTTGCTTTAAAGATGAAAATTTAGCACACTTTGTCAAAGTGGTAAATGCAATAGATATTTGGTTAAAAGACGATAAATATTTTGAATTAGGTAAAATTTTTCTAGGAATGATAGCCAATGCTAAAGAAATCAATCGGACAATGTTTGCAAAACAAAACATAGAATATATGTTTTTTTTACTCGAACAAGCAAGACATTTTATAGACAAAGAAAATGCCCCTATTCTCTTAGAAGATTCTATACATTTTTTAAAAAAAGATTTTTTCAAACAAAATCACAATGATACTTTAGCGAATCTGATTTCTGCTTATATAGTCAATTATTTAAATTTTTATAAAGATAAATTTAGTATTTATTATGAAAATTTTAAAGGTTTATTAACTTATAATATAGGAAATACCTCTGTTATAGGAAATGATTTTTTAGTAAAAAATCCTGAATTTGATTTTTTTATCGATGTAAGTTCTAGAAAGACTTTAAGTTTCCGTGCTAATGGCAAAGTGGATGTTAGCTTAATGGCTAAAAAACTAGTTGGTGGCGGCGGACATAAAAACGCTAGCGGTGGATTATTTAACGGCTTTAAAGATAATGCAAGTTATACTAATATCAAAGCGCAGATTAATGATTTGATCAAACAAAAAACCCTTAAAGAAGGCTTATCATGAAAAAAGAAATTGAAGCATTGCAATACGAACTCAATATAGTTTTAGAAGCAGCACTATTTTATGCTGGAGTCAAAAAAGAGCGTTTGGAGGATGCCGTAGATGCTTACATCGAATGTATTGATAATGTTTTAGAGAACTCAAATGCTCAAGGTATGGACGAGGTTATAGAGGTAATTGAATATCTTAGAAAAAATCACGGAGATTTATTTTGCCAAAATTAATCCTTGTATTAATATTAGCAAAAACATTTATTTTAGCTAATATCTTTGAAACGCTTAATGATTTTGCATACAGCAAAAGCTCAAATACACAAATTCAAAGTCAAGATGTAAAGCTACTCACGCTTTATGATAAGGGTCAAAAATGTGCGCAAATTTTAGTTTCAAAGAATGAAATTATCCCTTTTATTTTTTTTGATGCTTGCAAGAAATTTGAAAAAAGTGATAGTTTCGAACAATTTTTAAATTCAGATTTTAAGGAATTATACTTTAGCGATAATAAAGAAATTTCAAACGCCATTAAACAAATTCAAGCCACAATGCAAGATATTATGCTATCTTATAAACTTAATCGCGATATTAAAGGCACAATGAGTAAAAATCCAAATTTAACTTTCTTAGAACCTTTTGATTTTGAAAAAGGAGGAACGCTTTTATATAAAGTTGATAATCAAGCTTGCGTTTTATTTAAAATCTTCAATAATATCAATGGCAAGAAAATACTGCAAATTCAAGGAATGGAAAATCTCAACAAATCATGCAAATTGATTATAAATTCTCCACAATTTAAAAGCTTATCTTATAATTTTAGGGATTTTAATTCTTATATTTTAGAGCAATAAATTCTTTAATTTTAATTAATATTTTATTTATTAAAACTACAATTTTATTTTTTTTGCTTTCTTTAAGAGGAATAAAAACACAAGATTCTAAATCATTTTTTTCTTCAACACTAAGATTTTTCATTTTTGGTATAACCTTCTTTAAATATACTGCTACGAAATTATAACACAAAAAATAAAAATATGCTCAAGATAACTAAAAATAAAGCATTTTTATATAATTTTATATATATACACTAATATAACTTTATATATATAGACTAAATTAAATTAAATATTTTTATTAAAATAATACTTGACATTATAACACTAAAAGTTGTATAATCACTTCAGCAATTTAAAAATCAGAGTGCTAATAATGAAAAATATAAAAAAGAAAGACCTTATACTTGAATCCATCATTGAAGCTTATCTTTTAGATAATGTGCCTATAGGCTCAAATGAGCTAAATCTCAAAATGAGTCTTTGCATTCCATCATCCACTATTCGCGTGTATTTTAAAAAGTTAAGTGATGAGGGTTTGCTAACAAAATTACATATTAGCGGCGGACGTATACCAACCATCTCTACAATGCAAAATTATTGGCAAGAACATATTAATACAAAAGAAAAAATCAGCATTAAAGATATTGCTTTGCTTGACTTTTTAAGTAAAGAGAATAAAATTTATTGCCTTGTATATGGGGGTAAAAATTTAATTTTAAAGGCAATAGAACGTATTGCACAAAAATATCTGATTTTAGATTTTGAAGAAGAGCAAGTGATTTTAAGCTTTGATTTAGCAAGTTATGAATTTACAAAACGCTTTTTAGGGCTTGAGCTTTTTCATATTGAAAATTATGCTTTAAATGTAGGTTTTATCAAGCTTGCGGATAAATTAAAATTCTTAAGAGCAAGTTTGATTTATCACAGAAGTAACGAACAAAGGGCTTATCAAATTTATCAAAACGATGATTTTAATAAGCTCTTAGATGGAACCATTCATATGGATTTTAAACAAAATTTAGAATTTGATCCTTTATTTAAGGAAGGTTTTATGGGGCTTAAATTAGATGCGGATTTTCTCGGAAAAGACGTTAATATTATTTTTGCAGGTAGCGTTTATACTAACTACAAAAAAATTTTAAAACAACTTAAGGAGGTAGCGTGAGTGAAATAAACGAAGAACAAAATAAAGAGCTTTGTGACAAACAAGAGCAAAGTCAAACAAACGAAGAAAATGAAATCGAAAAACTCCAAAATGAGTTAAACGAATTAAAAGACAAATATATGCGTGCAAACGCTGAATTTGAAAATATCAAAAAAAGAATGGAAAAAGAAAAGCTAAGTGCTATGGCATATGCTAATGAAGGCTTTGCTAAAGATTTGCTTGATGTTTTAGATGCTTTAGAGGCAGCTGTAAATGTCGAGTGTCAAGATGAAATCAGTTTAAAAATCAAAGAAGGAGTGCAAAATACTTTAGATTTATTTATGAAAAAACTTGAAAAACATGGGATCAAACTCATCGGCGAAACTCTTGAATTTGATCCAAATTTACATGAAGCAATGTTTCATGTAGATAGCGAAAATCACAAAAGTGGTGAAGTGGTTAGCGTGCTTCAAAAAGGCTATCAAATAGCTGATCGTGTGATCCGCCCAACCAAAGTTAGCGTAGCAAAATAAAAATTTAATAAAAGGATAAAAAATGAGTAAAGTTATAGGTATAGATTTAGGAACAACCAATTCTTGTGTTGCTGTGTATGAACGCGGCGAGAGTAAAGTAATCCCAAACAAAGAAGGAAAAAACACAACTCCTTCCGTAGTAGCTTTTACAGATAAAGGCGAAGTTTTAGTAGGTGACAGCGCAAAACGCCAAGCAGTAACCAATCCTGAAAAAACCATTTATTCTATCAAAAGAATCATGGGTTTGATGATCAATGAAGATGCAGCTAAAGAAGCTAAAAATAGACTTCCTTATCACATCACTGAAAGAAATGGTGCTTGTGCGATTGAAATTGCAGGTAAAATTTACACTCCGCAAGAAATTTCAGCAAAAGTATTAATGAAATTAAAAGAAGACGCTGAAGCTTTCTTGGGTGAAAGTGTTACTGATGCAGTTATTACCGTGCCAGCTTATTTTAACGATGCACAAAGAAAAGCGACAAAAGAAGCAGGAACGATTGCAGGGCTTAATGTATTAAGAATCATTAATGAGCCTACTTCAGCAGCCCTAGCTTACGGACTTGATAAAAAAGATAGCGAAAAAATCGTAGTTTATGATCTAGGTGGTGGAACTTTTGATGTTACCGTGCTTGAAACTGGCGATAATGTGGTAGAGGTTTTAGCAACAGGCGGAAACGCGTTTTTAGGTGGGGATGATTTTGATAATAAACTTATAGATTTTCTAGCAAGCGAATTTAAAGATGAAACAGGTATTGATCTTAAAAATGATGTTATGGCTTTACAACGCTTAAAAGAAGCTGCAGAAAATGCTAAAAAAGAACTAAGTTCAGCTAATGAAACAGAGATTAATTTACCATTTATCACAGCTGATGCAAGTGGTCCAAAACACTTGGTTAAAAAATTAACTAGAGCTAAATTTGAAGGTATGATTGATTCACTTGTAGCTGAAACCATTAGTAAAATCAACGAAGTGGTAAAAGATGCAGGGCTTGATAAAAACGAAGTAAAAGAAATCGTTATGGTAGGTGGATCTACCCGTGTGCCTTTAGTACAAGAAGAAGTTAAAAAAGCTTTTGGAAAAGATTTAAACAAATCTGTAAATCCAGATGAAGTTGTAGCTATTGGTGCGGCAATTCAAGGTGCGGTTATAAAAGGTGATGTTAAAGATGTGCTTTTGCTTGATGTAACTCCACTTTCACTAGGTATTGAAACTCTAGGTGGCGTGATGACTAAAATCATCGAAAAAGGTACAACAATACCAACCAAAAAAGAGCAAGTTTTCTCAACTGCAGAAGACAATCAAAGTGCTGTTACTATCAATGTTTTACAAGGTGAGAGAGAATTTAGTCGTGATAATAAATCTTTAGGAAATTTCAATCTTGAAGGAATTCCACCAGCACCACGCGGAATGCCACAAATTGAAGTAACTTTTGACATTGACGCAAATGGTATTTTAACCGTTTCAGCAAAAGACAAAGCAACAGGCAAAGCACAAGAGATTAAAATCACAGGTTCAAGCGGACTTAGCGAAGAAGAAATTAATAATATGGTAAAAGATGCTGAGCTTCATAAAGAAGAAGATAGAAAACGCAAAGAAGCTGTAGATGCTAGAAATGCAGCCGATAGCTTGGCGCATCAGGTGGAAAAATCTTTAAGCGAGCTTGGAGAAAAAGTAGCTGATAGCGATAAAGAAAATATCCAAAAAGCACTTGATGATTTGCGTGAGACTTTGAAAAATCAAAATGCAAGCAAAGAAGAAATCGAAGCTAAAATGAAAACTTTAAGTGAAGTTTCTCATAAGTTAGCTGAAAATATGTATAAAAAAGATGAGCCAAATGCAGCTAATGATAAAAAGAAAAAAGATGATGATGTAATCGACGCTGAAGTCGAATAAAACTCTCCAAACTCCTTAATCAAGCCCTAAATTTGGGCTTGATTTTTTAATTTCAAGAAATTACTTTAGAAATCAAAGATTCTATGCTACGTTTAATTGATGAGAATGATAAGAATTCAACCCTTGCACCCTTTATGGCTTTATGCAGATAGGATAACTAATCTAAAAAATCATAGCAAAAGGCAATAAAGTATGAAATATATTACATTGCCTTTTATTGCAGGTTTAATTGTATTTGTTTCGGTAAAAGGTTGTTTTTATCCTACAAACTATCGTGCTTTTATACCAAAAGTTTAGATTCTGAGTATAAAGAGTTTGAAAGATTTTCACAACAAGAATTGGGCAGAGTACTTTATGCTAGACCTTTAACAGAAATAGAAAAAATAGTCTCAATAAAAATGATTTTTATATCAAAACAAATCAATATGGCATTAAGAGCAAAGATATAGATATGTTTGTGGGTATTGATTTTATATATTCAGCAGAAAGACTTGTATATGTCTATATAAAAGAATTGGGCTATTATGGTGGTTGGAATAAATGGACATTTAATTTATTTATTCTTTCAAATACAACGCAAAGAAATTACAATTCAATAGAGAGTATTACAATAAACAACTCCCAAATAATGCAAAACAAAGAGATAATAGGCAATCTAAAAATAGGTGATAAATTAGATAGATCTTATACTTATGATTATCTGAATATTATTGTGTTAGAAAATTTATTAGACAAACCAAGCTATCTTAATCATTTCGAAGAAAACTATGATTGTTTTGAGGACTTATAATGACTTTTAATTACAAATACTCTTGGAATCTATGTTAATGATTGGGGTTTTATAATGGGCAGTGAGGGAAACCCTCATGTGTTCTTATAGCTTTTTATTACATGTTTTATTATCATAATAGTTTTTATGTTACATTATATATTTTTTTATCATTGTTTAAATAAAGGATAATTTTGAAAGAAAAAATCAATAAGCTAAGAGATTATACAGAACTTACACAAGCTAGGAATTTCTCTCAAAGATATGAGATTAAATTTCGCCAGCCTAATACTTTAAGTAGTTTTTCTGCTACTTTATTTGGAGAAAAAAGAAAATAAATTTATAGCAAAATAAAAGAAAAGGTTATACTGCTAAATATAACTTATAAACCATATCTTAATTTTAATAAAATAGAGAAACTAAAGGAAATAGCTTAATGATGACATACATATTACTTCTTATTATAATTTCTACTATTCTTTCTTATCTTATATTAAAATTTATTTATAGAATTATCTTTAAATCTAAAAAAAGTGTTTCAAAGTTTTTAGTCTTTCTTGGAAGTATAGGCTTAATTATCTTTTATTATACTCCTTATTCTTATTATTTAGAGCCTAGTTTTTATAAGTTTAAAGAAATATGTAAGCTAGACCCAGAGATTTATCAAGCCAATGGTGGTAAATTAGATGAGGAATATTATAATAAAGTGCTAAGGTATTTTGATACGGATTTGGATAATATGTCAAAGATAAAAACATTAAGAATAAGTGATGATAAAAAGCACTTTTCATATTGGTTTGAAAAATGGGTTGAAGATAGAATCTCTTTTGATTTTGTTATTTGGTTTAAAAATGAAAACGCTACAAAAGACAACATTAAGAAAGTTAGCGTTTATGTTTGGTGGCGTGATTTACGCCCATTTCCATCAAGTAATGAGGGGACAGGATTCTATCTTTCGGGAGATAGAGAAAATTGTGATTATTTTAAAAAGGAGTCAAATGAATAACAAAGAACAAATAAAGAAACTAAGAGATAATGCTGAATTAGCAATGGCAAGTTATGGTTACTTTCATCTAATAGATAAAACCTATAAACATAATAATAAAGATGAAAAGCGATTAAAGGAATTTAGAGAACTTAAAGCAAAAGCATTAGGAAAAGAAATTGATGAAAGTATTTACCCCACCTACGCAGATATACTTGATATTACCTATAAATACTATCTTGATGATAATGGCAAACCCAAAGATGGCTTCTTTGATGATGAGTTATTTGATGGCGAATTCTCCCCACTCCAAGCTAAACAATTCTTTTCTCGCTATGATTTATTAAAACATTGTCCTAAT
>NZ_RYYL01000012.1:43260-44545 GCF_004378855.1 Campylobacter sp. US33a
ACGATGATGGCACTCAATATTAATGCTATTCCTATTTTAGCAGATATTGCACCATATTATAGACAACTTGCTTATAATTATTGGCAACATTTTAAAGAAGATAGGAGAACACCTCAAAATTTTAAACTTAAAGGAGATGAAAGATATATACACAAACTCTCAATTCAAGATTCTATACATCATTGTGAATCAAGTAGTAATGAATACAAAAATGAATGGTATATCGGCTCTCCTATATCAAAACTAGGGATTAAGCTAGGATTACATCAAGACAATCAATATAGCGATACAACGCTGCTTCATACAATCAATACAAGCTCTGGAATAACAGGGGAACACTCCATTATCCCCCTTACTCAAACTCTCTATTTTTATGCTTATCTTTTGGAATTAGATGCTAACTATAACAAAGTCAAAGATAAAAATCTTAGCGAGTGTATAGAATATCTTAATCATTTTACGAAAAGTATTCAAATATATATAGAAACTTTTGTGTTAAAAAATAATGATATTAATAATAAAAATTTTACTCTTAAAAATAGACTTCTTGGGCTTTTTAAAAATTCGCCAATCAATCATTTTGAATACTTTCTTTCATTAATAGCCACTATAATGCAAGAAATAAATGACAGTTCGCAAGAGGTTGGAGATAGTTATTATGCAAGCTATAAAGCTCCTACCATTAGTCAAACAAAAATCATAGATTTTATTTTAAAGGTGCAAGAAAAAGAAAAATATATTTTAATTCTTGATAAAAATGATTTTAATAAATACAGAAAAGATTGTTCCTTTGTTAATAATCAAGAAAATTTAGCTTATAAAATTGCCATTGGGGAATTTAGAATTTTCATTGTAGTTTATAAAGATATGAAATGTCTTGAAAATATTAACAATATAACAAAAATATATGGATATAATTCAAAAAGTTATAAAATAAAAGATCAAATTTGGGATGAGCAATATTTAGGTGGAGTTTGTAAAATATCACAAGCTTTATATTTTAGCGGAAAAGCTAAAATAGGCATCATTTAAGGAAAACTATGATAAGTAGAGACTTTTTATATTCTATCCATAAAGATAAAAAAAGTATTTATTTACTTTGTGAAAACAAAAGCATAATTGATTGTCAAAGTATTTATGAAGAACTTTATAAATTAGAAGCAACAACAGATTTTACTTTTGAAGAGTTGCAAAGCTATCAAGCTTATATCTTCCTAAACTCCACCCTCCTTACAGGCTCCACCGAACTCCCTAATAATCCTTTTTACTTTGGAGAATTAGATAA
>NZ_RYYL01000013.1 GCF_004378855.1 Campylobacter sp. US33a
ACTGTAAATTTACAGAGCTTCAGCTATTTCTAAGATTTTGAATTTTGATTTATGATTTAATTATGGGAAATATTAATAAAAAGGATAAAGATGGCTTATTTGTATGAGATAGATTTTGATGAGTTTTTTGAAAAAAATGAAGTAGATTTAGATAGTTTCATACAAGCTTGTGAAAATAATTTTCCTCTTTTTAGAGAAGTTGCTAATCAAGCTGGATTTGATTTAGAAGACAAAGATGATGTTGCTGGTTTTATGAGGTATTTACAGGATATATATAAATCGCCTAATGGAATGAGTGCTGGATTTGGAGGTTTTGTTTATTATACAGAAACAAATAATTTTTTTGAGGATAATGCAGAAAAAATAGTAGATTATCTTAAGGATTTTTCATATGGGCTTGGAGAAGATTTAGATACTTTTGTTTCTAAATTTAAAAATGGTGGAGATTATATTGAAGATGCTCTTTTAAATGATGGAACACATTTAAAGAATGATTTGGTATGGGTTTATATAGAAAATTCAACTTATAATTTAATGGATAGTGTATCTATTGATGATTTTGAATATAAAAGTATCCTTGAATTAGTAGAAGAGAAGAAAGATGAACTCAAAGAAAAAATTGAAAATGGAGAGAATGAAGAAGTATTAGCTTGGATTAATGGCGATGAACATAAATATTTTACAAGTGAAGATTTTGAAGAATTATTTGAAAATGCACAAGAATGCAATAATGAAGAAATTGCAGAAGAGCTTAGAAGTAGTGGATTAATTTCTAGTGATCATTTTAATGAAATAATAAACCAAAAGATAAAAATGAAAACACTAGAAGAAAATATCCATTCTATGACAGGCAAAGAATGGAAAGAGTTTCTTGAGATACGAGATGCAATTAAATTAATAGATCGTAATGGATGTAATGATAATTCAATGTTATTGGCAAATTGTATAGATAAAAATACTCGAGAATTTCGTAGTGAAATTAAAGTGGATTTTGAATATTACAATGCTACTCTTTTTTTAACCTTCAGAGAGTTGTTCTATAAAGACAATGAAAATGATGAGATAAAAGAAGAAATATTAAAAGAATTGGAAATTGAAAAAGATTATGAAATAGACAGTAAGAAACTTGATGATTATTTTGCATATGAAGCTTTTAAGGAAATAAAATCTTTCAAAGAAGCAATAAATATCAAGGATTACACAATGATTAAAGAGGAAAAGATAAATAGACATAGAAGGAATATGTAAAATGAACACAATAGATACAATGAAAGAAGAAATAATGCGCTCAATTAAAGAATATCCACATTTTAATCTACTACATACATTATATGAAAATATCTATTATGAAAGAACAGATATAGCTATAATGCCTGATAATTTCTTTATGGAAGAGCTTGATATGAATATTAGAGGCAATCTGAATGATATTTCTTTGTTTGAAGATAACGATAATACTATAAGTTTTTTTGATAATCATAGAGAAGAAATGAAAGATTGGATAAAAGATGAAGCTTTCCAGACTGGTTGTAATAATTCTTTAGAATTTTTAGAAAAACATTTAGAGCTTACTTTGGAAGATTTTTTTGATGAGCAAGAATTTGTTAAAGATAAAATTTTATGCGCATTTGCATATTCTACATCTTGCTCTTTAGAAGAAAAAGTAAATCAATACTTTAAAGCAAAAGAAAATATAGCAGAAAATATATTTGATAGATTCTTATCAGAAAATGGTGTGGAATTAAATGATAATTATAAGGATGAATATTACCATAAAGCCTTAGATTACATTGAAAAAGCAATTAACCATTTTAAACATTCTTACACTGAAATTTATGAAGAATTAGAAGTAAACTATGATTTAATAGATACTTTGAATGATAATTATACTAAATCTTCTCTTCCTGAAAATATTCAAAGAGCCTTAAGTCCATATCTATATTTTACACCAAAAACAAGAGTAGAACTAAAAGAATTAATTGAAGATGAAAGTATTTATTTAGGTGATATTGATACTAGCAACATTACTGATATGAGTTATTTATTTCAGTATTCTACTCGTAAAGATTTTAGTGGTATTGAGAATTGGGATGTGAGTAAGGTTGAAAATATGAGTGGGATGTTTCGTAAAGCATATTATTTCAACCAGAACATAAGCTCTTGGGATGTATCTGATGTCAAAGATATGAGTGCAATGTTTAGAGGTGCAGAGAGCTTTAATCAGCCTTTAGATACTTGGGATACAAGTAATGTAAAATCTATGAATAGGATGTTTCATAATGCCATATCCTTCAACCAAGATATTTCAGGTTGGGATGTATCCAATGTTGAGGATATGACTGGAATGTTTTATGGAGCTATATCCTTCAATCAAAACATTGGTTCTTGGGATACTAGCAACATTACTGATATGAGCGAGTTGTTTGATGGAGCTGAGAACTTCAATCAAGACATTGGTTCTTGGGATGTGAGTAAGGTTGAGAATATGAGAGGAATGTTTGAAGATGCCACATCTTTCAACCAAGATATTAGTGGCTGGGATATGAGTAGGGTTAAAGATATGAGTTGGTTGTTCTCTGGTGCTATAAACTTTAATCAAGATATTTCGAATTGGAACACAAGTAATGTGGAGAATATGAGTGGAATGTTTTATGGCACTACATCCTTCAACCAAGATATTTCAGGTTGGGATGTATCCAATGTTGAGGATATGACTGGAATGTTTGAAAATTGTCCTATAGACAATTCAAACAAACCTAAAGAATTACAAGATCAAAAAGATCAAAATTTTGTTAGAAAACAAAGATTATAAGGACATAAATATGATTGAAAGATATACACCACAAACTAAAGAAGAATTAAAAGCATTAGTTAAAGATGAAAGTATCAATCTAGGTGATATTGATACTAGCAACATTACTGATATGAGTTATTTATTTACAAATTTCACTCAAACTGACTTCTCAGGGATTGAAAAGTGGAACACTTCAAATGTTAAAAATATGAAGCATATGTTTTCGCTATGTAAATTTTTCAATCAAGATATTTCAGGTTGGGATACTAGCAAAGTTGAAAATATGGATTTTATGTTTCACGGTTGTCACTTATTTGATCAAGATATATCTAAATGGAAAGTAGGTAATGTTGAGAGTATGGAAGGTATGTTTTGGGGATGTGAAAGTTTCAATCAAGATATTTCAGGTTGGGATACTAGCAAAGTTGAAAATATGGATTCATTATTTGCTCGAACTTATGCTTTCAACCAAAACATTGGCGGTTGGGATACTAGCAATGTGGAGAATATGCGTGGGATGTTCTCTGGTGCTATAAACTTTAATCAAGACATAGGTTCTTGGGATACTAGCAGGGTTAAAGATATGAGTGGAATGTTTTATGGCACTACATCCTTCAATCAAGATATTTCAGGTTGGGATGTATCCAATGTTGAGGATATGACTGGAATGTTTGAAAATTGCCCTATAGACAATTCAAACAAACCTAAAGAATTACAAGATCAAAAAGATCAAAATTTTGTTAGAAAACAAAGATTATAAGGATAATATTTATGGCAATGATGTTATTTTTTTGCATTATAGGTGGCGTTTTATGGATATATTCTTCTTCGGTGTTTTTATCTAGAAATATTTTAAGACATTATGCTTTAATTTTGTTTTTGGTATCATTTATGACTTTTGGCATATCTGTTTTATTAATAAAGAATGATAAAACTTCATCTGAATACTATCTTTTATTTATTCCACTATTTTTAGCATCAATGTTCTATACAAGATATAGAAAAAAAATGAAAGATCTAAGAGTTGTTGCTGATCAGCAAAGATACTGGGAAGAGGTTAAACCAGAAGATGTTGATAATTTTTATCAACATAGAAAAAAAGAAAAAGAAAAAAGAATATCGGTTAGTGTAAATGTCAAAGATAAAAAATTTTTTAAAATATTCGAAATAAATCAAAATGAAAATAAGAGATATATTTCGCTTAGTTTTTTCAAAACTTTAAAAAGAATCGAGAATGAATTTACTGTAGTTAAAAATACTGATGAACTCAAAAAATATTATTTATATGACATCGTTTTTAAAAAAATTAAAGGTATTATCAAACAAGCAGAAAAAATGGTTGATTATGAAGAAGTTCTAAAAAATAATAATTATTACGCTGAATTTTTCTTGCTTTTTCTTTGGGAAAATTATACGCAAAGAACTAATATTTCAAATTCTAACTTATTAATATTAGCTGAAAGAGAAATAGAGGAAGAATTTGTTGGAGCTTTGGATAATATTGATTTAAATTCTGTCAAAAAAAGAGGTTCTGCGCTTTATTATAGATATATGGTTTTTTATAATAGAGATGTAAAATATATTACCCGCGAGAATAAAGAACTAGAAGGTAATTTCTTATGAGTAAAGAAGAAATTATTAGTTTAATAGAGCAAATAAAACAAAAAGAGCGTGAAAAATATAATAGTGTTATTTCTGAAATGAAAATGTTTTTTGAAAACTCACAAGCGAATTATGATAAAATTATAAATATTTTAAAAGGAGAAAACAATGGATTTAGAAATGACAACAAAGAGGATATTGACAAATACAGATTTGAGTCCTTATTCAATGGAAGAATTGAAGCAGATGCTAGAGATAGCAAAGGATCAGGATTTGGAATTATCAGCCCTAATGATACAAAGACAAATTCTATTAATTCAAGCTCAAGAAATAGAACGCTCACTACAACAAGAAATTCAAAAAGCGATGAAGAAAGTTTTTCCAGATTTAGCAAGCTAATATATGATAATAATATAATAAGCGAAATAGAAGTTAATAACTTTATTTCTATACTTAGTAATCATACATCTAAAATTAATCAAAGTGAACAATTTTCCAATTTATTATATAAAAATATAAATAGCTTAATTAATGCTATTGATTTTGATGAGAACAGCAAACTACAAAAGCAAGCTTTGATTTCTGTTTTGACATTAAAAAAAATTAATCCCAATTTTAATCTTTCTATCTCTAATATTATTGAAAAGTTAAAAAGTGTATTTTATTTTGAAAATAAACATACACCAAAAATCAAATCAGAACTCAAAAAACTTGTTGATGATCCAAATATCAATCTAGGCGATATTGACACAAGCAATATCACCGATATGAGTTTTTTGTTTAAAAACTCCACTCGTAAAGACTTTAGTGGCATTGAGAGTTGGGATACAAGCAATGTTAAAGATATGAGTGCAATGTTTGATGGAGCTATATCCTTCAATCAAGATATTAGCGCTTGGGATACAAGCAAAGTTAAGGATATGTCTTATATGTTTTATAGAGCTAAATCCTTTAACCAAGACATAGGTTCTTGGGATGTATCCAATGTTGAGGATATGACTGGGATGTTTAATGGTTGTATTGAGTTTAACCAAGACATAGGTTCTTGGGATGTATCTAGTGTTAAGGTTATGATTTTTATGTTTCAAAATGCTATTAGCTTCAACCAAGACATAGGTTCTTGGGATACAAGTAATGTGGAGAATATGGCTGGGATGTTTTTTGGAGCTGAAATTTTTAATCAAAATATTGGAATTTGGGATGTTTTGAGTGTTGAGGATATGGATGGGATGTTTCAAGATGCAAAAAGTTTCAATCAGGATTTAAGCTCTTGGGATACACGCAATGTTAAAGATATGAGAGGAATGTTTGAAAATTGTCCTATAGACAATTCAAACAAACCTAAAGAATTACAAGATCAAAAAGATCAAAATTTTGTTAGAAAACAAAGATTATAAGGACATAAATATGATTGAAAGATATACACCACAAACTAAAGAAGAATTAAAAGCATTAGTTAAAGATGAAAGTATCAATCTAGGTGATATTGATACTAGCAACATTACTGATATGTCAGGATTGTTTTTGGATTCCACTCGTAAAGACTTTAGTGGCATTGAGAGTTGGGATGTGAGTAAGGTTGAAAATATGAGTGGGATGTTTGAAAATTGTCCTATAGACAATTTCAATAATCCACTTTTTTTAAAAAAAATATTTAATAATGATATGACTTTAGAAAAAGTTGAAAAAATCTTATCTAAACTTCCAAGTAAATTAGTATTTCAAGCCTTATTTAAACAAGAATTAGAATTTAAAAAAAAAGAAAATATTAATATTGAAGACAATATTCTTAAAGATTGTGTTAAAGAACTATACAGCGAGTATTTACATAGCTTTTCAGATCAGCAAATGTTGAATGAATTTTGGTTTGAGAGGGCTGAGGAAATATTAAATGAAAAGTTAAGTAATATAAGCGATAGCAGTCTTGCGGAGTTAAATGTAAATAAAAAATATAAATTATAAGGAAAAGATTATGAAAAATTATAGTCAAGAAACAGCAAAAACTGTCTCTATAGCTCCAGAGAGATATAACACGCTTGAATTTCTTAGAAGCGATACTTTTTTCACTTGGTTGTTTTATATTACTGGATTTGTAGCAAGTATTTTATGTATAGTTGCTTGCTTCACTCTTTCTGCGAACATTTTGGTATTTATATGGACTTCTGTTGTTTTGCATATATCGTTAATTTTGGGACTTTATATGAGTGTTGAAAAAGTTGATACAATGGAGGCAATAATTCCAAATGAACCCAATAAAAAATATTTGCTAAATTTGGGAAATGAAGTTCAAAAATTTTATGGTGATGCTGTTAAAACTGCTAGGGTTAAAAACAATCAATTAAGACCGCTTTTGGTAAATGCTGAAACCGTAAAAAGACACTTTCTATGTATGGCTACTGTTGGTGCTGGAAAAACCGTGTTTATGAAAGGTTTATTAGAACAGTATATTAAACTAGGTGGAGGTGGAGTCGCTGTAGATGCCAAAGGAACTGATGAGTTTGCAAGAGAGATGTATGGACTTTTTGCTAGCTTAGGAAGAGAAGATGATTTTTTCCACATAAACTTCTTAGATATGGCACATACTCATACCATTAATCCGCTAACTAGTGGTAATGCTAATGCTTTGTTTGAAATTTTATTGCCATTATTAACTGGAGAAGAAGATACTTGGAAGTCAAAAGCAAAAGAAATGATGCTTGTTGTATTAAAACTCTGTGTTTATAAAAGAGACAATGAAAAAGATTTTGTATTAAATTTTTCTTATATACAAAAGATTTTAAATGCAAAAACATTGAGTAATTTAGCTTTAGAATATAAACATTTAGCTGATAGAAAAAATCCAAAGTTTGATATCGGTATTGAAGATTTTTGTTTATGGGCTTCAAAATCATTTGGGTTTGATTACAATGAATTTTTATCAGCTGATCCAAATGATGAAAAAATAATTAAAAAAATAGATGAAGAAATAGCAAAAGGAGATGGTTCTCCTGGCGTATATTCAATCAATGTAGGGGTTGGTTTTTGGAGTAAACCTTTAATGACTTTAGGAAGTGATTATGGTAGAGTTTTTAATGTTCCAAATCCTGATATTTCGCTTTGGGAGGCAAGTCAAAGAAATAAATTTATTTTTATTACTTTGCCTTCAATGGATTCTGTTGAAACTCCAAAACAACTTGGAAGAATTATTCTTTCATTAATCCAAGCTGTAGCTGGAAAGAAGGTTAAAGATGCAGATGAACCCGTGATACCATTTTTGACAGTTTTGGACGAATTTGGTTCTTTTGTAAATGAAGGTTTTGCTCTTTTCGAATCCAAATCTCGTTCTTTAGGGATGGCAATGATGCCATTTTTTCAATCACCTTCGCAAATAGATGTTGTTGCTAAAAATGATTATGAAAGAAGACAAATGATAGATGTTACTGGAGTTCATATTATAATGAAAACATTGCATCCTGAAACTAGTGAATTTTATTCTAAGATGGTTCCTAAAGTCAAGATATTGGAAAGAAACTATAGTCAAAGAAGAGAAGGTGCTACTACTGCTGGAAATGCTGAAGATAGCTATGGGTTAAAAGAAGAGGATGCCATAAAACCTCAAGAAGCTATGAATATGAGTAATGGCGAAATGATGGTTATTGCTAATGGAAAATTACATAGAGCAGTGGCAAGAGCTGAAAGTTCATTGCTTAGCAAAGGAAAGAAAACAACTTATGATGAGAGTCCACTTCCAATTACTGAATATGTCTCTAAGTCAGAGTTTTTTACAGAAGTAACGCATTTGCTAGAAAATCCTATTTTAAATAATGTTTTTAAATTCGACAAAAAAAGTGCTTAATTTTATTATAGAACGGTGTTCAGACACCGTTTCCTATCTTTTCAATTTGTTTTTCCATAAAACGAATTCCTTTTAAGCTATCAAATATACTTATAATAAAGATAATGGCTAAAATTCCTAAAAAAACCATACTTGAATATGTTTCTTTGCCGTGTAAAGCAAAAATGGTAATCATTAAAATAATGTCGATAATCAAGGCTATAATAGAGTAATAAAATCTCTTTTTTTCTTTTTGTAAAATACTATTTTGCATTTTTATTGCCTATTTCCAAGTAATAAATAAATGTTGAATTATTTTTTTTAATAAGAGTCTCTAATTCTTCATTGATATTTGAAAATTCTCTCGTGTAGCTGTAAAGTGCATTTGCATATCTTAAAATTGCCTGCAAATCACCTACATTTTTTTCACTAAGACTTCTTTTGTCTAATGCTTCTCTAAGTTGTAAATAATTTTCATCATTTAATGAAAAGCATTTTAAATCATCTGTAATTGCTTTAATTGTTTTTTCTCTTCTGCAAAATAGATTTTTAACTTCATCACTAAAAAAAGTTTTTGAAGTAGTATCTATTAAATTCGGATCTATATCAAAGTGCTTGTTTTTTTCTTGCTTTTTATAATGCTCCAATTTTTTAGAATACATTTTGTTTTCTATTTTGCTTTCTATATAATTTTTTAAAGTCAAAACAATAAGAACAAGACAAATTCCTAAACTAAACCAATTTAAATTCTCTATTGTCATTTTATTTCTCCTTTTAAAAGTTTTTTTATTAATACATTCTCTCTCATTTTTTCTCCTCTTTACAACCACCTTCATCGCATCTTAGAATTAAGATACTGTTATCATCTTTATTTTTGAAAATAACATTAACATAATCATCGCTATACATTGTTGATATATCCTCATATTTAGAGCTATCAAGAGTTTTAACTTCTTTAGATTTAAAATAAATAGATATTTTTTTATCATCATTGATTACAAGTCCTTGATCTGAAAAGAATTTAATATTTATTTCATTTTGAAATGTAAAAAAGATGATAAATACTAAAAGCATTACAGAACCAAACAATGCAAAAATATCATTTGTTGTATTAAGTAGAGTTTCAAACTCCGTTTTATTTTTATAGATTTTGCTTGATATTCTTTTTATATTAATAACACCAAAATAAATAAGTGCAATTCCAAGAATAAAAGATAAAATGCTAAAATGCTCTTTAATAGCACTAAATAAAAACCACAATCCCGATAAAAAACATATCGCATATGCTACTATTATAATCTTTTTCATTCTTTCTCCTTTTACTTTGCTTTCAAAATATTTGAAATTTTCATTTGACTGTTTTGTAAATTTGATTGATTTGTTCTATACTCTCTCAAACTCTTTTCATATTTACTAAATAACTTAGAAAAATACTCTACATAAAAATCTTTTGTTTTTTTAAATAAATTTTTATCAATTTTGCCTTTTCTATAATATTTTTCACATTGAACTAATGCAAAAGTCATCTTTTTATTTTCAAAAGCATTTACTTCAAAAACACTTATTCTAATATTTGGAAACTTTTTATCAAGTCTTTCTTTAATAGAATTATTAAAAATATTTATAAATTCAATAGTTTCTTTTTCGCAAGATAAATAAGATTTGTCATAATTAGGACTTTTTGATACCAATAAAATAAAAAGACAAAAAACAAAAAAGAGAGTCATTGTAATTATAAACAATTCTAAAGACATTTCTCTGTTAATAGAATATTTTTGAAAAAAATATGCATTTAAAAATACCACAGCAATTGTTCCATAAATTGCAATTTTATTAGTTTCTAACAACCAATATAATCTTTTTGAAAACATAATTCTTTCTTTGATTAAACTTAACAGCTTCATTTTATACTCCTAACTTCTTTAAAATCATTTCTTGATTTGATTTACAATCAAGTTTTTGGCTTTCTTCCTTTAACTTTTTTACTAATTGTTTTCTAAAAAAATCAATATAATATTTTTTAGTTTTATTCAATAAATTTTCTTTTATTTTTCCTTGATGATAATTGTATTGACAAAATTTTAATGCAAAAATTTTATAATGAAGAATATCAATTTTAAAATCTTCTTGAAGTTTTGAAAGCTCATCTGCTAATTCATTTTGCAAAGAATGATTAAAGCTTTTGATAAAATCATCATAATCTCTTTCCTCTGTTGTTTCTAAATTGCCAAATATAAAAATAGACACAAAAAAAGAAAGAAATGATAAAAATTGTAATGTAGGTATTTCTTGTTCATTTAGTTCTTGTCCATTGAAGTATGTATAAAAATAAATACCAATTATTGCAACCCAAAAAGTATAAAAAGATAAGAAAGCTATAGTGCCAACATAAACAACTCTTGAAAACATTATTTTTTCTTTAATTAAACTCAATAGTTTCATTTGATTCTCCTGTGTTAGAATTTTCAAACTCTTTTTGTTTTTTTAGCTTCTTTTTAATTTAAATGTATAATATATACTTGTGAAGTAAAAAATAAAAACACCAAGCATTGATAAAGCACAAATTCTGCTTACAAATATCTTTTTAGTATTATCACCAACAATGAATAATAAAGACACAATAATTCCAATTAAAAATGCGGAGATCCAAAATGGCAAACTAGCAATACCATTCATTAAAAAATCATAAAATAAATTTTGCGAAACCATATTTTAATCCTCAACTCGTATCTTTAACTCTTGATTTAAGCCATTTTCAATTTTTTTCAAAATTTCTAAGTAACTTTCGACTTCTTTCATTCTTCCAAGCTCAAAATTTATATTTTGATTTGTTCTTACAAAATTCTGAAAGACTTCTTTAACAATAACCATTTCATTGTAAGATAAAGTTAGATTAATTTCTTTGTTTTCCATTTTAATTCCTTCTTTTATTTTCCAATTTCTTAACTATCCAATTAATCCACTCTTTAGCTATAGTTTCAGCTTTGTCATAGTCTCTATTGTAAGAATATATATGATTTAAATCAAACCCAAAGAATGTTTCATTATGTTTTAATCCTTTTAAACCGAGTTTATCCGGATTAAATATGTATGTAATATTTCCACTTTCATCACTAGTATGATTTTTGCAATAATTTAATCCTAAAGAATTAAATAGTTCTTTATCTAAAATAATATATCCACAATGAAACTCTTTAACTTTTTCAATAAAGTATTTAAGTCCTTTATACTTTTGGATTTTAATATTATCGTAAAGGTAGATCATTTTAATAGTCCCTCGTTTTCGTAAATATTGCCGATAATTTCAATGGTATATCCTTCATCTTCAACTAAATAAATTAAAGAACCTATGTAATCTCCACTTTTACTCTCAAGATAAAAAGTCCCTTCTTTATGAGTGCTAATTTTTGCTAAAAAGAAATCGTATGGACTTTTAACTCTAACAATATCATTTTCATATACTTTTTTACCATTTTTATCATAAAGTCCAGTCCATAGCTCGATTTCTAAATCATTGCTATTTCCTATAAACATATCTGAGATATCAGCAGTATTTGCGTAAAATCTTGAAATTCGCCCAGCAATCACTCTTTCGTTATCTAATTTAATTAAAGTCGGCTCTTTCTTTAAAAACTCTTCTTTAGTTTTATCCCAAATCCTAAAATCAAAATCTTGTAATTTCATTGTTTATCCTTTAAAAGTTTTTAATTTATACATAATTATATCACAATTTTTAGTAATTATTACATAAAAATACATAAAAATATGTAAAAAATAGTTAAAAATATGTAATTTTTACTAAAATATAGTAATTATTACATAAAAATATGCAAAAAATAGTTAAAAATACATATTTTTGTGGTTCAAACACTCTACAAATTAAGAAAATAAACACTGTAAATTTACAGAGCTTCAGCTATTTCTAAGATTTTGAATTTTGATTTATGATTTAATTATGGGAAATATTATAAGGATATGGAATGATCAAAAATACTGAAATTTTGAAAATGGTTCCTATAGCACAATAGGTGAAATTAATAATCTATATACAGTTAGCATTCCTGAGATATTAACTCAGGAGCTAGGTGTAGCTAATGGTGATTTTGCTATCAATGATGTTCAAATGAATGTTAATGGAAAATATCAAGTGAGTTTTCTTTGTAGTGATGCAGATCAACTTTTGCAAGATCTTGAATATTACATTATAAATGGAAACAAGCTTAATGAATATTCCAAATTTGCTCTTAGAAATACTGATAATTTCTATGATTTAGAAGAAATCTTAAAGGAAATAGAAATAAACGAAACTAAAGTTTTACAAAAGCAGAGTCTCGGAACAAAATTTTAAGCAAGAATAAATCAAAACAATAAGGAGAAAAAATGGGTTGCAGGACAGTTACTAATATTATTAATATTAATATTGATGAAAATTTTAATAAAAATATTAAAGGAAATAGCTTTTTTTCTGTATATGGGCAAGAAGGTTACAATATTTTGTTTGGAATTAAATCTTTGGCAGAGGATAAATTCTGGGAGAAATATCCCCAGTATAAATATTTTATAGAAGAAAGTTTCATTAAATACGCAAGCCCATTAAGTAAAGTTGATTATGAAGGGACGGCAGATGCTGTGTTCTATAGAAAAAATGACAAGATATTTGCGTGCATTATGGCTGAAGTTGATGAAAATAATTCATTATTTTTTGCCAATAATGTTTATATTGATGAAAAGTTTATTAGAAAGACAAGTTTTATTAACCCTATTAGCCCTATTGTAGATATATATACCTCTAGAAAGGCTATCCTTCCAATAGAAAAATATATGGAATATAGATATACTGAGAACTTCAATAAGCAAAATGATTTGATAAAGGAAATTATTAATAATTTCGTTAAGTTTTATAAGGTAGAACCGTTGCAATTAGATTTTGATTTTAGCAGATTTGATGAAGTGTTAAATCAAATTATTATGCCTAAATATACACCACAAACCAAAGAAGAATTATTAGCGTTAATTACAAATGAAGATATTAATCTTAAGGACATAGATACTAGTCTTATCACTGATATGTCAGGATTGTTTTTGGATTCCACTCGTAAAGACTTTAGTGGCATTGAGAGTTGGGATACAAGCAATGTTAAAGATATGAGTGCAATGTTTGATGGAGCTACATCCTTCAACCAAGATATTTCAGGTTGGGATGTATCCAATGTTGAGGATATGACTGGAATGTTTGAAAATTGTCCTATAGACAATTCAAACAAACCTAAAGAATTACAAGATCAAAAAGATCAAAATTTTGTTAGAAAACAAAGATTATAAGGACATAAATATGATTGAAAGATATACACCACAAACTAAAGAAGAATTAAAAGCATTAGTTAAAGATGAAAGTATCAATCTAGGTGATATTGATACTAGCAACATTACTGATATGTCAGGATTGTTTTTGGATTCCACTCGTAAAGACTTTAGTGGCATTGAGAGTTGGGATACCAGTAATGTTGAAGATATGTCTCATATGTTTTCTTTTGCATCTTTCTTTAATCAAGACATCTCACAATGGAATATAACGAATGTAAAGTATATGAATAGGATGTTTGATAATGCTATATCTTTCAATCAGAACATAAGTAGTTGGGATGTTGAAAATAAATTTACGGCTTGGATGTTCGAAGAATGTTCGATAGACTTTCGTAATAAAGCAAAAAATTTTGAAAGAAAATATATACCTATAGATTTAGAAAATTTAAAAAAACTTGTTGATGATCCAAATATCAATCTAGGCGATATTGACACAAGCAATATCACCGATATGAGTTTTTTGTTTAAAAACTCCACTCGTAAAGACTTTAGTGGCATTGAGAGTTGGGATGTGAGTAAAGTTGAAAGTATGGCATTTATGTTCTTGGGATGTAAATTTTTCAATCAAGATATTTCAGGTTGGGATGTGAGTAAAGTTGAGAGTATGGCACATATGTTCGAAAATGCTATTAGCTTCAACCAAGACATAGGTTCTTGGAACACAAGTAATGCTGAGAATATGCGTGCAATGTTCTTAAACGCAATATCCTTCAATCAAGACATTGGTTCTTGGGATGTATTCAATGTTAAAGATATGAGTGAGATGTTTAAGGGTTGTATTGAGTTTAATCAGTCTTTAAATGATTTTAAAGTGGATAATGTTGAAAATATGCGTAGTATGTTTGAAAATGCCATAAATTTCAATCAACCATTAAACAAATGGAACACAAGTAATGTAAAAGATATGTATCATATGTTTGATAATGCTAAGAGCTTCAACCAAGATATTAGTGGCTGGGATATGAGTAGGGTTAGTGATAGTGAAGGAGCATTTGATAATTGTGTTATAAAAATGGATTTTGTTCCGCTTTTATTTTTTAATAAAGAAAATAAAAATGATAGGAATGATAATACAGTAGATAATTCCAGTGACTCTAAAAGTTTATTCTTTGAAGCGCTTCAAAATTTAAAATCCGATAATTTAAATTTAAATAGTATCAGTGAATTCTATAATCAACACAAACAATCTTTAGATGTTGGTATTGTAAATGATATAGAAAGTAAAACAAAGGTTTTTATTTCAGAAATTTATGAGCTATTATATAACTCCGTAAATGTGAGCAATGATAAAAAAGAAGCTATGCATATAAGTTTAAAGTGATATTACATATTTTTAACTATTTTTTACATATTTTTATGTAATAATTACTATATTTTAGTAAAAATTACATATTTTTAACTATTTTTTACATATTTTTATGTATTTTTATGCAATAATTACTAAAAATTGTGGTATAATTATGTATTACAATTTTTTAAAAGGATAATAAATGAAAGTGAACTTTAAATTAGCGATAGGCTCTGTTTTGCTAAGTAGTTTTTTAGTTGGTTGTGGAGCAACAACAGATATAGAAGATGATGAAATTTGTTCCAATCCTAAGATTATTCAAAAGCTCGTAATTGATAATATGAGAGCAGATTTGGCGGCTCAAGTAAAACCAGAAGATGCTATCGTTAGGGTTGCACCTAGTAAAAATATCAGTTATTTAGCCAAAGAAAAGGACATTGATATAGACTCTGTGAAGCTATGTTATTTTGATTTTAAAAAAATCAATTTTAAAGATAATTTTAAACTTTATGAAAAAGATGGAAAGCTTGTTGGTATAGTTGGATTTGGAGTGGAAGTCCCACTGGACTTGTAAAAATGATTAACAGTAAAATATTTATCTTGAGTTCTATAATACCTTTTAATGATAGAAGGGCAAGTTTTGTGAGATTCGTAAAGGCAAATGATATAGAATTAACAAAAGAAAGAACAAAATGCGGACTTGCTTATATTATAAGCAAACAAGATATTCAAAAGGCTTTTAATCTTTTTAAAAAAAGCCCCAAAAAACCAAATTATTTTAGTGAAATGAGTTTACTTGAAAAAGCATTTTTAGATGTGGAAATTTTCTTAAAACAAGGAAATTTAAAATGAAAAAAACAGATTATTATAATTTTTTAGATGAAGTAGATTGCTTAATGAAAAAATACAAAGAAGAACAAAAAGAACTTACAGAAAAAGTGATTAGTGCTTTAAAGGAGAGAAAATGAAAAAAATACCAATGTCAATTGGATTGTTAATGTTAATTTCAGTGGATGTTTTTGGGTGTTTGTGTGCAGGGCAAATTGCCAATGGTTTTAATCAATTTACTTCAAATGTCACGCACTCGATTAATTCTCAAACTCAAGCAATTGGAAATGACAATATTCCTAGCATAGAAAAAAGTGTTGAGTTATTAAAAAAAGAAAATGATATTTTAAAGAAATTTAATAAAGCGCAAAAAGAAATTGTTCTAAAAAAGGAATATTTTATTTTTGAGCTCAATAAGAAACTCCAGTTGGCGCAATGATACAGCAAGCTAGAAGTTCTAATTCAAGAAGCTTTTTAAGAGAGGCTGAAGATTGTGTTTTGATTTTAGATAGTGTAGAAAATATCAATTATTTTCAGTCTCTTATTAATAATGTTGTAGCAAAACGCAAAAATAACGAAACTTATACAGGCGCAAAAGAAGCTAGAGAACAACTTTTAGCTTTACTTAAACGATATGGAGAGGTTAAAACTGCTAATGTATGGTGTAGAAATTTAATTGTGGAAATCGATAAGATTAATGAGTTAAGAAATATTCTTGCCAAAAAATTAGATGAAAAAAATATTTTTGGAGTTTTAGAGATACATTTACAAGATAGAGAAATTAATTCTCCGCATTTACAATTTGTTGGAATTAAAGCAGAAGAGGCTGAGACTATAATAGCTCAAACTGTGGTCGAACTTGGATATGAAATATCTTTAGAGAGCGCTATGAGTAAGAAAAATTTTATTCCTTATTATGAAGAAAATTCTAAAGCAAGAACAATATCTTTATCAGAACAATTGAGCTTTGAAAAACAAGAGAGGCAAATTAAATTAATAGAGAACGATGGAGTTTCATTTTATGAGCAAATAGAAATAGAGAGAAAAAAATTTTATGAACTTCTTAACACAAAAGTAGGTTTATCTAAAAGTTTAATTGAAAACACTAGGATTGGAAAAGTTCGTAAAGATTATGATTATTATAAAAAATCAACAGTTAGTTTAAAGCGAGATTTAAAACAAAAAATAGAAAATTTTAGAAATAAATTACGATAAAAAGGAAAAAATTATGGAAAACACAATCGAAGTAAAGCAACATCATTTTGATGCTAATACTTTACATATGAATACATCTTCAAAACTTCCTGTGATTGGACTTTTATCTGAGTATTGGACTGGTGATGAAGATAGTTTTACAAAATATTTATTAGACAATCAGATTTTGCCATCAGAAACTACAATTAATAATGTTGAAGAACTGCTGGACTTTTCTAATAAAATTTTTGCAAATTTAATCAAGATGGGACAACAAGGTAAAATTGAGAAATTTGATTTTAAGCTTGCTTCGCTTTTTAAACCTAGATTTTTAAGAGATTTCGAGCAAAAAGAATTTCAAGTTTTATTGTTTGATATTTCTGGGTTTGACAATGAAGAAATTAAGAACAAAATTAAAGATATTTTTCTTAGTGTAAAAAGTAAAAGTTTTATAGAATTTAAAGAAATTTGTGAAGATAAAATGTTTTTAACTATTTCTCGTAGAGGCATAGCAGAAACAAAAGATAATGATGATGACTCAATTGCAAAATTATCTATTGCAACTGCAAGAGATAGGATTACTCTTTTAAATAATTTTCAGAGCGCTAAAGACAATAACTATATTTCAAGTGATTTTATTTTAAAAATGGCAACAATGATGCAAGAATCCGATTTATCTGGAATTAAATTTAATGTTAGAATGACTGTTGGATATAACGAGTATGATGCAACATATACAGCAGAAGAAGTGATCGCTGAATCTTTAAAAACAAAACAAGAAAGAGAGGCACTTCAAAAAGTTGAAGAAATTAAACAACAAGCAAGAGAAGAAATTAAACAACAAGACAATTTAAATAGGATTTCTTTATCGCCTGATTCAAATATGGAACAAATTCAAAAAGCTCAAACGCAAATTAGAATGAGCAAAGAATTGGTTAATGAAATTAAAATTAATCCACAGCCTTTGAACATAGGTGATGAGTATGTTATGGGTCTTTTTGATGATTATTGTAAAAAGGAGATAGAAAAAAAGAATATTCTTTTAGAAAGAGCCAAAGAACAAGGAAAAAACGCTTATCAAACTTTAAAATCTCATATTGAAGCTGGTTTACCTATTTTAGAAGCTTTAAATAGGATAAAAGAGCAATATAGACAAGATGAAACTGTAATGTTTGCATCATTGTTGCTTACAAAAGATATTGTAAATGTTGCCAACAAAGACATTAAAATTACCGATTTAAGTGTAAAAAATACTGAGTTAGAAAAAGAGATTGAGAAATTTTCTCTTGATCTTGTGAAAAAAGAAGAAAATATTACCAATCTTCAATCTGCTCTTACTAAGAAAAGTAACGAAATGAATTTGCTTAAGGAACATTATAATGAAATAATTTATAAAATGAAACAAGAGCTAGAAGAAAATATTAAAAGTCTAGAGACTGATTTTAATAGCAAAATAAATGAAGCCAATGATATCATTGATGAGCAATCTAAGATTATTGATAGATTAACTCCTTATGAGGATCAGGTTGTAAGAAAAGATGAGCGTATTAAAGAACTTGAAAGCAAGTATGAAAGAATCTTGGAAGAAAAACTTTCTTTAGAGGGTGATAAAAAAGCAAGTATTGCTATGATGAAAGCAATGGAAGATAAGGTTCAGAAAAACGAAATGAAATCAAAAGAACTTGAAAGCAAGTATGAAAGAATCTTGGAAGAAAAACTTTCTTTAGAGGGTGATAAGCTTGCTAATATTACAGAATTAGTTCATTTAAAAGATGAGAATCAACTATTAAAGAATAAAGTTAAAAATTTAAAAGAAGAAGGTGTTAGGGTTAAAGAATTGGAGATGCAAGAAAAATTTTTAAGAGATAAGATTGCAAATTTGGAGAATCAAATAAAAGAAACAAATTATCTTATGCAAAAAATTGTTGCAAACACCAAAGATGATGAATTGAAAAGTCCAGTAGATATATTGGGACATAAATTAAAATGAAAGTTGAGTTCTGAAAAATAATATAATTTAAGTTATATTTTATATTATTTTTTCGGTATATTTTTTTATTTGTTAAGAAAAGTAATCTGTGTAATTATTATTTAAAATGGTTATATTTAGGTATTTGTAATAGATTTATTAATTAATATAAGGTTAACAATAGTTTTTATTTAAAAAAAATTTAAGCTTAAAATAGCTATCATTTTCCTTTATTTTTTAAACTATGAAAAGTATCTTATAGAATGAGGATTGTAGTATGAGTAATACCGAAGAACTTCCTGTGATTATCGGGGGGGGGGGGGGTTGATTATCCCAATCTCCAAAATTTAGAATATGACATATGGTTAATATCCGAAGATATTGATTATTATAAAGATACAGTAAAAAAATTCTCCTTAGATATACAGAATCAAGAGTTACTAATTTTTCCCCAAGAAAATGAAATATATCAGAAAATTTCACAACGATCAAATTATCCAGATAAACATTTCGTTGTGCTCAGCACAGAATATCCTTCAAAAAAATTAGAAAGCATTTTTATTATCAAAGAATTACCATTAAAAAAAGGTTTTTTAAGCACACAGCAGTTCAATGCCAATATTGAAATTAGTGAGGCTTTGCAAAGGCGTTTAGGAATTTCTGTGATTAATTCCCCTTATAAACTATCAGATGTTGGCGGTGCTTTTGCATTAAAAGAATATGCTAAAAATGTAATAGAAGCTGAAAAATGTGGATATAAATGCAAAGGAATATTTTTAGTGGGTGTTCCTGGAACTGGAAAAACTTTTTTCCCAAAATGTTTTGCTGGTGAACTTAATAGACCTATTATACAACTTAATCTTTCTGAAATTATAGAATCCGATAAACCAATTGCAAAACTCAATTCAATATTTTTCTTTCTAACAAAGATGCAAAAACTTTATCCAACCTCAAAATACATCATTTTAATTGATGAGATTGAAAAGATGATTGGAAATTCATCTGCATCTTCAGGAGAAAAGCAAATATTAGGAAGATTGTTGACTGTTTTAAATGATATGCACACTGAAGCTTCTGAATTTAATTTTGATGCCATATTTTTTGCAACAGCTAATAATCTCGGAAATATTCTCTCTGAAAATCCAGAGTTTTTAAGACGAGGTAGATGGAATGAATTATTTTTTATTCATTTGCCAACTGAAGAATTTGCTGAAGAGATATTTCGAATTTATATCAAAAAAAAGAAGCTCGAAGCCATCTTTCAGGAAGAGCAAGATTTGAAAGATTTAATGAGTGATATTATATGTGAATATAGTAGAACTTCATTGGATGGAAGGTTTCCTTATACTGCAGCCGAAATTGAGAGCTTCTGTGACAGAATCAGCTTTTTTTTAATATCTAAAAAAGAAAAATTTGATGCCAAGCAAGACATAAAGCGTTGCATAAAGGATATTTTTCCAATCTCAAAAACAGCTTTTTCATCTGTAAGTGGTATGGTTGCTCAAAAAGATCTTTTTGTTGAAATATAGAGAAAGGCATAAATGTATTTTTTAAAATTAATTGATTGTATAGAAAATAAAAATTTGAAAAAAATTAATTTTTATATTGAAAATAATTTGTTTTTCCGTAATTACAAAATTGAAGAAATTAATGATTTGGCAAGTGTAAATTATTTTATAAAAAAAATATTAAAGCAAATTTTTGATGTTTCTGAAAATACGAATTTTCTTTTTGTAGAAGATGATGCAAAATGGGCTATATATACCACAGCTACCGAAAATGCAAATTTAGTTGTTATTAATAAAAAAAGAGTTTTGACAAATTATTTTGAAACACAAATATCAAGAAGGTTTGATGGAGTAAAAGAAGTTTTTAATTATTTAATTATAATGGGTTCTATTTTAATTACATTAAAAAAAACTATTTTTATAAACCCATTTGAAAACAACAATAACATTGGCGAGAATTATGTATCTGCAATGAAATTTTTAAATAATTTAATTACGACATCAGATTATATTTTTGAAAAAAAGGAATATTGTAAAAAAATTACTAATTTTTTCGTAATGAGTTCTGATTCTAGCATAGAAAAAATTATGTCTTATGGAAAAAAGTTTGCGTTTAGTATAGTTTTTTTATTTTTTGAAAACAGAATAACTCTTGAAGAAGCTTCTGAATTAATTGATTTTGATAATAAAGATAAGTGTTTGGAATTTTTAAATAACTATGAAAAAGTTTCTAGGATTTTTTATTTAAAAGAAAAAGGCTTTAAATGAAAATTAGATTTATGAAATTTCCCTTCTTTTTTTGGGCAAATCGCAAGAGCGTAGATTGTGATATTAATTTTAAAGATATGCAAATTAGTTTTGTTGGTTCAGATGGGTTAATTAAAAGCTATAAAATTCAAAGGATTAAAAAATGGCAATTTATTTGCTTAAAATATTTTCCATTTTTTATATTAGTTGCAATATTTTTCAATAAGTATGATTTTGGTTTATACACATCAAAAATTCTTTCTTATATTTTTGCTTTAATTTTTATGCTTCCAATAACACTAATTGATAATGAAAAAATCAGAAGTATGTTTATGGTCACAGTAATTCTTATTTGTTCAGCAGTTAGTATTTATATGAATAATCTAAATATCGTCTCTTATGCTATTAAATATTTTATTTTTATTTTTGGATTTTTTATGTTGTTTTTAGACTTGAAAAATCAAGCCTTTTGGCTTATTGAAAATAAAAAAATTGTCTCGTCTTTTGTTATAGGAAATTTAAGTAATGAAAAAATATTAAACAAGGAAAAACAATGAGAAAAATTTTGCTTGCAATTTGTGTAACATCATATTTATTTTGTGCCGAAGCAAATAATCCATTAGCTCCGCAGAATTTCATTCAACCAAAAGCTATTGAGCAGAATCAAAATAAAGATTTAAATGATTTAAAAACAAATGAATTTTATTTAAATATGGATGTTAATGATATTAGAAATATTCAGTCGAGAGATAAAGAGCTTAAAGATGCTTTATATCAATTTTCACAAAAAGAAATAAACTATAAGCCAGTCATACGACCTATTTCTTCTATGGATACCATTCAATTACATCCGTATTTTACACATTCTATTTTGTTGCCAGAAGGTGCTGTTATAAGTTATGTGGATAGCTCTGTGGAAATGGCTATTTTAAAATATGAAAACAATATGTTGATGTTAAGACCAAAAAGCAATTTTGATATTGCAAATTTGGCAATAGTTTACAAACTTGATGAAAAAAATCAAATACTTAATATTCTAGCCGAGAGATACAGTGTTAGAGATGGAGAAAAGTTGAATCAAGTGATTACTTATAAAAATATAGAAAAAAGAGATCCATTATATGTGATTCAAGCTTATCGTATGCAAAATGGGAAGTTGCCTGACAAAAAATACAACTATATAAAAATAGATGGGATTGACTATCGTATCGTTGAAGACAATCAGTATGGAAATATTTCTATTGAAAATAAAAATTATAGGGTGGACAACAATGTCATATACAAATGATTCTTTTTTAAAGGGTAGGGAATTTGTTGAATTTCAAAAACATATAGGAGCATTAGCTGGACTTTTGTTGAAAATAAAAAAAGAAAATGCTGATATCTTTCTTACTATGTTAGAGAATGAAAATGATTTAAAACAAATATGTGAATTTGATCAAAAAAATAATGGTTACCGTATTAAAGATGGTTTTTCAGAGAATGACTTAAAATCCCAAATGGAAAGTATAAAATCTGATATAAAAAAACTTGAAAGTTCTTTTGACAATAATATTGCATATTTCAAATCGTGCATAGATTTAATATCAGAACACTTATCTGTTTTGGAAGAAAAAAGCAAAAAACCACTATTTTTCAAAAAGAAAAATATCAAAGAGGATATGAAGGAATTGGATGTTTCTAATACAAAATTTAAAAAAAATCATTTTACATTAATTGACTAATAAGGAAAAAATAATGGCAATGTTTAATCAAATCAAAAAGAAAAATTTAGACAACAAAGATAAAAAACCATCTTTGTTTAAAAACAAAAAAATATTAATAGCTGGCGGTGTATTTATACTAATACTTTTTCTTTCATTACTTCTTGTTTTGGGAAAATCAAATAAAGAAAAAGATATAGAAACTATGTCAAAAAACATAGCCCAACAGCAAGAAATGAACACCACCAATGTTGCTCCTCCTCCTCCGCCTAAGTTGGAATTTAATATGGACAAAATAAAAAAAGATATGCTTGAAGCAAATAAATCACAAGAAGTGGAATTAAAAAAGCCACAATTTGATGATGAGAATGTTTCACTTAATAATTCCCAAAAACAAATGATTGAGGAGTTAAGTAAAAATGATGGCATAAATATAGATGGTTCTAAGCTGGAAATTAAGCCAGAGGATATGATTGTTTATCTAAAAGCCAAAAAGGAAACTTTGATTTTTAATCCTTTAAATGATTATTTTTCCTTTGATGGAAGGACATATAAATCAGGAGATGTTTTCAAAGGTTGGTGGATTATTGAAGAGATTAATGAAAATTTTATTCGTTTTATAGATGAAGAAAATGGCTATGCCTATAATTTGAGATTTATATAAAGGAAATAAATGAAAAAAATATTTACACTTATAATTGCTTGTGTATTTGCTAATGCTAATGTTATTCAATACGAACTTAAGGCAAATGAAGAAATATTTAAAAAAGGTTTTGAAGCAGGTTTAAAGGCTTTGGAATTTCAACGGAAAAACGATGGCTATGCTCCAAAAAAAGTTGAGATTCAAAAGGAATATTTTATTACTTACAACATAACCAAAATGCCTTACAATGATGTCATATTTCTTCAAAATATAACCGCAAAAGAAGGCTTTGACACTCATATTACAAAAGATAAGTTGTTTTTTGGAGAATTTGAAAGAGAAGCTGATGCTAAGGATGCTTTGCAAACTTTAAAAGATAAGTTTAAAATCAATGCCGTTATCAATAAAAATAAAGGCAATGAAATATTAGTTACATATCCAAAACTTTGGGGTGATTTTTATACGCATATTATTGATAAAGTCGCAAAAGATGGTTATTTAATTAAGGTTGAAGTTATAGAGGTTCAACCAAAAGCCATTGAGCAAAAACCAAAGAAAGAGGAGAAACCAAAGAAAACTCAACAAGTTAAATTTGAAAATGAGCTAATAAAAAAAGAAAAGAAATTTTTTAGACTAAAAAACCAAAAAGCAATGTTTTATAGTGTTAAAGGAGACAATAAGGATTCTAAAAACTATAAAGAAAAGAGTTTGATTTCTAACGGCAATTTTGCGCTTGAAAGTGAAAAACCTATCGTAACAAAACAAGGTGAAAAATTTTACAAAGTTGCAAATAAAAATGTGTATTTTTCAGATCGTGATGTTTTGATTAGTAAATAGGAAGTTTAAATGAAAAAGATTTTAATAGGTGTTTTTTCGCTGATTTTTTTAAGTGCTTGCTCTGGAAAAGTTCAAACTAATCCTATTCCTGATCCGAAAAAATATTCTTTTCCAAAGCAAAGCATTGATTATAAGCCAACAACAGATGTTCCTCAAAAATACATTGTTGATTATGATGATTATGTCAAAAAATTTTTTAAATCAGATGCTAAAAATGCCATAAAAAGTATATGGAGCATAGGTTTGGAAAGAGGGCATTATGAATAAAAAAATCTTATTAATGCTTCTTGTTTTTGGTTTGATGTATGGTGCAACAAATAGCGGAAGAGAAGCAAATAATATAGTTTTGGGTTCATCTTACGGAAAACAAGTCATTCAAGAGAATAATTTAAGTGGCAGTAATTTATTAAATAAAGAAAAGCCTAAATACTACAACGAAACGGTTTATAACTGGGTTAATTATTTCAGTAATAGTAATCCAAGAGGCATAGAGTCTGTTGGCAAGCAAGAAAAAATGGTTGTTGCTTATGTTCCGCAAGAAAATAATGCAAGCAATGTTGATAATAATGCCACTGATTTAGCGGTGGTTAAAGGTTATTGTTACATTACAGAGGATATTAGCGTAGGCAAACAACCTGGCTCTTTAAGGCTTGATTGTCAAACTAATGTTGGTGCAATTACTATGTTCTCTAACTTAGTAACTGTCAATGAAAAGGCAAGCTTAGTGGTTGATCCTGTTTATATTGAAAAAAATGGCGTGAGATTTGATGTTAAAAGTTCTGTTGTAACAAACGAGAATAAGACTTCTTACAATATAGCGACTTTTGTGAATGATAGAAAAATTGCACAAATTGGTTGGGGTGCTTTAAGTGTTGGCTCTGATGAATTTAAAACAGCTTCAAATGAATATTTGCAAGCTCTCGAGAAATCCAAAACAAAACAAGATATCAGCTATATTAATGTTGGAGATGGTGCTGGGAACAGCTATCCACAGGCTGTTGTTATGACAAATACGGAAGAGCCAGATCCTTTAGACTATTTAGTCAAAGGAGCAATTAATGTAACTGCTTCAGTTGTCAAAAATACAGCTGATATATTTAGGAAAGACTTGCCTTATCTTTATTATGTTAGCAAAGACAGCAAGATATGGATAGATTTGAAAGTAAATAAACAAGGAGTGTATGTAAAATGAAAAAAATAGCGTTAATTAATTTATTCACTATAGCTATTTTAAATACCAATTTATTTGGAGTTAGCACAGAAGATTTTTTCTATCAAAGAGGTTTTGAAAGCGGTTATAACAAAGGGTTCGAACAAGGCGTAAAGAGAGCTTTTGAGGAAGCTAAAAATGTATTAGAAAAATATAAAGATCAACTTACAGCGTATGAAGTTGGAAAATATCTTGTGACAACTCGATATTTAACTTATCCAGAAGTATGGCAAGAAAGAAGTGAAGATGGGACTTTTAAATTAAGAATCTTGCCTTCAAAAATAGAAAGACCTATTAATATTGATGAATTATTTACAAAATTTTCAACCCTACCTCTTAAAGATGGATTAGAGAGTCCATCTTTGGAATTAAGTGTTGAAGAAAGAAATAGTGTTTATTTAAGCGATAGAGATTCAAATACTAATGATATGCCACAAAATGTCGAAGAAGATGTTAAGACAACTACTTTAAGCATTACAAAAACAGCTAAAAATCTTGATGTATTAAAGAAAGCAAATGTTGTTTTCTCTGATGAAGGTAGTGTTTATAATGTTTTATTTTTTACTCCACAAGAAAAAAGGGATTTTTGCAAATCATACAAAATATGTAATTAAAAGGAAAATCTAATATGAGTGAAAATGTTCAAAATAATTTAACTGAGATAGCCAATGAAAATGAACTCAAAAAGAGCAATAAAAAGGAAAAAACTACAGAATACAACGGAAGAGAGAGTTTCAATTTTAAATGTGAGCAGTTTTTTGGGAAAAATTGGAAATATGTAGGATTCTTTGTAGGTTTTTCTTTGCTTTTTGTTGTCATTCAAATTAATTCTATGAAAAATAGTATTAAGGACTTGGAAAAAACTGTTGCTGATAATAATGGAAAGGTTGTTTTGACTACTACAGATGGTAGAGCAATTAGAGTTATTAAAGAACCTATTAAAGCTGAGTATTTAAAGCAATTTGCTGTTTCCACTATGGTCAATAACTTTGTGGTTTCAAGGGCGCAATTAACAAATAATTTTACAAAACCAAATTTTAAAGATTATAACGATGTTTTAACAACTGTTCCTTCTTTGGGGACTTTTCTTAAAAATTTTGTCAATATTGAAGATAAGCAAGCTGTTGGCGAATTTAGAGCTTATTTGCAATGGTTGATTTCAGCTGTGGCTCAAGACAAATTACCAGAATATATTTCAATCAGAGATTATAGCATCGATAAGTATGAATATAATGGTAATTCTTTTAATATAGAAATCAGCATTAAAGTCATTGCGCAAAGCTATATTATTGCACTAAATGAATATGCCAACAATCAAGGGATAATTAAGATAGGAGCCAAAGGGAACTTCAATCTTGAAAAAGCAACAGATATAAACCCTTATGGATTCAGATTGACTAATCTAAAAATCAGTCCAGTAATAAAACCAAAGGTTAATTAATGTCGCGTTTAATGAGTTTATTACTAATATCTATAATTGAATGTTTTGCTTATAGTAAAGAAGAAATAGCTTATATGCTTAAAAAGCAAGCATTGTATAGTCAAATAGATGCAAGGGTGCTTTATACTGTTGCAAAAATAGAGAGCGGTTTTAATCCTTTTATTATTTCTTTTGTGTCAACAACAAATAAAAATTTTAATTATGATAAAGTGGTTAAGACAACCATTAAACCTTATCAAAACAACAAATTTATTGTTAACATTGAGTCAAAAGATGTAGAAAAGCTCGTAAACATTACCAAAGACTTAATTGAAGATGGTTATAAGGTGGATGTGGGCTTAATGCAAATTAATTCACAAAATTTTTCTAAAAGTGAAATTAAAAAAATGTTTGAGTTGAAAACAAATATTCTTAAAGCTACAGAAATATTAAAACTTTGCGGTATTAAATATCAAAATATAAAAAATACTATTGAATGTTATAACAAAGGCTATAGACAAGGAGAAGTTTTAACTTATTTTAATAGATTTAAAGAAAGTTTTAATAAAGATTTTGGAGGTGTTATATGAGTTTAACACTACTAACTTTAGGAGTAGCTGGACTTGGAGCTACTTATTGGGGTTTTAAAAAGAAAGATCCAAGTATTCAACTTGGTTCTTGTTTTTTTGAAAGATTGGCAATACCAATTTACACTTTATTAAACGAATACCATAGTAATTCTGGTTTAATGATTGATTATATAAACGAGAACAGTGTTAACTTAAATACGCCTATTAATAATGGAGAGATTTTTGGAATTGAATTAAAATCAAATAGCAATATACATAGTTTTTTGGAAAAAAATTTCATTGATGAGATTATTAGTTCCTACAAAGAAAATACAAACTCCATTTTGTTTTATGTAATACACAAACAAGGTAAATGGCATAAACAATATTTATTATCTTATTCTAAACCTATGATTAAAATATTATCAGATAGATATGCTTCACCACTTTTGAGTGGTATTGAACTTTTAAATGTGATACACGATTTATATTTACAAAATTCATTTTCAGTGGATCACGATAAGAAAAATATTTTTAGAGATATGACTATAGTAAAAGATTCGCTAGAACAAGAGCCTGAATTTATGCTATTTAAGAAAGCTATCAGACAAAGTTTGTATAAATCATTAAATGATGTGGAAATATTTCAGGGATTTAAAAACCTAGATGTTGCAGAAACAAATATCTTAAAATTGTTCAAATCAAACTTTGAAGGTTCTATATGGTTTTTACTCGATTTTAATGTGTCAAGAATTAAGGCTCATATTAATAAGCTTATTAATGAAACAAAAGTTTCTGGAAATAAACTCCCATTTACAACTCTTAAAAAAATATATGATTCAGGTAATCAGCAACTTTGTTTGATGAATTCTTTGGCTTTATTTAAAAAATATCCAGAAGATATAGCTTCTATTTTAAGTTCTAATCTAAAAACATCTTTTATACCAAGAGATTTGTTTAGATCCGAAATACTCAAAAAAACTCTTTTAAAGAAAAGAGACTTGGATTATGATTTTTTAGTTAAATCTGAATTTCTTAATAGGTTTATTGCTTCTTGTCATAAGGCTACTACACCAAAAGCTGATATTTATGGAATTGATAAAAATGGCGGATTTGTAAATTTTTCTTTTTCTGCAGAAAACTTCAATCCACATTCAGTGATTATTGCCCGTCCTGGTGCTGGAAAATCTGTTTCAAAACAAAAAATTATGTCTCAAATGATACAACTTGATTTTGAAACAGGTAAGGCGCATAATTTAGGTTCAAATCCTGGAAATGTAAAGTTAAGAAGTTATGATATAGGCTTTTCGGATAAAAATTTTATTGAAATCATTAAAAATAATAAAGAAAATAAGGTTGCTCATATACAAAATTCCTTTAGTCGCTTCAAATATAATCTCGTATCAACTGAAATGACTAGAAATATGGATTATTATAAAATGAATGCAGATGAATTAGAAGCTTTTGAGGCTGATATTCAATTTGCTGTGGATTTAGCAGATTTGATTTTATCCAGCTCTTCAAAAGGTGCTTCTGATAATAGCTTAACTTCTTTGGAAAAAAGCGCCTTGAAGGATACGATAAGAACCTTATATGTTGAGAAGAATTATAATGATTATAAGATTAATGAACTTGCAAAAGAGCATCAGGATTTGTTTGATGAGCTTATAGAACTCGGTTATAAAAAAAGCGATGCTATATCAAGTATAAAAGAAAGCAAATACGATTTTTTAAAAAAGCCTCTATTAAATGATGTGATTATGGCTGTTAATGTTCAATCTGAAAATAGGCAAATTAAGGATATAGAAAGAGAGAGCTTTAAAAGCCTTGTTAATAAGTTGGAAGCTATTAATAAGATAGGTATTTTTAGTTCTTTTGATAGGGTTGAAATTGTTGAAGCTGATGTTTTGAGTATGGATTTAAATAATTTTAAAGAGAGCTCTTTATTTGTTCCTATTTTCTTTTGCATCTTTCAAAAAACTTATTTAAGAGATAGGGAATTTGCACTTAGATGTAAATTTGAAAATCGCCCATCACCTAAACTTTTTTATGCTATTGAAGAGGCTAAAAATTTCTTTAGAGATAAGGATAGTTTGGTTCTAGCTGAATTATTCGATAAGGTTACTTTGGAAGCAAGAAAATATAATGTTCATCTTTGTTTTATTGTTCAAAACGCAGATCATCTTCCTAAATTTATATCAAAAAATATTGACACCAGAATATTTTTATTGGAGGCAGGCTCAAAGCTTGATGTGATTAAAGAGGCTGATGAGGTTTTTAGTATTACCGAAGATGTTAAAGAGGCGCTATTAAATACAGATAGATATGAACTTTGTATTTGGTATCAAAGAGGTGTATTTCATATGAGATTTGAGATATCAGATAGTGAAATGAAAGTATTTAATACAAACCCAAATGTTTAAAAGGAAGTAAATAGTGAAAAAATCAGAAAAAAATAATGACAGCGTTGTTAACTCTGAATTTATAGAAGTTCCATTAAGTTTATATTGCTCACTTGCTGGAATTACAGAAAAAACCGCTTACAATAGAATGAAAAAAGGCGAATTGAGAGTTTGCAAAAAAGAACATAAAAATTTTGTTTTAGTTAATGAAAAGCAGTTATTTATTTTAAATAAAGCAGAACAGATAGATAAATTAGTTGAAAGGAGGAGTATTAAAAAATCAAAAGAATTAGATAGGAAAAAAATAAAGAAGGTTATTATCAAAGTCAAAAGTGCTATGGAAGAGTTAGAAGAAACTATAAAATTACTTGGTTAAGGTGAAATCGAAATGGGAGAATTGAGTTCAAAGGGAGAACAACTTATTGCAACGGCATATACTTTTGGGGCAACATCTCTTGTGTTTGCTGTTGCTCCTTTTTTAATTGTGATTATAAAAGGTTTGATAGATCACAGAAAACCAGATAGATTGCCATCCAGTATTTTTAGTGTAATTCTATTTGCATTTTTGGTTCACACGATCTCTTGTATATTATTTTTATTATTTATAAAAATAGCCGATGCTCAATCTCGAATATATGGTTCTAATTACTTTCAAGAGAAAGTATTTCCATTATTCTGGGAGTCAAACAAACAAAGTGTATTGAGTATGGCTGGAGCTGGAGATAATATTGTCGCAGAAGGTTCTTTTGTGATTTTATATACTGTTCAAACAATTAGGGATTGGAGTTTTATTATTTTGCCAATTTTGGTTCTTTCCTTAGGAAGTGCTTATGGTGCTTTTCAATCTAAAAAAGATACTTATAGACAAGGTAATGATTATCTAACAACCTTAGTTTGGACTATAGTTTCAACACTAGGTGCTAGTTTGCTTTTTATTGTTTGGGCAAAGATTGCAGAAATAGCTTTATTTATACCAAATGGTGAAACCATTATTGGAAAAATGCAAGAAGCATATCGAAATATGATATTAAATTAATTAAAGGAGAAAAAATGGCAGAGGAAAATAAAGAAGGAATTTTGTGTCCAATTTGCGGAAATGGAAGAATTAAAGTGAGTCCTGACAATTCATATATTCATTGTGAATTTAAAAAGGTTGAAAAACAAGGAAAAGAATTTGTTGATGTAGGAGAATGCAAATTTAGAATTTTTTTCAACCAATCAAAATCAATAGGAAGAACTTTAAATAGGGCAGAGGTTAAAAAATTGTTAAATGGTGAGGGTGTAAAAAATGCCAAAGGAGATACTTTGTATCTTGATAAGGAAAATGAGGCGTTTTATACTCGAGTAGAGTGGGCTGAAAAAAAGCCTTCAACGGATCTTTTATAAGAAAAAAACAAGGAGAACGAATGAAATTAATTAGTAAAATAAGTTTTTTAGCGTTTTTGCTTTTTATTTATACAAACGCATTTGCTAATGATATGGATGAGGTAACAAATATTATCAATGATGCCTCAACTGCTGGAAAACAATCAGTTGGTGTGGTTTTACAATGGGTCTTTGCAATCGGTTTTCCTTTGATATGTATTGGTGGTTTTATGGTTTTGGGTTACACCATTGCAAAGAAAAAAGTTGAACAAACTCAAGATGGACATTCAAGAATACCTACAGCTGTTTTTATTGGTGCACTCGTAGGGGTATTTGTTTATGTTGTCGTAACTATGTTGATATTCCAAGTTATTACTGGAGATATGACAAATGCAGCCACTGTTGTAACAGATTTCTATAAAGAAGCTTTAGGACTTTAAATGATTAAAAAACAATTCTTTGCGATTTTTTTATTATTCCTTTTTGTAAATAATGCTTTTGCTTGGGGCTGTCATAAAGTTTATTGCGGTGGTAATATTAAAAGTGGCGAAGAATCTTCTAAAAATAGCATAGAACAAGCTTATGCGAAGCTCTATGCTAATTTAGATGAGCTAAGAAAGCAATACGAAAAACAGTTGGAGCAAATAACTGAGCAAAACAAGTTATTAAAACAACGAAAAGCTTTAATGCAAAAAGATTTGATGGATACGAAAGAAATTATTTTTTTGCTAAAAAAATTTAATAGTTTGCAAAACAATATTAACACTTTAGAAGCGTATTAAGAAAGGAAATAAATGAAAAAAATACCAATGTTAATTGGATTATTAATGTTAATTTCAGTGGATGTTTTTGGGTGTTGGAGTGGATGTAGAGATCCAATGTTGCCTTCTGATTTATCAAATAGCTCAACGCAAAAATTTAATGAGTTTGAATCTAAAACACAGGCTAAAATTGAAGAGATAAATAATATTTTTGCCGAAGCATTCGTTGATTCTGAAAATAGCAATCTTAAAGAGCTTAATATCTTGTCATCTTTAAAACAAAATCAAGTGCTAAATAATTCTCAAATAGAGTTTTTATTAAAACAGCTCAATAGTTTGCAAAACAATATTAACACTTTAGAAGCGTATTAAGAAAGGAAATAAATGAAAAAAATACTTTTTGCATTTGGATTGATAGGAGCAATGTATTGTAGCTCTTACGCAGTTGATTTAGATGATGTAATTGATGATGTTTGGGATATTGCGGATGACAAATCAAATCAAACTTTTGGACTGTGCTATAGACCAAGTAATACTGGTATTTCTGGCGATATTTGTAGCATTGTCAATAATGCGGATTTATCTTTTGATGCGTGTGCTATTTTGCCACCTATTCCTGGATTTGAAAAAAGAAAAAGCAATGTTTCATTTAGTGGTTTAAAATCACTTTGTAGGGAGAATGTAAGAGAATTTGCAGACATTTCTTCAACTGCAATGAAAAATGTTGCAGAAAATTTGGCTGACGACACTGGATTATCGGATAAAACGACATTACCAAATGGTTTAACTGTTGATAAATATCTCAAAAGATGGAATGCTAAAGATATTCTTGGAGATGATGGCAACATAGTCAAATCACTAGCAATGAAAAACGACAATAAAAGTTTAAAAATGTTAATGGATTATGACAAAATTCAAGGCGGTAAAGGAAGTATTGCTGAAATTGATCCGTCTCAAATTAAAGCTCCATCAGATTTATCTGAATACCGAAAATCAAGACAAGAATTGGCAAAAAGTTTTTATATAAGCTCTCAAGATATGTCGCCAAGTAGTATTTCAGCTAAAACAAAACAACAAATTCAAAGCAATGGAGGAAATAAAAATACTTCCAATGGAGATGAGTTAGCGCAAAACCTTATCAATGGTATGAGTCAAGATTTTGAATTTGCAAAGGCAAATGAGATTGGAAATGCTCTTGCAATTTATGCTAATAATAATCCAAACTATATTGCATTGCCAACTGAAGATGTTTATCAATATTTAAGAAGTGATTTGAAGCTTCAAATGGTTCACGATATCAGAAAACAACAAATTGAAGAGGCTAAAATCATTGCAGATATAACTGAAAAATGGGAAAGAAAAAGAGCTATCGCTTCGCTGATTGCTGATAAAGAGGTAATAATGAGCCAAAAATTTGATGAAGAAGGCGCAAGAAAAGAAATTGAGAAAATTATTGCTGGTGCTAATGATTCTAGCGATATTCCACAAATACCATAAAGGCAGATAATGACTAATATTGAAAATACTGAAAATGAAATTAATAGATTAAAAAAACTTATTTTAGATTTAAGAAGAGATAATAATGTTTTATCGCAACACTTATTATTCATAAGACAAAATTTTCAAGAAAAAATCGAAACTTTAGCCAATACAGCAAATAAAACAGAAATTGGAACTCGTAATGTTCTTGGTGGAGTTTTAGATAAATTAGAAAATGATGAAGCAGGAGATTATGCGAGGATTATTGAAAAAGTAATTAGAGAAGATAATGAAGAAAGTCGAAATAAGCTTTTTGAAGATATTGAAAGATATATAGAGGAAACTAAGTTAAAACATATTCCTATTTCATATTTGCAATGGTGTATGAATGGTGTTTTTGTTTTTGGTTTGATAGCCATAATAGCAGTGTTGTTAATGAGATAAAGGAGAATATGTATGGAAGATAATAAAACAATGGAAGATAATATAATAAATGAAACTACTAGTTTTAATGATGGTATAGCCTATGGTGTTAAAGAGTCACCCCCAACTCCAGTGGATAGAATTAAACAGGGTGTAGCAAATATAAGAGATTCTTATGAAGCACTTTGTGATACATTTGAACAAAACAAGAATGATAGAAAGGGTTGTTTTGAAAATTCGAATGATTTATTATTGACAAAAACATTATTTGAAGCATTAAGAGATTTTCTATCTGAACACAAAAAAACGATTGATACTTTAATAGAAGCACAAGATAATATGTCTTTAGGAATGAATTTAAAAGAGAATAAAAAATTATCTAAAGAGCTTATTGTTTCTTCTATAGAGAGTGAAATTAAGGAAAATATTGAACTTAGTCAAGATTTAAAAAATGCAGAATTGGCAAAATTAAATAATGAAGATAATAAAAATCTCATTTATGATATTGCAAAGACCTCGATAGATAGATTTAATGATGAGATTTTGAAAAGTTTTAAAGAAGATGGGACTTTTGACTTTGATAAGGCTAAGGAAACGATTTTGAATAATGATGTTTTAACAAATGAGGATATATATCAAGCAATGGGAGAAAAATATCAAGAAACCAATAAAGATATATTGCAGACATCAAATATAGTAAATAACACCGTTAAAAATAATTTAAAGTTAAAATAGGATTAATATATGGATATACAAGATGATAAAGCTAATTATGAATTAAAAAAAGGAAAATTTTTGATTTATCATAAACATAAGGCGCCAAAAATGTTTAAAAAACTTTGTGATGCAAATAATTTAGACTCTGAGCAAATCCAAGCTATTGGTATTAAATATAACAATAATCAAGAGATAATTTACTCATCTGATAAAACAGAAGATGGTGTATTCATTTGGAAAAGGATTAATTAATGCAAAAAGAATACACTATTAACGAAATATTAAGCAATGAGCAATTTAAAATCAAGCTTAATTATAGATATTATTTAGCCTCTGGAACAAATTTTTTATTTTTTATTCTATCTTATTTTACAATTGAAAGTTTTATTAATTTTATTGCAATTTTCGCTCTGCTAAGCTTAATTGGATATAGGTTTTTGTTTTCATATACAAAAGATGGCAATCAGTTTAAGCCTTATTTTATAAGAAAAGTTTGTATGGTTATTAAAAAGATAAGAAGTCGAAAAAATATTAAGTAAAAAGTGGTGTTCAAATGATTAAAAGTATTTTATTGTTAAGTTCAGTAACTATTTTTTTGTTAGCAAATCCTACTTCTGCAATTAACAAATTAAACGAGAGTCAAAAAAAAGGAAATGAATTGGTTGAAAGACAGAATAAAAATTTAAATATTGCACTTGAATTAAGTAAATTTATTTATGTAAAAAAGAATCATCTTTCTTTTTTAATTAACAAAAGAAATAAGTTATTGCACAATCAAATCAATTTAAAGTCAAATAAAAAATAGTAGGGATAATGATGAAAAAAATTCTTTTTAGTTGTTTGTTTTTAATACATTCATATGGTGCTGTTTGGAGCTCATCTGGAGATGATGGAATTAGAAATTCTTTTGATAATTTGACAAATTTAGTTGATCAAAAAAATGAAGAATCAAAAAGAAAATGGAGTGAGGAGATTCAGCCTCTTATAGAAAAAATTAAAGAACAAACTTTAATAAAAGAACAATTGATTAAAGAAATAAATGCTTTGGAAATTGAAACAACTATGGAGAATAAAAATATGATTTTTTTATTAGAGCAAGAAAAAAAATTATTAGGTAATTATGAAAACATATTAGGTATTCAAAAAGAATCTCAGGAGAATAAATGAAAAAAATACAGCCAAAAACAAAAAAAGAACTCATAGTTTTAGTTGATAGCAATAGTATCAATCTAGGAGACATAGATACAAGCAACATTACTGATATGAGCGAGTTGTTCCTAAACTCAACTCGAACAGACTTTAGTGGTATTGAGAATTGGGATGTAAGTAATGTTTTTTCGATGCGTGCAATGTTTTATGGAGCTGAGAACTTCAATCAAGATATATCAAAGTGGAATGTAGGTAAAGTTTTTGATATGGCTGGGATGTTTAAGGGTTGTATTGAGTTTAATCAAGATATTTCAAAATGGAATACAAGTAATGTGTTTGATATGGATTCTATGTTTGAAAATGCTAAGAGTTTCAATCAAGATTTAAGTGGTTGGAATATTAATAAAGTTAGACATAAAGAAAATATATTTAAAAATTGCATAATAAAACGCAACAATGAAGTAAAGATTAAAAAATATATTCCAGAGGATAAAGAAGAATTATTAGCGTTAATTACAAATGAAGATATTAATCTTAAGGACATAGATACTAGTCTTATCACTGATATGTCAGGATTGTTTTTGGATTCCACTCGTAAAGACTTTAGTGGCATTGAGAGTTGGAATACAAGTAATGTCAAAAATATGTGCGAGATGTTCTCTGGTGCTATAAACTTTAATCAAGACATAGGTTCTTGGGATACTAGCAGGGTTAAAGATATGAGTGCAATGTTTAGAGGTGCAGAGAGCTTTAATCAGCCTTTAAATAAGTGGGATACAAGCAATGTTAAAGATATGAGTGAGATGTTTAAGGGTTGTATTGAGTTTAATCAGTCTTTAAATGATTTTAAAGTGGATAATGTTGAAAATATGCGTAGTATGTTTGAAAATGCCATAAATTTCAATCAACCATTAAACAAATGGAACACAAGTAATGTAAAAGATATGTATCATATGTTTGATAATGCTAAGAGCTTCAACCAAGATATTAGTGGCTGGGATATGAGTAATATAATTTTGGAAAATTATATGTTTAATAATTGTTCTATCGGTAAAAATTTTATACCTTTGAATGATAAGGAAAAAGTTTTTTCAAGTGAAAGTTATAGTAAAAGTTTTAGTATTAAAAATATTTGGTCAAGAATTAAAAAAGTGAATAATTAAGGAGTGAAAATGAAAAAAAAGATAATTTTGTCAATTGTTAGTTTATGTATTGGGAGTTATTTGTTTGCCAGTGATACTGCCAGTATAATTGAATTTTACCAAAATAAAATAAAGGCAGTTTTTCCAGATGCTGAGACTAAAGTAGATATTGTTTCAATAGAAAAAATTCCTAATATGAATTTTGAGAAAGTAATAGTGAATATTAAGCTCGGAGAACAAGAAAAACAAGATATATTTTTTAAGCAAGGCAATATAATTATGCCAGATATTGTAGATTTAAAATCGCAAATTTCATATAAAGAAAAATTTAGAAATGAAATAAAAATTAAAAATGTAAAAAAAATTGAAAAAGCACTTTTGGAATTAGCTCAAAAAGAAACTAAAAAAATTAGTTTAGGAGATAAATCAAAGCCTGAAATTTATGTTTTTTCAGATCCAGAATGTCCATATTGTAGAAGACATTTGGCTAAAATAGATAATATTCTTAAAACAAATAGGATTCATTTTATTTTTACAACAGTTCACGGAGAAAGTGCATTTGAAAAAATAGCTTTGATATATAAAGAAGCTTCAAAAGCTAAAGATGACAATGAGAAACTTAAAATCATAAAGCATTACTATGATAGCAAAACAACTGATTATTCAAAGGTTGATGAAAAATTAATTCAAGAAGCTAAAGATTTGTTGAAAAAATATTCTAGCGCTGGATTAGAATCAGTTCCTACTATTATCAAAGCGGAGAAATAATGATGTTTAAAAAAATATTATCATTTTTTTTATTAAGTGCGCAGATATTATTTGGCGCTGATGCTTTAGAAGAGGAAGCAAGTAAAGTTTATAGGGAGCCAAGTAATGTAATAACTGGTGAGCGATGCGAATTTAGGTGTAGAAAGGTTGCTGAGAAATATGGGACACAAATTGTAGGGTTTAATATTCCAGAAGGAATCACTCACTGTGTAATTTTTGAAAAAAACGATCACGAAAAAGTTTTAAAATTCAACGCTGATACTAAAAATTTAGCTTGTCAAACGGATTTAGCTAAAAGAAATCCACAACTCTTTCCAAGAGGAGAAAAGACAGAAGTTAAAAGTCAGATAAAACAAGTTATAGATGATAATGAAATTACCCTTTCTCGATTTTTAACATCAATTGCTACATTAAATCCAGAAATTATAGATAGAGAAAAAACCGCATTAACTGGACAGTTAGAATTACAACCAGGAGTTAATCCAAAAGGTTCAATTGCTAATTTATTTTCATTTGAAAATGATGCTTTTGGTCCAGCAAAAGAGCTTGCAAATGCGTTACCTTTATTTTCATTTGATAAAACAGCTCAACCTGTTACTAGCGGTGAGAGAATTAGTATTGCAGATGGATTTAATAAGTCAAATTTAGCTTATTTCTCAAATTTATATAACTCGATGAGTTTCATTTATACACATTTACAAAATCTTATTTTTATTATTGTTGGTGGTTTTTATTTGTCTATTTTTGGTGGAAAAAAACTTCTATCATACCTTCAAAATGGAGAAAATGATCCTAACGATGATAAGAAATATTTAGAAAGATTTAGTCTTCCATTTATTATGACTATTATATTTTTTGCTCCAATACCTGAAGGAAAAGCTGGAGATGTTGAGATGCAAGCTACTCCTTTTCAAAAAATTATTCGTTTTGCAACAAATGAGGCTAATAATATAGCTGATTTAGCAAGTGCGCAAGGTGCAAATACTTATATGAATAAACTTTATTCATCGGTTGGAGGCATTAGTCAAGAAGGAGAAAAGACAATTAAAAATAACTTAGAACTTGCTAAATTTACAAATGAAAAGGCTATAGAAATTTATAATGAAAAATGCTCTGAAAGATTTGCTGGACAGCCAGCTGGAATACCTTTTACAAATTTAACAGAGCAAGAAAAGAAAGATTTATTAGAAAAATGGGATTTAAAACAAGTTGCTGGAACTGAAAATGATATTTCTTTGCAGGCTTGTGTTGCACTTCAGAATCAAATTTATAATACAAAATCAGATGTCGTTAGATATAGTAAGCAAATCCAAGCTATTGAGCAATATTTATCTAGCAATGAATTAGGGCAAAAACTAAGTCAAATTGATCATTACATTGCTAATAGAGAATTGGAATTTGGTTGGATTAATTCTACACTTTTGCCAGGAACTGGATTAATGGTTCAATTTCAAGATTTTATGTCTGATAATGTAATTCAAAATGATGAAGAAATGGAAGAAATTACTAAAAAAGGTCAAGAAGCGACAATTGATGCTGTTAAAAGTGGAGAGATTGATTCTGGTGGTAGCCAAGATGGATTATTAAGGCAAGGGGTAGCTTTTGCTATTGGCAATTTAGCGTATTTTATCCTTCCAGGTTCTGGGGCAGTATATGATTTTTTCTATGATGCAATAGAAAAGATAGGTGAAGTATTGGGGTTCTTTATTTCAAATATTGTAAGCATTGTAGGAACTCCAGCTTCTGGACTTATAGCAAAATATGGAGTTAAAACCGTTTTTGCTTTACTTCCTACATCAGTATTTGCTACTTGGTTTACTGCTATGATTATGGAATTAGTTTTACAAAATTTACCAGTTCTTGTTGCAACAGTAGCTGGTGCTGTAGCTTTTATTGCTTATTTGGTAACTTTAACTAAATATTTTTATATTTCACCATTTGTAATTGCTTTTTCTTTGGGGACAAAACGGGTTGATAAAATAGTTCATTTTTTGATTACTGGGATGACAATATTTTTTAGACCAATACTTATTGTTTTATTTGTATACCTAGCTTTATTTTTAAATACTTTAATTAAAGAATTGTTTGTGCTTGTTTCTGTAGAGCAATTTGGTGCCTTGAAAGTAGCTGGAGAAGATTTAACAGCGATCATAATTATTGAAACAGTGAAAGGTATATTGAAAATATTAGGTTATTTGGCAGGATCTTATATTATGTGGAAAACTATAATTGGAGGACCTGATTGGGTATTTAGAATGATTGGAATTGACAATCAAACCAGTGATGTTGTTACAGATGGTATCAATAATAGGTTGGAACAAAAAAGCTTTATGGTGTGATTTTTTTATTTTAAAAAAGAGCAAATAAAGTTTTTGGGAAACAAGATAGAGTTATGAAAAACTAAGAGGCAAGTAGAAAAGATGGAATATGAAAGATAATATAAATATTTAAATCCGCCTCTTTTTATTTGATAGTTATGATTAATTGTTTGCCTAAAACTCTTGTAGCACATTCAAGAGTATTAAGTGTAAGAGATTTATTGTTTGGATTTAATAAACGATTTACACAAGCTCTACTTGTATTCATAAGCTCGGCTAATTTTGTTTTGGTTATATTTTGCGCTTCCATTTCTTTTTGAAGTTGATAGGCTATAACCTTTTTAACCGCATAGCTTTGGACTTCATCAAAAATGTTTTCATCTTTTAAAAAATCATCAAATGAGTTTAATTCTTTTACTTTCATTTTAGTTCCTTTGCTCTTTCTTTTGCTAAATTTAACTCTATTAATGGCGTTTTTTGACTCTTTTTAATAAAAGCGTGTAGCAATATCATACAATTATCAATTATCACAAATATTACTCGCGCTATGCGATTTGAACTAATATTGCTACGGATTTCATAAAATCCATTGCCTAAACTTCTACAAACAGGCATACCAATAGGAAAGCCAAATTCTACAACCGCTATATCTTTTCCGATTATTACTCTATCTTCTTTACTTAGTTCTAACAACCATTCTTTTACAGGCTCTTTGCCGTTTCGGTTTTGATAGAATTTGGCTTGTATCTTTTTCATTAGCATATTGTATCAAAAAAGATACTAATTCCAAAATTTTCTTATTATTTTATGGTCTAATCCTATATCCTTATGACAATGAAGGTATTTTAGATCTGCCATTGCGCATAAAATATGTTATAATTTTTATAAAAATAGGATTGAATAACAATGCAATATCTATCAGGTTTTCAAGCTCTTAATATTCCTAATCAAAAAGGTTTGATAGCAGACTGGCATCCACAGATTTATTTAAATCCTAAAAAAATTTTGTTTTATGAGAGCGACAATAATCCTTTAAAAGATTTAGGCATACGCAAATGCTTTGTAAAAACATTGCAAAAAGAATACAATGTTGCTTCTTTTGCAAGGGCAATTGCTGATTTACTTTATTTTAATAAAACAGCACAAATGCAAGGCATAGTAGATGATTTTTTAGATGAAGATGATGCAATGGAGCTATTTAATTATTTAAAAATTCTACCCAAAACACAAATTGTTCAAAGATTTTTAAAATATGAATTAACAAAGCTATATTTTAAGGAAAAAAATGGAAAATTATCAGATAGAGCGAGTGAAATTTATTAAAGAAATTCTGCCACTTTTTTCCGAAAATTTCATATTAAAAGGTGGAACTGCTTTAAGTCTTTTCTATGGACTAAATCGCTATTCAGAAGACTTAGACTTTGATTGCATTAGTCAAAATATGAATTTTATCAATTGCTTAAAATCGCACAAAAATTTTAAAGACTGGAATATTAATATCAAAAAAGATACAGATGTTTCTTTTAAGGCAATGATTGATTACGGTGCAAATTCTCATTTAGGAAATTATCCTTTAAAAGTTGAAATAAGTGGTAGAGAAAGAAATCGTTTGCGTTTAATTAATGATGAAAAAGCTTTTTACCAAAAGATAGAAGGAGTGAATGTCTATAATATTGATAGATTGGTTGCAATGAAAATTAATGCTTTCACAGGAAGAGATAAGAGTAGAGATTTTTTTGATATTGGATTCTTATTAGAAAATTATCCTAATGTTTTTAATGCAACACAGCTTGAAGCTATCATTGCTAAGATTAATTATTTTGGGGAAGAAGAGCTTGATTTGTTGCTTTTAGAGGAAATAGAAGAACATAAATTAATAGGAACTGATAGAAAAATAGAAGTTGATGATTATGCGAAAAAGATTTTAAAAAAATCAGAAACTCTTTTAAATACTTTAGAAGAGGAAAAAAACTTAGAACTCAAAGAAAAGAATAATTTTACGAGGCACAAGAGAATATAGTTTCAATAAGGAGGAAAAATGGACACAAATATACTAAAAAGAATGGAGGTAGAAAATTATGGTAAAGAATGGTTTCAAACTTATGATACTTTGAGGGTAATTTCTTTGAAAATGATTGAATATAATGAAGAAGTTATCACAAAAAATGAAATTAAAGATTTGGCAGATAACTTAGAAATATTAGTTTTGATGCTTAAAAGCGATGCGGAAAAACGAAACAAATAGCTACTTAGATTTTTTGATATGTTCAAAGAAGAGGTCAGTTTAGGAAAAAATGTGCCATTCCTAGAACTATGAGAGCTATGGTTATCGTAATAAATAAATACCAAATAGATGCAATAAGTTTCGGTAGAATTACATCATCTTTATACCCAGCGAATGAATTGGGATAAAATACTGATGATTTTTCTATTAGCCAAAATATTAAAAATAATAATAACACCAAAGCAATAAGTATCGAATATGTTAATATTAATTTATGACCAGGATTTGATGTTAATATAAACATTACACCTATTATGATTAATATTCCTTTCATTAACTTACCTCCTATTAATTTTCTTATTATTATATCATAAAATATAGTAATTATTACATAAAAATACATAAAAATATGTAAAAAATAGTTAAAAATATGTAATTTTTACTAAAATATAGTAATTATTACATAAAAATATGCAAAAAATAGTTAAAAATACATATTTTTGTGGTTCAAAAACTCTATAATTTAAAATCATTTAAGTAGAAATCTCGCTTGCTTTAGTTTGAAAAAAATTTTCTTACTCTTTGTTCTTTTTATTATCTAGAGCGTGTTTCACTCTCTGCGGAAATTACAAGCAAAAATCGAAAAAACTTAATTGATTTCTGTAATTTGAGCCTTATCTTTACCTTCCCAATATTTGCCTTTGAGTCCTATATATTTACCATCTTCTGTTTGATACACACCAAAGCTTTTAACAAATTTAATTTTAGGAATAATATAATGACAAGTCTTAAAATCTCCAGTTCTCATATCCGTATTTTTAAGTCCATATAATTTCGCATCTTTTTCTGAGTTAGTAGTAAGGTAAAACTCACTAGTAACATCCTTAAGCTCAAGTTTTTCTATTTTAGCTTCTTTTAATTTTTTTGCTAAATCAGGTTCAATATCATCGATGATTACTTTTTGAACAACTATAGGATTAGTGCAGATACTTTTGTCAATTTTTTCTGGTAGCTCAACTCCGTTTTCTGCTCCACAACCAACTAAAAAACTACTTAGCAAAACAGAGCCTATCGCTAATTTAAAGTTCACTTTCATTTATTATC
>NZ_RYYL01000014.1 GCF_004378855.1 Campylobacter sp. US33a
ATGATTCTTATGCATATAGAGATTTAACAGATGGCATACACAAAAACCCTCTTAAAGCTCAAATGCTAAAAGACTTTGCTAAAAATCCTCCTTATGATGAATTTGGTATGTTACCTTTTCTAGATGAACTTATAGGAGTGGATTGGGTGATAGATGTGAATAAATATCAATTTGCCTATGATGAAAAAGGAAGAGTTAATGATGCTCTAAAAGATGATGTTGAAAAAGGAATACTCAAAGATCCAAGAGATGTAGATTCTACTCCAGAGAGTAGGTGGGAGTTTGACAAAGAGATGGATGCTTATAGGAATGGAATATTAAATGGATATGGTGATAATATGCCTAGTGATTGGACGCAAGAACAAGCAAAATTGTGGTTAGAAACTATGCTTTTGGAAGCCAAACTCGCAGCCCTAACTCCTCCTCAAGGCTATACTAATGCACCTTATTATTACTCTCCCGAAAGATTAGAGTTTATTTACAAAAATCATAATTTAGATAGGCTTCTTGATCCAAGAATCCCTGCTATACATAGATATAATTTCCCGAAAGAACTTAGAGCTAAAATTTTAAAATTTGGTGAAGATAGGGGTATTAGAGATTGATTTTTGACAAATTAGGCAATGCTATAATTTTTTAAATTTAAACTACTTTGATGTCAAAAATAATTAAATTAGATATATAAAAAAGACGATTTAAAAATAAGATAGTGGCGGACAGAGAGGGATTTGAACCCTCGAGACCCGTTAAGATCTGCACCCTTAGCAGGGGTGTGGTTTCAGCCACTCACCCATCTGTCCTTTATTAATAGAAATAAATTGAAATTATACTCAAAATTGATAATAATTAGCTTAAATTTCTAAAATGAGCATAAAAATTTAGGCTCATTCTTAAAGAACAAGCCTAAAAAGTTATTTTTGATCAATAATTTGATAATTATAAGGCACTAAATTTTTATCGTGCTCTAAAAGTTCTTTTGGTGTATTGCCATTAACATTATCATGCTTATAATAACGATCTCCGGCTTTATTACCATTTAAATCCACCTTATAATGAAGCTCGCCTGGATTTAGCTTTTGCATATCCTCAAAACCTAAATCTGAAGTTTTAAAATCTTTTATGCCATTGGCTAATGCAATTTCTACAAGCTTGGTTTGTGCCATTCTAGCCATATCAATGGCTTGTAAAAGCATTCTTGAAGCTTCGCGTGGATTATGAAATCCTGTTGAATTTTCAGCACCCACAAAATCAGCTCTCATTTGAGCTTTTCTTTGAAGCTCTAAAACTTCATTAAGTTCTTTAGAAATTTTAGCCTTAGTATCTTGCTTATAAGCGTCTAATTTTGCAAGCTCTTCTCTTAAAATCTTAGTATCGTTAATCAAACTTACAAGTGCATATTCTGCTTTTCTTAAATCATAAGCTACAGAATTTTGTATATCTTTGATTTGCTTTTTAAGATAATCTTCGCTTTGAGTATGACAAGTCTTGCAGGCCGCGTTGATGTCTTGTAAAGGAGAAGTGATATTATGCTGAGTCATTTTCTTTGCACCTTTTCTAACATAAGGCATATGACAATCCGCACAGCTTACACCATTTGCTGCATGCACGCCACCACTATAAAGCTCACTTTCTGGATGTTGAATTTTAAGCATAGGTGCTTCTGTATATTTATGAGACCAATCTTTATCAAAAACAGATCTTACTTTTTCATAATACTCATCAAACATTTCTATTCTAAATGGTTGCCCCTTTTTCCACTCAGACCAAGGGAAAACTAATTCCAGACCATCTACTTCAATTTGCGTAGGCGCATTGCCATCTCTCCAAGAGTCAACTTCATCATAAGTTTTTTGTGTGCCATTCCACCATTTTTTAGAACTATCATTAGCAATACTCTCTCCCATTACTTTAACCTTAGTTCCAGTTGGTTTAAAATAATACTCCACATGGCATTGAGAACAAACCAAAGTTCTCATCTCTTCTCTTGTAGCTTTAACGCCTTGGATAGGATCTTTTTCATAGCCTCTAGCAACCAAAGCATTTATAGCTGCTGGACGAGTAAGTCTTAAACTCATATCATTTGGATTGTGACAATCTGCACAAGTTACACCCATTCTTTTGCCTCCATGTGGCCCTGAGTGCTCAGGTGAATTTGGTGTGATACCATTTACCGCAGGAACATTTTTAATCATAGTCCAATACTTAGTAGAGTTAAAAGCTATCCAATCATCTTTTGCGACATTTTTCAAAAGCCAAGGAGTCCACCCACTATGACAATTCATACAAGCCGTTGGTTGACCACCAAATCCTGCAAGTCCATGAGAATTTAAGAAGTCTTTGTTATTTCTTGCTGTATCCATTTGATCAACTTGAACCCAAAAATGCCCTCTTTCTTCATTGAAATCAACGCTAAAAGGATATCCCGCCCAAAGAACTGTAAGTTGCGGATAACGCGTTAATTTTGAATAAGATAAATTTCCACCAAATTCAGTCGCAACAGGCTGCTCTTTTTCAACAGTTAAATACATATCTAAATAATCTGGAAAATTTTGACCCCAATGAACAAAAGTAGGATTATCATCACTCATTTCTACAAAATTTTTCGAAAGCACACCGCCAACACCTTCATTTTGTTTTTGTTCTATGTCTTTATTAAGCCATAAAACTGCTGCAATTATAAGAACAAGAATAATAATTGCACTCCATAAAAAACCTTTTTTACTCATTTTACCTCCTTATTAAAATCCGCGTGTATGTCCTACACCCACATGGCAAGATACACAATTTAAAGAATTATCCTTATGAGGATTAGTGCTTGCATTGATAACATTTGTAGCCATTTCAGAATGACAACGCACGCAATTATCTTGAATCATTGCTTTGCTTTTAGCATTTGCACTTAAATTTGCGGGTAACTCATTTAACTTAAAAGTAAAAGCATAAGCATGCCCCAACCCACTTTGTGCCTTTGCAATCCACTTATCCACAAAATCATGTGGCAAATGACAATCATTACAACTTGCTCTTGGTTTACCTGCTATTTTTTGAGAATGCGAAGCCTTTAAATAGTCATTGTAAACCTCATTCATAATATGGCAATTATTACAAGATTCACTTGCATCACTAAAATACGACATTCCTTTGGCATTATAAAATGTATAAGCACCCACAACAAATAAAACCAAAAGCAAAAGTAAGAAAATAGAAAAAAGTTTTCCAAATGCTTTCTTCAAATCAAACCTCCTTCCTTGCTCCATAGAGACTAGACAAACCCTTTGATTGTTATTATAAATAAAAAATTTTAATTTAAATTTAAGGATATATTTACTCTTAATTAATACTTACACATTGGATTTTCGTATTTTATTTAAAAATTTTTATACAAATTTATACCTTTCAAACCTTCAAAATATGTAAAAAATGATAAAATTAGTTTTCATAAAAAGGAGTTACAATGCAAACACAACCTACTATGTTTTTAAATCGAGAGCTTTCTTGGTTAAGATTCAATTCTCGTGTTTTAGATCAATGCTCTAAATCCATTCCTTTGCTAGAAAAACTTAAATTTATAGCAATTTATTGTACAAATTTAGATGAATTTTATATGATAAGAGTGGCAGGATTAAAGCAGCTTTTTGCAGCAGGAGCAAATGCTAGTAGTAGCGACGAAATGACACCTTTAACACAATTAAAAGAAATTCGCAAATACCTAAGTAGAGAAAAAAATTTATTAGAAACTTATTTCACTCAAATCACCAAAGATCTCGAAAAAGAAAATTTATTTATCAAACATTATGAAGAATTGGATACAAATTTAAAAATTAAATGTGATGAATATTTCTTCTCGCATATTTTTCCAGTTATTGTCCCAATAGCTGTCGATACCACACATCCTTTTCCACATCTTAATAATCTTTCTTTTTCTTTAGCTGTTAAACTTTGCGATAACGCACACCCTGAACTTATCAAATTTGGAATGATTAGAATTCCACGCGTTTTGCCACGTTTTTACGAAGCAAGCTCAAATGTCTATGTTCCTATTGAAAGCATAGTTCATCGTCATGCAGAAGAAATTTTTCCAGGTTATAAACTTTTAGCCGCAGCTGCTTTTAGGGTTACAAGAAATGCTGATATTACCATCGAAGAAGAAGAAGCTGATGATTTTATGATGATACTAGAACAAGGCTTAAAACTTCGTAGAAAAGGTGCTTTTGTGCGTTTGCAAATTCAAAAAGATGCGGATGAACAAATCGTTGAATTTTTAACAAGTCATATGAAAATTTTTCACAAAGATATGTATGAGTATTCCATACTACTTAATCTACCAAGCCTTTGGCAAATCGTTGGAAATAAAACCTTTACTCACCTTTTAAGTCCGCTTTATACGCCAAAAGTCTTACCACCTTTTGATGAAAATTTATCTATTTTTGATGCAATCGACAAAGAAGATGTCTTGATTTTGCAGCCTTTTGAAAGCTTTGATCCTGTATATAAATTCATTAAAGAAGCCAGCAAAGATCCCGAAGTTATATCCATAAGAATGACGCTATATAGAGTAGAAAAAAATTCAAACATCGTCCAAGCCCTAATCGATGCAGCAAGTGATGGCAAACAAGTAACGGTTATGGTTGAGTTAAAAGCGCGCTTTGATGAAGAAAACAACTTGCATTGGGCAAAGGCTTTAGAAAATGCAGGCGCACATGTTATTTATGGAATCACCGGATTTAAAGTCCACGCCAAGGTTTCGCAAGTCATACGCAAACAAGGCGAAAAGCTTAAATTTTATATACATTTAAGCACGGGAAATTATAACGCAAGCAGTGCAAAAATTTACACTGATGTAAGTTATTTTACTAGCAAGGCTGAATTTGCCAGAGATACAACAAGTTTCTTTCATATCTTATCAGGTTTTAGCAAAAATCGTCGCTTGCAAACCCTATCTATGAGTCCAAATCAAATCAAAGAAAAAATATTAGAAATGATTAACACAGAAGCACAAAAAGGCGAAGATGGTGTAATTATCGCCAAAATGAATTCCCTTGTTGATAGCGATGTCATCAAAGCTCTTTATGAGGCATCAAATAAGGGTGTTAAAATCGATCTTATTATCCGCGGAATTTGCTGCCTAAGACCAAATGCAGAGTATAGTAAAAACATACGCGTTAGAAGCATTATAGGCAAATACCTTGAACACGCAAGAATATTTTACTTCAAGCACAGTGAGCCAAATTATTTTATCTCGAGTGCGGATTGGATGCCAAGAAATTTAGAACGCCGTTTAGAATTAATGACTCCTATATATGATGAAAGAAGTAAGGCAAAACTGGCTCAAATTTTGCGTTTAGAGCTTAGTGATAATGCCCTAGCTTACGAGCTTGACAATGAAGGAGAATACCACAAAATTATTCCAAAAGAAAATGAGAAAATTTTAGATTCCCAACAAACACTAGAAGATTATGTCAGTAAAATTTATAAAACTCTCAAAAAAGATACGGATCAAACTCGTGCAACCCATCTTGCTTCTAAGCTTTTCAAAGAAAGCTAAATTTCATCTTCTAGGGTTTGCAAAAAATTTTTGCAGGCCTTAGAAATAATCTCATAAGTTTCATCAAAATTTCCACTATACCAAGGATCTGGGACCTCATCATAGCCCAAATTCTTAGCAAAATCAATAATTTTAAAAGTTTTATTTTTTGCTCCTTGAAAATTCTTTATAACATGATTAAAATTGGAATTATCCATAGTAATTAAAAAATCGCTTTCATCACAAAGCTTTTGAGTCAGTCGTTTGCTCGTAAAATTTTGATGCTCTATATTTAAGCTTACAAGTTTATTTTTAGTGCCTCCGTGCATTCCTTCTCCATCGTGCTCTCCAGAAGTTCCTGCACTTGTAATGCTAAATTTCTCTTCTAAATTCGCTTTTTTAATTAAATCTTTCATAACAAATTCTGCCATAGGTGAACGGCAAATATTTCCCAAACATACAAAAGTTATTTTTTTCATTTATATCCTTCATTTTTAATTTAAAATTATAGAAAATATCATACAATATTTTTTATGGATAAAACAATATGAATCATTTTCAAAAAACTTTATTAATATGTTGGTTTGGGGTTTTTACCACAAGTATGGGGCTTAGTCAAATCGCTCCAATTTTACCCTTGTTTATGAGAGAACTAGGACTTGTCAAACTTAGTGATATTAGCTTTTATTCTGGGCTTGCCTTTGGCATTACTCCGCTAGGAATGGCTATATTTTCTCCACTTTGGGCATATTTGGGTGCAAAATATGGATACAAAAATATGCTTTTAAGGGCTAGCTTTGGGATGTCTATTTTAAGTTTATGGCTTAGCTTTGCTAATAGTGCCACAGAAGTGGTTTTAATCCGTGCTTTAACGGGCATTATTTCAGGCTTTACCTCAGCAGCAGTTGTTTTTATTGCTGTTATTTCACCCAAAGAAAAAGTTGCTTATGCACTAGGAACGCTTTCTACAGCTTCAATTAGTGGAAGTTTAATTGGGCCTTTATTTGGAGGGTTTATTGCGGAATTTTTTAGTATTAGATTTGTTTTTGATCTCATAGCTTTTTTGATCACTTGTTCTTTCATTACAATTTTTATATTTATCAAAGAAAATAAAAACCAAAAAGAACTCAAAAAATACAACGAAGATACAAAAACAAACAAAACCCTTATTGCTATACTTTTTATCACTACTTTTATCATACAATTTGGCACTTTTGGAAGCATTCCCATGCTAAGCATTTTTGTTGGCGAAATTTATCAAGGAGAATATTTGGCCTTTTGGACAGGTATAGTTGTCGCAGCAAGCGGGATAAGTAATTTATTTTTCGCACCAAAATTAGGAAAAATTGCTGATAAAATCGGTCCTAGCAAGGTTATATTTAGCTCTTTGGTATTTTGCGGAATTTGTTTTTATTTGCAAAACTTAGCCTTAAATATTTATAGCCTCATCATATTTCGTTTGCTTATAGGTGTAGGGCTTGGTGGACTTTTACCTTGTGTTAATGCTTTACTTAAAAAAAGTGTGAGTGCAAAAAATTTAAGCGTCATTTTTGGTTTTAATCAAAGTGCACAATTCATAGGAAATTTCGTAGGAGCCTTTGGTAGTGGTATCATAGGCTCTCATTTTGGTGTAAAAATTGTTTTTATCAGCGTTGCCTTGCTTTTTATCCTTAATGCTATTTTATTTTTCATTTTTGAAAGAAAATATATTTTTTCAAAAAAATTGTAATTTTTTACATCATTTTGCAATGCCTAAGCGATAAGCTAATTGATACAAGTTAAACTCTTTATATAATTTAGCAAAGTCCTTATGATAAATATCTAGCTCAAAAGCCTTATTTGTATCTTTTATCGTAGAATTATTTTCAAAGTAATAACCCTTATCATTGCTATAAACTCCATTTTCATCCATCCAAACCATTTCATTAAAACCAAATTCTAATCTTTTATTTTCTGGCTTTAAAAGCATACTTTTTCCACCCAAACTCAAATACTCTACTTCGCTTAAAGTTAAATTATAAAGCGTTGGAAAAATGTCCTTATGTGAACCTATACGATTTTTATCATAATAAATATTATCTTGTAATTTTTTTGGCACATAAAGATAAAATGGCACGCTATAAGCAAAAGCTTTTTCATGATTTAAGTCCATTTTTATATCCCTAAAACGATGATCGCCTGTTGCAGCAATAATAATATTTTCTTTAAAATCACTACCCTTTACAAGATCTAAAAATTTACCAAATTCATCATTAGCATACGCATAGGTTTTTAAAGCATTTTTAGGATTTTTAATGATAAATTGATCTAAAATTTCTTTTTCTACCAAATTTTCATCAAATAATTTTTCCTTGCTCTCATGTACATAAGGACGATGCGTTGAAATGCTTAAGGAAATCACTAAAGTTGGCTTTGTGGCGTTTTTAAAAATAGAATAAATCTTTTTGTACATAAACTCATCAGCAATTCCGTATTTGTGTTTTGTTGCTCTAGCCTCACTAAATTCACTCATCAAGGTATTTTCATCTATAATTAAATCAGCCCCTTGATACCTAAAATAATTCCCAAGATTATACCAAGAGGCATTACCACTATAAACAAAAACTATATCATAGCCTGCATTTTTATATACCTGCAAAGGAGTATATTTTAAAATTTTCTTTTGCATTAAGCCGTTTGATATGATATTTGGACTTAAAAAAACTAAACGATTTAAACTTTCTATAGTATTATTTGCACTAGATAAAAATCTTTTAAAGACAAAATCTTCTTTAAAATGCCTATCAAGTCTTCCTAACAAATTATGTTTTTCATTGCTAAATTCCAACATATTTAAGCCAAAGCTTTCTAAAATATTTAAATATATATGATTTTTCGCATGATTTGCATTTTTATAAGTGCTATCAAACATAGTAAAAAGCTCTTTTTCAAAATCTTTAAGCTCTGCTAAATCAACGCTTTTAAAATGCTGCTGTCCTCTATGCTCCTTATAGGCCCATGATAATGCCATAAGAGGATTTGTAGAAATTTCATTAAAAGCTTTTATGATGCTAAACTCATAGCTTGAAGCTCTTAAAGCATTATAAGTAAAATGCCCTCTTAATGCAATTATATAAGCATAAATAAGAAACAAATTTAATACAACAAATAAATATTTATTGAGTTTTATTGCTTTAAATTTTAAATGCATTATTTTTATATTTAACCAAAAAGCAAAAACACCAAAGAATAACGCTAAAAAGATAATTTTAATAATAGGATAATCATCAAAAATTATAGACAAAATAGCATTTGTATCATCATCTTTTAAACTAAAGATAAAAATGTCTATTTTACTTCCATACATTTGAAAATAATAATAATGGATAAAAGCAAAAAGTATAAATAAAAAGCTAAGAAAGAAGATATAAAAGCTAGAAATATAATTGTAAATTTTAGCGATTACCCCCCCCCGTCATAGCAAATTTGCTTTTAGTGAGTGCAAAATTAAAATAACTCAAAAAGCCACATAAAAATAAAGGTAAAAAAGCCACACTAAGAGTTCTCATATCATGCCCTAAGCCATAAATATAAGTCATAAGTGAATTTTTACCCACTAAATTACTCAACATAAAAAATCTAGTTATGGCAAAAATAGCCATAAATATAAAACTAAAACAAAGAATTTGCAATACAATTTTTCTCATTTTTCCTCCTTTAAATAAAATACTAAATATAGCATAAATTTATAGAAATCTTTTAATCACTTGATATTCTTGCAACAATTGCTCAAAGGAAAAATTTAAATTTGCTGGAGAGCTTGAAGGCAAAGAAATGGCTTGCAAATTAGGATAAAATTTTTGAAAAAGTTTATAAGCTATTTTTCCTGTTGTGAAAATAGCTCCTATATTTGCTTGATTTAAAATTAAATTTAAATCATTGGCTTTTGCAAAACTTATTGTTTTATCGTCTGAATTTTTAATTTTACAACTTGCGATAATATCCCAAAGTGCTATTTTTTCTTGTTTTAAAAAAGCCTTTTGTGTCTGAATGGTTTTTAACTCGGTATCAAAAAGTTTTTCAAGTATACCCCAAAAACGATTTCTTGGGTGTTGATAGTAAAATCCAAATTCTTTAGATTTTACAGAAGGAAAAGAACCTAAAATTAAAATTTTAGAATTCTCATCAAAAAAAGGTTCAAAAGGATGAGTCGCAAACTCACTCACTTAATAAATCCACCGAAATTTTACCATTTTTAATTTCGCTAATTTTAACTCTAAGTTTATCACCTTCATGCAATTTTTCTTTAATCTTGGAACTATGCAGCAAACCATCTACCCCATCTCTAAGCTCGACAAAGACACCAAAAGTCGCAACTTTTTTCACTATGCCATTAAATTCCTCCCCCACTTCAAAGCCCGAAATGTCTTTTTCTTTGCTGAATTTTTTGTTTTTATTAGCACTTGTAATGCTGATAATATAATCCTTAGCGGCTTTTACTTGATCATTTTTTCCACCTGCGATTTTTACTTCGCCTTTTTCCCTATCTAAATCAATAGAAACATCAAATTTTTCAATAATTTCTTTAATTGTTTTTCCTGCTTGACCAATGATATCTACAATTTTTGAAGGATCAACGCTAAAAAGTTCAAGCTTTGGCAAGATATCATCATTTACCACAATATCTTGTTGTGCTTCTTCCATGATATTTAAAATATGTATTCTAGCTTCTTTGGCTTGATATAAAGCTTCTTTTAAAATTTCTTTATCAATTCCACCAAGCTTAATATCCATTTGCAAAGCACTCACTCCATCTTTGCTACCGGCAACTTTAAAATCCATATCTCCATCATGATCTTCCAAACCCATAATATCCGTTAAAATTGCATATTTTTCGCCTTCAAAAACAAGTCCCATTGCAACGCCTGCAACTAATTTTACAGTCTCAACACCTGCAGCACGAAGTGCCAAAGCACCACCACAAACTGTCGCCATTGAGCTAGAACCATTACTTTCTAAAATTTCCGAAACCAAACGAATAGTATAAGGATATTTTTCATCTATACTTGGTGACAAGGCTCTTTTAGCTAAATTTCCATGTCCTAATTCCCTTCTACCAGGAGCTTTGATAGGGCTTGCCTCACCAACTGAAAACCCTGGAAAATTATAATTAACCATAAATCGCTCGCTTATAGGATTTTTTTCACATAAAAGCTCATACATCTGTGCATCATTATCACTTCCCAAAGTTGCCACAACCAAAGCCTGAGTTTGTCCTCTAGTAAAAAGACAAGAACCATGTGCATTTGGTAAAATATTTGTTTCAATGCTAATTGGACGCACTTCATTTAAAGCCCTACCATCCGCTCTTTTTCTTTCGTTAATGATTTGCTCTCTGACTATTTTTCTTTTTATTTGTGATAAATTTTTAAGTACATCCTCTTCTTGCCATTCTTTTTGTGTGACTATCTCAGTGCTTAAAATATCTTTTGCTATTTTGTTTAACTCACTAGCTCTTTCGCTTTTTGCCATTTGATTGATAGCATTTTTAAGCTCTTGAGTATAATTATTGGCTATAAATTCATAAAGCTCTGGATTTTCTTCTTCAATTTTAAAATCCAAATTTGCTTGTTTTTTATGCGAAGAAAAAGCTTCTTCATAAGCATTAGAACCATTTAAAATTGCTTTTTGTGCTAAATTTAAAGCTTGTAAAATCTCATCCTCGCTTAATTCATTCATACTTTGCTCGCAAAGATTAACTTCACTCATCACATCCACAAAAGGAGTAACCACAGGCAAAATCGCATCATCTTGTGTGCTTAAAGTTCTCATTTCTATCATTAAAAGTTCATCTTTAACCCCTGCAACATAAAGATCCAAAGTACTCTCTTTAAGTTTGGAATTACTAGGATTTAAAATAAATTCATTATCAATTTTTGCTATGCGAACACCACAAACTGGAGCTTTGATAGGAATGTCGCTAAGATAAAGTGCAACACTTGCGGCATTTAAACTCATAACTTGTAAATCCACTTCCTCATCTGCAGATAAAACCATAACAGTAATTTGGGTAGGGTAAGCATAACCTTTAGGAAAAAGAGGTCTTAAGCTTCTATCAATAATTCTAGCACTTAGTGTTTCGTGATCTGTTGGCTTGGTTTCTCTTTTGACATAACCGCCAGGAATTTTACCTGCTGCATAAGCTTTTTCTATATATTGCACAGTTAAGGGCAAAAAATCTTCTTCTACAACCTTTTCTTCCCTAGCTACAGTGGCCAATACAACACTTTTGCCTAAACGCATCAATACAGATCCACAAGCTTGTTTTGCAACCTTATTAACATCATAAATTTCAAGATGATTATTTACCTCTATAGAATATTGCATTATTTTCCTTTAAAACTTTAATTAAACCAGATGATAAACTATGGATTTGCTAATTTATTCTCTGCTTCATCTAACGATAAATCATACTTTACTCCACCCAATGGATAAAAGTTGAAAACAAAATAAAAACCACTTTGAGTTTTTGCCTTAATACCACCACTAGTAAGCTGCGGATCAATTCTTTCTCTATACATTAAAGAATAATTCCAGCATTTTCTTTGATAGGTATAGCCCACTTCCCACATATTAGGATGTGCTCTTTGAGTATCAAACCAAATTCCACTAAAAATTTTATAATTATAATTATAAATATAATCAGCCCTAGTGCCTATAAAACTGTATTTTCCATCAATATCGTTGCGGTAAGCATGAGAGAAAGTCCAATTTAAATTTTGTGTACTAAATTCTAGTTGACTTAAAACCTTATCAAATCTTCCTTGAATTTGAGAATATCTTGATTCGTTATTTAAAGAAATATTTTCATTAAAATAATAGGTTAAGATATTATCAACACTACCCAAACGATCTCTATCATTATAATAATTTAAACCTAGTCTGTGTTTTAGTTTTTTCTGCCCTTGGGCATTGTAAAAATATTGCACTATTCTAAAACTTGTTTGCTCTTCCTTATCTTCATAATCCAAGTAATTTTCTGTAATTTTTCCTGAAGTAGAACCAGGCAAATAATAATTAAGTTCTAAAAATACAGTATGATAAAAATTCTCATATGGCTTAGAAAGTTCTGTATATAAAGTAAGCTCATGAGAATTACGATATAAATGCTCATTGTCAATTTCTGGATTATTAGAATAATTCACAAAAGAAGCGTATAAATACTCAGTAAAAGTTAATTGCAAATAGTCATCAAAAAAGCTCGTATGATAACTTAATGGTAATTCTAAATTAAGTTGAGTAGAATAAGTTCCAATTTTTCTATAATAATTATGAAAACTCGCATCAAAAGAATATTGCAAATGTTCACTAAACAAAGTATCTAAGAATCTATGATACTGGAAAGATGGAAATTCTTGTAAAGTATCACTATTGCTAGTTTTTGAGGTATCAATATAGTATTTTGCATACATACCATAATAATTACTATCGTCTGCCAAATAATAATTAATCTTTGAAGTTACCAAAGAAGTCATATCTCTAAAATCTCTACGACCCAAATTTAAATAATCCACATCATTTAAATAAATCGCATCAATCCACAGACCTTCTTGAAATTCATCGCTTAATAAAGATCGCACTAAATCATTTCTGGAATATTTCAATTCAATACCCATATGAGTTTGATTTTCTAAATTTTCATCTCTAAAATAGCTAGAATTTTCCCTAAAAGCTCCAAAATTAATCTCACCCATTGAATGAGGTGAATCTAAAAATCTTAAAGTTGTATAAGCACCAAAACCTCTATTAGTTCTAACTTGGGGTGTAAATTCTAAGTCCCAATTTGAATCAAAAACAAAATAAATTGGCTGCTCATAAAACAAACCTTCACTTGAATTTACAGACATTCTAGGCACTAAAAGACCACTTCTGCGATTTGTATCTATACTAAAACCAAGATAAGGCAAGTAAAAAACGGGAATATTTTTTATATATAATCTTGCATTGTAAAGATGAACGAAATTATTTTCCCTATTAAGTCTACCTTCGCTAAATTTAATTTTCCAATCAGGATCTTCAACATTACAACTTGAAACCACTGAATTTTTGCCATCAAAATAATGATTGTCTAAATAGCTATTTTTACTTTTAAACCAAACTTCTACATCACTATTAGCAAAAAAAAACTCTTCAAAACTTGCTTCATTGGAGTCTAATTTTATTTTGGCATATTCTGAATGAGATCTTTCATTTTTCCCTCTTAGAATATTCACATCGCCAAAAAGCTCGATGACCTTTGTTTCTTCATTATATATTGCTTTATTTGCAGTAATCATATACAAATCAGAAAAAACTAAAACTTCTGACTCGGCTTTTAAAATCGCTCCTTCTTTTTTTACATCCAAAGCATAAATATCTACTTCAGCCGCATATAAACTTGCACAGGCAATTACACTCAGGGCTAATTTACGCAACATCAATCACCACTGTTTTAGCAAAATAATCCTGCCAAGTTTTACGCTCTTGATTGCCAAATGCCCAAACATATCCCAACATAAAAAGCATCTCGCTTAATTGTTTCCCTGCGGCTCTAAAAATACTTTGCATTAAATTAGGCTTATCAAGCATCACCTCATCAATAACTTGTATTTTACATATCATTTTGCCCAAACTTGCTCCGTATAAATACACAAAAAGGGTATGATAAAAAAATTGCAAAAGCATTATAAAAAAAGAATATTTTTGCAAATTGAAAGCAAAATCTTCTGGAGTTTGAAATTCAATCTTATCAAACATCATTACAATCACCACAAGACTTAAAATAATATTATCTAAAATGAACGCCACAATTCTCTTTGGAAAACTTGCAAGGCTTAAATTTTCTCTTTCAAGCCTATCTAAAATACTTTCTTTCATTTAATAACCTGAAAAGCAATATCTTTTCTAAATTGCTTGCCTTTAAAATCTACATTTTCACAAAGCTTATAAGCCTTATCTCTAGCTTCTTTAATGTCTTTACCAATGCCCACACAAACCAAAACTCTTCCGCCATCTGCCATAAGTTTATCTTGCTCTAAACTCACACCAGCATAAGAAATATGAGTATCTTGCGGGATATCTTTAACTAAAATTTCACTTTTTGGAGAAGATTTATAAGGATAATTTTGGCTTGCACAAACCACACCAACAGCATATTCTTTCTTAATATTAATCTTTGTGTGTCTAATACGCTTTTGAACGCTTGCCAAAATAAGCTCTAAAGGATCTTCAATCAAAGGCATTAGCACTTCACATTCAGGATCGCCAAAACGCACATTATATTCCAAAACATAAGGCTTTTCATTTGCAACCATAAGTCCTAAAAATAACACTCCGCTGAATTCAGCACCCTCTTTTTTCATTCCCGCTAAAGTAGGAATGATAATATCTTTTTTAACCTTCCTTAATAATTTTTCACTTGCTAAAGAACTTGGTGCATAAGCCCCCATTCCACCAGTATTTGGTCCCTCATCATTATCGAGTAATTTTTTATGATCTTGAGCTACAGGCAAAAGCACAAAATCATTTCCATCACACACCGCAAAAACACTTAATTCAAAACCATTTAAAAACTCTTCAATGACTACAAGCTTGCCAGCATCACCAAAGCTTTTTCCGCTTAGCATATCTTTAGTTGCCTCAATAGCCTCATTATGTGTTTTGGCAATAATCACACCCTTTCCCGCACAAAGCCCATCTGCTTTTACCACTATAGGAGGAGTTAATTTCTCTATAAACTGAACTGCTTTTGAAAGATTTGTAGTGCTTAAAAACTTTGCTGTTTTAATTTTATATTTTTTTAAAAAATTTTTCATAAAAGATTTAGAAGTTTCAAGCATTGCAGCTGCTTTTGTTGGACCAAAAATAGGTATATCATTTTGCTTAAAAAGATCAACCACGCCTTCAGCTAAAAAACTCTCACTTCCAACAATACAAAGATCAATATCTTTATTCTTAGCATACACAGATAAAACATAAATATCTTGGGTTTTAATATTAGTTCCTAATTTTTCAGTTGCACCATTTCCTGGAGCAAAAAATAGTTCCAAATCTGTTTTAGAGCGTTTTAAAGCTAAAGCTATCGAATATTCTCTCGCTCCACTACCTAAGATCAAAATTTTCATCTTTTCTCCTTACAATAACCCAAATGGCCGTTATGCAAAATATGACCCCAAAAAGTCAAGAAAAACCGTTAGGTCATTTTTAAAGGCTGCAACTTCTCGTTTTCTCAAAAAAACTCAAACGAAGCCACAGACACGGTAAACAACACATCACAGTTAAATAAAAATTTGTTGGATCTTTTTAAACAAGGACGAACCATTTAGGCGACAAGGATTATAACAAATTTAGCTTAAAATTATGCTATATATTATCCATAATTCATCAAAATTTAAATAAGTTTAAATTTCGTTTTACCTTGTTTATCAAAATGTTTGCCTTCCAAAATAATATCCGCAGCACTTTCCCAAACTGTCTTTTCGTCAATATACACAACATCAAAGCTATTATCCCTCATCAAAGATTGATAATTAACTTTTTTAGGAGCGTGCTTAACAATAAAATAAGGGTTTAAAGTAAAAATTTGAATCTTAATCTTGCATAGTAAATCCAAATCATTACTCACTACCAAAAAATTTTTTCTATGTTCTTGGGTAATTTTTTGAATATAAGTATAAAGTTTTTGATCAATAGGATTTAAAGAAGATTTATTTAAACGACTCAAATAATGCTCCGCAAAAGACAAAGCACAAAAAGAATTTTCCATATTGCTACGATTAAAATACGAATTTTTAACACCTGAAGATTTTAGGGACAATTGCCAAATTTTAATATCCATCATCGTTGCACAAAGATTTAAACCACTAACAATCTTAGAAAAAAGTTTTTCTCTTGAAATTTTAAAAGCATTTTCAAAAACAGTGTAATTTTTTTTATAAAAATTTTCCCTTAAAGCCTCTAATTTTTCTATAGATTTTTTATAATATTCAACTTCCTCATTTAATTTCTCTATTTTTTCTTGTTTGGCCTGAATTTTTGCCTCATCAGCACTATTCGTTTTTTTTAAATTAAGCTCTAATCTTAAAGTTTTTACTTGATGTTCTACAGCATTTAAACGATTTTTTCTTGTATCTATAGTAGAAACCAAAGCTTGATAATGGCACTGCAAAGATAAAAAAATTTCATTAAAAATTTTTGAAATATTAATAACTTTTTGTTTATCTTTCATATCATTGTAAGAATTTTCAAGATGCATCATAATACTTTTTAAAGCAGCAAATTGAGATTGATCAATAGAATTATCCATAAAAATAAGGGTATCGAATACCTTATTTAAAAAACGCTTAATAATCAAATAATCCAAAATACAAGGAATTTCCTTCTCATTATCAAGATTAGCTTTTAAAGCCTCAACAGAAAGTATCTCGCCTGAAAAATAATTCTGTATAGCTTGTGCTACAGAAAAATTCAAAGGTACTTCTTCGATATTGTCATAATCTGTGCTTCTATAAAGTTGTGTAATATAAGCACTGCGTCTTGAACTTTGCAAATCTTCTAATTCATCATCATTATCGCTACGCCAAAAATCTTGCTCTGTTATAAAACTTCCTTCTTTAAAATCCTGAAATTTAGAAGGACGAATCCCTGTAATTCTCTTACCATCAGAGTGAAATTCCACAAACATACCCGCACTTGGCATACTTCTTTTATCATGCCAAATTTGACGATTAAAATCAAAAAAAGTTTTTGCAAGATTCATAACAGTTCCTCTGCCCGTAGAATCCATATAAACCATTATTTTACCGTGCATATCACTCCTTAAAATACCTAATTTTAGCAAATACTTTACTAAAGTATCGGTTTTATTCTATTTAACTTGTTAAATTTTAAAACTTATTTTCGCACAATGTTACTTTTTATTCCCATTCTATCGTTGCTGGTGGTTTACTTGAAATATCATACACCACACGATTAATGCCTTCAACTTCATTTATAATACGACGAGAAATATTTTCCAAAATTTCATAAGGTAAATGCGAAAAAGTAGCTGTCATTCCATCACTTGCATCTACAATGCGTATACAAATGGCATTATCATAGGTGCGATTATCACCCATAACTCCAACACTTTTTACATTTAAAAGCACACAAAATGCTTGCCAAGTTTTATCATACCATCCGGTACTTCTTAGCTCTTCAAGCAAAATCACATCCGCTTTACGCAACAAATCAAGGCTTGGACGATTAACTTCTCCCATAATGCGTATAGCAAGTCCTGGACCTGGAAAAGGATGACGATACACAACCTCTTTGCTAAGCCCTAACTCAAGTCCTAAAGCTCTAACCTCATCTTTAAAAATTTCTTTTAACGGCTCTATAAGTTTTAAATTCATCTTTTCAGGTAATCCCCCTACATTATGATGACTTTTGATAGTTTTACCCGCCCCAATAACAGAACTTTCTATGATATCTGTATAAAGAGTACCTTGAGCTAAATACTTCACATCTTTGTGTTTTTTTGCCTCTTCTTCAAAAACTTCTATGAAAGTATTGCCTATAATTTTGCGTTTTTGTTCAGGATCAGTAATTCCCGCCAAACGACTTAAGAAAATTTCACTCGCATCAATACTTATAAGATCAATCCCTAAAGTATTTTTAAACATATATTCTACTTGTTCTCTTTCGCCACTTCTTAAAAGCCCATTATCCACAAAAACAACTATAACTTGTTCTTTAATTGCACTAGCCAAAAGTGCTGCAACCACACTACTATCCACTCCACCACTCACAGCACAAAGAACTTTATCGCTTCCTACTTCTTCGCGAATTTTTTCTGCTTGAGTTTTAGCAAAAGATCCCATATTCCAAATACTTTCACAATTACAAGCATACTTAGCAAAATTTTTTAATATACTCTTTCCAAACTCGCTATGTTGTACTTCTGGATGAAATTGCAAAGCAAAAAATTTGCGTTTTTCATCGCCAAAAACACAAAATGGACTATTTTCGCTAGTAGCTAAAACTTCAAATCCTTGTGGTAAATTTTCTACTTTATCGGAATGACTCATCCAGACAATTTGTTTTTTTGGTAAATTTTTAAACAAATCACTGTCTTTTTTTATATCAATACTCGCTTTACCATATTCTTTGTGTCCTGCTGGGGCAACATTTGCTCCAAACTGATGTGCCATAAGTTGCATACCATAACAAATTCCCAAAATCGGAATATTTAATTCAAAAACCCCTTTATCACAAAAATAAGCATCGGTAGCATAAACACTTGCTGGTCCACCACTTAAAATAAGCCCTTTTGGCTCTTTCGCCTTAATATCGGCCAAACTCACATTAAAAGGCAAAATTTCAGCATAAACGCCTTGCTCTCTTAATCTTCTTGCAATCAGCTGTGTATATTGCGAACCAAAATCCAAAACTAAAATATCTGCTTTTTTCATTTTTTCCTTTCTTTTACCAACGATTGATTTGTTTATATTCTTTAATTTCCTTCACGCTACCATTATCATCCTTAATCTCATAAAAAGGATCTCCTTTATAACCACAAGCACTCAGAAAAATTAATAAAAAAAATGCTAAAATTACCCTATGAAAACACAAAGCAAACTTTATCATTCTTCCGCCATTATAAAACAAATGATTTCTCATAATCACTACAAGCCTTTAAAAAATTTATTTTATTGCCAAGATTTTTTAAAATTGATGAGTCCAGCACATCAAAATTTGATTGAAAAAATTTTTATCAAAAACACACTTTTGACAATCATCACAAAAAATCCAAGTGGCTACCAAGAATTAAATCACGATAATACCAAAAAAAGTATTAAATTTCTTATAAAAATTTACGCAAAAGAAAATCCTTTAAGTCCTTTTGAACAAATTGAAGAAATTAAAGTCTTTTCTAGGCGTTATCTTTCAGAACCTAAAATAACCAGTCCAATAAAACAAAATACGTACTTAGAACTTTCAAATGGTCTTTTCGTTAATCACTGCGAGAACCCTATTTTGTTTCAAAAATTTGAAAATTTAAGAAAAGCCATACAAAAATGCTCGAACAAGAACTAAAAAATTTACCTCAAAATAGCGGAATTTATCAGTATTTTGACGCACAAGGAAAGCTCCTTTATGTAGGAAAGGCAAAAAATTTAAAAAATCGCATACGAAGTTATTTTATTTTTTCTCCAAGACTCGAAGCCAATCCTAGAAATTCACTCAGAATTCAAAAAATGATCAGCGAGGCAAAACACTTAGAATTTATCAATACAGATTCTGAAGCTGATGCTTTGATTTTAGAAAATTCCCTTATTAAACAACTGCATCCAAAATACAATATTTTGCTAAGAGATGATAAAACTTATCCTTATATTTACATTGATTTTAATGAAGATTTTCCGCGTTTTGAAATCACTAGAAAAATCATTAAAAAATCAAAAATTAAATATTTTGGCCCATTTTTTAAAGGTGCAAAAGAACTCTTAGATGCACTATATCTTAATTTTACCCTAAAGCAAAAAAAGAGTTGTAAGCAAGCTTGTATTTTTCATCAAATTAAGCGTTGCCATGCCCCTTGTGAAAATAAAATTTCAAAAGAAGAATATAAACAAATCATCAATCAAGCCACGCAAGCTTTGTTAAATCCTAGTATTTTAATCAAAAATTTAGAAAAAAAGATGTTGGATTACGCCGAACATGAAAATTACGAAGAAGCTGCAAAAATAAGGGATCAAATTCAAACAATAAAAGATTTAGATACGAAAATCCATATCGATATTGCTAAACTTGAAAATTTTGATGTTTTTGCAGTCGCTTTTGAGTCAAATACTCTTGCAAGCTTACACTTTGTTATCCAAGAAGGTAAAGTAATAGGCACAAATCACAAAACAATAGCATTAAAAGATGCCAATTCTTTTGATAAAAACCAAATTTATCAACAACTCATCTTAGAGCATTTTAGTACCGATTCTCCTTTAAGCTCTGAGCAAATTTATGTTTATGAGGAATTTGAAGATTTAAAACTTTTACAAGATTTATTGACACAAAGGTTTGGCAAAAAAATCAGCATCAAAAGCCCAAAGATAGGAGAAAAAAGAAAAATTTGCGATCTAGCGTATAAAAATGCTTGTATGAACATTAAGCTTTTTTGTAAAAATTCGAATTATGCTTTATTGCAGGAATTAAAAGATTATTTTGAGTTAGAAAATTTTCCAAATTCTATAGAGGTTTTTGATAATTCTCATATGCAAGGAAGAGCTTGCGTGGCTGGAATGATAAGTTACAAATTTGAAAATTTTGATAAAAAATCTTATAGACATTTCCATCTTCATACTAACAATGATTTTGAACAAATGCAAGAGACATTAACAAGACGCGCCAAAGATTTTGATAAAATATCACCTCCTGATTTATGGCTTATTGATGGCGGAAAGGTTTTGCTTGATTTGGCTAGAGAAATCATACAAAGCAGTGGGGCAAATGTTGATGTTTTAGCAATTTCAAAAGAAAAAATTGACGCAAAAGCTCACCGCGCTAAAGGCAACGCTAAAGATAAAATTCACTCTTTTAAAGGCGAATTTAAACTTTCGCCTATGGATAAAAAATTACAATTTTTACAAAAATTACGCGACGAAGCCCATCGTTTTGCAATCAGCTTTCATCAAAATGTAAAGAAAAAGCAAGATTTGCAAAGCTCAAAACTAAAAAATCTTGGCATCAGTGAAGGAAATATTCAAAAATTATTAAATTTTTTTGGTAATTTTGATACAATTCATAAAGCGAGCTTAGAAGAACTTTCAAGCATAGTAAGACTTGATATTGCTAAAAAAATAAAGGGAATTCAATGAATTATCTATTGTTTTTGATTTTGTTTTGTAGTGCTTTTTTATTAATTATGGGTATTAATTATGAAATTTTATTACAAAATTTCAAGGAACAAATGTATTTTGTTTTTTTATCAAGCATTATTTTGCTTACTTTTGGCATTTTTATTTTCAGAAATAAAGAAAAAAAACAAAACAAAAATACCCTACAAAAAATCTTTAATATCTTAGATCTTTTTTCTATTCACAAAGAAGAACAAAATCTAAATCAAAATCTCCATAAACTTGAAGAATCTTGCGATATTTTGTTAAAAAAGCATCAAAAACTTCTTAATGAAAAACAAATTTATACCTTAAGTCTTGAAGAAATCTTATATAATTTAGAAAATTTAGCAAATGCAATTTACTACATAGATCATCAACATTCACAGACTCTCATTGATACTATCATAAAAACCATAAAAGAACAAAAAGAACAAATCAAATTTACCTTAGGCAAAACCAGTAATTATCAAAAACCACTTTCTTCTTTGGATAAATTACCTTATTATAATGCCAATGCGGTTATCATCAATGATGACGAGCTAGAAAATTTTTTACTTCAGAATCTTTTATCTCAATTTGGCATTAAAAGTATGAGTTTTCATAACTTTACGCCAGAAGCAAGTACCTATCATTTAACTTTCATTAAAGATTATCTGTATAAAAAAGAATACTATGAACTTAAAAATGTGATTTTATTTGGGAAAGATTCTAGAGAAAAAACCAATAATTACTTAAGCTTACCAATACACAAAGAAAATCTAAAGCCTATATTGGAACAATTATTAAAAGATGGTGATTTTACTCCACAAGTAAATGAATGTATAAGCAATGTTTTAATTTTTAAGCAAAATAAATTTGAAAATGAACTATTTTTTAATATTATTGATAAATGCTATGCAAAAAATCAAGTCATAAACTCACTTTCAGGTTTAAAACACGCTTTAGAAAAAACAATGTTTAGACTCATCATGCTTGACTTTGAGGTAATTAAATATGACTTAGAAAGCGTAAAATTTTTACTTAACCACTACAAAAAACAATATCCACAAGCACATACCATTATCTTTATCAAACATAAAGATAGGGAACTATTGAAGGATTGCGATTTTATCAGTGAAATTCTAGATGAAGATATTAATAAGAATGATTTAATTTCTTTACTTAAAAAATATATCAATCAATATAAGTCCTAAAATTTATAGCTCGATGCAAAGATATAAAATCGACATTTTCCAAATGTACACCGCTTGGAATCCCTTGTGCAATTTTACTGAATTTTAAATTCAAATCCCTTAATTTATCTTCTACAAAAAAAATTAAAGCATCAGAATTTATACTGTGAGTTAATGCAAAAATCAATTCTTGACTTTGAAATTCAAGTATCATTTCACGCAATTTTTCAATTTTTTCTTCACTTAGATCTTCTAAAACAAAATAAAGCCCTTTATAGCTATCACTTTCTTCCAAAATAAGTATATCTTTAGGGCTTTCTACAATACAGATAAAATTTCTATCTCTTGATTCATTGCTACAAATTTCACAAAGCTCATTTTCACTAAGTCCGCCACATTTTATACAAGGCTTAATAAAACGCAAGGCATTTTCTATATTATGTGCAAGTTTCATTCCTAATAAATGATCATTCATGCAAATAAAATACGCTAAACGCACTGCAGTTTTTTTTCCTATGGTTGGAAGGGAAGCAAAACTTTTAACTAATTCATCAAATTTCTCTAAGCCTTTGATCATTTTAATCTAATTCCCCCCCCCCGCCATAAGCGATTTTTTCTCTTTTGTATTTACATTATTAAATAAAACTTTAAAACAATGAAATTCATCTACATAGTCATAGGCAAAAACAAAATCGAAAATTTGACATATTCTTGCAACAATATAAAGCCCAAGTCCCATTCCTTCTATCCCTTTATCGTTTTCACCTCTAGTAAAAGCTTGAAGATAATGACCTATAGGATATTTTAATTTTTCGCCTTTATTTTTTACAACAAAATAATCTTTATAACTTTGCACTTCGCATGTATGATTATAAGAATACTTTAGTGCATTATCAATTAAATTTTTCAAAACTAAAGAAAAAACCTCTAAATTAACATACAATACAGCATCTTCGTAAATTTCAACTTTTACCATTTTATCAAAATCATCTAAAAGTAAAAAATCTTTAGCTTGAGTAAGAATTTCACTGAATGTGTATTGATTTTTCAAAAGCACAGTATTGCCAGATAATAAAGATTCCATTTTTCCAGCTTCGCTAATTAATAAATCAAGCTTCCCAAAAATTGCAATTAAACGCTGTTTATATTTATCTTCACTCATTTCAGCAATAATCATACCCTTGCCAATAGGAGTTTTTAACTCATGCATAATGGTTCGCATAAATAATTTTCTTGAATGCACTAACTCTTGATTTTTTTGCATGACATTATTAAATTCAACAGCAATCTGACCTATTTCATTATCTTCATACCCATCTAAAGTAAATTCTTGATTTTGAGCAGTCTTAGCAATTTGATTTTTTAACTTCTTTAAAGGAGTTAAAGAATTTAAAACAGAAAAATATAAAAATGCGGTTAAACAAAAATAAAATAAAAAAGCAAATAATAAAAAATTATAGATTTTATTACCAACCTTTGGTTCTAATATCATATTATTTTTATCAAAACCTATATCGAGATAAAGCCTATTATCTAACCAGATAGATGAAAAAACAAGATCTTTATTATCGCTAACCTGAAAAAGCATTTCGCCATTTTCAACAATATGTGCAATATTATCTTGATTTTTCAATACGCGAAATCCGCGTGTAGATAAAAAATGCTGAAATTCCATATCATTAAAATCTTGATTTACATGAGCATTTAAATAATGGATAACATCTCTTTGTCTAGAAATTTCAGTTTGTTGATAAGTTTGAATCGCTAGATGAATTAAAATAAAAAATAAAAGACAAGCTATAAAAAAGGTAACAACAAATAAAAATGTTACCTTGGTATATATGGAACAACTTTTCATCCTATCAACTTATAGCCAATTCCTCTAACTGAAAAAATATGTTTTGGAGATTTGGAATTATCTCCAATTTTTACTCTCAAACGACCTATAATTACATCAAGGCTTTTAGAATCTTTATCTTTTAAGCTTCTACAATTTTGAACCAATTGCTCTCTTGATACCGAATATCCATGCTGCTTGATTAAATATTCTAAAATTTCATATTCAGCTGGAGTTAGAGTTAAAACACTATCATGATGTGTAATTTCATGCTTTCTATCATTGATCTTGAATGATGAATTTATTGCAGTACTACTGTTTTCTTGGATATTATTCTTTCTTGAACGACGGATAAGACTCATGATTCTAGCATACATTTCTTTTGGATCATAAGGTTTTGGAAGATAATCATCTGCACCTAGTTGCAAACCAACAATTTTATCACTCAAATCCCCTCTAGCTGAAGAAATAATAATAGGTATATCACTTTTTTGTCTTATAGTTCTACAAATTTCAAGTCCATCGATATTTGGTAAAGTAAGATCCAAAATTAAACACTCATAATCTTTCAAAAAAATATCATTTAACTTACTCGGATCATTGTAGTTTGTAACCTTTATATTAAAGCGTATCAAATATTCAGAAAGTAAATTTGCAAATTCTAAATCATCTTCAATCATTAATACATTTGTCATAGTTTCCCCTTAAAATTTATTTTTCCAGATAAGCTATTATAACAAAAAAAAAAAAACGATAACTAATTTATGATTATATTTCTTAATTTCTTTGATAAAATAACATTTTTTATTTTATGATTTTAATTACAACAAAAGGAAAACAAATCGTGGAAATAAGTTATTATGAAATTTTAGAAATCACTCAAAATGCCGATAAGGATACCATTAAAAAAGCCTATAGAAAATTGGCTTTAAAATATCATCCCGATAGAAATCAAGGGGATAAAGAAGCTGAAGATAAATTCAAACTCATTAATGAAGCTTACGAAGTCTTAAGCAATGATGAAAAAAGAGAAATTTATGATAGATATGGTAAAGAAGGATTAAAATCTGGAGGATTTGGCGGAGGTGGTTTTTCGGATTTTGGAGATTTAGGAGATATATTTTCAAGTTTTTTTGGTGGAGGATTTGGTAGCAATTCTAAAAAAAGACATCGCAGTGAAGATAAATACAATGCTGATTTAAAAGTTCAAATTCAAATTTCTTTTAAAGAGGCAGTTTTTGGCTGCAAAAAAACTATAAATTTTAGTTATAAAAATTCTTGCAAAACTTGTAATGGAAGTGGTGCAAAAGACGGCAAAACAGAGGTTTGTCCAAAATGTCATGGTAGAGGACAAGTGGGAATTCAGCAAGGATTTATTACTTTTGCACAAACTTGTCCAAATTGCCACGGCGAAGGCAAAAGTATTAAAGAAAAATGTCCATCTTGCTATGGTTTAGGTTATGAAGAAATAAAAGATAATTTCGAACTTAATATCCCAGAAGGCATTGATAACGGTATGAATTTAAGAGTAGAAAATAAAGCTAATATACTTAAAAATGGAACAAGAGGTGATTTATTCGTTCAAGTTTTTGTTTTGGATGATGATACCTTTGTACGTGATGAAGATGATATTTATATAGAATTTCCTGTATTTTTCACACAAGCAGCTCTTGGACAAAGCATAAAAGTGCCGACCATTCGAGGCGAAGCAATTTTAAATTTGCCAATTGGTGCAAAAGATGGACAAAGATTTGCTCTTGAAAATGAAGGGGTAAAGAATATCAAAACTAAAAAACTAGGCAGACAAATTGTACAAATTTCCATTACTTTTCCAACCAGTCTTAATGATGAACAAAAAGAATTGCTTGAAAAACTTAGCGAAAGTTTTGGGATTAAAAATGGACTATATCAAGAGCAAGAAGGAATTTTTGATAAAATAAAATCTTGGTTTAAGTCTTAACTTAAAACCAAGGCTTCTTGCATTGCTTTTTTAAGTTTCTCTCTTTTATTATTAATATCAAAAAAAAGTTCAAAAGCAAAAACTCCCTGCCATAAAAGCATATCTAAGCCATCTTTAGCAACAACTTCATTTTGCTCACAAAGCTTTAAAAAAGAAGTTTTTTTTCCATAAATCACATCAAAAGCATAAGAAGAATGCTTAAAAAGCTTTAAAAGTAATTTTTCATCACAAGGCAAATATTCATCTTTTAAACCCGCTGAAGTTGAATTCACAATTAAATCAAAATTAAAGTCTTCAAGCTCATCATAAGTACAATTTTGATAAGCCCAAAAATCTTCCAATCTAGCCTTGCTGCGATTTGCTACAACAAGCTCCATACCTGATTTTCTTAATATATAAGCAAGCGCCTTCGCTGTACCCCCAGCTCCCAGAATCAAAACCTTTTTTATATTTTTAAAATTCTTTATCGCTTCCATAAAACCTAGTGCATCGGTATTATAAGCATAAATTTTATTCTCTTTTATAAGTAAGGTGTTGGCCGAACCTATATTTAAAGCTAAATCATCTTTAAAATCGGCTATTTGTAAAGCTTGCTCCTTAAAAGGCACAGTAATATTTGCACCATCCAATTTTAAATCAAACAATTTAGTTTTCAATTGATTTTTATCTTGAAGATGATAACGCGTGTAAATGCCATTAAGATTTAAAGTTTTAATGGCATTATTATGAATTCTTGGAGATTTTGAATGAATAATGGGATCGCCAAAAACGGCAAAAAATTTCATTTATTTAACCGAAAAAACAAAGGCATCTTTGTTAATATTGGCTCTAATTTTACTCATTTCCTTATTAATAGTATCTTTAGAAAATGGCCCAACAAGCACTTTTGTAATTTCTTTACCTTTTACATTTGTTTTATAAAATTTATACTCATAACCATTTTTCTTAATCAAAGCCAATTCTTTGGATTTTGAATCAGGATTAGAAACTGAAAAAATTTGTATATAAGTTCCTGCTGGTAACTCGGAAGATACAGTGGAAATATTTTTAAACAAATCATTTGTGCTTTGTTGTTTTTTCACTTCTGTTTTCACTTCTTTTTTAGGTGCTTTTGGAGTTTCCTTTTTAGATGTTTCCACAGAAGGCTTAGGTTTTTCTTGAATTTGTGGCTCTTGAGTCTGTGGCGCAACAGGAATTATCTGCGTGTTATTAGACTCTGGCAAAGCCAAACTTTCATTTACATCTACAATGCTTTCATTGTTATCTTCTTGAATTTGTTTTTTTAAAGCTTCAAATTCATCTTCTTTTATATTGGATTCTATAATAGGCATATTTTCAAAGCCATTGTTTGTCTCGTTATTTTCATTAACAATAGGCTCAGTTGGCACAATAGAATTCTCTTTGGTATTATCATTATTAATCAACCTCATAACAATTAACACCACTAAAAACAAAATTACAAGAATAATAGTTCTTAATAAAATTTTTTTAATTTTTTCATTCTTGTTACCCTTATCTAGGATAATATCATCAAATTCATTTTTTTCTTCCATCATTTATCCTTTTTTTTACATATGTTTTGACCAAGAAGTACCTCTTTCTTTTTGATATACTTCATAAGGCAATGCTAAAATATTATACTCTTTTGGTAAATCCATGGTAGGAAAAACCCTCCACTCTGTAGACATCATCTTTTTGGCAAACATAATGGATAATTTTTGTGCCAATTGATAACCCTCATGTAAAGAAGTATGACCTTTATGAATATAAAGATGCAAATGTCCTGGGGTTTTTGTTTTATAGGCTGTAAAATTAATAAAGCCCTCTTCTCGCAAAATCAATTGAGCTCTATGCCAAAATCTCTCGGTGTTAAAACCATTATAATCAAAAACTATATTTTCAACCTTATCATCAGCCGTAATTAAATCGTGGGCAATGATAATTTTCTTATCAAGATGATCGCGAATAAGGTTTGGTAACAAAGGCGCATTAATTCTTTCAAATTTATCAAAAAAATAACGACCTCTATATTCAAATTTTCTAATAATCTTATCTCTTTTTATAAAATAATGATTATTAATCATCTTAATTAAAGATAAATCAACATTTGTAATCAAAACATAGCCTTTGAATAAATCATAAAATTACTTGCAAGAATTTTAAGTTTTTCTTTAATATCTTTTTGCAAATTTACATTAGCAATATCATCTAAAATATCTGCTATATAGTTTGCAACAATTTGAATTTCATTTTCTTTAAAACCTCTTGCTGTAAGTGCTGGAGTTCCGAGTCTTAAACCGCTTGTAACAAAAGGACTTCGAGTTTCTCCTGGTACGGTATTTTTATTTGCTGTAATTCCAGCATTTCCAAGGGCTAAATCAGCGTCTTTTCCGCTGAATTCACGATCTAAAAAGCTCATCAAAACCAAATGATTATCCGTTCCATCACTGACAAGTTTGTATTTTCTATCCATTAAAACTTTAGCTAAAGTTTGTGCATTGGCTCTTACTTGTTTAGCATAAACTTTCCATTCATCGCTTAAGTTAAACTTAAATCCTACTGCTTTTGCAGCAATAACATGCATCAAAGGTCCGCCTTGAATTCCAGGGAAAATCGCAGAATTAATCTTTTTAGCCAACTCTTCGTCGTTAGTCATAATAATACCACCCCTTGGACCGCGCAAGGTTTTATGTGTAGTTGAACTTACCACATGAGCATGTGGAAATGGACTTGGATGCTCGCCTGCTACAACAAGACCTGCAATATGTGCAACATCGGCAAACAAATAAGCACCCACTTCATCAGCAATTTCTCTAAATTTAGCAAAATCAATCACTCTAGCATAAGCACTAGCGCCGCAAACAATAAGCTTTGGCTTAACTATACGCGCAACCTCTCTTACTTTTTCATAATTAATACGCCCATCAAGTTCCACACCATAAAAAAAGCTTTCATACATTTTTCCCGATGAACTCACCTTTGCACCATGAGTTAAATGCCCACCATGGCTTAAATCCATACCTAAAATTCTATCTCCTGGATTTAAAAGAGCAGCATATACGCCTTGATTGGCTTGAGAACCTGAATTTGGCTGCACATTTGCAAAATTACAATTAAAAAGTTTTTTGCATCTTTCAATAGCCAAATTTTCTATTTCATCTACAATCTCACAACCACCATAATATCTTTTACCTGGATAGCCTTCAGCGTACTTATTTGTAAGCACGCTTCCCATTACTTCCATTACCTCTGGCAAAGTAAAATTTTCACTTGCTATCATTTCAAGACCTTCGCACTGACGCACTAATTCTTGGTTGGTTAAATCAAATATTTCTTTGTCAAATTGTTCTAAACTCATTCTTTAATCTCCTTTAATTCTGATTTCAATGGACGCATTGCCGGAAATAAAATCACATCGCGAATAGATTTTTTATTGGTTAAAAGCATTACAAGTCTATCAATGCCTATACCCTGCCCTGCTGTTGGAGGCATAGCATAACCCAAAGCATTAACAAAATCTTCATCCATTTCGCAAGCCTCTTCATCACCTGCATTTTTTGCTTCAATTTGTTTTAAAAACCTCTCATACTGATCAAGCGGATCATTTAGCTCATTAAAGCCATTTGCCAATTCTCTTCCGCATACAAAAAGTTCAAATCTTTCTGCAATTTCTGGATTTTCATCACTACGGCGGGAAAGCGGACTTATGGAAATTGGAAAATCTGTAATAAAAGTTGGATTAATCAATTTACTCTCTACATAATTATCAAAAAGTTCAGCTTGCAAATGCCCCAAATCAAGTTTTTCGTTTGCTTCAAAACCATCTGTTTTTAATTTTGCTAAAATTTTGTCTTTATTTTCTATGATTTCATCACTCAATCCGCCATATTTTTTCAGCGCATCTTTATAGCTAATTCTTTCAAATGCCTTTGAAAAGTCAATTTTTTGTCCATCAAATTCTATAATTTTTCCTAAATTTAACTTTTCTAAAAGCAAAGCAAAAAGCTCTTCAGTAAGATCCATTAAATCTTGATAATTATGATAGGCCCAGTAAAATTCAATCGTCGTAAATTCCGGATTATGCGTAAGATCCATTCCCTCATTTCTAAAACAACGATTGATTTCAAAAACTGCCTCAAAGCCACCCACAACAAGTCGCTTTAAATAAAGCTCTGGTGCAATTCTTAAAAACCTTTCCACTCCTAAAGAATTATGAAAAGTTACAAAAGGCTTAGCATTTGCCCCTCCAGCAATAGGATGCATCATAGGAGTCTCAACCTCTAAAAAACCTTTATCCTCAAAAAAATGGCGGATTAAGCTTACTACTTTTGAACGAACAAAAAAATCTTTTCTCACTTCAGAATTCATAATCATATCTACATAACGCTTGCGGTATCTTTGTTCTATGTCCGTAAGTCCGTGATATTTTTCAGGCAAAGGAACAATTGCTTTTGTAGCAAGCTTTACTTCACTGGCATGAAGACTAAATTCTCCAGTCTTTGTTACAAAAGGAAAGCCTCTAACTAAAACAATATCTCCAACTTCTAAATTCTTTTTTAAAAGGCTATAAAGCTCTTCGCCTATACTGTCTTTACTAAAATAAATCTGTAAATTCGCACTTTCATCTTCTATATTTGCAAAAATAGACTTTCCTGCAATCCTTAAAAGTTTCAAGCGTCCTGCTACCACCGCAAAAACACTCTCATCGCGCTTATTCTCATTATCCATTACATAGGCAAATTTGTTTTTAAAATCTAATAAAAACATCTCTTTTTTTAAAAAATGCGGATAAGGGTTAATACCTGCATTTTTTAATTCATTAGCCTTTTCTATTCGTTGCTGTTCTAAAATATTATCAAACATTAGATTTTTACCTTTGATTTTTGATTGCAAGCACCACAAATTCCATAAAGTTGCATTAAATGACCTGTAAGCTTAAAATTATGTTCTTTAGCTATCAAGCCTTGCTGTCTTTCTATAATTGGATTTTCAAATTCCACAATCAAACCACAGTTTTTACATATCATATGATCATGATGAGGCTTATTAGCAAGTTCAAATTTTTTACCCGCAGAACCAAAAGATATAGAAGTAACCATTTCGGCTTCTTCGAGTAAATTTAAAGTTCTATAAACCGTAGCAATTCCTAAATTCAATTCGGGCTCTACTTTTTTAATTTCCATATACAAACTTTCTGGCGTATAATGCGTATCGCTATGATATAAGGTTTTAAGTAAGACTTCTCTTTGTTTAGTGTATTTAAGACCACCTTGTCGTAAAATTTTCTTAAATCTTTCTAATAAAACATCATATTCTATGTTTTCAATTAACATTATATATCTCCTTGAGTTTGTGTTGATTCTAAATCAGTAGATTCTTCAAGCATTGGTATATTTTCTTGAGTTATAGATGAATTCATAATAAATGCACCCATATTTTTAAGCAAAGGCAAAGAATAGCTACCTTGAGCATATTTTTCTAAATATGTATTTAAAAATCCTACGCGTCCTATACAAAAAATTAAAATAGCAAAAATCAAAAAAACCTTAAAACTCCCAAAAATAAAACCACCTAATCTATCTACAAAGCCCAAACCACTCATTTTAATTAATTTTGAAAGCAAATTGCCACAAATTAAACAAAATACCCAAAATACAAATAAAACACATAAAAATCCAGCAAAAGCACTAAGATCTTCATTGTTAATATTATAAATATAAGTTTGTATTAAATTTCCAACTTCTTGCGCAAATCGTGATGCAATCAAAACCCCACCGATAATACCTGCAAGCCCGAAAACTTCTTTAACTAAACCATTAACAATTCCTTTAAACCCCAAAAGCAAAGTTAAGCCAAATATAAAAATATCAAACCAATAAAAATTATTCATTATTTTTCACCTTAATCATTCTATAATTTTTGGAACAATAAAAAAGCCATCTTGTACTTTTGGTGCACATTGCATCAAAGGATCAATTACTTGACTCATTTTCACCTCATCCATCCTAAAAGGAGTACCGCCTGATAAAGCACTTACCACAACCTCACTGTGGCTCAAATCAAGTTCATTTAAATTTTCAACAAAATTCAGAATTTCACCCAATTGTTTTTTTAACTCTTCTCTTTTTTCATCAGTAATTTTTAAAGCACTTAATTTTTCTAATTTAACCAATAAAGCATCATCTATTTGCATATTTACCCTTGCTATAAAATTAAAACAATGATTATATCACAAATTTACTTCAAAATTTAACATATTTAATAACTTTATATGCTACAATTACGCTTTATAATTCATATTTAAGGATAAAATTTGGCTTTAAAAGATGATTTAAACACAATAAAATCAGAGTTAAATGCTCAAGAACAGATGATTGGAAATTTCATCAAAGGCGAAAGATTTATAAGAAAATATAAATATTATTTTTTGGCTCTTATTATTACCTTATTGCTTTGGTTTATTATAAGTTTTATAATAAATTTAGTTAAAGAAAATAATATTAAAACAAGTAATGAACTTTATATATCCTTGATAAAAGATCCTAACAATCAAGAAAAATTAAACTCTCTAAAAGATAAAAACGCTAATTTATATGCCATTTATTTATTAAGTCAAAATTCATCAAATCTTCAAGAATTAGAAAACTTAAAACTAGATCCCTTGTTGAAAAGTATCGTAGATTTAGAACTTAATAAAGATTCTATCTTACTAAAAGAATATAAAAAATTACTTCTCGCCTATTCTTTACTTGAACAAAATAAAATCAAAGAAGCACAAGTGATTTTTTCTCAAATTGATCCCAATTCCCAAATTGGACAATTGGCAAATAATTTAAAACATTATCAAGGTCAAAAATGAAAAAAATAATTTTAACAATTTTATGTTTATTCTTACTTAGTGCCTGTGGCACTAAAAGACAATATTATAATCCTGAAAAAATTCAAGGTGATATAAACTATAATGAAAGTTTAAACGCAAACATTATAGATTGGAATCTTCACTCTGCAAAATTAGCCGATGGTAGAGTCATTAGCAAAGAAGGCTTGATTAAAGATTTCAAAATCCAAAAAGGTTACATTCTTTTAAAAATTAAAGATAATGAATTTTTTATAGCAGATAATGATGGGAATTTAAAAATCATCAGCAATAATGAAGAAGTATATTCTTATAAATTTGATGCAGCTGTTTTAGGAGTTGATTCAGAAGGAGATGAACTTGCCTTAATACTTGCTGACAATAGCATAGTTTTAGCAAATCGCAGTTTAGGTATCAAATTTAGCACCACACTTTCTGTGGCATCAGCACAAGATAACCGCGTCGCTGCTCCTTATTTCTTAGGTGGTATTATCATCTATCCTACTTTAGATGGAAAATTAATTATATTTAATCGCAATGATTTGCGTATTGTGCGAGATGTTGTTGTTGGAACTGAAAATTTCTTTAATAATGTTATTTATCTTGATATTATTGATGATAAAATGATAGCCGCAACCTCCAAAAAAGTGATCGTTGTTTCACCAAATCGAACCTTATATTTAAATGAAGATATCAAGGATATTGCCGTATCTGGACAAAATGTCTTTATATTTACAAAAGATGGAACAATTATAAAAACAGACTTCAATCTTAGAAAAATTACAGAGAAAAAATTTCAATTTGCTATCTTTATCAAAAATACGATTTATAATGATATGCTTTATGTTTTTGAAAAAACAGGCTTTTTGATTAAAAGTGATTTAAATTTAGAAAACATAGAAGTTTATAAGATAGATAATTTAGTGGATCAAAAAAGCTTTATTGGAAATGACAAATTATTTTATTCTAATAAAATTCTAAATTTAAAATGAGTAATTTTAACGACTATCTGCAAAAACATAAACTTTTTTTGCAGATCTTTGATTTAAGCAAGCTTACACGAAAAAAAAATTTAATTTGTCACACTACCCAAAATCATTTAATATTTCAATACACAGGCAAAACAAGATTTTTACTCAAAGATGCCTTAAATTTAAAAGAACTAAGTGAAAAAATTTTATCTTCTGAAGAAAAGATTTTAATCTTGCATACCAATGCACCCTTATGCTCCAAAGCAAAAAATTATCTCATTAATGAAGGATTTTTAATTTTATGATTTTATGTGATGTAGGAAATTCTAATGCAAATTTTTTAGATGGTTATAAATACTCTACCATAAGCGTACAACAATTTTTAAATCATAAAGATGATGAAAAAAACTTTTTTTATATTAATGTCAATGAAAGCTTAAAAGATTTTCTAAATGCAAAAAATAACTTTATCAATTTAGAGCCTTATTTCAAATTTGATACTATTTATCAAGGCTTAGGTATCGATAGAATCGCAGCTTGTTATACAATTAAAGATGGTGTTGTTGTTGATGCTGGTAGCGCGATCACGGTAGATATTATGTCAAATTCCGTTCATCTTGGTGGTTTTATTTTACCTGGTATTGCTAATTATAAAAAAATTTTTGCACATATATCACCTCGCTTAAAATGCGAATTTAACACTCAATTAAGCCTTGATGCTTTCCCTCAACGCACTATCGATGCTTTAAGTTATGGTGTGTTTAAAAGCATTCATTTAAGCATTAAAGACGCAGCAAAAAACGAAAAACTTTATTTCACAGGTGGAGATGGGCAATTTCTGGCAAATTTTTTCGAACATGCAATTTATGACAAATTACTCATTTTTAGAGGTATGCAAAAAGTAATAAAGGAAAACCCGCAATTACACTCTTATTTTTAATGTTACAAAAATTCTCATTATTGTTATTCTATACCTTGTTTTATTATTTTGTAAAATAAATTAAATTACAATTTTTTATGTTTCAAAAGTTAATATTTGAAAGCATTAGGAAAAGGAAAAATTATGAATCAACAACATTATGATGTGGTGGTAATAGGTGCTGGAATTTCAGGTGCAGCTTTATTTTTTGAACTTGCAAGATATACAGATATTAAAAATATAGCTATTTTAGAAAAATATAATGCTCCAGCTACTCTTAATAGTAAAGGAACAAGCAACTCCCAAACTATACATTGTGGAGATATAGAAACAAATTATACACTCGAAAAAGCAAAAAAAGTTAAAAAAACAGCGGATATGATTGTTAAATACGGCTTAATGCAAAATGCACAAAATAAATTTATGTTCTCTCATCAAAAAATGGCATTAGGCGTTGGAGATATAGAGTGTGAATATATGAAACAAAGATATGAAGAATTTAAAGAACTCTATCCTTATATAAAATTCTTTGACAAAACTAAAATTAAAGAAATAGAACCAAAAGTTGCCTTAGGTGCAGATGGCATTAACGATAGGAAAGAAAATATTGTGGCAATGGGGGTGGAACAAGGAGAGGTTTTTACAACTGTTGATTATGGCAAAATGAGCCAAAGTTTGATTGAACAAGGTCAATTACAAGGCAAAAATACTTTAGTGGAATTCAATAAAGAGGTAACAAAAATAGAAAAAAAAGATGATGTTTTCCACATTTACACGACTGATTATAAAGAATACACTGCAAAAGCTGTGGTTGTAAATGCTGGCGCACATTCTTTATTCCTAGCTCATAGAATGGGTGTAGGGCTTGATAAGTCTTGTTGGCCAGTTGCAGGAAGTTTTTACCTTACAAAACAAAAAATTCTTAATGGTAAAGTTTATATGGTGCAAAATCCAAAACTACCTTTTGCTGCCTTGCATGGAGATCCTGATTTATTGGCTGATATGAATACTCGTTTTGGTCCAACTGCACTTGTCATACCAAAGCTCGAGAGATACAAAGGACTCAAATCAGTTCCCGAATTTTTCGAAACCTTAAAATTTGATAAAGTTGTAGCAAAAATAACTCTTAATATGTTTAAAGATCCAACCATCAGAAATTATGTCTTATATAATTATTTATTTGAACTTCCATTTATCAATAAAGCATTATTTGTTAAAGATGCAAGAAAAATTGTTCCTAGTTTAAAAACAAGCGATATTTACTATGCAAGTGGATTTGGTGGAGTTCGCCCACAAGTAATTGATAAAAAAGTCGGAGAATTAATGCTTGGAGAAGCAAGTATTAATGAAGTGGATGGCATCATTTTCAATATGACTCCAAGTCCAGGCGCAACAAGCTGTCTTGGCAATGCTTTAAGGGATACTAAGGCTATTTGTGAATACTTGGGCGCAAGATTTGACGAAGATAGGCTAAATACTGAACTACTTTAAAAAATTTCAAAAAAGATACATTTTTGTATCTTTTTTGTATCTAAAATATACTACAATTTTGAAAAATTTTTCAAGGAGAAAAATAAATGAAAAAAACCAAAATTGTTGCCACCGTTGGACCTGCAAGCGAAGACATCAGCACTATTAAAGAAATGATTTTAAAAGGTGTTAATGTTTTTCGACTTAATTTTTCTCATGGAACGCACGATTATCACAAAAAAAATCTCAATATCATTAAAAAAGCTTCAAAAGAACTGGGTGTGCGAATTGGTATACTTCAAGATATCAGTGGTCCTAAAATAAGAACTCATGAACTCAAAAATCCTTTCGAATTAAAAACAGGAGATAGGCTTGATTTTTATAAACAAAAAATTCTTGGGGAGCAAATCAGCGAAAATCACTATAAAATCAGCATTAATCATCCAGAAATTCTAAGCATTCTAAAAAACGATGAATATATCTATCTTTACGATGGTAGCATACGGGCAAAAGTCAAACAAAGCAATAACGAATTTATTCAAACTGTAATAGAAAATGACGGAGTATTAAATTCTAATAAAGGAGTAAATTTTCCAAATACGAAAATTAATATTGATGTCATTACTCAAAAAGATAAAGACGATTTGTTATGGGGAATTAAAAATGAAGTAGATTTTTTGGCCATTTCTTTCGTGCAAAACGCCCATGATATTAATGATGTAAAAGAAATTTTAGATGCCCATAAAGCCAAAATAGCTATTTTTGCCAAGATAGAAAAATTTGATGCGGTGGAAAATATAGATGAAATCATCAGAATCAGTGATGGAATCATGGTAGCCAGAGGAGACTTAGGCATAGAAGTGCCTTACTATAGAGTTCCAACCATACAAAAACAAATCATTCACAAGGCCAACGAAGCAGGAAAGCCTGTCATTACCGCAACTCAAATGCTTTTCTCTCTTGCAAAAACAAAAAATGCCACAAGAGCAGAAATTTCAGATGTTGCTAATGCTGTATTAGACGGCACTGACGCGGTTATGTTAAGCGAAGAAAGCGCCATCGGTATAGATCCAATTAATGCAGTAGATATCATGAGTAAAACTATACTCGAAAGCGAAAAATCATATCCTTATAATAAATTTAGCGATTTCTCCTATCACGATGATACTGATATCATTACTCGATCAAGTGCATATTTGGCAAGAGATTTAGAAACTGATTCTATCATAGCATTAACCAGCAGTGGAAAATCAGCGATAAAAATGTCAAGATATAGACCAAAAGCTCCAATTATCGCCGCAGCACATTCAGAAAAAACTTTAAATTTTTTAAGCATAGTTTGGGGTGTTATGCCTTTAATTTTAGTAGAAAAAGAAAATGATTTAACTTCATTGCTTAAAAACACTATTAAAAAAGGGGTTGAAGCACAGTTAATCAAAAAAGATAAAACCTATATCCTTACTGCAGGATTCCCAACAGGAGTGGAAGGTTCAAGCAATCTTATCCGTATTCTTAAAAAAGATCAAATTGAATATTATTTAACCTAATCAAAAATTTAGAATGATAAAACAATATCATTCTAAATTAAATTTAATTCAGCAATGATTAAATATACAAGTGTGTAAAAATTGAAATTCTAATTTACCTTTTAACTCAAAAATGTCCTATCTTAAATCTAAATTTTTCATTTTTACATTATTGTATTTATTTCATTCATCTTTTTTCTCTTTTCTGAGTTCCATTGCTTCTTTAAGGAAAGTGGTATCAATTTTATGAAAACCGGTTACAAATGAAATGATTTTTTCAAATTCCTTATCACTTAAGTTTAACAAATAAGGCATTACATGGGGCTTTATAATGGCATTAACTTTTGCATAAAAATCATTTTTTAGTTCTATTTCATGCTTGATAAGATTTTTAATGTAGTATCTTTTACCTTTGAGAGTTTGTATAACTATATCTCCCACCAAAGCACGCGATGGGTTATAAGAATACACAAAAAAAGTTCCTAAAGGAAAAATTAAATCATTCCTAAAATAGAATTCAACCACAAGTTTTTCTTTTGTGATATAAATTCTTTTAAAATTTACTGTTTTATAAACAAGACTTATATATAATACATAAAGATATATAATAAAAACCACAAACCATTTAAAATTCTTAGTATTGTCAAATGCCCTAGGGAGCCAATAAAGAAAAAAACACAAAAATCCAGTGTATATTATCCCGCAAAATAAAAATGCAGGTATATATTTCTTTTCTTCAAAAATAATTTCATCTTGAGTATCTTGCTCTTTGATTTCTGTGTTATTGTTTGTTTGGCTCATTTTTATCCTTTAAATAAGTTTTAATCTCTTGTATATAAGGGGGAAAATCAATAATAAAAACATTGTGATCTATTTCTTGATTAAAAAATATTTCTATATTTGCTTGATAAAGCTTATAAAGATTTACTTTTTCTTCTAAATTCATAGTTTCTAAAGCTTTTTGTGTATATTTGGCGCATAATTCTTTAAATGTGTGATTGTTTTCAAAGCCACCAAAAGATTCAAAACCATTAAGTAATTTAAAATTTTTAATAGTAGTATTTGATAAAAAACTTATAGTTTCATCAAATTTAATAAATTGTATGGTTATAGATTTTATAGTAAAACTTCCATAAGGATAGAAAATTTCCGTATCAAACCACCGCATTTTTAATGTTAATCCTTGCTCTGTTAAAATTATAGATTTAAAAATTTAATGTTTCATACAATTCAGAAATATAAAAAAATGTAAGAAATATAGCTAATAAACTATACCACAAAGATTCTTTAAGTAAAACAAATCAACAAAACCAACACAGAAAAAAAGCTAATATAAAATAAAGAGAGCAAAAAAACAAACTAAAAGGAATAATTTTTCTCTTACTTTTCCAAAGCAAAGTAGAATTATTCATTGCTCATCCCTTCAAAAGCTTTAGTAGTAAAACCTTCTGCAAGGTCTAAAGTATAAGGAGCAACATCTCCAAATACTCCTAAATCCCTTTTATCACTAGGAGTGCTTTGAGTTTCTTTAGAATAAAACTCTAAACTTCCATAAATACTTTCATTCATCTTTTTTCTCTTTTCTTAATTCTTTTACTCTTTTCCTTTAAAAAACAAGCACTTAAAAAGATGAAAGTAAATAAAGTAAAAGATAATGACTTTGGTGATTTTTAT
>NZ_RYYL01000015.1 GCF_004378855.1 Campylobacter sp. US33a
AGATAATGCCTGAGTTAGTGAAGGTGGTGATGTCGCTAGCATACACTGCTATACCTTTGTCGATGGAGATGATGCCGCTGGTATCATTTATAAAACTAGTCATAGAAGAGCCTTGTATCACCACATATTCTTTGGAATTATCTTCTACAATCATATCAATCTTACCATTATTATAAAACCTATCAGTATCACTCATATATATACCCATTTTATTATCATTTTTACCTGTGTTTTTGATATTTATAGCGCCCGTGTTGATAAAATCCTCAGCTCCACTTCTTAAATAAACAAAAGTCATATCGGTTAGATTGATTGTCCCTGCATTTTCAATAAGCTTAAATTTCAAATCCGACATATTCCATATAAAACCAAATACTGATTTATCGGAAGTGTCACTTGGCGTAAAGTTGGCATTAATCACGCCGCGATTTATCATATTATCTACACCACTATTAGAACTCATTGCTGTTTGAACATACAAAGAATGATTTAAATTTATTTCACCATTTTTATCATTTAAGATAGTTCCTATAGTTCCTGAATTTCCGATTAAAACATCATTTCCATCCTTTGTATTTGAAGTAATTTTGCCTTTATTAATAATATTATCAATAATTCCTTCATTCTCAATACTTGCACCCCATGAACTTTGAGTAGGGCCATCTCTATAAATTTCACCTTCATTAATAAATGCACCAATGTGAGCATTTTTATCGTTATAAATCAAATTATTAGTAGAATCAATATTAATTTTTCCTTGATTTACAATACTTTCTATTTTTGCATTTTTATCATTATAAATGAAAGCCTGATAATAGCTTGAAGAACCTGCACTTTTATAATTTAAAGTAACATCTTTTGCAACAAAAATCGAAGACAAGTTGCCAGTATTCCATATACCAGAATACTTTGGAATACCACTCACATCGCTAGGAGATTTACTGATAGTATAATCTAAATCAGATAAAATAGAAATCGAACCATTATCTCCACTGAATTTAAGACCTACATCAGTGATAGTAAGTTTTTGACTTTCTTGTGCTTGCAGAGTACAATCAGCTGTTTTGCAAAATTCTGATGTTGTTAAATTATCCTCCCCTGCATTAAAGATTTTCCAATCCCCCCCCCTGCCATGGTATTATCATTAATTGCTTGCAAAGACATTGCCGCCACTACAGAAATTAAAAAAACTTTATTTAATAAAAATTCTTTCATTGATAAACCTTTAAAATTTGTTGATATTACGCTCATATAAAAAGCATTTGAAGTTTATTAATTTTAAACTTAAAAAGCACTTTAAAATGAAGCACTTTTATCCAAAAATACAGGGGGGGGGGAATGGTAACTTTCGGTAACATTTTATTTTGATTTTACATTATTTTTTGCGCATTTATAGTTGAAATAAAATTTTAAAGAGTGATTAAAAGTTTTGTTTGATAAATTTTGCTTGAAATTTTCAATTTAAGGAGTTTTAATAATGAAAAAAGTGATTTTAGGTCTATTGATATTTTTAGAATTAGGCTTTTCTCAAATTAGTGGTAGCATAATGGGCGAAGAACTTAATCGCTTACAAGAAAGTATAGAAGAAAAAGAAAACTATCTTGTTGTTGACTTACGCGATATAACAGAATATAAAAAAGGACATTTAAAACATGCAATTAACATCCCTTTAAATTCTTTAAATCAAAATTTTGATTTTTTAAATACAACAAGAGAGGAAAATATAATCTTAATTAGCAATGAGATAAAAGATATTAAAAATGCAGCAAACATTCTAACCCAAGCAAATATCAAGAAAAAAATCATTGTCGCACCTGATCTTAACACATATAACTATACCTTATATAAACAAAAAAATATTAAAGGCAAAGATCTGCAAGCATTAGCAGATAAAGGAGAGGTAATTATTTTGGATGCGAGATTAAAAGAAGATTATGTCAAAGCTCATTTTAAAAATGCCATCAATGTCCCTGAGGCAAAAATGACGCCTGAAATTTTAGATCATATTAAAAAAGCAAGTCAAAATGGTAAAAAACCTATCGTTACTCATTGCTACAGAGGAAACGATGGAAATAAGCTATCTCAAATTATGCTTAAAGAAGGTTTTGAAGATGTTACAAATTCAGTAGATGGCACAAAAGAATTTAATTTTCATTTTAACGAATAATCATAATTTAGAACAAGCTTGTTGCTTGTTTTTTAACAATACCAACTGTGTGTTTGTGTTTTGAAATTTAGGAATATAAGCATAACCACTTGCGTTTTCTATCACTATGCAAACACTTTTTTGAGCTTTATTACTTAGTTTAATGATGCAATTATCGCTTTTTAAAGCAAGAGTCTTATCATAAGCGCGTTTAGTGCTACGCAAAGGCGAATAAAGCCTTCCAAATTCATCAAAAATTATCCGAGTACTTCCAGTGCAAGATCCTTTAAATTCAACCCTTTCAATACCATAGCTTTGCTCTATGTTAAATCTCTTACTTGCCCTTTCATCATCCTTGCTAATTACCCCACTCTGACCTGAGTTCATTAATTTTTTAGAATTTAAAATATCAACGCCAATTTCTCTATCTATATTCTCATTTATCTTGCCAATATTGGCATTTCCATCACCATTTTTATCAAGAAAAATCGTATAAGTTTGCTCATTATTTGTAGCACTTTTAGAACGAATGAAATAAATTTGCCAACGACTCTTAAACCACTCATCTTTTGCAACACTTAATGAAGTATTAGGAATTCTAAAGCTTTCTTGTATTAAGGCCAAAGTTCTTGTATAACGAATATCGTTTAATATCGCATTTGCACCCATTAACAAATCATCTTTGGTGTAAAAAAATTTTGCTATAGCTAAAATAAAACCCACGATCACCATAACAAAAACAAATTCTAATACACTAAAAGCTTGTTTCATTAATTATAAACTTTGAATTTTATAAATTTGAGTGAATTTTCCAAGTTGTATGGTGATTTGATCTTTAGAATTTGTATTTTTTTTACCGCTTTGCTTTAAAGCAAATTTTGCCCCTTTTTCAATCCCGTAAAATTTTAGACGAAGTCCTAATTCTTCATTTGTAGAAATTTGAAAAATCCCTTTTTCTTTTAATTTTTGCGCAAGCTCTTTGGCTTCATGATAATTATTTGCAAAATGTGAATTTTTAGACTTTATGACATAATAAAGCAAAGGATTAAAAATGATAATCAAATAACAAAACAGTAAAAAAATCATACTGCATTCTATAAAAACTTTATACTTTAGTCTGAATTTTGGCAAACGCACTCTATAACTTGCCATTAAAGTTTTAATGAGTAAAGGCGTGCAAATTACACAAAAGGGTAAAAAATCTTCTAAATATAACTTCTGTCTCATTGATAATAAAGAACAAAAAACAAAAGTCACACTCATTAAAAACCAAAGTAAGCTTTTTTCACCCTTAAACAAAGATCTATAAATCACATAGAAAAAATAAATAAAAACAAGAGGAGAAAAACAAGCTGCAAAAATTCCCAAAGTATCCAAAAAATATCCCTTAGGTTTTCCGCCCGTATCAAAACCGTAAAAACTCATTGATAAACCAAATAATACCAAATTTACAATGAAAAAAGTCCGCTCTTTCTTATAAAGAGCGAAAAAGAAAAAAGTTAAAAACAAAATACTAAAGGATTTATCCATAAATAAAGCCAAAATTAAAAGAATATAACAAAGGGTTTTTTTATTATATTCATAACAATAAAGTATGGCCAAACTTAAAAAAATCACAATAGAAGCTTCATTAACCAATAAAGCACTAGCAACTGTTCCGGGTAATAAAATAAAAACCAATAAAGATAAAAAAGCATCTAAGTCGGTTTTGGTGTATTTTTTGGCCAAAAGATAAAGCAAAATGCAACTTAAAACATGAAAAAATAAAAAAGGAAGTCGCAAACCAAAGTCATTTTGTCCAAAAATAAAAGTCCCAAAATGTGCAAGATAAGAAAGTAAAGAATGTTCATAAAAATAAATTTTCGCCTCATCAAAACTAATGCTAAGTGTTGAAATTCCATAAAGCAAAGCCAACAAATCAAGACTAAGTAAAATGATAATAAATTTATAATATTTGATTTTTTCCATAGCAAGGATTTTACAAAATTAAGCTTAAAATATCAACTAATATGGACATTAAAAAGCACAAGCCAAATAACACAAAAAGCCAAAGTATTAAAAAATGCCAAGAAATTTTTAAACATTCTTAAAATCAACAAAGATAAACAAAAATACAACAAGAAAAAATAAATATTAGTATTATGCCACATTTTAAAAGGAATGATGAGAATGAAAAAGACAACATTAACCATCAATAAAAATAAAAAATTTCGCCAATAAATGGCATTAAAAAGTATAAAGACTAAAATAAAAATACCACAAATTTCAACAATAAAATGCGCAATAATCTCTATTTAATCTTTTAAAGTTAAAAATTTACTATTGTATTTGCCTTCAAGCAAATCTTTTTCATCTGCTTGGCTCATGTTTTGAAGTAATTTTTCATATCTCAACTCATCTTTTTGTGCTAATTTTTTTATATACGCTAACATTTTTGCCTGAATTTCTTCATCTTGCCAATGAAATTTATTAATAGAAGTTATACCAGCAATCAAAGCAAGTATCAAACACCAAATACACAAAATTTTTTGAAAAGAATTTGCTTCTATAAAAACATAATTTTGCTTTTTAAAATAAGAAAAAATTTGTTTTAGCATATAAAACCTTGTATAATTTTGAAAATTATATCCAAAAAGGCAAAAATGCAAAGTGTTGATAAAATTTACAAAACACAAATCGAAATTAAAAAATCTACTTTTTTATCCTTCCTTTGTCCTTTTAAAGAATTTAAAATTTTAATCACAAATCTCAAACAAGAACACCCAAAAGCCGTGCATTTTGTCTATGCTTACCGCGCTTTGAATGACTTAAATCAAATCATAGAAGATAAAAGCGATGATGGAGAGCCAAAAGGCACTTCAGGAATGCCGACTTTAAATGTTTTAAGAGGATATGATTTAGTTAATGTGGCTATAGTCACAGTGCGATATTTTGGTGGGATAAAACTTGGCACAGGCGGACTTGTAAGAGCTTATAGCGACGCAGCAAATGCTGCTATAAGCTGTGCCAATTTAATTACTTTTGAATTTAAAAGTGAGCAAAAAATTTGTGTGGATTTTGCAAATTTAGGAAAAATAGAACATTTTTTAAACAAAAATTCTTTTGAATTTTATAAGGAATTTAAAGAAGATAAAATCATTTTAAATATCAGCCTAAACGAAGAAGAAAAGAAAAAACTGCAAGATTTTTGTAAAAATTTTTCGCCTCTAAATTTGCAATTTTTAAACTAATTTTAAACTAAAACCCTCCAAAAAGGAGGGAAACTCACAAAGCATTCAAAATATCATTAAGCATAGATGAGTGTTTACTCGAAGTTTGTGTGCCAACTTCTTCACTTTGGATGCCTTGATCTTGTTTGAATTTATATGCGTAAAGATTAGCTTTACTTGCATACGCACTATCTGTGTTAAAGGAATTTTGATTGCTACTAACAAAACTTTCTTTGAAAACATCGTTTTCATTTTCTTGATTTGCTAAAACCATATCCATAAAACTTTGTTTAGAACCAGAAGCATCTTCCACTTCCTTATCCACCTTCTTAAAAATCCCACTTTGCACATCATATTCATAAGAGCTGATGGTTTTGTAAGTTACTTGCATAAATCTCTCCTTTTCAAAATATGCTCAAAAAACAAGCAAATTTCATTCCGAAAAGTTTAGTTTTGCATTAGTCTCCGTTGGTAGATAAATGCTCCATATCAAGTTCGTTATTGCGGATAAATTCTTCTTTTGCATGCTTGCATTTAATATCCCTAAGCTTGCGGTATTCGTTACGAATAGTAATCTCTTTATCACTCAAAGGCCTATCTTCTAAAAAACTAATGTGAAAATAAGTATCATCTTCCTTTGAATAAGCCTTATAAAAATCCATATAGTCAAAATAATCTTTTCCATTGTCAAATTCAACAATTTCTTCTATATAAATAGTTGGCCCAAAACCCTTGTGATTTTGAGTAAAATGCCCAAAGCCTGCACTGTATTGAACCCTAAATTTAGCCATCATTTTCTCCTAAAAATTCTTGATAAGTCCCACGAAAATCCGTGAGTTTTCCATTTTCTAAATGCCAAATACGATTAGCAAAGGCAGAAACTAGCTCTCTATCATGGCTGATGCAAAGTACTACACCTTTAAAATTATACAAAGCCTCGCCAAGTGCGATAATGCTTTCAAGATCTAGATGATTATCAGGCTCATCTAAAAGCAGAAAATTTGGGCGTTCCAGCATAAGTTTAGACAACATCAAACGATGTTTTTCTCCCCCGCTTAAACTCGCTGCCATTTTTTCTTGATCATTACCACTAAAAAGCATTCTACCTAAACACTTTCGTATTTCGTCTAAGTCTTTGAATTTTTCACTCATAAGCCATTCATAAAGTTTCAAATTTTCACATATTAAATTACTCGTATCTTGAGGAAAATATCCAAGCTCTATGGTTGCTCCTAAATGTAACACTCCGCTATCTGGAGCAATAGCACTTGCTATAATCTTAGCTAAGCTTGATTTACCCACACCATTAGCGCCGATTAGGGCGATTTTGTCGTTTTTTTCGATTTTTAATTCCAAATTTGAAAACAATTCTTTATCATAAGCTTTGCTAATACCCTTAAGCTCCAGAACTTCATTGCCTATCTCGCGATTTGTCCTAAAAACAATACTCGGATCTCTGCGACTTGAAATTTTAATCTCTTCAAGCTCTAATTTTTCCAAAGCTTTTGCGCGGCTTGTAGCTTGCTTTGCCTTAGAAGCATTGGCACTAAAACGGCGGATGAAATTTTCTAATTCTTCTCTTTCTTTTAAGGTTTTATCGCGTTTAAGCTCGGCTTGTTTTGCCAAAAGTGTCGAAGCCATATACCAATCATCGTAATTTCCAGCAAAATCACGAATTTGCTTAAAATCCACATCTAAAATTCTTGTGCAAATTTTGTTTAAAAAGTGTCTATCGTGAGAAATGACAACCAAAGTTCCTTCGTGTCTTAAAAGCTCATTTTCAAGCCAAGAAATCGCTTCTAAATCAAGGTTATTTGTGGGCTCATCTAAAAAAAGCACATCAGCACCCAAAAATAAGACTTGTGCGAGTAAAACTTTAAATTTGTCCGCACTTTGTAAGGTGCTCATTAAAGCATTAAAATCTTTGATTTTTAAAGAACTTAAAATTTTCTCGCAACGCGTTTCACAGTCGTAATTTGGATCTTCTTCAGCCGTTATCATTTCAAGTTCGCCTAAGCGCTCGTTGATTTCATCAGTAAATTCTTCGCTCATATAAAGCTTTTCTTTTTCTTTCAAAGCATCGTATAATCGCTTGTTCGCACACATTACCGCATCTTTAATGGTGTAGTTTTCAAAAGCGAATTGATCTTGGCCCAAAACTGCAATTTTTAAACCCTCATCAAATACAACTTCTCCACTACTTGACTCTAACTCACCTGAAAGAATTTTTAAAAAAGTAGATTTTCCCGCACCATTAGCGCCAATTAGTCCGTATCTTTGACCACGAACAAGCTTTAAATTTACATTTTCAAATAAAAGCTGATTTGCAAAACGCATAGTAAGGTTTTTAACTTCAACCATAATTTTCCTTTTGTTTTTAACTAAAATTTTTTAGAAAATTGTAGCGAAAAAATTAAAACTTTTATTGAACTTTAATATTCTATTGTTGATTTTAAACATTATTATAATGTATTTATAAATATTATTTATTAAAAACTATTTCTTAAGTTTAATTTTATGGGGGGGGGTATAATGCATTTTTATGATTTTAATTCAGGGGAAAAAATGAAAATATCAAAAGAAAAAATGATAGAAGCAAAATGTTGCTCTTGTCAAAAACGCGCCGAGAGACCACTGGAACAAATATATTATTTATTTGGTAATTTATGCATAGATTGTCTAGAAAAAAAATTAAAAACTATGGGGCTACCATTATTTCAACTTTTTAACGAAGATTTTCATAGGCTTACAAAACAAGTTAAATTTTTAAATGCATTAAAGCAAATGGATCAAATTCTTAAAGATGAAATTAAAATCTTCTATCCTGTTTGGTGTTTAAGATCAGCTGTAGAATGGGAATTAGTCCGCATTGGGATATATCTTGATGGTGGAAAAACCTCAGGTCCACTATCTGCTATGTCAAAGATTGAAACAATACAAAAAAAATATTATGGGGAAAACGAAGAAAATGTAGCAGCAGCTAGTGTTAATTGTATAATTAATCATTTGCAAATTGTCCATAAGATTAACACAAAAATAGGAGAATTGCAAATTCCTACACTAAAGCAAACAATAATACCACAAAAAGAATTGGAAAATACCTATGATATAGGCTTTGATATGGTTTATACGCAATTTGATCAATTAGAGAAGTTGCAAAAGATTGATATTGATACATTATTAAAACAAAGACATGAAACTTGCATAAAAATTGAACAACACGGCATAAAATATAGGCAAGCACTGGCTCAATTATATAACACAGTAGAAGCAATTTGCAAATATCATAAAAGCGATGATATGGGATTTACTGTAGGACATTGCTTTTCTTATATAAATGGGTCTTTATATGGTCTAACAGATCAAATTGATAAAAGAAAAGGATAAACAATGTTTTTAGATTCATTTGGAAATGTATATAATGATGGTTTTGTAAGTTATAATAATCCCATAAAATCTTTTATTGAAAGTCGCAAGATAACAAAATTAGTTCATTTTACAAATGGGAAAAATATAAAATCTATTGACAAATACGGTATATTATCCGTTGCAGAACTTCAAAAAAGAGGTTGGTTTTATTCTAAAAATGATGAAATGAGGCTCGATGGTTTACTTGATTTCATTTCATTATCAATCACCGATATAAACCATTTTGTTTTTGATAAATTTGTAAACAATGGTTCTCTTAAAGATCCCCATATCGTTATAATTAGCCCAAGAATTCTTTGGGAGAGTAATAATAAAAGGCTTTATTGCATAGCCAACGCAGCGACAAAATCTCCAAGAGGAGGAACTTTAAAAGATTTAAAGGCTTTATTTGATGATGTTGTAGAATACAATGTCGGCGGAAAAACAAGAACGATAAATCGACAAGCACGAGATTTAAATCAACCAACAGATCCACAAGCAGAAATTTTATTTCAAAGAATAGTTGAGCGAAAATATATTATGGAATATTATCCCTATGAACATAAATATTTTTATAAAGATGAAGATATTTTCTGTTAGTTCTGCAAATAATAAAGGAGAGAAATGATATGTATTTTATTAATTTTTTAAAAAAAGGACACTTTTAACATGATGATTTTTCAATGCAAGATTTGCGGTAAGAATATACAAACCCCTATTGGAAAAATGATTTATATTTCTACTAGTTGCGCATGTTGTATTTCGTGCTGGAAAAATTCCAATTTTTTATCTTCTCAAGTATTATTTTTTCAAACATTAGAAAAAATAGATGAATTATATTATGTCGAACTTGCAATCTTGCATCCATTTTGGCATATAAATCTACTTTCTCAAACTCCGGATTTCTCACATTTTAATATTTGGAAAAAAAGTTTTTCAAGCATTCTAACCTATCTTAAAGAAAAAATTGTTATTATAGAATATGCTAATGAGCAAACGCGGTTTAAAGCCAAATTTAACAATTATATTCAATACGCAAACTATGAACAATTAAAATCAGAAATAGAAAAAACAATGTCTCATGTCTTAGGCCCCATAGACATAGAACTTGTTTCGAAAAATATAGACAATCACATTCTTAATTTATCTAACTTTGCTAACATATATCAATATAATTTAGGGATATTATTGTATCAATATCTTCAAATTACCGAAGAAGCGAAAGAAGAAAATAATTCTTTTATTAGAACTATCAATAATAAAGAATATAATCACTATGAAAAAATAGCTACAATCTTTGCTGTAGTTTATGGTCTAATAGATCAAAACGCACAAGCATTACTTGAGCATCTTGGGCATACGGTAGGAGTTTAATTATAATGCATAATTCCACTCCCCTATATATAAAAAAATTAATTCATTTTATTAGAAACAAAATTAAATAATGACAAAAAAGGATAAAATATGGCAAAAAGAATTTATTTTTTAACAGATAATGAGAAATTTTATAAAGAAATAGAAGCTGAATTTGAATACTTTAATGGCTTTGCAAAAAGCCAAAAGCAAAAAAGCATTAAATCTTTCCATGAAGCGATTAAAAAACAATATCCTGATAAAAAAATTCTAGAAATTTCAACAAAATCTGAAAATTTAGGAACACAGTTTAGTGCTTTTAATTTAACTTTGGATGGTTATTCTGTCGAATGTATTTTTCAATCAGCAAAAGTATTTAAAGATAAAAATAAAGAATATAGTTTTAAAGAAATTCTTTACGAAGATAAATCATTAGATAGCAAAAATTGCATTAAAGAATTTTTAGAAAATCATAAAACAGCCAAATTATCACATTTTGAATACGAAAATAAGCGGTATGAGCTAGAACCTAAAAGTTCATTTTATGATTTTATTTACATACAAGCCTTAATGCAATCCAAAGATGCAGAAAAACTCGTAGAATATGATATTTTCACTGACATTGAATTTAATCAAAAAAAACAAATTAATTGTCAAGCTAGAAGTTGTGCTATCTATGTAAGTTTAGTCAAAAATAAAAAAGTTGATTATTACATGAGTTCCTTTGAAAATTTTAAAAAAATTTACAATCAAAAAGAACCAAGTTTATTTGATTAAAACCCACTTTTAAGCTTTTTTCTATAAAATTTCTACCATAACTTTATCAAAGGCTTATTATGTTTTTTTTGCAATCTTTAAGTGTTTTTAGTTTTGTATTTGAAATTTTGGCTCTTTTTTTATCTTTTTACCTTAAAAATACAAAAATTTTCTTTCTCGCTCTAGCTTTGCTAAGCTTTAGACTCATTTATCTTTATAGTAGTATTTATCAAGCACATTTGTTTGTTTCTTTGTTTTTGCCTTTTGTATTTTTACTCTTTATCATCACTCAAAATGGAATTTTAGTTTTCGATAAAATCAATTTAAATAAAATTTTCATTTTGCTTTTTACTTTGTTTTTATCACTTTTTTTAAGTAAAAGCACGGTTTTTAATGGCTCTTTGGGGAGTTTTGAACTTGGAATTTTTCATCCTATTAGCACCATTAGTTTTTTATGTTTTTTGGCTGAAATTTTATTTTTGTTATTTTTAAATTTAAGAACAAAAGAATGGTATTTGCTCGCCGCTTTTATCGCTTCTTACATTCAATTTTTATTTATTCCAAGCTTACAAGCTTCGTATTTTGAATTTTCATCTTTGATTTTTGTATTTTATCTTGGCTTTAAAACTTATAAAAATGCCTTTTATGATTCTAGCGTGGGACTAAAAAATTACAAAGCACTAAAACGCTTTTGTTTGGGTAAAGAAGGGATGTTTTTAGGTATTTTGCATTTTGAAAATTTATCCTCATCTTTTTTGAAAAAAATGGCTAAATTTATCCAAACCTCACTAAAAACAAAAGTTTTTTTTCATCAAAATCAATTTATTTGCATCTTAAAAAATGAAAAAGACTCAGAAAAATTAGAAAAAATCAAAAACACGCTTTTAAATTCTAGTCTGAGTAAAAGTGAAAATTTTAACATTCACATTAGTGTAGCAAAATACGAAAAGTCTTTAGAAGAAAGTTTGAAAGAAAATTAAGCTCCAAAAAAGGAGCTTTGATTATTTTTCGTTAGCTTCAACTTCGATAGTAAGCTTGATTTCATCGCCTAAAGTTAAAGTTGGAGTGCTTGGAGAAAATTTAAAATCCGATCTTTTGATTTCTCCACTTAAAGAAAATCCTACTTTTTCTTTGCCATTTGGACCTTTAGCTACGCCACCGATTTCAGTATCTAAAACTATATCTTTTGAAACACCAGCTATGGTTAAAGTTCCGCTCATTTTACCTTCATCATTGCTTGTTTTTTCATATTTTTTCATCACAAAAGTCATATCAGGATATTGCTTTGCTTTGAAAAAATCATTTTGCTGGAGGTGATTATCCCTTGTTTTATTATCCGTATCAACAGATGCTACTTTAATAGTTGCTTCAAGTTTTTTAAATTCACTTGTCGCAGGATCATAATCAATCACAGCATCATAATCTTTAAAATTTCCTTTTACATTGCTAATTTGCAAATGTTTAATTTTAAAGCCAACATCAGTGTGGGTTTTGTCTAAAGTGTATTCTTTAGCCAATAATCCAGAACTAAGCAAAGAAACCGCTACAAGCGAACTTAAAAGAATTTTTTTCATCTTTTCTCCTTATAAAATTTTAATTGAAAGTGTAAATTTAACAAACAAAAAATAACAAAAACATAATAATGAAAATAATTCTTAAATTAATCAATTTTCATTTTCAAAAAAGAAACAAAATCATCAAAACTTGGCAATTTTAAATCCTTAACTTCTCTTTGTTGCTTTCCCCACATACACTCAGGAAAAAACGCATCATCTCTAAAACGTGCCATAATATGAAAATGCACTCTTGGAACATAGTTTGCAAGAGAAGCTATATTAATTTTTTCAGGTTTATAAAACTCTATCATAGCCTTTTCGCAAAGTAAAATTTTATCAAAAAGCTCTTTTTGCAAATTACTAGGACAATCACTAAATTCTTTATAAATTTCTTTAGTAAAAATCTTAATCCAAGGCACTTGCGACTCTTCTTTTTCCATATAAATTAAATCATTTTCGTAAAACATTTTTTTCCTTGAAAATATTTTTAAATATTTTACAAAATTTATCCATTCTTTAGTCAAAATAAGTAGAATAAAAATAAAAATTTTTAGGAGGGTAAAATGCAAATTAATGCTAATAGTAATTTTTATGATTATTCTAAAAACTCTTCTAAAGAAATAAAAAATTCAAATTCCCTAACCCAAAATTCTTCAATTTCCAATACCGATGAAAAAGAAAATAAAGAAAACAAACAAACCCAAAATGTAAATGGAGTTGAGCTTGATGCAAAGCAACTACAACAACTTCGCGAACTTCAAAGCATTGATAGAAATGTAAAAGCCCACGAAGCAGCGCACCAAGCTGCAGGTGGAGGCTTAGCAGGTGCTGCAAGTTTTACATACACCAGAGGTCCTGATAATCAAATGTATGCTGTAGCGGGCGAAGTGCCTATAAAAATGCAAAAAGGAAGGACACCCGAAGAAACCATAGCCAACGCACGTCAAATCATAGCCGCCGCAATGGCGCCAGCCGATCCTAGTCCACAAGATTATAAAGTCGCTGCAAATGCTGTTAAAATGGAATTTGAAGCAAGAGCTGAAGCTATGAAAATAAAGGCTGAGGAAGCACAAAAAGATAAGGAAAAAACAGAAGAAACAAAAGACAAAGAAAACTCCAAAGACTCTACAAATTCCAAAAATAACACAGAAAATAATGAACAAGAATTTAAAAGTTTCATAGCCAAAACCTATCAGCAAAATTCGCAAAGCTAGGACTTTGATTGAAAGAAAAAATAGATTTTAAACTAGAAAATGAAAGATTGATACTTAGATATTTTAATGAAAATGATATAAAAGCTTTGTATTTTTTGCTAAAAGATGAAAAAGTAAATACCTTTTTACCATGGTTTGCCTTAAAAAATATAACTGAAGCAAAAAGATTTTACAAACAAAAAATAAAAAATCAAAAATATTTTTTTGCCATTTGCTTAAAAAGCGATAATTATCCTATAGGTTATATCAATATAGATACAAATGATGGCTATGAACTTGGCTACGCACTCTGTGAAAAATTTTGGAATCAAGGCATTGCCACACAAGCAAGCCAAATGCTTTTAAAATTTTTAAAAAACGAAAATATTCCCTACATCACAGCAACACACGATGAAAATAATCCAAGCAGCGGGAAAATCATGCAAAAAATAGGAATGAAATATTGTTATTCTTACCAAGAGCAATGAAAACCTAAAAATATTTTAGTTGTTTTTAAATTGTATAGGCTAAATCTTACATAAAGAAAATATCCAAATCATTATAAAAACAATTTAAGCCTTAATATCTATGTTTTTTGGTGCAGAATTTAAAGAAAGAATTTTATTAAATTCCCCTATATCATCATCACTAAATTCACTTTTAAAATTTTCGCCAAAAAGAATTTCTAGCTCATCGCTTGTGCCAAATTTAGTTTCTAGTAGCTTTTTTAAAAGTTCATTCATTTTATTATCATCTTTGTAAGTTTCTTTGTTTTTACTTTCTGCCTGTATAGGTTTTCTCTTTTTTTGTGCTTCTTCAATTGCTTTTGTATCATCAATAGGCTTTCCAGTAGGATATTTATCATAATCTATCCCCTTTGCCTTTTCTGCTTCTTTTAGTGATTTTACAAATTCATCGTGCCTTTGTTTAAAATCAAGATATTTAGTTTTAAATTCTTCTAAACTCATATTAGAGTTAATCATTTCTTGATATTCTTTATCTAAATTCATAGCTTGTATAGTCAAAGTACTATTTCCTATATCTTGACTTCTTTTTATAAAAAGTTTCATTGATAGTTTTTCACTAATAATATCCCAAATATCATCTCCCGAACCACTTTTAAAAGCAATTTGAATTTTATTAGCATTCATAAAATTGCGAAATTCTTTTAATTTTGCCTCATTTGTATTTCCGTCTATATTTATGAGTTTTCCAAGTAAATTTGTTTCACTTTTTACTAAAAAAGTTCTATACGAGGTTGAAAAATTTGTATTATTAACAAAAGCCATTAAAACTCCGCCTTTATCTACACTACCATCTAAATTTTTATACACATTTTTATCAATAAAAGCAATGCTATCATTATAAAAAATACTACCAGCATCAATCGGCATAAGTTTAACACTGATGCCAACTCCAAGATTTTTCATAGTATTAAAGGTCAAACTACCTTTATGATTAATCGTGAGAAAATTTTTACTGTATTCTTCAAAAGTATAGGTTTTGTTTACATTTAAATTTTTATCCACAGTAAAAGCATAAGGGATATTTGCTAAATCTTGTGCAGAAAAGCTAGAATTTGAATTTTGTGGAACAAGTTGTGAAAAAACTTTATAGGCATTACCTAAAGTTTTTGCTATATCTACTTGAAAGTAAGTTGAAGAATAGTTATTATCATCTTGTTGCTTGTTAATAAAATTTTCCATATCTTTAGCATAAATCTTATAATCTTTTGGAATACCTGCTTTCTCATTAAAATCACTCGTGAAGAAGCCATTTTTATCTACGCCATAGCCTAGTATTTTACTTACTGCTTGTGATTTATCGTAAATTATTATTTATGATATTAGATGATTTTGTATTTGGAGTATTTAAATTTAAAGAAGAGTTATTTTCTTTTTTGATATTAATATTAAAATTTGCAAAAGGATTGTTAAAAGCTCGAATTATCATTGCCTGCCTTTCTAGTATTATTATGCTAGATTGGCAGAATAAATTAAAAATTAAGCTTTTGGACCTATCATTTTAGTAGGATCAACGAATTTATTAAAGTCTTCTTCACTAACAAGTCCTAATTCCATAGCACTTTCTTTTAATGAAATGCCTTTTTTATGTGCATTTTTAGCTACTTTTGCTGCATTTTCATAACCAATATGCGGATTTAATGCAGTTACTAACATTAAGGAATTGTGCAAATTATGATCGATTTTTTCGCGGTTTGGTTCAATTCCTATGGCACAATGGATATTAAATGAATGCATAGAATCAGCAAGTAAATCAAGACTTTGCAAGAAATTATAAATAATTACTGGCTTAAATACATTAAGCTCGAAATTTCCTTGACTCGCAGCAAAGCCAATAGCTGCATCATTTCCCATTACTTGCACCGCAACCATAGTAATCGCTTCACATTGAGTAGGATTTACCTTACCTGGCATAATAGAACTTCCTGGCTCATTTTCTGGGATAATAAGCTCACCAAGACCACATCTAGGACCTGAAGCAAGCCATCTGATATCATTTGCTATTTTCATTAAATTTGCAGCCAAGCCTTTCATTGCCCCATGGGTAAAATTGATCGCATCATGACTTGTTAAAGCGTGGAATTTATTTGGACTTGAGACAAATTTTGTACCAATAAGTTTGCTAAGCTCTTCACTTACTTTCTCGCTTAATTCTGGATGTGCATTAAGTCCTGTTCCTACTGCTGTCCCACCAATCGCTAATTCTCTTAAAGTTGGCAGTGAAGCGATGATTTGCTCTTTTGAGTGCAAAAGCATAGATAAATATCCGCTAAATTCTTGCGCTAAAGTAAGCGGAGTTGCATCTTGTAAATGCGTGCGACCGATTTTTATAATGCCTTCAAATTCTTTTACCTTTTTTTCAAAAGTAGCGATTAATTCATCGAGTGCTGGGATAAGTTTTTTCTCTACTTGCTCTACCGCAACTATGCTCATAGCAGTTGGGAAAGTATCGTTTGAGCTTTGAGACATATTTACATGATCGTTTGGATGCACTAATTTTTCTTTACGAAAATCCCCGCCCATAATTTCAGTAGCACGATTTGCAATCACCTCATTCATATTCATATTACTTTGTGTACCCGAACCTGTTTGCCAAATCGCAAGTGGGAAATTATCATCAAATTTACCCACGATTATCTCATCGCAAGCTTGCACAATAGCGTTTTTCTTAGTATCATCAAGTTTGCCAAGCTTGTTATTTACCAAAGCTAGAGATTTTTTGAGATTTGCAAAAGCATAAATTAAAACCTTTGGCATTTTTTCACAACCAATTTTGAAATTTTCAAAACTTCTCTCAGTTTGTGCTCCCCAATACTTGTCGTTTGGGACTTTGATCTCACCCATAGTGTCGTGTTCGATTCTATATTCCATATCTTTACCTTTCTAAAAATATCCTTGTATTTAAACAAAAAATAACATAAATTTAGCTTAGAAATTAAAATTGATTTAAAATTTAAAAGAAGCTGTGCAGTTTGCAACTAAAACTGCACGAAAATCATTCAACCGTTACGCTTTTGGCTAAATTTCTTGGCATATCCACATCATTGCCAAGTCTTATGGAAATTTCCATAGCCAAAAGTTGGGTGATCACCATCATTTCAAAAAATTCACACATATAGTGGCTTTGCTCATTTGTTTTGATAAAATCATCACTCAAATCAAATTCCAAAGGCGAAATGCTAAGCACAGTAGAATCCCTTGCGATAAGTTCTTCGACATTTGACTTGGTTTTTTCATAAAGCATATTTTTTGGCATTAAAGCTATAGTATAAAGCTTAGAATCAGCCAAAGCAATAGGTCCATGCTTCATCTCTCCAGCCGGATAGCCTTCAGCATGTAAGTAAGATAATTCCTTAAGTTTTAAAGCCCCCTCTAAAGCCAAAGGATAAAAAACATCTCTTCCTATAAAGAAAAAGCCGTGTCCATCTAAATAACGCTTGGATAAACGATGAATTTTTTCATGTAAATTTTGTTTCACAATCACGCAATTTGGCGTATGCAAAAGGGCTTTGATTTCACTTACAACATTTAAATTCCTTTTTTGTGCCATAAAAATGGCTAACATCCAAAGGGTTAAAACCTGTGTTGCAAAAGCCTTAGTTGATGCCACACCTTTTTCAATACCTGCACGCGTTAAAAGACTTAAGTGCGCCAAACGAACGATATTAGAATTATCCACATTGCATATTGCAAAGGTTTTCGCACCCTGTTCTTTTGCGATTTTTAAAGCCTCTAAAGTATCAGCTGTTTCGCCACTTTGAGAAATTACAATAAATAAAGAATTTGGCTTTACAATGGCTTCTCGATAACGAAATTCGCTAGCAATTTCTACTTTAGCCTTAACTTTTGCAATTCTTTCAAATAAATAAGCACTTGCCATAGCCGCATGATAACTTGTCCCACAAGCACAAAGCGTGATCTCATCCACATTGTTTAAATTTTCATTTTCAAGCTCATCAAAAATCACTTCTTCGCCTTGAATTCTACCCATTAAAACCTCACTCATCACGCGACTTTGCTCGTAAATTTCTTTTTCCATAAAAAAGCGAAAACCATCTTTTTTTGCATAAGCCTTATCACCTGAAAGTTTTGTAAAAATATTTTGTTTTAATTGATCATTTTCATAAATAATAAGCTCGTTTTCATTAGCGTATCCAAAACTCAAATCTTCAAGATAAATCACTTCTTCGCAAAGTCCTATTAAAGGCGCATCGCCACTAGAAAAATAAACTTCATTTTGACTATTTTTTCCTATGATTAAAGGGGCTGCATTTTTAGCAAAAAATACACGATTTGGCTCTTTTTTTGTGATTAAAAGCGTAGCAAAAGCTCCACGAAGTTCTTTAATGGTATTTTCCCAAGCTTTGAAAACTTCCATTTGCGCTGCGTAAAATTCAAAAAGCCTAACTATCACTTCAGTATCTGTTTGACTTAAAAAACCAATACCTTTACTTTCTAATTTATCTTTAATCTCTTTATAATTTTCTATAATGCCATTATGAATCACGCAAGAATACTCGCCCAAATGCGGATGCGCGTTAATTTCTGTTGGTTTTCCATGGGTTGCCCATCTAGTGTGTCCTATAGCAAAACCATAACCTTCGCTTGTGAAATTTGCACATTTGTTTGCCAAATTTTCAAGCTTTCCTACTGCCTTAAAAAAACTTAAATCTCCATCTTTCATCACAGCTAATCCCGCGCTATCATAACCACGATATTCAAGCTCTTTAAGTCCATTTAAAATGGTTTGTTTTTTTTCGTTTTTTCCTATATATCCTACTATTCCACACATTTTTTACTCGCTTATTAAAGATTTTAAAATATTTTGCCTTTGTTCTATTAGATTAGAATCCTTTCTAAAAATATAAATATTGCGCGTTCTTTGTCTAATAGTTTGAATTTTTGCCGCACTTAAATCGAGCTTAAATTCATTAAAAACATTCATCACATACGCCATTAAGCCTTGCTGATCCTTAGCATTAATGCTTAATTTTGCATAGGTTTTTGAATACTCAAGATCAAATTTTAACTCTTCTTTTTTAATGATTGGCTTTGCAAGAGCTTTATTTTTATCGTTCTTATGCAAATTTGCTTCCAATAAAAAAGCCAAATTTTGCTTTTGTTCATCGCTTATAATGTTATTATATTCAAATTTTAAATAAATTTTTTCATCAAAAAGCTCAAAAAAACTCATAAATACCAAATTTAAATTTGCCAAAGCCGATAAAATCTTTTCTAAATTTAAACCCTTATTTGCTGTCATTTCAAAAATAAGATTTTTCTCATTATTAAACCAAAATTTACTTGAATTTTCATTGGCAATTAAGGCAATTTTAACGATATCCTCAAAAGAATTTTTAATAAAAAATAAATTGGATTTTATATGCGCAATTTTATCTTGCATATTAGGACTTAAATCGATAAAAATCTTACTTCTTTTAAGGGTTTGCTCTTTTTTTACTCGCCTTGAGGTTTCATCAATTAAATTCTCATCTTCAAATGCAGTTTTTGCATTAAGAACCAATTTATCTAAACTTTTAATGAAAAAATGGCTCGCACAATTACTTGCCTTAGCAGCATTTAAGGTCAACAAAGCAAGCAGATCGAGATTTTTTAAATTTTCAATTTTTGAAAGCAAGGTGCAAACGATGATGGGATTATAAATATCTTCTTTTTCAATGATGTCTTTCATGGCATTATAGTTTTTTAAAAACTTCAAACCAAATTCTAAAATTTCGTTGCTAAGTTCTAATTTCGCACAATACGCCCTATAGATGTTCCCCAAAGAAATTTCATTTTCTTCTCTTAGCGCGCTCATTAAAATCACAATTTTTAAGATCATTTTTTCATCAGCACTTAAACTTTGCAAAATTTCATTATCTTGCAATTTTTCAAATTCATACAAGGCCAAAAAAGCTTGCTCATCAACACTATAAACACCTTCATCATTTAAAATAAAACGCATCATCATAAAAGGCTTAAACAAATCATAAAGCAAAGCACTATCAAGCAAAAGCTTTAAAATGCCAAAACTGTGCTTTCTATAAAAAATTGATCTAAAATCCAAAAAAGACTGCTCTAAGTCCATTTTGCTAAATTTTAATCTTTTTAAAGCAAAAACCACGCTGATATCAAACTCCAATTCTTTATCTTCTAAAGAATTTAAATTTCTCAATGCATCTTTTAATTTAATAAAATTTTTTGTTGTATAAATTTTATCTTCATAAAAAACCAAACTTCCATTATCTAAAAAGCGTTGGTAAAAATTTTTATCTCTTTGCATACAAGCAAGCAAATAATATACATAAATTCCCGTTGTGTGCATACTTTGCATTGCTTTTTGTAAAAGAGAGGTTTTAGCATCAATGTATTTTTTATCTTTTTTATGCAAAAGTCGTGAAATATCATTTAAGTCATTTAAACTTAAAACACTAACATCTTTTTGTGCATTAATGTTCATCGCAGATTGCAAGGATAATAAAAAATCACTCGCGAGTCTTAATTCACTTAATTCTTTTTCGCTTATAAATTCCAAAGCATAATTTTTAGAAGAATGTTTAAAAAGAGTAAGCAAAAGATCTAAATTTCCATACTCTAAAAGCCCTCCAAAATCTTTTTTGATATCAAATTCTTGTTTGATAAAAGGTATATTGTCTTTTTCAAATTTGGCAAACAAAAACTCTGCAAATTCTTCTTCGTATTCTTTAAAAACCTCTTCAAATTTTTGTTTGGCTATTTTAAAAAGTCTTTTAGAGCCGCAAAGAAATCTGTGTTGTAAAATTTTTTGTTTGAGTTCATTTTTAGCAATGCTACTTAAGCCATTAAGTTCGCAAATTTGATAATTGATTGGAAGTCTTACATCATTTAAAAAAGCGATTAAATTTTTAATCATAGGCTTAATATCATAAGCTTTAATATCCTTATAAACAAAAAGCAAATCAACACTTTCATAAGCACAAAGTTGATGCCTAGCATATTGTCTTGTCGCAATCATACAAAAAGGGATATTTTCTATAGAAGGAAAAAAGTCCTCAAAACAATCTTGGAGCACAATTTCAAAAATTTTCTTAATAAAACCATCAATTTGCTTGGAATGATGCAAACTAAACGCACCTTGCCTTGTGAAATATTTAGAATTATGCTCAAAGTATTCATTAAGTTTTAATTTAACTTTTTCTATGTCTTTTTTCATTTTTCATTAACCCAATATTTTTAAAACATCTTAACAAAATTATCTTTTATTTTGGCTTTTTCTATAAACTCTTTTTCAGTAAGCAAAAATTATAATGTGTGTTTAAAAAATTCAACTCAAAGTGAAATCAATGAAAAATTTATTCCAAAAACTAGAAAATGAAGAAAGATTAAATCAAGATGAAGCAAATGCTTTGTGGGATTTAGATCTTTTTACTTTAGCTAAATTTGCACAAAAAAAACGCACAAAACTTCACGGAAAAAAAGTCTATTTTAATATCAATCGCCATATCAATCCTACAAATATTTGTGCAGATACTTGTAAATTTTGTGCTTTTTCTGCACACCGCAAAAATCCAAATCCTTATATGATGAGCCATGAAGAGATTATGAAAATCGTTGATGAAACCATCACACGCGGTACAAAAGAAGTACATATCGTTTCAGCGCATAATAAAGACACAAGTTGGCAGTGGTATTTAGAAATTTTTAAAATGATCAAAGAAAAATATCCACAAATTCATGTAAAAGCTATGACCGCAGCAGAAATAGACTTTTTACATCGTCGTTTTGCAATGAGCTATGAAGAAGTAATAGAAAAAATGCTAGAATACGGAGTAGATTCCATACCTGGTGGCGGAGCTGAAATTTTTGATGAAGAAATCAGGAAGAAAATTTGCCATGGAAAAGTCAGCAGTGAAAATTGGCTAAAAATTCACAAACTTTGGCACCAAAAAGGTAGACAAAGCAATGCTACTATGCTTTTTGGACATATTGAGGAAAGACATCACAGAATCGATCATTTATTAAGACTTCGCTCTTTACAAGATGAAACAAACGGTTTTAATGCTTTCATTCCTTTAGTTTGGCAAAGAGATAATAGCTTTATACAAACAGATAAAATTATGGATAGCGAAGAAATTCTAAAAACCATTGCTATTTCTCGCTTAGTACTTGATAATATCAGAAATATCAAAGCTTATTGGGCGACAATGACTTTAAATTTGGCTATGGTTGCACAAGAATTTGGGGCCAATGACTTAGATGGAACCATAGAAAAAGAAAGCATACAAAGTGCTGGTGGAGCAAAATCTGCTAAAGGCACAAGCCTAAAAACTTTCATTGATATGATAAAAACTGCAAATTTAATCCCAGTAGAACGCGACAGTCTTTATAATGAGTTGAAAATCTACTAAAAGGTACAAAATGGACTTTTTCAAACTCAAAGAAAATAATACCAATCTTCGCACCGAAATCATCGCAGGACTTACAACCTTTTTAGCTATGGTTTATATCATTCCTGTAAATTCAAGCATAGTTAGCAACACAGGAATGCCTATAGAAGCACTAATTACCGCAACCGCTTTAATTACAATTATTGCAAGTGCCTTTAATGCTTTTTTTGCCAATACTCCAGTAGCTATGAGTGTTGGAATGGGTTTAAATGCTTATTTTACCTTTAGTGTTTGCATAGGACAAAAAATCGCTTGGCAAAGTGCTTTAGGCGCGGTTTTTATTTCAAGTATGATTTTTCTTCTTCTTTCTTTTACGCATTTTCGCCTTTGGGTGATTCGCAATATCCCTAAAGATTTACGTTTAGCAATTTGTGCGGGAATTGGTTGCTTTATAGCCTTTTTGGGCTTAAGTCAAATGGGTATTATCGCACCAAATAAAGACACTTTAGTCAGTATAGGAAATTTTAAAAGTTCTCATGTGCTTTTTGGAATTTTTAGCTTAATTTTAATCATCTTTTTTTGGGCTATAAAATTACGCGGAGCATTTATTTTAGGTGTTTTGATAAGTTCTATTATTGCTTGGACTTTTGAGATTGATAATGCAAGTTTTCCTGATAAGCTCATCTCTTTGCCAAATTTCAGTGCAGAAAATGGCTTGGGTGTGATTTTTTTACAGCTTGATATCAAAAGTGCTTTAGATATCACAATGATACCTATTATCCTAACTTTTTTCATCACTCAGCTTTTTGATAGCATAGGCACAATTACGGGCGTGGGCGAAAGAGGTAAAATCTTTGATGATCCTACAAATGGAGAGAAAAAACTAGGCAAAACCTTAATGGCAGATGCTACAAGCTCAGCTTTGGGTGCATTAACTGGTACTTCAACGGTTACTGCTTTTGTTGAAAGCACCACAGGAGTTGAAAGTGGCGGCAGAACCGGACTTACCGCTTTAGTCGTAGCTATTTGCTTTGCTTTTACGCTTTTTTTACTGCCACTTTTTAGAGCCATTCCTGCAAATGCGATTTATCCAGTGCTCGTAATGGTTGGAATTTTAATGTTTATGGAAGTAAAAAATATCGATTTTAAAGATAATGCTATTGCGGTAGCTAGCTTTTTTACCATCATTATGATGCCTTTTACTTATTCAATCACTACGGGTTTTGCTTTTGGTTTTCTTTCTTATTTATGTGTGCGAATTTTTAAGCAAGAATGGGATAAAATCAATCTTGGTATCATTGTTTTGAGCTTAATCTCTTTGGGAAATTTTTTACTCATTGCTTTACAATGAAAGGACGAAAAATGATTTTTTATTCTTATAATGAATTTAAAGAAGATGTAAAAACTTTAGCTAGGAAAATTAAAAAAGATTTTGATCCTGATGTGCTTTTAGCCATAGCAAGAGGTGGAATGAGTTTAGGACACTCCTTAGCAGTTGCTTTAAACACACGCAAGCTTTTTGCTCTAAATTCCATCCACTATGATGATACAAAAAAGCTTGATACTATTGAAATTTTTAATATCCCTGATCTTAGCCAATATAAAAAAATCTTGCTCATTGATGATATTGTCGATAGTGGAGAAAGTTTAGTGGAAATTAAAAGGGTTTTGCTTGAAAAATTTCCACATATTGAGTTAAAAATTGTTACTATTTTTTATAAAAAAAGTGCTCTTTTGCAACCTGATTTTAAAATCAAAGAAGCAAAAGAATGGGTCGAGTTTTATTGGGATATTAAAATTTAAGCTATTTAACTCTTAAATTCATTATTACATTGCTTAAAGCATAATTTTGTTCGTTTTCTCTTGGCATATATAAAGATTTAAGATTATGCCCACTTAGAGATTCTAAAATATTTATTAATTCAAATTTATTGAGAGATTTAAATTCATTTAAAAGCCTCAAATAAAGCTCTAAACTCAAATAATCCCCATTCATTCTAAATGCACTGCTCGCTTTTTCATCTATATAAAATTTATTATCCTTAAGATAAAAATACCATTTTAAATTCTCATCTTGTAATAAAATTTGATAAAAATTTAAAAGACTATTCTTGCTATTTAAATCTAAAAAATTAAAATAAATTTTTTCTTTTGCCAAAGCGTTTTTTAATGCATTTAAAGAATCAAAAGTTGTATTAATCATTTTTTTGTTTTCTAAAGAATAAACCACATTTTCTTCTTTTTTTCTATCAATTGCGTATTGCATTAAAGGATTTTGATATTTTGTGTCACTATTGATAAGTATATTAATATAAAAATTTTCATTATTCTGTCTTGGAATTTCAAGCAAATGCAAAAGATTATCCGGAACATAAAAAGCATTTAAAGGCATGGTGAAATATTTTTGATAGATATTGCCTTCACTTAAATTTTCTGTCTTGCTTAAGAAGCTTTCTTTATTTAAATTTAAAAGCATTGTGCTACCAAAACCTAACAAAACTAAATTTTTTAGATCTTGCAGAGCTTTTCTTTTTTCCAAATCAATTCTTAATATTTTTTGCATTTTATTTTCCTTATTAAAAAATTTTAGGAAAGATCTCAAACGAGATCTTAAATCATTATTTCCAACACTCAGTATCAAAAATTCCTACATCACTTGCTTTAAATATAGGATTTTTACCTTCTTTTCTTTGCTTTTCATAATCTTTTAACACTTTAATAGCAATATTTCCCAAAAGTAAAATCGCCACGATATTAGTAAGAGCCATAATCCCCATAACCACATCTGCAAAATTCCACGCAAGTTCCAAATTAAGTTGAGAACCGATAAATATCATAACCACTGCACTTAAACGAAAAATATATAAAGCCTTTTTGCTTTCTGTTATGAATTTAAAATTCATCTCTGAATAAAAATAATTTCCGATTAGAGAAGTAAAAGCAAAAAGCACAACCGCAATACTCACGAAATGCAAGCCAAATTCTCCAAAATGTCCATACATTACCTTTTGTATTAGTGGCATACCCTGAAGTCCCTCTAAATTTTCTTGCGAACAAAGTACCATAAAAGCAGTTGCCGAACAAATGATGAGTGTATCGATAAAAACTGATAGAGTTTGCACCATTCCTTGTTTTGCTGGATGGCTTGTGTGAGCTGCAGCTGCAGCATTAGGTGCTGAACCCATACCTGCTTCATTGGAAAATAATCCTCTTTTAATACCTATTACAATGGCGCTTCCTGCAAAACCGCCGAAAATAGCTTCAAAGTCAAAAGCTTTTTGTGCTATTTCTGTAAAAATTCTAGGCAGAGCTTCAAGATTTGTCGCAATCACAACAATGGCTACCAACAAATAACCAAACGCCATAATAGGCACAATAAGCTTAGAAATAAAAGCGGTCAATTTTCCTCCACTAAAGAAAAATACTGCCGTTAAAAGAGCTAAAATAAGTCCAACAAAAGTCGTAATATAACCTTCATTAAAAGCCTCTTTGCCTACATAAAATTCAAATGCTGAAGTAAGAGTGTAAGATTGCAAACCGTTAAAACCATAAGTAAAACACAAAATCAAAGATAATGCAAATATAACCCCAAACGCTTTTGATTTTAATGCACTATGAATATAATAAGCCGGTCCACCCTTATAGTTATGCTCACCTTCTCTTCTTTTATAAACTTGTGCCAAGGTACTTTCCACAAACGCACTTGCTCCACCAAATATCGCCACAATCCACATCCAAAAAAGTGCCCCTGCGCCTCCTGTGCTAATAGCAAGTGCCACTCCAACAATATTCCCTATACCCACTCTTGAAGCGGTAGAAATCATCAAAGCAGCAAAAGGTGAAATGTGCTCTTTTTGACTCTTTTCTCTCAAAATCATAAAAGCTTGAGGCAAAAACTTAAGCTGAATAAATCCTGTTCTAAAAGTAAAATACAAACCGCAAGCTATCAATACAAATACTAAAATATAAGTATATAAAACATCACTAGCGCTTGAAATAAAGTTTGAAAATGCTGTCATTATGGAATCCATTAAAGCAACTTTATCTTCCATTTAACTCCTTTAATTTTGAAAAATTTTAAAAATAAATTATAACGACTATAAACTTTTACAATCCATAAATACAAGCAAAGTTTTAATGATTGCTAAGGAATAAAAGCGAATTTGTAACAAATCACCCTATGATTTGCTACATTTCATCTCTAATACCCCTCTCTTCACCAAATTTTAGAATTTTAGCCCTAAGTTCCTCTGGGAAATTATATCTATAAATAGCAGGGATTCTTGGATCAAGGAGTTTATCTAAATATCCTCTTTTATAAATCCATTCTAGTCTTTCAGGTGTAAAATAATAAGGGGCATTAGGATAGCCTTGAGGAGGAGTTAAGGCTGCGAGTTTGGCACTTAATACTAGGGTATCCATAGTCAGTTTAGCAGATCTTTCATCTCTTTCGTTTCTAATATCTACATCAAATCTAGTTACCATTCCATTTTCGTATCTATCCATAGCATCATCAAATTCATTTCTACTTTCAGGAGTAGAATCTACATCTCTTGGATCTTTTAATTTACCTTTTTCAATATCATTATATAAAGCCGAAATGATTCTGCCTTCTTCATCATAGGCAAAATCATATTTATTTAAATCAATCGTCCAATCTGCTCCTATAATCTCATCTAAAAAAGGTATCATACCAAATTCATCTAATAAACTCTCATAATGATGATCGTGTAAATCGTAAATCATTTTTGCTCTAAGCTTATTCCAATGTTGCCCTGTAAGAAAAGAATTAGAACACAATACTGCCAAACCTAAACTTTTAAAA
>NZ_RYYL01000016.1 GCF_004378855.1 Campylobacter sp. US33a
CTGCCTATGCTTTCAGGATTGATATTAACGCTTGGCTTGTTTTCGCCAATTAGAACATTTGCGCCGCTTATGGTGTTATTACCACCATTGTCAATTTTAGAATTGATTTCATTGATAGAATTAACCAAATTATCTTTTGCATTCGTTTGAAGATCTTCTAATTTGCCTATTTTGCTAGCAAAAAAAGTTTTAACATAGTCCATTACATATTTTGCATTGGCTGCGTGAGTTTCTTCAGTTGCTCCACCTACATGGATATTTTCAAAATGTTTTTTACCGCTAATGTTTTGTTCGCTTTTTGTGTCAATGAAATTTTTTGTAGCTAAATTTTCTTCAATGATCTCATTTGTTATTGCAGATAAATTTTCTTTAGTTAAAATACTTTCTTCGCTTTCATAATCATAATTTTTGATTTCAAAGCTTCTAAGTTCTAAGCTTTTCATATCTAAAATACTTGTTTTATCTTTGCTTTGATTTTCCAAAAATATTTCTAAATTGTCGATATTTGAAAGTGAGTTCTCTTTATCGCCTACAAAATTGATTTTTGAAAGTGGCATTTTTTTAAGTTCAATTTCAAACCATGCAGGAGATTTTGCCATAAAATGCCTATAAGGCTCATCATTGCTAACCTTGCAAAAGCTATAAAGTAAACTGTGATACATGTATTGTGGTGTTCCATCATTTTCATAAATTTCGCTTGAAGTAAGAAAGCCCTCGTATTCGTTTTCTTGTAAAATATAATCTTGGGGTATGTTTTCAAATTCGCCTCCATTGGCGTGGGCTAAATTCTTTGCGCTTCCTTTAGCTAAAATCACTCTTGTAGTAAATGGCGCGATGGTTTTTTCTATGGTTGCGTATTTAATATAAAACTCATCATTTCTATCATCAAAAAGTGCTAAGCCGAGTATTCCAGCATATTCATTTTTCGCACTCAGTTCAAAACGAATTCTTGTTGATTGAGGCACTCTTTTTTCTATCCATAGTCTTCTTACAGATTTTGCTACCGCCTTTTCTAAAGCACTGCTTTGCAAATCAAAATTATCAAGTTCATTAAGGATTAAAGAAATGATTTTTTCATCTTTGGGAATGAGTGCTAAAATTTCATTAAGTTCTGCTTCTAAAACTTCTCTTTCGATGATATTTCTATTGGCTAAGCCTATTGTTAAAGCTTGTTCTATGGCTTCATCGCTAGGTAAAATATGATTAGTGATGATTTGAGTTAGTCTTTGCTTGATGATCTTATAATCTTGCAAAAGTTTTTTTGAATTTTCTAATAATGTCTCATTTGAAGTTTCGTTTGTTGTTTCATTATTTAAACTCATTTTATTTCCTTATCTTGTTTAATCAAAGAAAGGTTTTAGTAGTTTTGTGTATAATTTCAGTGGGTGCAACGCTAAAGGTGGCACCCTTTAGCGTTAATCTCGCCCAGAAAGGCGGTGATTTGATGTCATATAAAATTCTAGTGATTGTTATTATACTCTTATGTATAATCGTTGTCAAGGCTTACTAAGCCTTCCCCCTTTTAAGGGGGCTAGAATACCACCTTTGGCTTAAACTACTAAAACCTATGCTATCACTTTGTGCGAATAAATCCGCCCAAAGTCGCACCACTATAAACCCAAAACCTTTTTTAACCAGCATTTAACGCTGTGATAAGCATTGCAAGAGTGATAAAACACAAAAACCTTAAAGCCATTGCAATTTAAAGCTTTCATAGCTTCTCTTAAGGCTAAGTCTGCAAGGCGATAATCTTCTCTTGTCTTAGCCTTCTCACATAGAAAGTCATGTATTACAACCGCACTTAAATACTCAGGCTTGTTTGGTGGATAAATACTCCAAAAAAGTCTAGGGATATTTGCTCCATTACTCTTAAAACCTTTTTCGATTTTTGCATTTAAACAAGGCAAATAAAATTCATAATCTTGCATGAGTTCAAATCTATCCTTATCCGAAGGCTTTACAATCACTCTTTTTAGTTCCATTAATCTTTTCCTTTCATCATTTGCATTAACTCGCTATTTTCATAACGCTTGATTTCAAATTTAAGCTCGTTAATATTATGATTAATATTATCAAGCTTATCGCCGATTAACTTTGAGTGCAGTTCTATAATTTTATTGCTGCTTTCTAGTTGGGCTTTTGAAATTTGATTATTGACTTTTAATTCATTTAGCATTCTTTCTTGCGTATCGACGCCTTTTTTAATGAAATTTTTGTTTTCATTTAAAATACTTTGCGTCTTGTCAAATTTTTTAAAAAGTTCATAAGCGATAAAACAAGCCATTAAAAAGCCTATTGTTAAAACCGCTATAACTCCGCCCTTATCGATTAAAACCATTAAATCACTCATTTTAAATCCCTTATATCATCTCTAATTTTTTCGATATCATCATCGATTTTTCTTAGCACTTCAAGGATTTTTTCTTTATCATTCGCACACTCAAGCATTTTGCTTTTAAAAAGCTTATAAGAGATGAAAAGCATTATTAAAAACATTAAAAAGCTAATCCCAGCCACGCCCAAGCTTTGAATTTCTTTTGCGAAAGTTAATGAATTTTGCATGGTTAAGTCTTCAATCATTTGTATTCTCCCAATAAAATTCAAGTCTTAAAAAAGGCAAATTAATTGCTTGTATATGATAAAAAGCGTTTTGAACTTGTTTTTTATAATGATATTCACGCATTTTTTTGTGGTAAAAAAGATGATATTTTTAAAATTTTCATTATAATTTTTAGCATTAGCTTTTAAAAAGTATGTAATATCATAAACAAAATATCCATTAATTTCTTTTGTCTCATTTAATAGCTTTTGCCAATATAAATACTCTGTTGCGATATGCGGAATTTTTGTTCTTTTTTCTTCGCCATAAGTTTGAGCTTCGCCACCTATTAATTGCATATAAACACAATTATTAATTGCCTCTGTGTCATTAATAAAAAAAGCATCTTTTTTAATAAGCAAGGTAACCCTATCACTAGCTTTTAAATTCCTAATGGAGCAAATATCATCTTTCTCAAAGTCTAATTCACTAACCTCATCGTTAATACTGATATAAAAATTGCTCCTATCATAAACCTTAGCTAAAAGTTCATCTTCTTTGATAATGTTTTCAAGATTATTTTTACTTTCTTTTAGCTCAAAACTAATATTAGGCAATCTTGCTTCTTTGTGTTTATAAAGCTGGTTTTGTTTTAAAAAAATATCTAATTGTTCTTTTGCAAGATATTGATTTGGTTTGTATATATCAGGATTATTTTTATAAATCGCTTTTTGCAAAGCACAGGTATAAGATTTTCCTAATCCAGTATCTCTTCTTTCAATCGTGCAAGATACCTTACAATAATGGAAATATTCACACTCTAAACAATCTTTACTTAATTCAAGAGTATTTTCCATTATTTGTATATTGGCTATATTTTTCTTTTCTAGTGTTTCAAAATGCTCTTCAAAGATATTTCCAGCTTTTAATTCTTTTACGGCTTGCGATCTATGGCATATATAAGTATCGCCGTTTTTTTGAATTAAAATTCTTCCATTTTCAGCACAATTAACACAGCTTACACAATAAGTTCCCAAAAATTCCCTAAACCAAATATGCTCCAATGCAAATTCGTATTTGCTTCCTTTTAGTCTTATTCTTAGTTCTTCATAAAATTTTAACATGGCTTTATCTTGTGCCATTTTAAACAATGATCTTGCATTAGCACTTTGATAAGCAAACATAATATAAAAATCATTCGCCATATCAAATCCTAAATTTTCAAGCCTTTCTATATCATTTAAAAACTCATCCACATTTAAACATTCGCTAGTCATTGTTGCTGAAAATTGTTTGAAATAAGGATATGTTGTTAAAAGCTCTATACTTTTTAGTGTTTTTTCTAGGGTGCTCTTTCCGTTTTTTAAAGTTCGGTTTTTTTCGTGAAGTCTTAGAGGCAAATCTACACTTCCGCTAATTCCAACTTTATGCTTTATAAATAATTCAAAGAATTTATCTAAATTATAAAGATTAGTTTTAAGATGTATGTAATGTTTTACACCTTTTTGCTTGCTAAAAAGTCTTATATAATCTTTATTTTCTTCTGCATAAGCATTGATAGCTTCTAAAAGTTTTTTAACATCATCGTATGGACTTGCTGTGAGTTCTGATCCATGCAAAAATACTTCTATAATAATCACGCCGTCATCTTTTAATTTTTTGGCTATTTTTTTAAATTGTTCTGCCATATCATCAGTTCTTGAGTGCGTATCTGTTAATTTTCCAAGATAACAATAAGAACAACCAAAATTACAATATGTATTTGGCACAAAAGTTAGTGATTTTCCTTGCATTTTAAAGTCCTTTCGCTTTTTTAAATAATTCATCTACAATTTCATTACTTAAGCTAAGTTCTGATTGAAATTTCAAAATTAAAGGATTATTTCTCTCAAAATCTGTAGCATATTCCCAGCTTATTTTTGTAGCCTTGTCTGCTTTTTCTATCATTGCTTCAATGTCATCTAAAAGTTCTGCCTCTAAAAGAGCTAGTTTTGCTTGTCTGATTGTAATTTTTCTAGGAATTCTGTTTTCATCAAATTCTTGCAATCTTTCTTGCATTTTTATACTATTGTTAATATGATTTTCCACTTCTTCTTTGATAACGCTTTGTGCTAATTCTTTAAGAGTGGGGATATTGGTTTGTGTTTTATCTATTTTTGAATTCGTTTGCTTTAACTCATCTTCAGGCAATAAAATTGCTTGTTTCTCTCCCCAAACAAAAGTATAAATTTCATAAATGAAAAAATCATATTTATCATTATCACTTCCATTCAAACAAGCCTCAAATGAGTTTTTGCACTCATTTAAATGCTTTGCTTTGTTTAAGTCTTTTTGCTCGTTTTTGCCTTGTAAGTCTTGTAGTTTTTTATTGATTTTTTCTAAGGTATCATTTAAATACTTTTTATCACTCTGGCTTAAAATATAAAACATATTTACTCCTTAAGAATTATTACCCATTGAGGTATAAGGGTATGTATCTGACACGGCTGCTCCACTTTGCAAAACACCATTTAAATAGAATTCATAAGTATTCCTTCCCCTACCGCTACCTGCTTTTAAAGCTGTTCTTAAGACATTTGGCGAAGAAGTATTTTTGTTGATTTCTTCTTTGAGTTCAGTTCTTAAAGCATCCACTAATTGTTTTGCTACACCTGAGTTTTCTTTTTTATTTACAGTATTAGTTAAATTAGTAATTTTGGTATTTAAACCTTTTTCCTTGCCATCCACATAAATCTTATTTGTAAATTGATTATTTTGCGTAGGATTTTGAGAACAAGTTGGAAGTTGTGAAAAATTAATAAGCCCTTTTAAAATCGCATCTTTTTCTAAGTGCAAATAATTTACAATCTGCTCGTTAAAGGTTTTAATATCAAGCTTAGTGTCTGTTAAACTCTCCCAACGGTATTCTATTTTTACCTCTTCTTCGCTTTCTTCTTTACCCTGTGTTTCTTCTTCGCTTGGTGGATTTTCTTCATTTGGCACTTCATAGGCTCTATAAATAAAGATTTCTCCTGTGCTAGTCTTAAACCATATATCATTAACCTTAGCTTCAGCTGGCGCTTCGCTTTGCACGAAAGTAAAAGCTCCTGAAGACTTTTCTACTTTAGTCAATCTTTCATCTAAAGCTTGCTCTACACTTTCAAGATCAAGTTTTGATTTATTAAGCCAAACATTTGCATTTTCAGTATTGTCAATACAAATAAATATTTCGCCTGTAGTGGTATTAACCCAAGTTACACCGACTTTTAAAGGATTTACATCATCAGTAGGATCAGCACCGACTTTATATTCAGCACCCCTATCTATCACTTCAACGGCTTCATTGACTTTTTCAATCGCCATTTGTGTTTGTTCTTGTATAATTTTCAAACTCTCATTGCTTAAATTGCTAAATTCTTGTATAGCTTGTTTGCTTTTATTGTCTATATTTTCAAAAGCTCCATCATATCTGTCTCTGATTTGTTTAATATCATCAGCCAAAGCCTTAAATTCGTTGTATTCTTCTACGCTAGAAATTATCATAAAATCTCCTTATCATCTGTTTTTTTACTTTCATAATCAATCACTCCTTTTTCTATTAATACTCTTTCAAAAGAAATTAAATGCGCTAGAATTTGACTATCTTCTTGATAATCGTTTCCACCTCCATTGTCGATAATTTTTTGAATTTGTTCGTTTGTGTGTTTGGTTATTTGCGAAATTGCGTTTTGGCTAAGGGTGTTAATTTCAAGCTCTGCTTTGATGATTAATTCTTCTTTTTTAGCTCTAAGCTCATTTAGGCTTAAATTTTTAGTATTATTAAGCTCTAAACTAATCTCTGCACCTTTTTTCTCAAGTTCTACAATGGCTGATTTTATAGTTTCGTTGATTGCACCTAATGCAGAATGCGCTCTATTATCAGTTTCTAAAGCTAACTCGTTCATTTGCTGTGCTAAGGCGTTTGCTTCCTTGCCAAAAGGATCCATAGCACGCACAAATTTATCTGCCATTTCATCGAAATTTAAAGGATTTTCTAAATCAGGCGCTGGAGGTAAAGGAGAAATAAAAGCATCGATTTGTTTCATTGTAATTTCCTTGCTTTAATCTTTAAAAATTGTTTATTTTGGCTTTCATCTTGTATGCCTAAAATTTCATATTTTTCATCTCTAAAAACCAAGAAATAAGAAAAATCAAGCTCTAAAAATCTAAGCTCAAATTCATGTGTAGCAATTAAACTTAATCCGTCGTTTAAGTCTTTATTTTCCATACTTAGATTTTTGCAACTTGCATAAACTTCCTTAAAAAGTAAATCTTGAGTAAAATCATCTTCCAAAAATTCATTTTTACCTTGTTCTTTTTTATAAATCTTAATCCTATGTTTAAAATTATTTACTTTCATTGCCCTTGCCTTTTAAAAATAAGTTATCTTATAACGCCTAATAAGCTCACTTGAAATTTTTGGCATATTTGCACCATCAAAAGCCATCAAAACATAGTTTTTAAGCCAAAGGTTTATATCTTGAGGTAAATTCTCATAACCAAGATTTACTATCATATTTCCACAACCTATTACATAAAGCACACCGCCATCTGTTTTAAATTCAGCTTTAAAATTAGCATTTTTTAAGGCATTAAAAGGGGCTAAAATCACTCTTTCATTAAAAAAATCAACTTCATAATCATTTAAAGTTAAGATACGATTAGTTCTTGTTTCAAACTCATGCGCTCCAGCTTTTAAAAACTGCTTTAAATTTTCATCAAAAACATCACTATCAAGCCTTAAAAATGCTCTTAATTCTTTAATATCTATAAGTTCTTTTTCGCTTTCTTTTAATGCTCTTAATCTCATTTTTTGCCTTTTTTATCTTCTTTAGATGTTTTTTGCTTTTGTGTATCTTCTACTATTTCTTCTTTTTGATCTACAAAATCCACAATACCTTTTTTCAAAAGCCTTGAGGCTTCGCTAGTTTCTAGCAAAACCTCATCGCCTTTTTTGTAAAAAACATTGCCACTTAAACAACACTTAAAAACTACTTTTTGCATATTTTCTCCTTATTCAGGACAAGAGATTTTCAAAATAGCTTCATTGATAATAATTTTTGCATCAAGGCGACTTCTGACTTTAATGCCTATCATGTCATTTTGCGCATAAAGTTCATTTAGTCTTGTAAAGCTCATGGTATTTCTATCCCAAATTTCATAAAAGCTAAAATCCCCAAGTATAGCAGGCACTTTTAAAGCACCAAAACCATCTAAAGAAGAGCAATAAACCACCCTTTTACCCAAAATCGTGTCATATCCACCTGCACTTAAAGCTGGAAGCCACAAAGGACGATTGTCGCCATCTACGAGCTTATAAACCGCTTTCATAAACTCATCACTCACAAGCCATACTGCATTTTTTCTATAGGCTGATTTTAGAGCAAAAAAAGCATCGATGATATCATTGCTTGTTATACCCACATTTGATGCAAGTTTAAAATCATTGCTTGTATTAACTAAACCTTGCGGTTTTTTCACCCCATCACCATTTACAAATGCTTGCTCTTCAGTTAAAGCAATTTTTTCGGCACTTTTTCTAATTAAAAAACTTTCAAGATTTGAGATATTATCATTTAATAATTCTTCGCTAATTTTAATAATACCGCCTAATTTATGTGCCCCTATGCTGACTTTTGAAAAACTTGCATCCGCACTTTTAAAAGCTGCCATTTCATCAATCCAATCAAAACCGCTAACATCATCAAAAACGGGAATATCTTGATTTGAATTTGAGCTTTGCACAGATGCGATTTGTCTTATAACATTTAGATCGTTTAATTTCTCTCTGATTTTTGATTGTAAGCTTGTAGGCACTAAAACACCACCTTTATCACTCGCACTCTCATTTAAATCTCTTTTTAAACTCTCATCAATTACACCCCTTCTTAAATAATTCACAAAAGAATTAAAATTATCTTCTTCGCTTCTTTTGGCGTGTGGATTTTCTTCTAAAACTGGGCTTACAATTTCATTTAAATACTTTTCTCTTTCAAATTCCGCTTCCGCTCTTGAAAGTTCTTTTCTTTTGTTTTCAAAATCTTGCATTAAAGCTTCATATTTTGCATTTTCCTCTGCATTAAAACTTCTTTGCTCATTTTTAGCTTTATTTGATAAAGCCACCATTTGCTCGTGTAAATTTCCAATTTCTTGTCTTATTTTTTGCATTTTTACTCCTAAAAAATTGATTTTTGCAAAAGATCGATTTCCCTATCTCTTGCCTCGCTTAAAGCTTTAACTTTTCTTTTTTCGTCTTCTTCTTCAAAGCGCTTTTTAGCGTTTTTATCCGCACCTTTCCAAACCGCACTGAGTTCAAAAATTTCAAACTCTGTTACCAAGACCCTTTTAGGTGTGCTTTGTTTGTCAATGTTTTGTTTTAAAACCCTATAACCTATAGACACATCGCTTAAAATGCCATCTTGATATTTTTTAAAAATTTCTAAACTTTTTTCATCTTTCGCAAAAACACAGTCGCAAACTAGCTCACCATTTTCCACCCTAATATTTTCAATCCTTGCGATTGCATTATCCACACTTGGATTATGGTCTTTAAAAAGGGTTTTAAGCTCATCAAATTTTGCACCCCTGATATCTAGTTCCTCTAAATACTCGCCAAGCTCCCAATCAAAACGCTTACAAGTATTGGAATTTGAAATCATTGTAAAAGTGAGCGTATTTATTTCTTCGTGTACACTTCTAAGTCTTGCAGTATCTGCTCTAATGTTATTACTCATCTAAAATCCTTTTTTATTTTAAAAGGATTTTAGAAAAAGTTTAAGGCATTAAAGTGCGTGTTAGACTAAAAATTTAAATTTTTTAAATCAAACCTTGAATGTTTAGTTTGTATTGCAAATAATCATCAATCTCTAAAGGTGCTGAATAATCTTTTAAAATTCCAAAAGTGGTTAATTTTTTAAAGCCATTTTCGTTTTCATCGCCTATAAACAAAGCCTTAGTATTATAAATTTGAGAAATCAAATCATCATAATAATCAAAGTCTTTTTTCTCAATCGCAACGACAAATTCTAAATATTTTGCTTTTTTCCCTGCTACAACATTTGTCACACCCCATTCATTTGTCGAAGTTTTAGAATAGTTTAAATAAGTGCTACTTGCTGGATAAACAGTAATGCCTACGAATTCTTTCTTGCCTATAAGTAAATGTCCTAAATTTGCCACATCTCCCATAGCTTTAAAATTGATAGTTATCTCACCTCTAATTGCAAAAGGCAAAAAGATAATATCATCTTTATTGATTTTAAATTTACCAAAGAAATACTCCCACCAAGTGCGCGATTTTCTATAAATCATACTTTTTTCACTGATGATTTTACCGTCCTTTGTTTCGATTGTGATTTTAGACATAAAAAGATTTAAAAAAGCAATACAATCAAAACTTTCATCGCATTTTATTTTAATACTCCAATCACTACTGGCTATAGTTTGTGTTGAAAGTTCATCGTCTAAAAAGGCGTTCTCATTAGTGGGTGCAAATTTAACCCATTTATCAAAATACACATCAGGTTCTTCGTGTGTATCTTCATCACTTGCACTTACCCAAATAAAACCTTTAAATTGCACTTTTTCATCGCTTTTATAAGTTGTTTCCTTATTCCATAAAGGCGTCTCATCTTTTGGAGCTAAATTTTCTAAAACTTCAAATTCGAAAGGTTTAACTATGGTCATCTTTTTCCTTTTTAAATATTTTCCGCAATTTCTCTTGTTTGCTTGGTTAAAATGCTTAAATCCATATTTGCTCTTTTAACGCTTTTATCTACATTATCAATCTTTACAGCAATGAGTTCTAGTTTTTCATTTAAAACATTCATTCCGTTATTAATTGCTTTTTCAAAGGCTGAGCTTATCTTTTCAAAAACCCCACTTGCATCAATTTTTAAGCCCTTGCCATCTTTTAATGGAATTACAGCCTCAGGATAGCCGTTTTCTCCAATTAAAGCATTTGTAGGGCGTGTAACTATCCCACCATCTGCAAAAGCTTTGTAATTTTTGTAAGGATTTTTAATCTCATTGTTTAAGTCATTATCAATATTTTCTTGATTGTTTTGATATTGTAAAAGGGCATATTGTAAATTTTTAAGCGTTGTCTCTGTAAGCGTGGCTCCATCTTTAATGGATTTAATCGTTTCTCTTAAATACTTAGACATTGGGCTATCTTCGCCTAAATACTCAATCATTTTTTCAATCTCTGCTTCACTTTGAGCGATAAGAGTTTTTTTATACTCTTTTAATTCCTCTAAAGTCATATTTGAAGTATCTTTTATAGTTTGATCTAGCTTTTCTTGTAGTTTTTTATTTTCTTCAGTAATAGTTTCTATTTTATCCTGAATGGAATTTAAGTCTGCCTCGCCACCTAAATCTTTCATTTCATTTGCCATTTTTAACATTTCAAGCTGATACTGGGCAAAGCTAGACGCTTCATTTTTAATATCATTTGCTTTTTGTGTTGCAGCGTTTTGCAAAGCAGCAAAGCTAGAGCTTGTAAGATTGCCATTTTTAAAATCATCTTTAGCCTGTTTTAATATTTTGTCGTAATTTAAAGCAATACTCTCACTTGTACTTACGGTTTGATTGATTAAATTCGCACTAAAAGTTCCTAAAGAATTTAAAATGCCAAGCTCGGCATTTAATTTCTCTAAAAGTTTATTATTTTCATTTAATTTCACTTGATCAGCATACTTGCTTCCATCTTCGCTTTCATAAGCATTAATAAGCTTTTCTACCTCAGCAAGTTTGTTTAAATGTTCGCTTGAAAAAATTAAACCATTTTGTGCATCACTTATTTGCTTAAATTGCGTGATAATTTCTACAAGTTGCTTTCTAAGTTCTGTATTGCCTGTGCTTAAAAACTCATTCAATCCCTCGTAACCTAAGGCTAAAAGTTTATCATTGGCACTAAATATATCGCTTAGCATTTCTTTTTCGCTCTCACTTAAATCATCTTTTAAACCACTCATTAAGATTGCGTAAGAATTCATTAGATTATTTACTTCAAAAACACTGTTTGAAATTCCATTTGCTCCTAAAAAACTCTGATTGATTTGCATAAGCTCCTGTGTTTTTTGTATGATAGAATTTAATAAATTATTCACTTGCTCTTGTGCCTTAGCGTAAGCCTCAAATATATTTTGCCAAGTTTGTAAATTCTCAGGACTAAAATCATTTCTCAAGCTTTCATTAAATGCTTCATTAAGCTTTTCTGCACTGATTTGAGCTATATTATTAAATTCATCTTCTTTTAAACCAAATAATTCAAAGCCACCTGTTGCATTTCTTATTGAAGTTGTAAGCGCATACATTGTGTCATCTAGGGCTATTTTTGCTACTTTAGCAGGATTATTTTTATAAATCTCGCTTAAAATTTGACTTTGCATTTGCATAAAAGTGCCAAATTGATTAGCAAGTTGTTGTGCATAACTTATGCCGTTTTCTTTTGCCTGTGCTTTTATGGCTGATATGTTTTGATTGAAAACATTTCTATCATTTGTGTTTAAAAAACTCCATAATAAAGAATTAGGCAAAGCACTATCAAATAAAGAATTATTCGCATATTTACCTGCTGCGATTTCAAATTTATCTAAATTAGCTCCTAGCTTTACAAGTGTTGCGTATTGATTTTCTAAAACTTTATTAATTTCTTTTATTTTTTCATCGTTTATATTTTGATATTCAGTCCAGCTTTTTGATGAAAACCAACCTTTCTTTTCATAATCAATATAGCTTTGTAAATTTCCTTGAGAAAAATAATCCCCAAAATTAATATCTTCCCATAATTGCAAACCACTACCAGTAGCCTTAGTTTTACCAAAAATTCCACCAATCACACTTCCTAAAAGCCCACCAACTATAGTGCCAATGCCAGGTAATATCACAGAGCCTATCGCTCCACCTATAGCTCCTCCAGTTCCTGCATGGGTATTAGCATTAAAAAGCCAGTCTCCTAGGCTTCCTATACCATAGCCTAAAAGCCCACCCATAGCCGCATTAGCTAATGTTCCGCCTATAAAGCCTAGCCCACCACCTAAACCTTGAGAAAAAGCACCACTTGCACCACTTAAACCCATACCTGCTAAAGAAGCACCGTTGCTAAAGCTTGCTCCAAGTCCTAACCAATTTGCCAAATAAGCAGAGCCGTTAGCCAAAAGATTGCTTCCAAAAGCGCCTATAGAATTAATCCAATTTCCTAAACTATCAAATAAAGAATTAAAACCATTGCTTATAGTAGAGCCAAGATTATCAAACATTGAGCCTGTTTGAGTGATTAAATCACTCCCGCTTCCATGCAGTGCAGAGGCAAAATCATCAGCCAAAGCCGCACTAAAATCCCCACCAGCATTACCACTACTTCCAAGCCAAGAAGTGATACTATCCCAAGTAGCACCAGCTTTTTCTATCCACTCGCCACTCATAATTCCTTCTAAGGCATCAGCACCGCTCATTATGTTTGAGATATCATTAAATACACTTGAGCCTTGCTCGATATTTCCAGCCTTATCCATGATAACTTCAGTGCCATTCACAATGCCTTCATATTTACCTGTCTCATCATTAAATTTTAATCCATTGCTATTTGCAAAATCCACAACCGAGCTAATTCCTGTATTAATAGTTCCATTAGTTGTTGCGCCACCACTTCCAAAAGCAAAATTTGGCAATAAGCCACCTAAAATTCCACTTCCAGCCTTAGATAAAAAGCCACTAAGTGCTGAAATATAAGGGCTTAAAAAGTCTTGCAAAATAGTTTTTCCTAAGTCTTTAAACAAGTCTTTTAAAGTTTTTATTTTTCCATTTATAAAATCAAAAAAGCTACTTTCGATAGTTTTTTGCATATTGGCTATCATTTTGTTGTATTCTTTTTCGGTTTCGCTCATTTGTTTTTTAGCGTCTTTGCCCATTTGCATGTAAGCATCTTTGTTTACTTTTATCATTTTTTTAAAATCTTCTTCGCCTATAAGCCCTTGAGTAAGCAAATTTGCATATTTTTCTCTAAGCTCAATCTCTTTTAAAGCCCAAGCTTCTTGTTTGTTGCCTATGCTTTCGTAAAATTCAATCATCAAATTTTTAGCTTCTTCAAATTCTTTGTTCGCACTTTCCAGATCAAGATTGATTTTAAGGCTTTCTTCTGCTTGTATTAGTTTGTTTTTATCAATGCCTAATTTCTCCCACTCTTTTAATTTTTCATTAATTTCTCCTAATTTTTTATCATATTCACTTAATCCAATTTGTGAAATTTCTTTCAAGGCTTTGTTTTGTTCTTTGATGCGTTCAATATAATCTTTTTTAGCCTGTTCTGCCTTTTTTAAAGCCTCTTGTTTATTATTTGCCTCTTCATAAGCATTATTATTTGCTAAAGCTTCAGAAATAATGTCAACTTGCGCAACTAAATTATCATTATTTTCCCAACCTTTCATGCTTACAAGTTCAAGTAATTTTTCATTAAGCACAGCAACAGCTTTGCTAGTTTTTTCTATCTTATCGCTTTTAATTTCAGGAGCTTTTAATTCTTGAAGTAAATTTACAGCATTGCTTAATTCTTTATTTAAGCTTTCTATATTTTGTAGCTTTATTTGACTTTTTGATTTATTTTCCAGCTCGTAGTTAATAGCTGCTAATTTTTGCATAAGATCCGCTTGGACTTTTAAATCGCTAATGTTTCTTTCCTGCATAATCCCTAAGCTTTTAAATGCTTTGTCGCTTATTTGTTTATAAAAATCTCCAATAGACTTAAAAGTGTATTCGCTTAATAGATCTCCAAATTGCGTGTTTTTTAGCCCTATATTTTCTATAGTTTTTATTTGATTTTCTAGTTCGTCTTGCAAATTTTTTAACTCATCAATGCTACTAAATTCGACTTTTGATTTAAAATTTGCGTTGATTTTGGCATTTTTTTCCTCAACTCTATCTAAAGCACTCTCTAAACTTAAAAGCCTTTCAATCAGCACTAAAGGAATGGCTTGTTTAGCTAGATTAGCCAAGCTTTTAAAACCTTGTCCCAAAAGTAAAGTTTTTTTATTAATTTTATTAATACTTTGAGTATTTGATAGCATTTGCACTTTTTGCATATAAAGCGCATTTGTGCTTTCTATGATTGATTTTCTAAAATCCAAAAAACCTTTTGTCAAAATATTAGAAAGCTTTGAATAAACCTTTAAACCTGCATAAGCTATGCCTATATTTACAAGCAATGGGGCTATATTTTGTAAAGTTTTTATAAAATCTTGAATTTGTTCTTCATTTTGTGATATAAAGGTATTTAATTGAGATAAATTTTGATTGATATTTTCAAATAAAGGTTCACTCAATTCTCTTTTAAATTTATTGATATTTGATCTTAAAAGATTAACATTATCTTCATAAGAGCCTAAAGCAAGCTCTGCTACCTTTACATTTTCACTTGTTTTTTTCATAATTAGTTCATATAAACTACCACTTTCATTAGCTTCCTTGATAGCCTCATTGGTAAGCCCAATTTGCTTTAAAAATCTACCAAGATCTGAGCTTGCTATCACAGCCCCGCTTCCAAGTCCATCAATGGTCATTTTTAGCTGTTCTACGCCTAAACCTGAAATTTTTAGTGTTTGCATTAAATTTTCAAAGCTTTTTACGCTTTGATCAAAATTCATACTTTTTGCCGCTCCAGCATAGAAGCTTTGAAAAATATCAGCTAGATCTGAAACCGCATACCCTGATTTTTGAGACAATATATTAAATTTTTCTAAGGTTTTACCGCCTTCTTTTAAGGATAGTTGATATTTTTCTTGTATTTTTAAAACCTTACCTGTGGAACTTATATTTGATGAATTAGTGGCAATAAGCGATGCGATATTTTTCTTAGTTTTTTCATATTGAGCATTTAATTCTATAAAAGAATGAGAAAAATTATAAACATCTGGTGCTAAAGCTTTATAACCTTGATAAGCCTGTGTTAAATGAGCATTCATATCAATAACGCTTTTTGAAAGTCCTAAAAGGCTATTTTCTAGCTCTTTGTTATATTTTTTTACATACTGCGTGCTTTGATTGAGCTTTTCGAAACTTTTATTTAAATTTCCAACGCTTACTACACCGCTATTTGTATCTACACTAACGCCGACTTTAACATTTTTAGCCATTTATATTCCTTTTAGTTTTTTTGAGTAAAATTTAAAATTAAAAATGGAGCTTTTAAATTATGTTTTTCTCTTATATTCCGCTTAGTTTTGGGATAGTTATTTTCTTGCTTTTTATATTTTTCTTGATGAAAATTAAAAGCCAAAAAATCCTTAAAAATAAAAATTTTCTCAATGAATATCAAATTTGTAAAAATGAGCTTAATATCTTTAAAAATGCGGTTGAAAATTTTGTCAAAAATAAAGAAGTGAAAAGCATTTTGATAAGTGCTAATACTTTGAAATTTGTAGTTAAATACAATGCTTTCGGCAATGATTACACAAAACAATTTAAGCAAATTTTGCAAAATTATCCAAACGAAAAAGAATTTAATATAGAAATAAACCATTTCTCACCCCAAAAGATTTAAAAAGTCATCTTGTAATTTTTTAATATCTACTTTTTGCACCTTGTTAGTTTCTTGCTTAGTATGTTTTAAATGAGTGCTTAGCAAAAAGTCTTCATTTGTGCATTTTGCACCCATAAAAGAAGCTAACATATTAAGCAAAATACTCATCTGTATTTCATTTCTATCGCTTGATAAAGGCTCAGTGCTTAAAAAATACATCCACTCATTAAATTCAGCCTGTGTTATACTTCTTTGCAACTCGCCTACACTACGCCCAAGAGCAAGGGCAAGGCGATAGACTAATCGCCCTTGCTCTGTTGCTTTGGGACTTCATTTGTAAATTTTAAGATTTCATCTGCAATTTTTGAGAAGAGATTTAAGCCCTCTTGATTAAGATTGTCAAAAGTTTCTTCATCGATTTTTGGACTAAGCAAACATTTCAAGATGATTTCTTTTCTAAAATTTGAATTTCTTTTAATTAAATCAACGCTGATTTTATTCTCTTTTTTTTCTTGCAATTCTATGCCATTTTTTTCCATAATTTCTAATTGCTCGACCATGGAAAGCTGACGAATTGTAAATTTTTCATCTATATCATCAATGCTGATTTCCTTTTTACCTAATGAGTTTTGTTTTAAAAAATCATTGAATTTCATTTTTTACCCTTTAAAGAAAGTGTTGCACTAAAATTTCCATTTGCAAAAGTTTGCTCTTCTGCTGCACTTGCATTGCCTGTGCTTTGATCTATAGTGTATTTTTTACGAATATCTGCATTAGCTGGATAGCTAAGAGTTAAAGCATTTGGATAAAAATATACTGTTTTACCTTTTAATTCCTCGTAAGTTTGTCCTCGCACTGGCTCAGTTTTTATCTCATGCACTACATTTGTATCGCTTTCCTTTTCCCAAGCCTTGTCCGCTTCTTTTGTGATTATAAATTCATTATTTTCATTAAAGGTTTGCGTGCTAGGATTTGGCACGACACCACGCACCTCATCAAAAACATAAACCAATCTTTCATCGTTTAGCTCTGGTTTTTCTAATGTGCTTTCTTTTGTATAAAAATAAATAATTTTGCCTTTTTTATCGCTCATCACATCGCCTACATTTAAAGCAACTGTTGTATGTTCTACATTTTCACCCTCTTCAAATCTAAAAGGCGTGATATCTTTTGCTTCGCCGATTTTTTCTGCTGTAATATTTGCGCTAAATTTATTATTTGCTTCACTTTGAAGTTCAAATGCTGTGAGTTTTATTTTGATTTTGAGTGTAGTTTTTCTCTCATCGTTAATCTCTACGATGATAAAAACTTCTTCATTGTCTTCAAAAGCTTTTTCAAGATAATGCACACCTTCGTAACTTTCAAGCTTGTCATCTTTTATGAATTTATAAAGCAGGTTCATATTAACTGTAGCTGAAGTTTTTTTGCCTACCGAATTAATCTCTTCATAATCCCTATCGTTAATTGGGCTTAGTTTTTGACTTTCTCTAGTCCCGCCTTTAATGCCTGAAATACTGGTTAAAAATCCTGCTTGTATGGCTTGTTTTTGTGCTGCTTCCATCCCGCGTGATAAAACCAAAACTCTAAGCCCTTGCACATCTGGGGCATCTGTAATTATTTTGTCTTTTGACATTTTTTCTCCTTATATAAGTAGTAATGTAAGGAGATTTTAGAAAAAGTTTAAGGCATTAAAATGCGTGTTAGGATTTTTTACTCACTTTTTTCAAGTTTTTATAATTTACTTTAACTCGTTAAAAAGTTTAATGAATGAAAAAGGTTTATGGCGTTATAGAATAAATGATTATCGCTTAATTTGTTTAAATGATGATGAAAAATTAACCATACCTTGTCTTAAAATGGGGCATAGAAAAGAAATTTACAAACGATAAGTGATAAAAATCTCACTCATAAAAAATCCGCCAAGTTCGTCTTTTTCTTCGCCATTAATTAAAAATTCAATCGGTTTTTTATGAAAATCTAAAACAAAAATTTCCAATTTACTTTTTAATTCTCTTAAATCTTTATATTTTGGTGCATAAAGGCGTAAATTTAATTCAAAATCTTTGTTTAAAATCTTATCATCTAAACTCAAAATAAGTTCTTCACTAAGCACTTCATAGATGATAAAAGCGTTTTGCATTTTTTCTTTTTCTCTTGAAAGTGGATAAATTTCAACATTTAATGCTTGTTTTAATGCTCTTAAAATTTCACTTAAAAAATCTTTCATTTAAAATCCTAGTTTATTTAACTCATTATTTAATTTGCTTTCAATAATGATATTTGCTTCTGGATCTATTTTATCTCTTGCTTTTTGCATGGTATAAGTGCCTTTTACAAAAGTGGTTTTTCCGCTTGTATTTGGTTTTCCTTTTGCACTTTTTTTCACTCCACCTTTATGCCAAAACCCATACTCTATAAAGTGAGCATAGTATGCACTTGCATAATAATCAATCCTTTGTTTTTTATCATTTTTCTTTTCTTGCGTCCATTTTTTAGAGCTTTTTAAGGCTTCATATCTTTTTTTACTTACTTTTTTCATCCTAAAAACAACTGCTGCTGCACGATAAACACCTTTTTCTAAAGTATAACTAGAAACCGCTCTAACACTTTGCTTTAAAAGTCCGCTTTGTTTAGGAATATTCCTTTTATAATCATTTGTGATTTCTTTTGCGGTTTCTAAAGCACCTTTTTTAGCCGCATTTGGCAAAGCTTTCTTATTTATATTTTGCAAATCTTTCATTAATTCATTCAAGCCTTTTACCTCAACCATTTTGCGTTCCCTTTCGGTCTATTTTGGCAAGATTAAGTGGTATTAAATGATCGTTTCCATTATCAATTGGGTTCATTTCTTCTAAGGCTCTTACTTCGTTTATACTCATCACACCATTACTTAAAGCTTTTACATAACTTTCCCATCTTGAAGAGCTATCAGCTCTTAAAATAGCATTGATATTGAATTTAAAATAAAACTGTCTTCGTTCACTTTGATTTAATAAAAAGCGATTTAGAGCCTGTTCGATTTTGGTTGTTAATGGCGTGATGGTTTGTACCATGTAATTTGTTTCTTGTTGTTCGATATTCGAAAAAGTTGCACGGCTTAAATCCCCAAGTTTATGTGGCGGAATATTAAAAAGCCTTGCAATTTCTATCACTTGAAATTGTTTGCTTTCTAAAAACTGACTGTCTTTATTTGCGCTTGTGGTTTGCGTATAGCTTGAGCCACCCTCTAAAATAGAGATATTATAAGCCTTCTTTTTGCTATAATTTTCCTTGAAAGATTGTTTTAGCCTCAAATACGCTTCATCGCTTAATTCATTTGGCACAGATATAACACCACTTGTAAAACTTCCATTTTTAAAAAAGCTAAGTCCGTGTTGCTCTATAGCTGTAGCAAGTTCTGCAGTATTTTTGCTTTTTCTAAGTGGTGCGATACCTTTTACACCGTCTTTAGTGTGATAAGGCACATTTAAAACCTCATCATAATTTAAAACAATACTGCCACTTTTTGAGTAGCTTTGATAAAAATATTTTCCTTTCATTTTAAAAATATTAATATCTTTGTTTTCTATGAGCTCAATAGAATACACCATACCATTTCTTTTTCTTACAGGATATAAAAAACCATTACCATAAATTAGCATTTGCACCATAAAAGCCTCAAAAAGAGTAAATGGCGTCATAGTTTCATTTGGAGCAATTTTTATGAGTTCATGCAAGGGGTGATTTGTAGCAATTTTTGCTCCATCAGTCGTCCTTTGATATAAATTTAAAGGCAAAGATGCTATGGTCTCACTAATGTTTGAAATTGCCGCAATTACCGCCGAAAGCTCTTCAGCTTTTATTTTATCATTTAGAAAAAAATCAACACTATTAACTAATTCATCGCTTCTTAACTGTTCTTTTTTTGCAAATAATGATCTTAATTTATTAAACATATCAAAACCTTTTTTGCTTATTTTAGAAAAAGTTTAAGGCATTAAAGTGCGTTTTAGAAAAAAAATGTTATAATTTTTACGATCATAAGAATTGTAAAACTTTAAAAAACAAGGTTTTAGACTTCTTCTGAGAAGGAGAGTTGGCTCATTTATGAGTTACCCCGTCTTAGTGCGGGGATATTATTTTATTTGTTATTTTTTCTCTAATTATTTCTAAATCTTCTTTTTTGATTTTTCCATTGTAAAAGCTTATTATTCTTTTGGTATCAAAAGTTCTTACTTGCGATAATAGAGCTACTTGCTTTCTGTTTTTACTATCTGTGAAGTGATGATAAAGAAAGCCTGTTTTATTTTCTATTTTACTTGTTAGTGGAATGCCAACAAAAAGATTAACATAATCTTTAATGTATATTTTGTTTAAAACTAAAACTGGTCTTTTAAAGTCATTATGTTTTCCATAAACTTCACTGCCTACATTTTGTCCTATGCTAACCCAATAAATCTTACCTATGCTTATTATTTTATTTTCTTTTGTCTGTAGCTTTTTCTTTTCATTGTTCCATTTATCAAATTTATCATTATAATTTATCAAAAAAAACTCCTTGAAAAATATAATTTTACTCATTTTTACTTCTAATTTCATTAAGCTATAAAAACCTCGCGCCTCTTTTTTCATAAACATTGATTTTTAGTTTTTCTATGCTGTTTTTAGTAGCGATTGCAGTGACTAAAGCTGAAATTGCATCTATCCTTTCGCTTGATTTTTTCTTATCAGGCTTTATGTTTTCTCTTGCATCTTGATCAATGACTAAATTTGAATTGCACCATCTAAAGATGGGATTGTTATTGTGATTTAAAGTTTGTTTTAAAACTCTGATTTGGTATTCTTTTAAAGGTTCGCTAATGCTTGCAAAACCTTGCCTAATCTGAACGCATTCTATATTTTCATCGCTTAATTTTTTGGCTACTTCTAAGCTATTCCATGGATCATAACCTATCATTTTGATATTAATTTTTTTATTTAGAGCTAAAATATCGTTGATTAAATAATCATAATCAACACTATTACCTGGCGTTAGAGTTAAAAAGCCAAGTTTTGCCCATTCTAAATAAGGCACTTTATCTCTTTTACTTCTCTCTCTTGCACTAAGTTCTGGTGCGTAAAATTTAAAATCCACATGCAAGATTTTATCCACTTCACAAATTAAAGCCAAAGCGGTTAAATCAGTAGTAGTAGAAAGGTCAAGCCCAACATAAACATCACCTTTTAAATCAAGCTCTTTAAGGCTACATTTCATAAAATCATCATCTTTTATAAAAGAAGTGGCATTTGAAGTCCATATGTTTAAATGTTTTGTTTTAAAACTTACTTCATCATTTGCGTTTGCTAAAGCTTTTTGATAATATTCTCTTAATTTTTCAAGCTTTACGCCATAGCCTAAGGCTGGATTAACTTTAATCCAAGTTTTCTCATCGTTCCAATCATCATGGGTATCAGGCTCATAAATCTTTGCATAAGTTGATGGGTCGTTTATAATGCCATTTTTAACTTGTTTGCAGTAATCATATTGCTTTTTCATCTCGCCAAAATGATTATATCCTGCCGTTGAAATGACTATACATAAAGAATTCGCACGGCTTGCGGTTCCTTCTTCTAAAACCTTATATAAATCGCCATTTTTAGCAGCGTGAAGCTCATCGTAAATAAAAACATAAGGTCTTAAACCATCTTTTGTCTCGCTTGTTGCGGTTAATACCTTAATAAAATCTTCAAATTTGGCATTTTTCTTGCGTATTTCTCTATATGTTTTGTATTGATAGCACAATTTATTTAATTCTTCTTCTTGGCTTACCATAGACGAAGCGGCACTAAAAACTAATTTTGCTTGTTCGGTTTCGTTTGCGGCACAATATATTTTTTTACCTTTTTCTTTATCAATAAATAAAAAATAAAGCAAAATAGCTCCGATTAGCTCGGTTTTACCATTTTTTCGTGGAATAAAAAGCAAAGCGTAAGAATATCTTCTAGCATTTTTTTCCTTAGAATAAGTGGCGATGATATCGATGATAAACTCGATTTGAAAATTTAAAAGCTGAAAGGGCTTACCGGCTAATTCACCATCGGTGTGCTTTAAAAGAGAGATGAATAAAACCGCTTTTTTAGCTATTTTTTCATCGATATAAAAGGGCGAGTTTTCAAATTCTTTGTTTTTTTGCTTAGCATAAGCTAAAGCGTAATTTAGTATATCTTCTCTTGCTCGTAATTTATCCATATTTTAACTTTCATCTTCTAAAAGCACATCAAAGGCTGATTTTTCTTTTTTCTCTTTTAAATTTAGCCTTGCACGATTTGGAGAGCCTATGCCTAAAACTTTTGCTAAGCCTATGACATTTTTAGTTAAAGAGTTAAAAGCTACAAGCTCAGGTGTTACGATAGGCGTTCCTTTATCTGTGCTTGTTGTAAAACCTTTTTTCTCCATTTCCTTGCTCGTGCATTCTAAAAAAATGAGATTTTTAACATAGGCTTTGATAATATCATTTTCTAAAGGATTATAAATGCCTAAATTTTCTAAATCTTTGATAGTTTTTTGTGTGAGTTCTTGCTCTATGGTTTCTAAATCTAAAGGCTTAAAATCATCTTGCGTTTGTGTTTGCTCTGTTTTATTTGCCTTTGGCTTTTCTTTTATCGAATTTTCATCGATATACAAAATCACTTCGTTTTGCTTGGAATTGTAATGATTTTCATCTTGTCTTTTTTTAGCAAGTCTTAAAATTTCATCTTTTGGATAGGGTTTAGCTTTTCCTTTTAATACTTTTATGCCATTTTTCTTTAAATATCTGCTTAAATAATTTTTGGAGTTGATGTTTAAAATTTGTAAAACCTCATCAATGTTTAAAAATTCTTTTTGCATTAAACGCCTTTTTTATTTGTATTTTAATGATATTTTAAGGCGTTAAAATGCGTATTAGTTAACTTAAAGCAAAATTTGGCTTTTTTAGAACGCTTTTGATAAAAATAAAAATTTCAAATAAAGATTTTACCTTACTTTGCTTGTGTTTTGGTTGGTTAATTGGTAGGTTAAGTATAGCGTTATATAAAAAACTGGCTCACATTTTTTCGTGTCTACCACTTCGGTGTATTTTTTGGGCTTTCATAGAGATTGCATACCCCATCCCTTAAGCTCGTTTTTAGTCTTTTCATTATGACAAGCCATACATAAACTTTGCAAATTTTCTTCACTCAGTCTCTCACCACCTTGTTTAATTGGCGCAATATGATCTATAATTTTTGCAAACTTTCCACACTTCACACAAAATGGATTTTTATTTATAAAAGCATTTCTTAATTTTCTCCAAGCCGTGCTATTATAAAAATCTGAACTTGCCTTATCTCTTTTAAAACAATCATATCTCTTATTTGCTATTTTCTTAAGAGTTTTATCGCACTCTTTACAAGAACTTAAATGAGTTTGTATTTTCTTTCCACATTTACAAAGTTTATAGGTTGTCATTTTTATAAAATCCTATCTCGGTTTTTTTAGAAAGTTCAACTTTAAATTCATATTTAAAATCATCATAAGGCTTAATCACATAACAATCATAGCCCACCTCTAGCAATTTTATAAACCAATCAGGAAGCAAAACAAAAAAATTACTTCCTACTTGTTTGATTTTAAAACCACTTTTAAGCTCATTTACATTTCTGTAAAAATTATCATACAAACCTAAATTACTTGCAAAAAGCTTTACAGGCACTGCATTAACAATAATATCTTTTTTATTAAACATATATTTTCTTTTAAAAAGCTATAGTAGGATTTAGTAGTTGATGAGATTATAGCTAATTTTCATATAATAAACTTTTAAATCATTATAAAAAATTTTTAATTTTGGAATATTTATTGCTCTTACTAAGAATGTAAAAAATAAAATGTGATTTTACATTATTTCTCTAAGCGCTATTCTATAATAAGCATTGCACAATACCATCGTGTTTATTTTCAGCGGAATATAATAAAACCGCATATGTTTTTTAATCGGATTTTAATAAGTATATTCATAGCACTTTTAATCGGATTTTAATATTAAAAAATTTTGTATATAAGTGGGTTATTTAGTGGGTTACTTTAAAACATAAAATACCTATTTTGTAGGTATTTAAATACTTTTTTTAATATTCTGCTAAATCCACCATTTTTCTACACAAACTTACATTTTTTCTATCGAGTTTATAAAATTCAAACAAATAACTTTAATATAAAAAGCATTCTCTACTGTTATCTTGAGTTCTCTTTTCGTCATCTTGAGTGAAACGAAGAATCTCTGTTTTAAAGAAGTTTTTGTTTTACGAGAGAAAAAGCTGTAATG
>NZ_RYYL01000017.1 GCF_004378855.1 Campylobacter sp. US33a
CCTTTTTTAGATGAGATTATAGGAGCAGATTGGACGATTGATTTAAATAAATATGATTTTGCCTATGATGAAGAAGGTAGAATCATTTCGGCTTTATATAATGATATTGAAAAAGGTAAATTAAAAGATCCAAGAGATGTGGATTCTACTCCTGAAAGTAGAAATGAATTTGATGATGCTATGGATGGATATAGAAATGGGATGAAAACTAACTTTGATGTAGATACTCCAAATGATTGGAGTGAACAACAAGCTACTTTATTCAAAGATACTCTAGTATTAAGTGCCAAACTCGCAGCCTTAACTCCTCCTCAAGGCTATCCTAATGCACCTTATTATTTTACACCTGAAAGATTAGAATGGATTTATAAAAGAGGATATTTAGATAAACTCCTTGATCCAAGAATCCCTGCTATTTATAGATATAATTTCCCTCAAAGTCTAAGAGCTAAGATACTAGCTTATGCTAAAGAGCATAATATAAAAGAGTAATTTCATAGGCAGACTAGCTACTACTATAATCATAGAAGATGGTTTATACATAGGTTAAATTAAGAAAGGATAAATAATGAGCGAAACTTATGAGATTTATACACCTAATGGATTAACATTAGATGTGGAAAAAGATACCAATAAAATACTATTTAAAGAAAATATTAAACCCACAGGCAATTATACCGAAGAATATTCCAAAGCTTTGTTTGAAGCACACGACATTAAACGAAACTCCCCCTACAAAGACTATAAACCAATATATCTAGATCCTAACTTTTACACAGGACAAGCTTCTACTTTGCTTGAATTTAAAGATTGGCAAAGTATTTATTTAAAAGATCCTATTAAAGGAAGCATAGCTCCTTGGACTAAAGCAGAAAAAGCTTATTATAAATCTTTAAAAACTAAAAGAGAAAGATATAAATATTTAGTCATTAGAAGTGGTATAAGAAGTACTGTTATAGATATACCTTATGATGCTTATTGTAATGTAGATGAAAAGGGATATTTAATCAATGAAGAATATGCTTATATTTATGATGAAGTTAACAATAATAAAGAAACCTTAAAATCTTCTCTTTTTAGACAAGAATGGGGTATAGCAGCAGGAATACTAGGAAAACCTGAATATTTTGTGCGTTCTAAAAATCATGGCTTTAATGCCAGAATGATACAATGTTTTATTTTATATATTCAACTCACAGGTGGAGGATATGAAGAATTAGGTATAAAAAGAGGAATTTATAATTATGCTGATAATCTTTTAGAAATAGGTATAGGTATGGCAGGGATACATAAAAATCCTTTAAGGGCTAAATTAGTAAAAGATTTAGCTAAAACTATACAGCCTGATGAATTTGGTATGCTACCTTTTATAGATGAGATTATGGGAGTAGATTGGGTGATTGATTTAAATCGATATAAATTTGCTCTTGATGAAGAAGGTAGAATCATTTGGGCTTTATATGATGATATTGAAAAAGGTAAATTAAAAGATCCAAGAGATGTGGATTCTACTTCTGAAAGCAGGAAAGAATTTGATCATTATATGGATGGATATAAAAATGGAATGGCAACTAGATTTGATGTAGATACTCCAAATGATTGGGATGAACGACAAGCTGCTTTAGATAGAGATACTTTAGTATTAAGTGCCAAACTCGCAGCCCTCACTCCTCCTCAAGGCTATCCTAATGCTCCAAGATACTATAGCCCTGAAAGACTAGAAATTATTTATAAAAGACATAAACTTGATAAACTCCTTGATCCAAGAATCCCTGCTATTTATAGATATAATTTCCCAAGGGAACTTAGAGCTAAAATTCTAAAATTTGGTGAAGATATGGGTATTAAAGATTGATTTGCAAATCAATCTTTAAATGAGGGCAGTTTAAAAAAGGATAAAATCTTATGATATTTGGGTAATTATTTTATCGTATTAAAATACTCAGCATATTCAAAAGGTCTTTCTTTTAGTTTGAAGTAAAATTTATTATGAAAATGAGTTGTAGTATTTAAAGTTTTTTGAAGAGTTCCTAAAGAATGCTCTAAAGCCCCATTATATATCATTTCTTCTTTTTGTAAATAAGCTATGGCGTATTCTAAAGGAGAGATATTTGAAAAAAATAATTCGATGAGATTGAAATTTAATTTATTGTTTGCTTCTATGTAAAAAGAATGATTATCATATGTCCTATAACTAGCTAGGTTAAAAAATAAATGTTTTTCATCTTGATATAAACCTATATCGTAAGCAATGATAAATTTTCTTAAACTCCATACAAGATAAGAGTAAAACAAATCATCATTAAAATCTATTATCTCGTAGTCATTTTTTTGCACCATTTCATCTAGTGTTAAAATCAATTCATTCTTAGTTAAATTTTTATTTTCAACATAATAAAGCTTAATGCCATAGGTTTGATTGATTTCGTTGATATAAGAAGTTAAAAAGTTAATGTTATTTTGATAAAGTTTTAAAAAATACTTTTTTAATTCTAAATTATCTATAATTTTATCGGGGTTATTTTTAAAGTAAAGTTCTTTAAGTCCCTCAAAGCAATTCTCATCAACATCAAAAGCTTCAAAGATAATATTTTTTTCTTTAAATATGATTTTGCCTAAATAAATGCTAGTTTCGAATCTAAAATTTTTTTTGAGATTATATTCTTTTCTTAAATACTCTTCATCAAGTCCTTTTATACTCATATCGCTTTGCAAACCTAGATAAATGGTTTTATCTTCTCTGATATTAGAAATATAATCTTTAAGAGGTATTTTTAAAATTTTCATATTTTTTCCTTATAAGCTTCTACCTATGAAAGTTTCCACATATCTTGGATCTCTTTCATTGGGTTGAATTTCATAGGCATCTTGTGTAGCTCCTATATTACAACCCACTAAATAATTTTCACTAGGAATGCAAATTCTGCCGAATTTATCAAAAATAATTTTTTCATTAATATAAGCTTTTTCAGAATAAAAAACATATCTGCCTAAGGCGTCCATATTGTGATTATAGTATTTTTCTATATAAAAATGCCTGCACTCATGAAAAACTGTTTTTGCAAATTCTTTAAAATAAGCTTTTAAAATGTATTGATTTAATCTTACTTCATTGTCTTCATAGGCTCCAAAAGATAAAGAGCCACTAGGCTTTTCACTGTAAAAGACTACTTTTTCTAAAGGTAAATTAAGTCTTTTACAAAGAGTTTGAGTTAAGGCTTTTAGAAAATCCTTACATTCTTTAAGATCTCTGTCTTTGTTGTTTAAAAGCTCTGTGTGAAATTGCTTAAAGCTTTTACCCTCTTTGTATTCTGAAGGTAAAATTTTATTAACTATGGTATTAATGTATTTATCATCTCTATCTTGAAGGTAAATTTCTTTGTCTTTTTTTGCTATGCTTGTTAAAAATTCTTTATTAACTAAGTCAAATCTATAGTATATATAAGCAATTTTTCCAGCAAATTGAGGATAAGTTCTAAGATAGGTAAAAAAGTCTCTTTTTTCTTGATTTTTTAAATTTGCTCTTAAAAACCAATTTGCTTCCTCGACACTACCAATCGATTTTTGTCGGTTAAGATTGTATACATTAAAGGCTTTTAGCTCCTCTCTTGTAAATAATTCTTTTACTTCATCATCTCTGCCTGAACCAACCCTAAAGCTCATATCTATGATTTTACAAGCATCGTTTAAATTAGGAAGTCTTTTAAATTTATTTTTATCTTCATAAGCAAAAACTAAGGCATAGTATTTATCAAATTCTTCTTCATTAGCCCTTGTTAGCGGTAAGCTAAAACCTATTTTTTCAAATTCTTCATCTTTTTCCTCATCATCCATTTCCCAGCATTCATGAAAATATTTACTTTCATCTTTTAAAAACTTTATATCTTTAAATTCCAAATACTCTTTGCCTTCTAAAATTCTTTGAAGTCTTGCTTCATTTTGAATTTGAGCTAAAGCCCAAACGATATTTACATCATCTTTTAATCCATTAACTTCGCATTCTACATAAGTTCCTGGTGCAAAATTTGCCTTTTCATCGACAATGATTCTTACGCTTTTATCAGCACTTACCACATCTTCATCTTCATCAAGTTCCCATTCTATTTCTTTTACAAAATCAAGTTTTGATTTTTCTTGCTTAGGATACTCCACCCTTAAAGAAATAATCCCTTCTTTCTCATCTCGTATAAATTTAGCCTGCTTACTTAAATCCTCTAACAACTGTGCTTGTGCCATACCTATGCTACCACTACTGCCAAATTCTCCTTTTTCATTGATAGAGTAAAGATATAGATTATCTTTTATTATGCTTTGTTCTTTTTTATCTTTTTTGCTTTTTTTATTTTCTTTTTCATTGCTTGCTTTTATTTCTATTTCTTTTGAGGTTTTAGAGCATTCTTTATCGCTGTATAATCTTACGCAGTATTTTCCCCAAGTTTTTCCTATGTCAAAAGGATAATCTTTTAAAAAACTAGGGTTAGTATCTTTTACTATTTCATTAATCTTTAAATAATACTCCCCTTCAGGCAAAGTGCCAAATCTATCTTTAATACTTTCATCATCATAATAAAAATAAGCTTTTTTACCTTTACTTGTATCTTTTTCATCTTGGTAAAAATAATTTGCAATTTGCTTTTTACTTCTTTTTTCATTATCTGCCTTAGCAGTGCCACTTCTTGCCATATAAGAATTAATTAATTCATTTCCTTTGTAATGATAGAGATTAAATCCATCATAAACTAAATGATCTTTGGCTTTAAATTTGAGTATGAGTCCGATTTTATGTTCAGTATAATTATTAAATATCCTTTTAGCATTTTGTAAGGGAGTAGAAAAATAAGCTTCTTTTTCATCAAGCTTTACTTTAAAGCTATAACAATCACTAAAATACTTTTCTTTATCAAATCTTATCTTGCCTTTTTCATCACTGCGTCTTTTTAGATTAACTACCCTTAAGGCTTCATTATGTTTAAAGCCTTTTATGATAATTTTTGCATTAACAATGGGCTTGTTGTGCTCATCTTTTAAATATAAAGTGATAAAGCAGGGTTCTTTGGAGTTTGATGAAGAGTTGCTTAAAGGCTCTTTTGAGAGTTTATTAAAACTTGTATCCTTATAGGCAATTTCTTTTTTAAGCTCTTTGGGTTTTAATTTAATATTTAAACTTTCTTCCAATAAAGAATAATTCTTAATCCTTGCATTGTAGTTATTATATTTTATGCTTAAATCACCTAAAGAATTCAAATCCTCTTTATCATATTTAAAATGATAAAGCAAATTTTCTTCTTTATCTTCAAATGAAAACTCATTATTTTCTTTTGCACCTAAAAGAAGCTTTTCATAAAAAAATATCCTTGTGCTAAATTCTTTAAATTTGATATCATATTCTTTTTCTATTCTTTTAATATCAAGCAAAGATTCATTTTTAATAAACACATCACAATGATTATCATAAATATGGATTAAATTTGACATCGATGAAGCATTATTTAAAAAGATAATTCTTTTATTTTTATCTTTATTTTCTAAGATGAAATGGTTTAGGTTTTTAGAATGAGAAGATAAAAGATTAAAATCTTGTTCTTTTGTGCTGCTTGTATTTTCTTTTATATCACTTTCTTGATTTAAATTTTCATCTTTGTTTATTTCTTTGTTTTCATTTATTGTTTCATCTTTATCTATTTCTTCATTTACAATCAAAGAATTGATATAAGCTTGATAAGCATTTTCTAAATCTTTAAAACCAAGCTTTTTAAATTCATTTATGCTCTTATAAAGTTCTTTTCTTGCTTTTAAATAAGTATCGTTAAGTTTGCTTTTGTGGAGAATAAAGAGAATATATTCATCCTCATCATATTCTAAAGTTTCTTTAGCTATTTTTTCATTTAATAAAGCTTCATCATTATTATCTAAAACTAAAAAACTTTCACATAAAAACAAAGCCCTTAAATAAGCAAATTCTGAATCGATATTGATATTATCAATATCTTGTAAATTTAAAGTCTTTAATGAGTATTTTTTAGTAGCGATAATACTTAAACTTTGATTTGGATTTAAAAAAGTATTTCTTTCTTGTTTTAATTGAAAGCTTAGATTTTCATTTAAGGTTTTAAACAAAGAATTAAAAATTTCATTTTTGATTTTATTATCTTCTTTGTAAAATTTTAAAGCAAGTTGATATTTTTGCTCTTCTTGATTGATGATTTGTTCTTGTTCTTGTAAATCTTGTATGTTTTTTAAATACTCTTCATCCATAAAGCTGTAAGTTTTAGAAGCTATGCTTGTTTTATCCGCAAGTTCTTTTTTCTTTGCTAGAGCAAATTCGTATTCTTTAGAATAGCTAGGGTAGGGGTGTGGGGTGAAGAGGGATTTTCCAAGGGTTGTTTGCATTTGATTGAAGATTACATCAAATCCTTGACATCCTCCAGTTGGCCATTCTGAACCTTTTGGACATTTCATAGGAGGTGCGAAAAATTGCTCAATAGCTTTATCGATACGATAAAATATATTATTTTTATTAAAAAATAATTCTTTTGCTAAATCCTCAATTTCATCGGCAAAGAAATAAGACACTATACCTCCAGCAGTAAAAATAACAATACCTAAAGGAGTTTTGCCTTTGGGTACAGATTTCATTACAATAAGTGCTATATCTTTGGAAATTTCTAAGCCTTTTTTAAAAGCAAAATCTTCTAAAGTTTCTTTTCCTAGTTTTAATAAGACTTGAATCATATCACCATTGTTAATATATTCTAGAGTATATTCAACAAATTTTAATCTATTGTCTACCTTATCTGTAATAACTTGAACTTTTTGAATATAAGATTGTATAGTTTGTTTGGCGGGGGAGTTGGGGGAAAGGTTGGCTATTGTATTAGCTACATTAAGTTTATTGCTTATTTCTCCGGTCGCATCTCTACTACTTTCTACAATTTCTTGTCCATCTCTTAAGGCTTCTTTTATGCTTTCTTCAAAGTTAGTGGTATTGTTCTCATTATTAACACTAGTATTATTTTCATTTGCATTCATCTAAAGCCCTTTGGGTTTCATTTAGGAGATTTTCCATATCAATTAATATTTTTTTATAAATATTTCTCTTTAAATCATCTATATTTTTTACATCTAAATTTTTAAATATTTCATAATTTTCTTTCATGTTTTTAAACATTAAGTTTCTATCTTCAAAAGAGCATAATTGAGCATTATTAGACAAAAATACATTTTGAATCAATGTTTTAAAAGAAATTGCCGTACCTATATATTCTGTTCCCTTATCCAAATAACCTATGCTATCTAAATAATCATAAAAATCATCATAATGTTTTATAAATTTAAGTTTTTCTTCAAAAATTTGTTTTTCTAAATCTTTGGTAGTTGCTCTTAGGGTTAAATATTTTTGTTTTTCATTGGAAGTTGAATTTATACCGCTTATGAAATTAAGATAATTAAAATAAATTTGTTCTTTACCATGTAAAACAAAGAAGTTACCAGCACAGCTTTTAATAAAAGCTTCAAAATATCTATTCTCAAATCCAAATAATTTAGCTACCTTAAAATCAAAAATAACCTTTTGCATTTTTGCATTTAAATCTTTAAAATCTTCTAGTTTTGGTTGGTAATCATCTACAATTTTAATCATATCTTTAGGACTTGGGTTTAAAGTCATTTTTTCAAAGTTTTTAAATTCTAGCTGAACTTTAGGATAATGATACATACCCCAATAAATCGTATATAAAGGAGAATAAAGTAATTTTGCAAGCACAGCAAATATTATGATCAATATAATACAAGGTATATAAAATCTTTTAAGTTTGTAAAAAGGTTTGTTCATCTTTTCTCCCTTATCTACTCTGCTTTAATCTCTCCACCTTTAACCACAAGTCCATTAGAATCTATAATTACTTCTACTCCACCTGCTTTGATGATAACGCAATCTGGTTTGGCGCTGATAATTGTTTCTCCTACTTTCACGGTTGCTTCGCTATCGGCTTTTAATTCGTGAGTGGTTTTTGCATAGGTGGTGATATTATCAGCCACCATACTTGTGTTTTTATCGCTTTCAAATCCTATAGATTCATTGCTTGTAAAAAGAATATTGTCTTTACTTTTGTAATCCATCTCTTTTTCGCTTAACACTTGCATTTTATCGCTGACATTAATATCATAATGCCCATCAACCACTTCCTTTTTATTTCCCTTCACATTCCTTATCTCATCCTTATGGATAATAACATTTTGATTAGCACCTATTTCTATCTCTTTGTTTTCCCCTACAAACTCATGAGAGTTTTTAGCCACTCTTACTTTATTATCTACTCCTACATTTAAGGTATTACTTAATCCTACTATGGTATCTTTAGATAAACCCACATTGATTAAATATTCAGCTCCCACATTGACATTTTTAGCTAAATCTATGGTTTGAGTATGAACCTTTTTAATCCTTTCATTATAAAGTCCATCTACCATAGAATCTTTATCATTTAAAATTCTTTGAGTGAAATTATGTTGCACTAATTCATCATAATCTTTTTGGGCTTTTAAATAGATTTGTTCTTTGTCTTTTATATTTGACATAGTTAGCTCATTAAAACCTTCTTCATTTGTGCCTATGGTTTTAGAAGAAAGGGAGGTTTGATGATCATTAAAAGGAAGATTAACTAAACTTGGATTAGTCCCATTATACAAACTTCCACTAATAAAAGGCTTATCTATATCATCATCTAAAAAAGAAATGATCACTTCATCTCCAACTCTTGGAGTATGATAAAAACCTGAATGATTGCTTGCTATACTTGTTGCTACTCTTAAAAAAGGAGTATGATGATAAGATTTATAAGTATGACTTGATAAATCAGAAGAAGAATTTGTATTGTTTATATTATCATGAGTATTATTGTGAGTATTTGTATGGTTTGTAATAAAAGTATCATTATCTAATTCCTCTTGATTGGCATAAAGATTAATCCTTACTTTTACTCTTCCATATTCATCTGTATAAATAGTATTTCTCTCACTTTCTATATTTTTACTTTCTCCTATAACAATTCCTTGAGTACTATTAGGAGCTTTAGGTTTAGCTTTAAAGCTTGGAGTGAAGATAATATTCTTTTTTAATAAAGTTAAAGTATTAGAATAAGACTTGCTAAGCTTTAAATCTTTTAAATCTAAATGATCATTAGTATTAACAGAATTAGCTAAGATAGCATCATCAATCAAGATTTGAGTATTAGCAATAACAATAAAGTCTTTAAGCAAAGAAGTATTATCTTGTTTTTCTTTATCTTGACTTTTTGTATCTTCATCACTCAATCCACTAAGATTAAACTCATCATAATTTAAAGCAATAAAATCTCCTAAACTAAGATGATAGACATTGCTTCTTGCTAGTAAGCTTTCATTTAATACCAAGGCCCTTTTTTCTTTAAGAGTAGGTTTAGTCTTTAAATCAATACTTCTTGTAAAAGAATATTCACTCTCATAAAAATGTTCATTATAATAAGCTTTGTTATTAAGTTCTTGCTCATAAGGAACTTTACTAGAATGTAAAGATAAAAGATTTAAAGGAGTATTAGCATTAATACTAGAATGTGTAAAAGCATTAGTTCTTAAGCTTTGTTCTTTATAGATGGAAGAAATACAAGTTTCATTTAAAGCATTATTGACATTAGCATTGTATTTTATTTCTTTGCTTTTTGTATTTTTATACACATCACAAAAATAAATAGTGTTTTCATCTTCATAAAAAAATATTCCATTATTATGAGCTAATCTTGTAATAAATTCTAAATCACTTTCATTGTATTGAGAAATGAGTTCTTTAGTTTCATAATTAAAATGTATATTAGAATAATCTATTTCTTTATGCAATATACCTTGATAAAAATTAAGACTTTGTTTAATCACTTCTATAATATTAGTATGAGTATAAATTCGATTTGCTTTATTTAAAGAAAGTCTTATTAAAGGTGATTCAAGTTTAAAAGAAAAAAAATGCTTGTGTTTTATACTTTTAATCATAGAGCTTGCATCATTGATATTTAAAGTACTTTCTTTGTTAATACCTAGATATTTTATATAAGTGATAATGCCTTTATAGTTTTTTACCTCATTGATATCAAAATTTAAAGTATTGTTTTTATAAGGATTATTAATGCTTAAAATAGCTTCTTTATCAATTAAAACATTAGGATGGAAATTTAAATCATGAGTGCTTTGATTAGAATATGAAGTATTTAAAGAAAATAAATCTTGTTCTAAGCTTTCAAAAAAGCCTTCACATTCTATAGAAAAAAGCTCTTCAAGACTTTCTTTAATAATGGCTTTAGTGATTGTAAAGGGTAGGGGACTTGAAGGGGAATTAGGATTTAAAATATTAAGATTCATAAAGGAATTTAGAGACATTTTTGCTCCTTTGGGTGGATTGTGAAATTTTAATATAAAATATTTATAGTTTATTAAATTTGTAATATTTTAACATAGAAAATATGAGAGTTGTTTAAAATTTGCTAAAAATTAAATAAATGAAGTTATAGAATTACAGAAAGTATAGCTTGGTAAGATTTTATGAAGATTGCCAGTAAAATTATTCACTGGCAAGTAAACAATTTAAGCTTTATTTTCTCTCCAATCGTCGCTTCCGCTAGTACCTGCAACATTATGTTCCCAAATGACTTTTCTATAATTCATTGAAACTTTAAATAATTCTGTTTTATCGTGATTGTTTGCATCTGCTGCATTTGGCATTATAAGCTCAATATCAGTAATGATTGCATCTTCTAACTTTGTAGTGAAAAAATGCTCAGCTCCACCACTAGTAGATGTTCTAAACCAATGAACTTCAACATTTGGAAGTCTTTCACCTTTAGTGAGTGCATTGTAAAGCAAAGGAACTGCTTTATTTAATGAACAAGTAAAAGAAAAAGGTTTATGAACTCTTTGTCCTGAAGGTTGTCCGCTTTGTTGATCTACAGGCACTGTTACAATATGAGATATTTCTTGAGCCATAATCTCATCTTCGTGTCCTGATTGGTAACGATTTCCTATACTAGCTTCTGTTGAAGCACCACTTGAGATAAGTCCTTGTGTTGAACCTTCGATTTTAATGTAAGCTGGTTGTGCCATTGACATTCCTTTCTTTTGATTTGTTTGAAATTAAATTTCATAGTTTAAATAAAGTATACTATATTTTAAGTAAATTTATGAAAAAATTTTGTAAAATATTATAAAATTTTTAATTTTATATTAATAATAAGGAATAATCAAAAATGTTTCAAAAAATTTTTAATTTTATGAGTTCAAAACCATTTATAACATCATTTATACTTTGTTGTATTTTTATACTTAGTATTTTATTTTGGTTTTGGGGTTCTTTGGTTGCTTTTAATGATGTTTATATTTTCAGTAGTGCTTATTTAAGATTTGGTATCATTTTTACTATTTGGCTTATTATTTTCTTCTTTTTTCTTCTAAAACCTATTCTTAATTTTATTTCTTCTTTAAAGAGTGAAAAGAGAGCTAAGTTACATATGCTTAAACAAGAGGCAAATGAATTTACTTTTAAGGCAAAAAGAAATTTTTTTATTTCACTTAAAGATGCGAAAGAGACTTGGAAAAAAGATATAAAAATTAAAAATTTACCTTTAATTATAATTATAGGAAACGAGGGTGCTGGAAAAAGCACTTTTATCAATTATTCTAATATTGAATATCCACTTAGTGATAGCTTAGAATCTTACAAAAAACTTCATCAATCTACTAGAAATTTTGCACTTTATATTTCAAAAAACGGAGCTTTGCTGGATACAGAAGGGAATTATTTTTCTCAAGAAGAATTTTTTAAACCTACAAGCAGTGATGAAATGCCTGAGGATGATTTAGAAAAAAATAAGGATTTTTTAATTAAAAAAAATGTGTGGAAAAGCTTTTTGAATTTTCTTAATAAAAATTTTTTTCACAGCAAGCTAAATGGAATAGTTTTGGTTATTGATACTATTCTTTTTCTTAATAATACAAAAGAATATTCTCAAAATCTTATTCGTTATTTGACAAAAAGAGTTAATGAGTGTGAGAAATCTCTTAATTTAAAATTGCCTATTTATATAGTATTTTCAAAACTTGATTTGATTGAGGGAATGAAAGAATATTTCAGTATTTTTAATGAAAAAATAGCTGATAAAATTTTAGGTTTATCTTTCAATCAAACTTTAAGCGAGGAGTATCTAAATAAAGAATTTAAAGAATTGAGCGATTCGTTGTTGCAATCTTTTATGAGTAAAAATAGTTTTATTTATAGTTTAGAGGAAAAAAACAAAGGCTATTTTTTTATAAAACAGCTTGACAATTTATTTGCATTAGCTAAAAATTTTATATTGGAAATGCAAGAAGAAAATAAGTTGAAAAATAATTCTTGCTTTAGGGGGATTTATTTTGTTAGTGCATATCAAGAGAATATTCCGAGAAATTTTTTACTCGATTCTGTGTGTAATAGATATGGTATTAAAAAAACTCTTTCAAAAGCTAATGCAATTTATAACAAGCAAAGTTATTTTGTAAAATCTCTGCTTGAAGATGTTATTTTTAAAGATTATTCTTTAAGTTCTATGAGAAATTATGCTAGAAAATTATCTTTATTGGCACTAATTTTATTTGTAAGTGTGGGAACTTTTGCTATATCTTCTTATTTTATCACTAAAAATAATCAAGAATTTGATAAAAGTCAAAATACTTTCACTTCTTTGCAGGTTTTACTAGAAAATCAAAATTACAATAAGTTAAATATACAAGAAAAAGCAAAACTTCTTGTTGATTTAAAAAATACTTTAAATGCTTATCCTAAGCTTTGGCAAAATGAGAGTGTTTTTGCATATTTTAATCTTGATACTTCATATAAGGGATTCAAGGAAGCAAGGCAGTTTTATTTTGAACTTAGCGAAGATGTTTTAAAAAATACCTTACTTAAAGAAATGGAAAATACTTTGCAGGCAGATGAAGATAAGAATAATTTAATTAAAACCTTATATATTTATAAATCTTTATTTGAACAAAAGTATTTTAATAAAAAATTGCTCAAAATTTGGATTAACGAAAATTGGGATAAATTAAGCAAGTACTCTATTTCAAAAGATAGTTTTTTAAGCGGTATAGACGAACTTAAGCAAATTAATTTACAAAATTTCAAAGAAGATGAGGCGAGCATTAATTTGGGAACAAAAAAACTTCAAACATTAAGTAGAGTACAAAGAATTTATATCTTACTTGAATTTTTAAACAGTGATAAGCCAAAAGAACTTTACCTTATAAAAGATGATATAGGTTTTGCTGCCAATAGCGTTTTCTCACAAGATTCTAAAATAAATTCTATAGACAAAATCTATACCAAGATAGGAATGATGGATTTTCTCAAAAATTTAGATGGGCAAATTGAAAATGTAATTAATATCGAATCTTGGATGCTAAATAGCCCTATTCAAGAAAATAAAAAACTACTTACTATGGGAATACTAAAGCTATATCTTAATGCCTATCAAAATGCTTGGCAAAATTTGTTAGCTTCTTTAAATCCTCTTGAATACAACACCAAAGAAGCTATGCTTAATGAACTTGATATTTTGTCTAAACAAGAAAATCCTTTGTATGCTTTATTGAAAATTATTAGTTCAAATACTAATTTAAATGATGCTATTTTGCTCACTCAAGCTTATAATTTAGGTTTAAATGCCGCAGAGATTAAAGCTAATTTTGCTAATGTTACTAATATTTTTTCTGCTTATCATAAGCTTGTGAATAAAGATGCATTTTTAAATGTTGCAAATATTGAAGTGGGTAAAAATTCAAACGAAGAAAAGATCTTGGCTACAATTAATATGGATATTAGTAATCTAAGCAATAAAATAATTGATTTTAATGCTAATAATAATCAAAGTATAGAAGAAAAAATTGCTTACGCGTTGGGTAATAATAAAGACACCAATGATGCTTTTATGGCGTTTGATATTCATATTAAAGCTTTGCCAAGTGATTTACAAAGATATTACAATCAACTTTCTAAATATTCTTGGAAATTTATAGAAAATCATGGTATTTCTTTGTTTAATAGTGCTTGGGCAAATGAAGTATATACTCCTTTTATCAATGATATTGCTCCTTTTTATCCTTTTAATAAAGAAAGCAGTGCCGATGATTTAAGTATAGATAGTTTTAAAAGCTTTTTTGGAAGAAATGGAATTTTGAACAATTTTCATAAAAAGTATTTAAATAATGTTTTAATTAAGAGAAAAAATACTTATTCTATTAATTCGAAATTTGCTTCAAAACTAAATTTCTCTAAAGATTTTTTAGATTTTATCACCAAAGCAGCCAATCTTTCAAATCTTATGCTTAGTGCCAATGATAATTTAAGGGTGAATTTTACTATCCAAAGTCTTGATTTAAGTGCAGATTTTTCTTTTATAGAGCTAGGTTATCAAAATAAAAATATAAAATACGATCATACTTTAAATCAGAATTTGCAAATTATAGCAGATGAATTTAATAATGGCACGAATTTGTATTTTGTGGCTTATAATTATATTAATAATAATTTAAATCATACAAAAATTTATAAAGGCGAATGGGCTTGGTATAAATTCATTAAGGAAAGCAAAAACAATACAGGGACTTATAGTATCATTTTTAATGATAACAAAAATCTTTATTTTGATTTTAGAATTATCAATGGAGCTAATGATTTAAATAATATAATAAATATTTTAAATGATTTTGGAATAACTGAAAAACTGACAGGAAGTAAAAATGACTATGGAAGAAATTAAACTCGGGATTATTATAGAAAATTACGAAGATTGTAAAAGTCAAAGAAAGGCTGAAGTATTTGACACAAAAGGTGGTATTATTGGAAGTGGTAGTGACTGTGCTTTTTGTGTTCAAGATAAATTGGGACAAATCAAATCAGCACATGCTAAGATCTCTTATGAAGAAGGTTGTTTTACTTTAACTCCTATTGAGGATTCTGAAATTTTTTACAATGGTTCTTTTTCTAAAATGGCGAGTGGTTATGAAACAATGGTAAATCAAGGGGATATTTTTAAAATAGGGGATATTAAATTTTGTTTTGTTGATGCAAAAAGCGTTGAAGAACATTTAAAAGAAGATAAAAAACAATTACAAGATATTCCAAAACATAAAGAATTTGATGAATTAATAATAAAACCTAGAGGGCAAGTTAGCATTGAATTTAATGAAAAGAAAGAATTGCAAGATATTATAACAAATAACAATAATTATGATTTTATCGAAAAAGAAAAAAGCGACATTGAAGTTTTAAAAGAATTTAATCAAAAAGATCCCAATCAAATGGATTATGAAAATATTTTAAAAAGTTTAACAAAAATGTTTAAAGATTTAAAAAGCAAACAAAAAAGTGCCAAACTCAATACCGAATACTCTTCCCTTCATATTAAAGATTTAGAAAGCATTATGGCTAATATTCCTTTGGTAAAATCAACACAATTACTCAATCTTGTAGCGATAAGTTTAATTGCCAAAGAATTATATAGTCCAATATTTGAAGAGATGCAAGAGAATATGTTTATTAAATATTTTGAAGCTGCTTTGCAAAATAATATCAAAGAAGATAAGATTCTTTTTGAAAATTTACTTATGAAAGCATTGGAAAAATATATGAAGGATTTTTAATCTTTTCAAGCAAAAATCTCACTTGCTTTAACAAGTGAGTGGATTTAGCTTTTTATTTCTATAATGCGTAGTAATACCTTAAAAATAAAATGTTTGCAAATCAATCTTTAATGCCTCTTTCATCGCTAAATTTTAAAATCTTAGCTCCCCCCCCCCATCACTTAATAAAATTTTATTTGTTTTTTCACATTCAAAATGCCACCATCTGGTGTATAAATCTCATAAGTATCACTCGTCTTTTATCCTTTCTTTAATTTATCCTATATATAAACCATCTTCTATGATTATAGTTGTAGCTAGTCTGTTTAAAGAAACAATCACACATCAAGTCTAGTAGGAATAAATTCTTTTTGATACACAAAGCTTGTTAAGGTTTTAGAATTATTATCATACTTTATAAGGTTTTCTAAGGCTTTTATAAAACTTTTAGGAGCTTTGATGAATAAACTTTTATTTTCAAGTTTTAATTCTTTAAAGGATAGTTTTTTATTATAATAAAGACTAGAATTTAAAAAATATTCTTTTAATATTTCATAGTCTTTATAAATAAAAGCTTCTTTGCAAATTCGATTTAAATTAACATTTAAGTTAATATAAGCTTTTAAGTCTTCTAAAGAACTTAGCTTTATATCATTATGAAAAACTTCATTTTCTAAAGACAAATTCATAAAATTTTGTTTTAGAAGTATAAAACTACCAAAGCCTAAAAGTGTTATTTGATTTAAATTCTTTAAAGCTTTTCTTCTATCTAAATTAATACTTTGCATTTTACTCTCCTGTGCTTTCACTATCATTTTCCTCTTCTGGATCTATTCCATAGCCTTCTAGTCCTTTACTAAAGTCTATGGGTAAATCAAGTATTTCTTTAGGAAAGACATAAGGTCTTGCGGAAGGATAACCATAGATAAGTTTGGAGTAGATTTGGATACTTATATAATGAAAAACATTTTTTTCTAAGTTTTTAATGTCTAAAAGTTTAATGAGAGAAACAATCATCTCCCATACTATTAAATAATATTCTTTAATACTCTCTTTTGTAGCATCACTATCTCTTGGATCTTTAATTCTTCCTTGAGCTATAAGTCTTGAAATGCCTGGATAAACTATGGTTCCACCATAACCCAAAGAAATAAGAGAAGAGCCATAATCAATAATATACTCGGGTTTAAATTTCTCATCAAAGAAAGGATCTAGTCCATTAATAAGCTTTCTTTGTTCCCCATGAGTTTTTAGAAGTTGTGCTTGTAAAGGATTTTTTCTCATCATTCTTAAGCCATTTTTATAATTAGAAATCAAAGTTTCTAAAGCTTCTTTACTTCCTAGGGCAATAGAACATCTTAAACAAGCATTATAAGGGATCAGAGCGTATCTTAGCACTTCACTGGTTAGGCCCGAAGGGGCATAAAATTGTGCTGCTTTTAAAAAGGCAATAGGACTTTGATATTTAATAGCAGCCGCTAAATAAAGCTCGGCCCCTAAAAGATCTCTATCATTTCTTTGCGCTTCTTCATCAATGGCTTCCCACACCACACATTCTAGTGCATAGTTATAACAATCCTTTGCTTCTTCTCTGATTAAACCTAAATTAAAACTTGTAAGTTCTTTATGATAAAAACGACTTGTATCATCACTCCATTTATAAAGTGCATAATAATGATAAGCATTTTCTGGGATATTATGATTTAATAAATCTTTAGTGATTTTTACACTTTCTCTAATATCATCAAATACTCCCTCATAATCACTTGATTTTGCTTTTTTAAATAAAAGTTTAGCTAAATTTACTCCCGCTTCTAAATTTCCACTTTTATAAGCAATTCTAAAAAAATGCAGTATATTTTCACTTGTTGTTTTATCAAGCTCACTAAAAACTTTATCTTTATTTTTATTTAATAATGCTTTTGCTTTTTCAAAGCTTTCTTTTCCACTTTCTTTACTTCTTGTAGAATAAGTATAAGGAGTATAATCTACATTAACATAAGGAAATAATACAGATTTTAATTCTGATTTTTTGACTATCATTTTTCTTTGTTCGTTTAAAGAAAGACTTTCAAAAAGTTCTTTTTCTTCTTTGCTCCATACTATACCATTACTAGAAGCTTGTTTGTAAGAAGTGATGGTTTGATGGATAGTGTCTAGCCAAATTTCTTGACCTAATTTAGCTTTTGTAAAATTTAAAGCATCTTTTGCATGTTTTTCATCAAATTTTTTCCAAAAGTCTAGTTCCTTTTTTTTAAAAATCACACCTTTCATTTTTTCTCCTTAAATATCAATATCCGTAGGGATAAAATCCTCATTATAAATAAAATTATTAAGCAGGCGTTCTTTAAATTTGTAGTTTTTGTTAAAATTTGTTTCTTCGCTTTCCTTCAACTTCAATTTCGTATCTCCTTTGTAAAAATTATAATTATATTCTGCTACTTTCTTTAAAGATATCACAAAATCTTTATTGGGATAAAAATCTTTAATTTTTTCATCTTGCATTTTTTGTTTCATAAGGGTGCTATTGTTTAAAGCGTTGAAATTATAGTCTTCATCTTTAATTGAATCAATATAAGCATAAATTTTATAATAAGCTTCACTATAACAATGCGTTGCTTCACTATCTTGATAAAATGTAAAATAGCTCTCATCGTAATATTTACCCGAGGAGTGGATTATGGAGTTTTGTTTTATGCATTCTTTAAATTGTCTTTGAGCCAAATCATCGTTTTTGGCATAAGCTGCTATGCTTGGATTATAAGTGCAATAAAGAGAATTCAAGGCATTATCCATTAAAAGAGAATGTTTAAAGTCTGCGATGATGAAGCTTTTACTAAGATTTTTAGGTAAAAAGAAATTATTTTTACACCATTTTGCATAGGTTATATCTCTTTTTTGACGCATTCCTAAGGCAAAAAGAGTAATGGCTCTTTCTAGCTCTTCTTCTTTTAGGCTTGGTAATTTAGTTTCTATATAATTTTGAATCAAAAAAGCCACAATTTCTGGACCAAGTTTATGTATCTTAGCACCAATACCTTTCATTTTATCCATATTCAAAGATGGGATATATGGAGAGCAAACTTTATCAATTGTAAGATGTTCATATTGTAATAGTTTTTTATAAAACTCCAATCTATCCTCATGGGAATTAGAGGGAATTGTTTGCTTTGAAGTTCGCGTTTCAAGCTCTTGTGTCAATTGTTTTGAATATAAATATTTATTATCATTAAGAGAATTTGAAATATTTTTATGAAGTTCTTTCAAGGAATCTTTAAATGGGCTGTATAAAGTCTTTAAACGAAAAGGCGTTGAATCATTGATTTTAGAAACCATCATCTCTGTAATCTGATTATTTATTCGGTCTTTAAAAGTGTTTTCAATGATAGATCTTAATTTTTCTCTATCACCCTTAATGTCTTTCATTTGCTCTGCTATTTCTTTAAAAGGATAAAGATCTTTTAATATCTTTATAAAAGCTCCTTTGAGATCTAAATCAAATAAATATATTAAAAAAATACAAAGATCATTTTGGTGCTCATAGCTGAAAAAATTAAGCCATAGGGATGATTCTTGTAAAGGTAAAACAAATTCAGCAGCTTCTCGCAATTCTGTTTTATTTAAATATTTAATTATAGAGTTTTTGTAATCAGGAAAGTTTCCATCTTTAAGTGAATTTTCAAAAAAGGCTTTAAAATATTTTAATTCTTTATTAGGATTTAGTGCAAATAAGGCATTGTTAAAAATATGTGCAACACAATAAATATTTGGGCTAAGTTTTGCTTCATTAAGTTTCTCTCGGAGTCTATTTCTTAAATCTTCTAAATCATCTTCATCGATTGAATTATCATCTTTTTTTGCTAACTTAAAATCTAAAAAATTACAAAGCATAAAATCAAAATCCAAAAAAGCTTGTATGATTTTAATGATATGTTCCTTCATATCCTCTTGATCAAAATATTCTTCTTGCTCAAAAACACTTTTATTTAAATCATAACTATAATTAGCAATTTTCATAAGATCATTTTTATAAAATACTTTTTCTAAAGCATCAAGTTTTTTTCTTATAGCTTGATAGGGTGATGAAGAAAGCCAAGCATTATATTTGTCTTCCAAGGCTTTAAAATTTTGCTCTATTTGGATTTTAAAATTTTTAAAAAAGATTTTTTTGTCTATATTTTGAATTAAATTTAAAAATAATATTGTTTTTCTAGCTTCTGAATTACTTTTTTCGATTAAAGTATCTCTGATGTGGTTTTGAATTTGAAAATGGATATTTTGACTCTCTACGATATTGCTTACGCAAAGTATGACTTTATCATTTGCTAGGCTTTGAAGTAGAAAATCCAAAGTAAGGGTTGAAGTAAAATAAGGAGTTTGTATGAATAAAAAATTGCTAAATTGCGTAGTGATATTTTTTAAATGATCAAAAGCAGATGAATTTATAATATCGCTATTTTTTATTTTTGTATCTTTGGAAAATAGTGGAAATTCTGAAAATGCAAATTCAACCGAAGGATTTAAGCGTTGATTTTGTAAGGCAATATTGTCTTGTGTTTGTTTTGCATTTATTGTAAAACTATACATTAAAGCTTTATCTGTGGTGTTAGAATTTGGAGTTGTAAGGTATTTTTGAAATATTGTATCTCCTAGCTTAAATGAAATTTTATTACCATAGTATTTTGCATCAAAATTAACAATAGCCGCCAAAGGACTATTTTGCTTAGATACACTTTGCAAAATTTCATCTATTATGCAAAATAATTTGTAAATTTGAACTTTTAATTTGCTTTTACTTTGCTCAAGAACGAAATATGTTATTATTTCACAAACTAAGTCTAGTATTAAAATTAAAGCCAAAATAGGATTGGCAATAAAAAATAATCTTAGCACAAAAAGCAAGGCTTGTTTTTTAATAAAATGTTTTGCCAAATTCGTAATTACAAGACTATGTGAATAATATAAGCTAAGAGAGGCTAGGGTTAAAATATGGGCATTGCTTTCATTCGTCATTAAAGCATTAGCTTTTGTTTGTGTTTTTTCAATCTTTTTTAAAAGTTCATCTAATTCTTTTCTACCTTTTTTAAATAAATATGAAGTATTAGGTGTATAAAGATAAGTTTTGTCTAATTTTTCATTTTGAAATAGTTCTTGAGATAAATTTTGAAAAGTTTCAAGTGTGGTGGAAATTGCGTTGATTTTTTCTCCGACTTTTTGTCGTATGGCTGTTATATCAGCTTCTTCTTCGACTTGCTTATATTGGTTAAAAATTTCTACTAAATCTATACTTAATTGCTCTAGATTAATATTGGGTATTTCTTTTATATCTATAATTTTGATATTTTCATTTTTAAAATTACGCTCTAGGTTTTCTTTTAATGTTAAACTACTTAGCTGTGCTTCAAAATCTTGGTAGTTGGGATTGAAATTTAATTCATCAAAATTTGAAAAAAATTTCTCTTCAACATTAGCTTTAATGGTGTTTTTTGCAACAGAGCTACAAATACTACAATCTGTTTTTTCGGTCATTGTTTTCCTTATTTGATTTTTAATTTCATTTTTTCCATACCACTAGGAGCTAGAAAAACTTTGCCTTGAATATCAATTCTTTCATCACTTAATCTTGCATAATTTTTCTCCAGATTAAAAAATTCTCCATATCCAAATGATATATCCTCTTTTTGTCTGTTTTGTTTTAAGTGCTTTAATACAAAATTAGGTATGGTTTTTGGAATAATAAAAATATATTCAAAAACACAATAAGCTATTTTAAGGGTAAAAATTCTAAAACTAAATAAATCAGCACTGTAATCTTTTTGCAAATTCTCAATCAATTCTTTTAAATAGATATTTGATTCTAAATTTTCATAATCTTGTCCTTTTTTAATAGGAGAGAATGTTATTTTTATTTCCTCATTACTTTTATATACCACAAAATCATCTTTAGCATTTTCGTAAGTATTAGTGCTAAAATAAAATTCTTTTAAATTTCTATAAGGAGTGATGATATTTAAATGTGGAATTTCTAAATTTAAACCACTTTGCTTACCCTCACTTCCTAAGCCCTCCTTAGGATCAAAACTATGATCAAATTTAAACTTAGTAGGTACAAAGCTTACTTTTAAAGGAAAGCCTTTGTCTGTAATACAAGCTGAGATTAGTTCTTGTAATATAGCGTATTCTCCATTTACTTTCTTTTGAGATAAAGAACCTTTTACATTAACTACTTTAGTGCAAGGAACACTTACATTAGCTATAGCGTGAGGACAACCTATTATACTAGAGTTTAATAAATCACTTTC
>NZ_RYYL01000018.1 GCF_004378855.1 Campylobacter sp. US33a
ATCTTTTAAATATATGCTTTGCCAATCTTTAAATTCAAGTAAAGTAGAAGCTTGTCCTGTATAAAAGTTAGGATCTAGGTATTGGGGTTTATAGTCTTTGTAGGGGGGGGAGTTTTGCTTTATATCCCAAGCTTTAAAAAAAACCTTGGTATATTCTTTAGTATATTTGCCTACAGGATCAGCACTTTGTGCAAAATATATTTCATTAGTTTTTTTATCTACCTCTACTCCTAATCCATTAGGAGCGTATATCATATAAGTATCACTCATCTTTTATCCTTTCTTAATTTATCCTATATGTAAGCCATTTTTCATGATTATAGTGGTGGCTAGTCTGTTTGGTTTTATTATTGATTTAGAGCTTATAAATATAAAAATTCCTAAATATTATATAAAAATATTATTGTATTATTCTTATTGTTGCCAAGTGTTATTACTCATCTTAGTAAGCGAATTTTTTATCATAATCACTTAATTATGTTAAAAATTTATTTATTGACAGTTAAAATTCAAACCACAAGGAGTGAATTTTTGATAGTCTTTAAAGATTTTCATATATCACATACACACTCGCAATTAATATAGGAACATTACACATAAATCTTATAAACCAACTTAATTTTTTGCGTTTTTCTCCTGTACTATAGCATTTAAATAAATAAGCTTGTAATAAACAAGGAAGTATGATAAATGTGATTACTAAAAAAAACATAGTTGCAAAGGTCAAAAATTCAAAACACTCATATGCTTTATATTCTTGTGGTGATAATTTTTCAACTTCTGGAGGATCAAGCAATACAAGCGATTTATAAAATTCAAGATCATAGCTAAAATAAAATATGATAACAATAATTGTAAAAAACACAATAAAATATATTAAAAAATAAGATTTTACAAATTCTTTTATATTGATCTTAATCCAATAATTTATAATAAAAAAGACAATAAGAAAACTTAAAGTCGTAAGATAAAATTTTATATTAGTAAAAGCAAGAATAAATCCAAATAAACCCCAAAAAATAGAAAGTGTAATATCTCCTCCCATTTAAACCCCTGTATTATAAAGCACATTATAAGCTTTATCTTTAAAATCAAACTTAGTGATAAAATCTTTACTATAAAGTTTAAAATCTAAACCATAAGGAGTGAATTTTTGATAGTCTTGATAATCTTGATTGTAAATATAGTATTGTTTAGTTTTTGGAGATTGCAGAATTCTTTGAGGGCTTATTGAACAATCAATTTTATATCCATCTATTTCCCTTTCAAGCCATTCTCTATAAGTTGCCATTTGCCACAAAGAACCTTCTATGCTAAAAGTCTTCATTATTCAAATAACTAGCTTGTGCAAGCTCGGCATAATCTCTTAGCTTATTGATTTTTTCTTTCAAAATTATCCTTTATTTAAACAATGATAAAAAAATATATAATGTAACATAAAAACTATTATGATAATAAAACATGTAATATAATATCAAAGCCACAGGATAATACAATAATATCCATAATGTATTTATAATATATTTTCTTTCTTTTTTTATCACAAAATATACAATATTAAAAATGAGTAATGGAGGCAACCAAATTATAGCTATAAATTGTAAAGCAAGTATGAAAAAATCCATAAAATCCATACTATCAAATCCATGTGCTGTGGGCAGAAAAATTCCAAGTCCAATAGTCCAAAACATCCCCCAAATGATATAAATTTTCTTTAATCCATTCATTTGTTTTCCTTTTTTGTAGAATTTAGGCTAAAGTTAATTTTTAAAAATACAGTGGTAATTATAATTTTTGTATTATTTTAATAAAGCTTTTAAATCCTTATAAAATTTATTTGCCATCATCTTATAGCCTTGAATTGTTAGATGGACATCTTTTAAGGATAAATCATGTTTTATCCAAACATTTTTTCCACCACTTTGTTCTATAAATTCATTGGTATCAAAAACCAACAACTCTTCTTCTTTTGCAAGCTCATAAATGGCATTTTTAGCCTCTTTAAATTTTTGCTTTAAAAGGGAATTCTTTTCATCTTTTTTAGCCAAAGTAGGAGGGGTTACAAGAGTGATGATAGCCCTTGGATTATTTTCTTTAAGAATTTGAATGAGTTTTTTGTAGTTTTTCTTAAAATTTGCTTTTGAAAAACCAGGAAGTAAAATGTCATTTGAACCATAAACTAGCATGATGAAATCATTATTTAAAATTTTTAATTCATGTTTAAGTGTTTTTTCATTCCATCTTAACCATAGAGTTGAGCTTGCGCCATTAATACCTAGGATATCTATGAAATTATTATTGTATTGTTTGTAAATAAAATATCCGCCCAGCGAAACATTTTTTTGCAGTGCTTGAATTTTAAGAGGAAAGGAAACATTCTCCAATTCTTTATAAGTCCATTTTTGGGCCATGGGGCTTTGAAGTATAAAATTTTGTTTTTTTGCATCATTGATTTGAAAAGCTTTATCAGTATTAGGGCTTTTAAAGAGTATGCCTATTTTAAATTTATTATTTAACTTAGTGTTTAATTCTATATATGCATCTTTTTTTTGAGCTTGTGCAATGATGCCACCTAAAGGATAGCTTATATTTTTATCGTTGTTTTTTGAATTTAAAATGATAAAACCTTTATTTTTGTAGCTAAGATTTGTGTTTTGATGATACTCAGGTTGTAAAGGATAAGTAAAACCTATTGAATTGTTTTGGAATATTAAATTGCGAAGTTCTCCTGAGAAAAAATCTGCTGCAATATGCGAGTCTCCGAAAATTCTGATTTTTAAATCTTGTTTTTTTTGAAATTTTTCTTTGAAATTCTGTAATTTTTCATCTGAAGTAAAATTATGCAAATTGCTTTTTGTATTTAAAATTTGTTCGGCTTTAAAATTACTCGCATTTGCACAAGCTGATAGGCTAAATATATAAAAAATAAAAATCAATAAATTAGTGTTTTTCATTTCTTTCTTTCAAAATTAAATATTTTAATAAAAGCTTTGACATTAATTCAGATCCCTTTTGCGTGAAATGTATACCATCGTTTGCTCTGATTTTTATGCTTTTATTATTTTCGTTTTTAACATAACTTGAAAATACTCTATCTTTACTCATAGTTTGTGTTGTTTGTATGAATATCTCATCTTGTTTTTCTAGCTGTACTCGGTAGAGTTCATTGAGAATTTGAAGTTTTTGATTTAATTTTGTATCTTTGACAGGAGGAATTTCATACCAAAATAATGTGGCGTTATTTTCTTTAGCAATGTTAATGATTTCGTTAATTCTTTGGGCGTAAATTTCTTGCCATTCTTTGCTATTAAAATGATAAGATTTGCCTTTTTTTCTAAAATCCCAAGGATCATTTGCGCCTAGTAAAACAACTAAATATTTGATATTTTTATTATTTTCAAAGGCCTGGTTTGTAGTTTTATTCCAATCGAAAAAACTTTTATAGGTGAGTCCTGTGCTTTGTTTGCTTAAATTTATGCTTTTGATATTGTATTTTTTTAAATCCTTGGCTAAGCTTATAGCTACTCCTTGCATTAAAGAATCTCCGATGAATAAAAATTCTTCATTTGGCAATATATTGATTTTCTTTTCGCTTTTTTTTGTCTTTTGAATATTGTTTTTTTGTTGAATGCTTAAATTTAAATCTGTTATGCTAAAGTTTTCATCATTTGTAGAGTCAAAATGATATTTTTGTTCAAGATAATTATTAATACTCTTATGCATTGCAATATTAACAAGTATAAAAGTGATAACTAAAATAAATAAAAATTGAATGATTTTCATTAAAAACTCGAATAAATAAAATTTGGAATCCCGCTTGGCATGGTTTTAAAAATCAAAATTAAAACGAATGCCAAAACAAAAGGCTTTAAAAATAGCGGCATTTGAATAAAGATTTTTACGCAATTTTCTTTTAAATTTATAAGATAAGGATAAAGCAAAAAACTTGCCGCAAAAGAAAGTAAAATGGTGAAATTTTGAGTATTGTTTGGTTGGGTGAAATTTTGTACGCAAGAATTTAAAAACAACAAAGCGTCTTCAAAATTTGCATAATAAAAAAATATCCATGCAAAACTTACATAATGAAAAGTAATAAATCTACCTAAATAAGTGCTGTATTTGAATTGATATTTTTTAAAAGCAAAAAAATGCAAAAATACCACTCCAGCACCATGCAATAATCCCCAAATTAAAAAATTAATCGTATTGCCGTGCCAAATTCCTGATAAAGCAAATGCAATAAGCAGATTAAATAAAGTTCGCACCAATCCTTTTTTACTTCCACCTAGAGGTATGTAGATAAAATCGCGAATAAATGTAGATAAACTAATATGCCATCTTTGCCAAAATTCTTTTAAATTTTTTGCCAAATAAGGCATATTAAAATTAGGCGGCAGTGTAAAGCCCAGCATTAAGGCAAAAGCACATACAAGATCCACATAACCGCTAAAATCACAATAAATTTGCACGCTAAAAGCATAAATAGCACAAAGTAAATCTAAAAAATTATAATTACTTGGGTTGTCTAAAATTTCTTTAGCATAAATGCCTAAATAATTTGCTATCAAAACTTTTTTTACTATACCAAAAAGCAATAAAATTAAAATCAAATCAGCGTTTTCGAATTTTCGTTTTTTATGGGCTTGAGCAAAGAAAAATTCACTTCTCATAATAGGTCCCATTAATAAAGTAGGAAAAAAGGAAAGATAGGTGCATAGATCAAGAAAAGTTTGAATTTTACGCTTTTTATAAACTTCGGTGAGATAGGTAATACTTGCAAAAGTATAAAAACTAATTCCCATAGGAAAGATCACATCAGAATTTAGAAAGTCAAATCCTAAAAATAATAAAAATTGATCAAAGCTGTCTTTGATACTAGAAAAATATTTAAAAAAACAAAGATTTAAAATTACCAAAGCAATGCAAGCTAAAAAAAGGTATTTTTTTCGTCTGATAAAAATCACTAAAGAAAAATAATAAATAAAAAAAGTATAAATAAAAAGTATAAGTGCGAAATAAGGATTGATTAAAATATAAATAAAATAACTAAAAATTAAAATAAGAAAATTTTGCACTTTATGGTGATTGAAAAACCAATAAAGCGCAAAAAAAAGTATCATTAAGATACTAAATTCCAAAGAAAAAAAAGTCATTTGTGAAATTTAAGCTTTAGCAAGATTTTTAATGTATTGATCGGCTAAATATAAACCATTGGCATTATCGCTAATGAGTTTTATTTTATCTACTATACCTCTAAAAAGTGCTTCTTCTTCGTGTTGTTCGCTAACATACCATTGTAAGAAATTAAAAGTGGCGTAATCTTTATGCGTGAGCATATGATCGACTAAATTATTGATTGAAGCTGTGATGCTTTGCTCGTGCTTGAAAGTTTTTTCAAATACATCAAGCAAGGAACTAAAATTCTGTTCAGGTTCTGCAACTGCTTTTAATTCTACTTTTGAATCAGTTTCGTTTAAGTAGGTGATTAATTTTTTAGCATGTTCGCTTTCTTCGCTTGCGTGCTGAAACAAAAATAAACCCGCACCATCAAAACTGTTTTCATAACACCAAGAGCTCATGCTGAGATATAAATTTGCAGCATACATTTCTTTATTGATTTGTTCATTGAGTAGCTTGATAACTTCTTTTGAAAGCATTATTTCTCCTTAAATTTTAATAAAATAATTTTATAATGATATAAAGAATAATTTAAAATAATCTAAAAATTAGCAAAATTTTGCTTCGCTCCCTTGAGTCTTGCTGTTTTTGTAAAATGAATGAGCTCTTCTGTGGTTTTGATATGATAAGGAAGTTTTGAAAGGCAATATTTAAAAATTTCAGCCGCCGCTAAAGCATCGCTTAAAGCTCTGTGATGGGTGCTTTGTATATTTAAAATTTCTTTTAAAGTTTCAAGTTTGTAACGCGGACTTTCTATGCAACATTGTGCAAATTCTATAGTGCAAATGCGACGATTAAGCAAAATTCCAAAACCGCATTCGTTAAGGGCTTTGGAGATAAAAGTATAATCAAATCTTACATTGTGTGCGATAAAAATACTGTCTTTTAAAAACAATCTAAAATCATTTAAAACTTTGGCTAAACTTGGAGCATCTTTAACCATTTGAAGCGTAATACCTGTAAGTTCTGTGATATTTTGTGGAATTTGTTCCACTTTGATAAAGCTATTAAAGCGTCCTAATTCCTTAGAATTTTTGATTTTTACTGCACCAATTTCTAAAATTTGTCCGTTTTTAGTTCCCCCTGTGCTTTCAATATCTACTATGCAAAAAGTTTCGTTTTTGATATTATTTGTGCGTGTTTTTAGGCTGATTAAATTGTCTTTATTTAAAAGCAGACCAAGGCCCATTAATTCAAGTGTTTCTAGATCAAGGTCAAAATAAGATAATTCTTCGATTTTCGCAAATTCATTCATTACCCATTGATAGGGTTTGCTTTGTTTACTAAGCACGGAAATGATTTGATCGATTTGCTGTAGGTTCAAAATTTAAGCTTTAAAGATGAGATTGAGGTTTTATAATCATTTGAAGAAAATATATAACTTCCAGCTACTAAAATATCAGCTCCAGCAGTCTCTAAATCGCTTGCATTTAAGCCATTTATCCCCCCATCGACTTCTATAAAAACCTTAGCATTTTTTTTATCAATTAAAGATCTTAATTCTTTGATTTTATCATAAATTAAAGGTAGAAATTTTTGACCGCCAAAACCAGGATTAACACTCATTAAAAGCACCATATCCACAAATTCTATCATGTGTTTTATCGAATCTATAGGCGTGTGTGGATTTAAAACTATAGCAGGGTGAATTCCATGATTTTTAAGGTATTCGCAAAGTCTTATAGGATGATTTTCGGCTTCAATATGAAAAGAAATAAATTTGGGTTTTAAGGGAATGAAAAGATCTATAAATTTAATTACATCATTAACCATTAAATGCACATCTAATGGCACTTGGGTGATGGTGGAAATTTTTTCTATTACACAAGGTCCAAAGGTTAAATTAGGCACAAAATGTCCATCCATCACATCAATATGAAGTAAGTCTGCTCCTGCTTCACTTACGGCTTTGATTTCTTCTTCTAATTTTAAAAAATTTGCAGATAACAAACTTGGGGCTACATACATTGCTTTTACCTTGTTTTTTAAATTTTTTATTTCAAAGTTGATAATTCTATCTTGTAAAGTATAAAAAAAATATAAAACTAAAATATAAAAAAATTAAAAATCTTTATATTTTTTAAGTTTTATTTGATATAATTACCGTTTTTATTATTAATTACGAAAAATTTTTTAAGGAAAAGCAATGGCTAGAGTATGTCAAGTTACGGGTAAGGGTCCTATGGTAGGAAACAATGTCTCTCACGCAAACAATAAAACAAAAAGAAGATTTTTACCAAATCTTAGAACAGTTCGTGTCACTTTAGAAGATGGAACTACAAGAAAAATGAGAATAGCAGCTTCTACGCTTAGAACTCTTAAAAAACAAAATTCTAAATAATTTTAAAAGAGTCTTGGACTCTTTTTATTTCAAAATTCTAAATACTAATTTAATTCTTGCTTTTAAAAATTTTAACTTAATATTAATGAAAATTTTTAATAATAAGCAATTTAATGTAGTTTTTTATGTGATTTTTTTGATTTTTTGGTTATAATAATTACATTAATATTTTTTAAATTTAAAGGAGTTTTTATGCTACACGAATATAGAGAATTAATCTCAGAATTAAAAGGAAAAGATGCGCATTTTGATAAATTATTTGAGCGTCATAATGAACTTGATGATCAGATTAAAGATGCTGAAGAGGGAAGGGTGCATTTAGATGATCTTGCATTATCTGCACTTAAAAGAGAAAAGCTCGGTATAAAAGATGAGCTAAGTGAGTATTTAGCTAATTGCAAAAAATCATAAAGCAAAAGGAATATCACAATGTTTGGTTCAAGCAAAACGCAAAACGAAAATTTAACAAACGCTCTAGCTCAAATCAAGAAGTTAGAAGCACAAATAGAAAGCCTTAAAAATGAAAAACAAGAAATTAGTGACAAGCTTAAGCGTTGTGAGCAAGATGCGTTAGAGTCTTCTCTAAAAACAGATTTATTGCAAATTTTACTTAATGGGGCTTTGCAAAATATCACTATAGTTCAAAATGATATGTCTGATAATGTTAATAAGGCTGAACAAATTTCTAGTTTATCAAAGTCTTCTTTAAATAGCATTAATAGTCTTCAAAATGCTACAAATTCCATCAACTCTTCTCTTGCGGATATTGTAGAATCTGCAAATAAATCAAGAGATGCTGCCGCAACTTTGCACAGAAGTGTGGATGAGATTACCAATGTAATTAGTTTGATTAAAGATGTATCCGATCAAACTAACCTTTTGGCGTTAAATGCAGCCATTGAAGCTGCGCGCGCAGGAGAGCATGGACGAGGTTTTGCGGTTGTTGCTGATGAAGTTAGGAAATTGGCAGAAAAAACACAAAAAGCTACAGCTGAAGTAGAAATGAATATCAATCTTTTAAAGCAAAATGCCAACGAAATGTATACTCAAAGCGAGCAAGTTGAAAAAGTTTCAATGGATTCAAATTCACATATTATGCAATTTGCTGATCAGTTTAATGCTTTTATTCAAGAAGTTCAAGCCATTGATACTAATGCCAATATTATTACTTCAGAAACTTTTGTTTCTTTAGTGAAGCTTGATCATATGGCATTCAAACTTAACGCTTATAAACAAATTTTTGTTCGTTCTGGTGAAAAATTAGCCGATCATACAAGTTGTCGTTTAGGTAAGTGGATGGCGAGTGCAGGTAGGGAGAGATTTGAACATAATCATTATTTTGGTAAAATTACCGAACCACATCAAAGAGTGCATTATAATATGAATAACGCAATAGAAACTGCACATAATGAAGACATTACTTGTTCGCAAATTCAAGGTGAAATCATTGAAAAATGTAATGAGGCAGAAAAAGCATCTTTGGATTTATTTGAAGTATTTAAAGATATGCTTTTGGAAGAAAAAAATAAAAATAATATTCAAGAAGAAAATTGATTTTAAGCTAACTCAAATATTTGAGTTAGCTTTATTGATAAACCACAAACAAGCGTAGTCGAGTAAAGGCGATCTTGTTATTTTTGTAACAAATTCTTGAAAATCTTCTATTTTAACAAAAACGCTTTCAATAACCTCTTCACAAATCCCGCCTCCGTTTGAAATTTTATCTTCTTCATCAATTTCAGCGAAATAAAGAGTTTGCTTACTTGCACCAGAACCAAATCCTGTATAAAATTCACCTATTTTTTCAAGTTTTTTAGGAGAGTATCCAAGTTCTTCGATACATTCTTCCTTGGCGATTTGCTCTAAACTAAGTTGCTTATCTACGAGTCCTGAACAAAGTTCTATTGTGTAACCCATATTATCGTCTTTGATATAATTTGCATCTTTTTGCTGGTGAAACCAAAGGGCAATGCGAAATTGTTTTACAAAAACAAAGCTTTGTAAAGATTTGTGATAAAGCAAGATTGAAACACTATCCATTGCTTCGATAAAATCCCAAACGCAATTTTTTCCATCATTGGTAAAACTATATCGTTTAGGCTTTATGTAGATAGAGTCTTTAAATTCCAATTCTTTGATATTACTAATTTTCATTATTGCAACCTTATAAATTTTTAATGATTATAATTAAAAGTTCTTAGTATTAGATAAAAGAATTATTTTTTTAGATAGGTTGATATTTTACACTGTTTAAGTGCAGAACAAATCAAAGACTTTTATAGGATAAATTTTTCAAAAAAGAATATTGATAATATTTTGATTAAAGGTTAATAAACCTTTTGGTAAAGGTTTAAAAATCTTTTTTTGCGAAGATTTTTGAAAGAAAATTTATTGATTTTAAATTTTGAAATCTTATATTTCTTAAGTATTAAAATTTGCAAATCAATCTTTAATGCCATTTTCTTCACCAAATTTTAGAATTCTAGCTCGAAGTTCTTGCGGAAAATTATATCTATATATAGCAGGAATTCTTGGATCAAGGAGTTTATCAAGCTTATGTCTTTTATAATACC
>NZ_RYYL01000019.1 GCF_004378855.1 Campylobacter sp. US33a
AAATTCACACTTAAATTATTCTTGTGTATGGCTTATCTTAATTTATAAGATCACTTATCCACACTCTTAAGTTGTTGCACAAGCTTGCTTACATTGTTTTCTATTCTTTTGTTATTGGTTTCAAGATTAAAAATAGAATAGGAAAATATTGTGAGTATAAAAATCAAAGGCAAGATTATAATAAGTTTATTAAAATACAACCTCATAAATTTTTGCCAAGCATTTTCTTTAAAACTAATCTCGTAAGCTTTATTAAAAGCTAATTGTTCTTCTAAGGTATATAAGGATGCTAAGGAAGTAGCAATATTATTACAAAGATGAATTATCCTTTCTTCACAGTCTTTATTATCGCTATATTTTCCTTTATAACCTAAAATCAAACAAGTATATATGAATTCTAAAAAGTCTTTGTTTTTTGCAGGATTATTAAGCCAAGATAGCGCTATATCGTAAAAATTATTTCCTCCTAAGGTTTCATCAAATAATCTCACGGTTAAAGTATTATTAGCCCAAAAATCAATAAAATTCTCATTTTTCATTAAGCTTTCATCTATAAAAACACAAAGACAATATCTGAATTTTATAATGTCTTTTTCTTCATATTCCTTACAAGCACTTAACTTAGCACTTATGGCTAAAATACTATTAATCAGAGTTTCTCTTAAATTTGCAACAAAATGTGTCTCCAAAGAAGTAATTTTTGAAAGTCTATAAGAAAGCAAAAGAAGCTCTAAAGAATAATCTATTATTTTATTATTTTTAAGTCCTTCTAGTTTTGAGTTAAGAATTAGACTTAATTCTTCTTTATTTTTGCTTATGTTTTCTTGCATTAAAATACCGCCCACATTTTAATATCAGGATTATTAATATTATTAGTTAAATAAAAACTTATAACATTTTCTCCTTTAAAATCTTTAAATAATTCATCTTTTTTGTCAATTTTGTAATAAATATAACCATTTAAATAAGGAATGCTAGATGGAACATTAGGCACTTGATCAACATTAATTCCTTTAAGCTGGGTTGCAACTATATTTTTAATCTTGCTTTGAGTGTGAATTTTGCTTTGGGTTTTAAAATGACTTAGCAAATACTCTGTACTGACTTCAGCCTTAATCGCAAAATAAATTTCTGCATCTTCTAAAATTCCTGAATTATCAAATATAAAATCATAAAATCCATTCTGATTATTAATAATCTTAGCCATTGTGTATTTTGGGCTAGTTATTTTTGAAAATAATAATCTTAAGTTATTTATTAAACTTAAAAAAGTTTCGTTTAAATTATCATGTTTATAAGGAATAAATTCTAAAAAAGTCTCATCATTACTAAAAGCTGATAGTTCTCCTTGAAATTCTAAGAATTTTTCATATAAAATTTCAGGGTGGATTTTATCTTTATTTGCCAAATGTGAGAAGATTAAGTACCATTTTTTTAAAAGATTTAAAGATAAAAATGTACTAAAATCTAAAGTATTTTTGGTTTGATCTATGCCTTTAAATACATTATTTAAAACACTTTTATGTTGTTTGATTGCATGAATATTTTCCTCTAAAAAAGATCTGATGATGGGAATTTTACTTATGTTAAGACAAGTAGGTATAAAATCATTTTCTAATTCAATTTTTTTGTTAGCATCAATATTTTTAATTTTTGCAATAGGTAGTTCAAGTTCATCGGGGGTTGAATTACCCAAAATACCAAGTTTTAATCTCAAACTCGCCAAAAGCAAAGCTCTTTTTTCTTGGGTAAAAGCTGTATTTTCAAGTTCATCTTCATTTTCAAGATGGTGTAAAATATCCGTTTGAGAATCATCGTAATTTCTTAGAGCAATATTGCTCCTAAGGCAAATATATTTAGAATTTGAAAGACTGTTGCGTAAAGATAAATCAGCTATAGTGCTAAGTCCTAATGGAATTTTTAAAACAATGACTGAATTGATTAAGGACTCGTAGTTAATCTCAAGCGGCTTAGGAAGCAAGTCTTGTTCAGGTGCATTAAAAATACTGCCATCTTGTGCAATGCCTGAAATTTTCGAAAGTGCGATTTTACCTTGCATTAACATTTCTTGTGAGAACTCCAAATCTATAATTCCATATAGATTGCTATAGATATGAATTGTTTTTAAGTCTATATTTCTATTTAAAAATCTTTCTTGCTGCTCAAAATGAGTTTGTCCTATATTTAAGCCATCAAACCAAGCAACTTTTAATTTATCTGCCATATTAAGTCCTATTTACTTTTCTTGATGCCTTCTTTGCTGATTTCAAATTTTAAAATTTTATTACTACCAAATCCACTAGCCTCTTCTGTTTTTACTCCTATTTTTGTGGTTTTTTTTGTATGATTTGCAAAAAGAGCTAAAACCCCTATATAAGGAACTTCTTCATCATTAACTTTTACAGCTATTACTTTATCTTTTGGGGCAATTTGTAATTTAATAGAATCTATTTTATCTTTACCTAAAACCCCATCTTCTCTGGTTGCTAAATCTAAATCACTTGCTTCTTCAAATTTCTTTATGTCTTTTAATTGATAAACAATTACAGTAATGGGTACATCATCAAATCTATTATTGAGATTGGAATTTTCTAAATTATTAATTTGAACACTTACATTGCTAGAACATGCACTTAAGAATAATGACAATAGTATAAAAATAAAAAATTTTACATTAAACATAAAATATCCTTTATAGAGTATAAAATATTTTTTTATAAAATTAACATAATAATTTTTAAAATTCAATTATAATATTTTTTAAAGGAAAGAATAATGCTTTTTAGTAGTGATTTAAAAAATGATTTAGCTAAATTAGAAGAATTTCATTTGCTTGAAGATGAAATGTCAAAATACAAAACCTTAAATCATGAAAATATTAATTGGGATAAAGTTTATGAGTATTCAGAAATAATATTAAAAAATCATTCGCTTAATTTAAAAATTTGCAATTATCTTCTCTTATCTTGTTTTTATTCTAATAAAGAAAAATATTTCCATCAGCTTTTATTGCTTTTAAAACATTTAGAGCAATTGCTTAATCAAGATAATGATTTTTTACATACTCAAAAGAAAAAAATTAAAAATCTTATTGATAATTTCTTAAATGAATACAACAAAACACAACCTTCTTTAGCTTTTGATATTACAAAAGATTTTAATGAAATTTTTGCTAAATTAGAACAAATTTTACATTGTCAGTTTTTAAAACTTAAACTCAGTGATAAAACTCCTGTGATTTTAGAGCCAGTAAAACAAGAATTAAAAACACAAAATCAAAGCACACATTCTTTAAATGAAAGAGAATATAAAGCCTTTTATCAAAACTTAGCTTTTGAACTTTTAGATGAAGATGAAAATAATCTCAATGCCTATGCAATTTTTACGCAAGCCATGTGGGGAAAAATTAAAAATTTACCTCAAAACAGCAATAATATTACAAGATTAAGATATCCTGATCTTAATTTAATTCTAGCTTTGCAAGAAGAAAAAGAAAACAAAAAAGAACATATAAAATATTTTATGAGTAATCTTATTTTAAATCCCTTTTGGCTAGAAGGAATGAAGCTTTTTTGTGAATTTTTAGACAAAAACAAAAAAACAGCAGCATCAAAAATACTCATAAGTCTTACTCATGATTTTATTAACAAATTTGAAGGTATTAACAAGCTTTGTTTTGAAACAGGGCAAATGCTTTGTAAAGAAGAAATTATCAATTATTTTACAAGATTAAACATCAAAGAAAAAAAACCTATTTGGCAAGATAATCAAATACAAAAAGTACAAAAGGATTTGGAGCAAATCTTGATAGATATTGATAATGCAAATATCAATAATTCTTTAATGAATAATATTCACTCCTTGCTTGAAATAGCAAAAGTCTTTGAAAATAAAGGTATGAAAAAAAATGCCAAAATTTTTTATTTATATTTAGTGGAATTAATGGAAAAAACCTTGTTAAAAGATTATTTGCTAGAAGAATATGAAAATGCAAAAGAAAAAGTTAAATGACACCTCTTATATAAAATTTAGTTTAGTTTAACTATAATAAAATGAATATAAATACTTTTTAATCTTGAAAATAAAGGAATAAGAATGTCAGATGGCTCTCGCGCACCAAAAGAACGCATCAATATAACATATAAAGCTAAAACTAATGGGCAAAATGCTGAAATAGAATTGCCGTTAAAATTAATGGTAATGGCAAATTTAAAAGGAAAAAACGAAACTCCTTTAGAAGAAAGAGAAATTTTGCAAATCAATAAAAATAATTTTGATCAAGTAATGCAAAAATTAGATATAAATACAAGTTTTAGTGTTAAAAATACTTTAGGAACGCCAGCGGAAGAACTTGATGTTAATCTTCATATTTCCAGCATGAAAGATTTTTCACCTGATTATTTAGTTTACCAAATTCCTGAGTTAAGAAAGCTAATGCAATTAAGAGAAGCTTTGATGGCTCTAAAGGGTCCTTTGGGAAATATACCTGATTTTAGAAAAGCTGTTTTAGAAGCATTAAAAGATGAAAAAACAAAAGAAAAGTTACTTATAGAAATCAAAAAAGAAGAAGAATAGGAAATAAAAATGACAAATAAAACAACCCAAACTCCAATCATTGAAAGCATTATGGAAAAAAGCAAATATGCCAAAAATGATGAAAGTTATAGCATAGCAAAAAGAGGCGTTGCAGAATTTATTTCAGAAATTGTTAAAAGTGATAATGTTGAGGATAAAATCAATAAATTTGCACTCGATGAAATGATTGCACATATTGATGATTTATTATCAAAACAAATGGATGAAATTTTACACAATGAAGAATTTCAAAAGCTTGAATCCACTTGGCGCGGTCTTAGATTTTTGGTTGAAAGGACTGATTTTAATGAAAATATAAAAATCAATCTGTTTGATATTACAAAGGAAGAGGCTTTAGAAGATTTTGAAAATAATCCTGATATTACACAAAGTGTTATTTATAAAAACATTTATTCTTCAGAATACGGACAATTTGGTGGCGAGCCAGTAGGTGCTATTATTGGAGATTATCAGCTTAGTTCAGCAAGCCCTGATATGACTTTTTTAAATAAGATGTCAAGTATTGCAGCCATGAGTCACTCTCCTTTCTTAACCTCTTTTGGACCAAAATTTTTTGGACTTGAAGATTATTCTGAACTTGCCAATATCCAAGATTTAAAATCTTTATTAGAGGGTCCTCAATATACAAGATGGAGAACTTTTAGAGAAAATGAAGATTCTAAATATACAGGAGTGATGGTTACGAGATTTTTAACAAGAAGTCCTTATGATGTGGAAGAAAATCCTATTAAAAGTTTTAATTATAAAGAAAATGTTCATGCCTCTCATAATCATTTATTATGGGGCAATTCAGCTTATGCTTTTGCCACAAGATTAACAGAAAGTTTTGCAAAATATAGATGGTGTGGAAATATTATAGGACCAAAAAGCGGTGGGGCGGTTAAAGATTTACCTACTTATCTTTATGAAAGTTATGGAACTATGCAATCAAAAATCCCAACAGAAGTTTTAATTAGCGACAGGAGAGAATATGAACTTTCAGAAGAAGGTTTTATTACCTTAACTTTGCGTAGAGATACTAATAATGCGGCTTTCTTTTCTGCCAATAGTGTTTTAAAACCAAAAACATTTGCCAATACCCCAGAAGGCAAAGAAGCTGAAATGAATTATCGTTTAGGTACTCAACTTCCTTATATATTTTTAATTTCAAGACTGGCTCATTATTTAAAAGTTCTTCAAAGAGAAGAAATTGGTAGTTGGAAAGAAAGAAATGATATTGAAGAAGGATTAAATTCTTGGGTAAGACAATATGTTTCAGATCAAGAAAATCCTCCTGCTGAAGTAAGAAGTAGAAGGCCATTTAGAGGGGTAAAAGTCAAAGTAGATGATATAGCTGGCGAAGTAGGATGGTATAAAATAGGACTTAGTGTAAGACCTCATTTTAAATATATGGGTGGTAATTTTGAGCTTTCTTTAGTAGGAAAATTAGATAAAGAATAATGTCTTTACTCGATAAACTCATACACGAATTAGACGAGCAAAACACGCATGTTCCTTTTTATCAAAACGATTATGAGGATATTAAAAATAGTATAAAAGTTTTGCTCAATGCTAAACTTGATGATTGTTATACCATAAAAGATTTAGGTATGCCAAATTTAATTGATAGCAACCTTAATTCTAATGAATTATGTGTTTCTATGGCAAAAGAAATACAAAAACTCATTGTTTTATATGAACAAAGAATAAGAATAATTTCCATTACTTATGATAATAGCTTGAGTCCCTGTCAGCTTTCTTTCTTTTTAAAATGCACCTTTTGTGATGACAATTTTAAGGAATTTAATATAGAAATCATTTTTAAAAATAATAGGTATTGTGAGGTTGTATGAAAAATAATGTTTTTTACTATCAAAGAGAACTTAATTATTTGCATGAAACAAGAGAATATTTTATAAAATATTTTCCAAAACTCGCACCTTTTTTAGCTTATAATAGCAAAGATCCTGATGTTGAGAGAATCATTGAAAATCTAGCTATTTTAACTTCAAAAATTCATCAAGAACTTGATGAAAATATTCCTCATATAGCAGAATCTTTAATTAATATTATAGCTCCAAATTATACAAATTCTTTACCCTCGCTTTGTATGCAAGAATTTAACTTTGATAAGAAAAACAAGGAAAACAAATTAATCATTCCCAAAGGCACTATAGTTAAATCCAAAGCTATAGATAAATGTATTTGCGAATTTCAAACAATTTATGATGTTTATTTATATCCTTTATCTATTAAAGAGGTTTTTTTAGGAAGTAAAAACCAAGATTATACTTTGAATTTAAAAATGCAAATCGATAAAACAGATACTAGAATATGCGATTTAAACTTGGATAAAATGGTTTTATATCTAGGTAATGAAATTTATAGTTCCACAACTTTACTTTTATATGTGCATTCTTATTTAAAAGAGCTTAAAATTCAATGTTTAGATACCAATGAAGAGTTTAAACTTGGTATTTATGATATAGAAAAAATAGGACTTGAAAATGAAGAGAGTGCTTTATTTTATAATGACTTAGGGTTTGAAAGTTTTTCATTATTAAGAGAATATTTCTTCTTACCGCAAAAATTTAATTTTTTTAAAATAAAAGGGTTGGATATTTTAAGAGAATGCCAAGGAAGAGAAATCAATATAGAATTTAAATTTTCCAAGCCTTTTCCTAAAAATTGTTTATTCAGAAAAGAATTGTTTTCACTAAGCATGACACCCATTATTAATATTTTTAAAAAAAGTGCTGAACCTTTTATTAATGACAATAAAAGAAACGGCTATAGAATTTTTATAGATAGAACACAGCCTAATGCTTATGAAATTATCCAAATACTTCAGGTTAAGGCACACAATAGCAATGGAGGAAGAAGAGTACTAAAAAATTACAAAAGTTTTGAGCGTTTTGAATTTTTAAAAGAACACAAAAGTGACTTTTATGCTTTAAACACTAAAAAGAATTCTAAAGGAGAAGCGTTTAAAGAAATTTCTTTTTTTTCTTCTAATTTTATAGATGAAACTATAAGTATAGAAACTTTATGTTCAAATAAAAACTTGCCTTCAAGACTACAAATAGCTGATATTAATATTTGTGATTTAAAGGATGTTTTAACTAAAAATATACAAGTTCCAAGCAAAACAAGAGAATGTAATATTGATGGAAATTTGCTATGGAAATTTGTGTCCATGCTTTCTTTTTCTTATCAAACCATGTTAAATAAAAACGCTTTTTTTGGAGTATTAGAGAGCTATAGTTTTTTAGAAGATAAAGAAAATGAAGAAAGCTATAGGCTTTTAAAAGAAGCTATTGTTAATATCAATAGCAAAAGTGTTTATCTGATTGATGAGCATATTACTAAAAAAGGAACAAGTGCAATATTTGAATTAAAAGACTCTTGTTTTTATTCCTTAGGAGAAGTATATAGATTGGGACTTATTTTATCAAAATTTTTATCATCTTTTGCCAGTATTAATTCGTTTTGTGAGCTTACAATAAAATGTGTTGATTCTAAAGAAATTTTACATTACCCTGCGATTTTTGGAAAAAAAGATCTAATATGAAAGATTTTGATTCTTATAGTTTTTACAAATTACTTAACACTCTATTAAAGCAATATGATAAGAAAGATATTTTTTTAAGAACCAATAAAAGTTTAAAACATCCTCATAAAGAAATAGAAAAACTTCATTTTTCAAAAGATAAAATACCTATTGAATTGATAACTAATTTTATGGGTTTACATGGAGTTTCATCGCAACTTCCTTCTTATATGTTGGATAAACTCTCTAGAAATGAAGATGGCAATGAAGGATGGAGTTTATTTTTTGATTTTTTCAATCATTATTTGCTTTGGATTTTTTTTGAAAGCATAGGTTTAAAAAGTTATCCTAGATCTTTTAATAAAGATTTTAGTGATGTTATTTCAAAAATTTTATTTAATATCTTAGGTATTAAAGAGCAATCTATCGCAATAAAATATTTACCATTTGCTCCTTTGCTTTTAAGTTTGAGACGTCCAAAGACATACATTGAAAGAGTTTTGCAAAGTAATTTTAATTTAAAAAATAAATTAAGTATTATAGAAAATTTACCCCACCAAATTTTAATTGCAAAATCCCAAAAAAATAATCTAGGCATAAAAAATCATATTTTAGGAAAAAACTTTATTTTAGGCGATACATTTTTATCTCATCAAAATAAAATTGCTATTTTTATAAAAGATATTGAATACCAAGATGCTATAGAATATTTACCTCATGGCAGTAAATATCAAGACTTAAAAGATAGTATTATATTTTTAACCAATAATGAGTTTTGTGTTGATTTGTATTTAAAAATTAATTATTCAAAAAGAATGAATTTTATATTAGGAGATGAAAGTACTGCTAAACTTGGATGGGCTAAAATTTTAGGAAAGACAAAAAAAAATTATGCAATTATGCATATTAAATTATATGAATAAATTTTTATCTATGGTTTGGTTTAATTGCTTTACCTTAAAGGTAAAGCAATTAATATTA
>NZ_RYYL01000001.1 GCF_004378855.1 Campylobacter sp. US33a
AAAGCCTTAAGAAGTGATATAGTTGAGGGTAAGATAAAAGATCCAAGGGATGTAGATTCTACTTATGAAAGCAGAAGGGAATTTGATCGTTATATGGTTGGATATAGAAAGGGTATGAGGCAAGGTTATGAAACCGATACACCTAATGATTGGAGTGAAGAAAGGGCGCAACTTTTTAATGATACTTTAATACTTCATGCCAAACTAGCAGCCCTCACTCCTCCACAAGGCTATCCTAATGCACCTTATTATTTTACCCCTGAAAAACTAGAATGGTATTATAAAAGACATAAGCTTGATAAACTCCTTGATCCAAGAATTCCTGCTATATATAGATATAATTTTCCGCAAAGTCTAAGAGAGAAGATACAAGCTTATGCTAAAGAGCATAATATCAAGGAGTGAGTAAATTTCACTCCATATCCAAAACTGCACCCTTGCTGGCATTTGAAACTAATTTTTGATACATTTTAAGCCATCTTGAATTGACTTCTTTTTTAGGTATTACAAATTCTTTTTTGCGTTTTGCAATTTCTTTGTTACTTAAATTTGCATTTATAGTATAAGCATCGACATCGATTTCTATCTCATCACCATCTTTTAAAAGCCCTATAAGCCCACCTTCTGCAGCTTCTGGGGAAATATGTCCTATGCTTAAACCCCTTGTTGCACCACTAAAACGCCCATCAGTGATTAATGCTACATCAGCACCAAGTCCCATTCCCATTATAAGCGAAGTTGGACTTAGCATTTCTTGCATACCTGGTCCGCCTTTTGGACCTTCATAGCGTATAACACACACATCGCCTTTTTTAACCTTGCCTTTGATAATGCCCTTAATGGCTTCATCTTGAGAATTAAAACAAACCGCTTTGCCTTTAAATTTCCTTTCTCCTGTGATACCTGCGGTTTTTACCACACAACCTTGCTCGGCTAAATTTCCAAACAACACCGCAAGTCCGCCAACTTTTGAGTAAGCATTATCAAGCTTTCTTATGATATTTTCATCTTTGATTTTAGCGTTTTTTAGTCTTTGTCTCAAATTTTCACCCGTAATCATTAGTGCATCAAGCTCTAAGATATGCCCCTCTCTGCTTGCAATTTCTGCCATTACCGCACTTACTCCGCCGGCTTTATGTATATCATCCATATAAATGGTATTTAAAGATGGAGCGATTTTTGCAATGTGCGAAACCTTGCTTGAAATGAAATTTAAATCCTTAATATCAAGCGCCACTCCTGCTTCTCTTGAAATGGCTAACATATGCAAAATAGTATTAGTGCTTCCGCCCATTGCCATATCTACAACCATAGCATTTCGCACGGCTTTTTGCGTGATGATGTTTCTAATCTTAAATCTTTCATCGAGTGCAATTTCGCAAATTCTTTTTGCTGCTTTTCTTAAAAGCTCTTCTCTTTCTTTGCTAAGCGCTAAAATCGTGCCATTTCCTTCTAGTGCTATACCCATAGCTTCGCATAAAGTATTCATAGAATTTGCAGTAAACATTCCAGAACACGAACCCCCGCTAGGACAAGCAGAGCATTCTATATCTTTAAATTCTTCTTCGCTAATTTTTTTCGCTTCATATGCACCTACGGCTTCAAAAACAGAACTAAGGCTTATTTTTTCACCTTTTTTAGTTGTACCCGAACGCATAGGACCACCACTTACAAAAATAGTTGGCACATTGACTCTTAAAGCCCCCATTAACATACCAGGGGTGATTTTATCACAGTTTGGAATGCAGATTAAAGCATCAAGCTGATGTGCATTCATCACACTTTCAACTGAATTTGCGATAATTTCACGGCTTGGCAATGAGTAAAGCATACCCTCATGCCCCATAGCAATGCCATCATCAACGCCTATGGTATTAAATTCAAAAGGCACACAGCCATTTTTGCGAATTTCATCTTTGATGATTTTTGCATATTCATTTAAAAAATAATGCCCTGGTATAATGTCTATATAACTATTTGCCACGCCTATGAAAGGTTTATCAAAATCTTCATCTTTCAATCCACAAGCTCTAAGCAAAGAGCGATTAGGTGCTTTTAAATGCCCTTTTTTGATCGCATCACTTCTCATTAACCACTTCCTTTAAACTGAATTCAAGTTTTTCTGCCATTTCATCAATATGGGTTTTTTTTATGATTAAAGGCGGTAAAAAACGCAAGTCATTTTTTCCGCAGCTTATAAGCAAGAGCCCATTTTTTTGGCATTGTTTAATCACATCAGCGACTTTAATGCTTTTGTCTACTGCCAAACCTTGCATAAATCCTAAGCCTTTTCTTGATTTGCAAAAAGTGAATTTTTTTGCGATAGAGTCAAGTTTTTGTTCCAAGTAAGGTGAAAGTTTGCTGACATTTTCTAAAATTTTCTCTTCTTTGTAAATTTCAAATACTGCATTAATGCCCGCACAGGCTAAAGGATTTCCCCCATAAGTGCTGCCATGATCTCCTGCTTCTAAAGAATATTTAGCCACTTTTTCACTCACAGCAAAAGCTCCCACGCTAAGTCCGCATCCTAAAGCCTTTGCAGAGGTCATTACATCAGGCTTTAAATTAGCGTGTTCATAAGCAAAAAATTTACCCGTTCTTCCCATTCCGCATTGAATTTCATCAGAAATTAATAAAATATCTTTTTCATCACAAATTTTTCTCAAAGCTTGATAAAACTCTTTTGAGGCAGGGTTGATACCTCCTTCTCCTTGCACGCTTTCAAGGATAATAGCGCAAGTTTTTTCGCTAAGGAGTTTTTTTACGCTTTCTAAGTCATTATAATTTGCAAATTTTACCCCGCTAATTAAGGGCTTAAAAGGCTTTTGATACTTTGCATTAGCAGTGAGTGATAAGGCCCCTAAGGTGCGTCCGTGAAAAGAGTGCTTAAAAGCGATAAAATGTCCGCCTTTTTTACCTTTTGAAAAAGCGTATTTGCGAGCTGCTTTCATCGCTCCTTCTATGCTTTCTGTGCCAGAATTTGTAAAAAAAACGCGATCAAGTCCGCAAGCCTTGGCTAAATTTGTGGCTGCTTTTGCAATATTTTCATTATAGTAAAGATTGCTAGTGTGTAAGATTTTATCAATTTGTGCTTTAATGACTGCATTAAATTTAGTGTGTTTATAGCCTAAGGCACATACGCCAATGCCACTTGAAAAGTCTAGGTATTGTTTATTTTTATCATCATACAAATACACGCCTTCGCCTTTTTCTAAAACAATATCAAAGCGTTTATAAGTTTGTATGATATGAGTTTGATCTTTAATTTCCATTTTATTTTCCTTTTTAAGAGCCTACTAGCGTCCCAATGCCCTCATTGGTGAAAAATTCAAGCAACAAAGAATGCTTAACGCGTCCATCTAAAATATGCACTTTCTTAACTCCGTTTTCACAAGCATCAATACAGGATTTTAGCTTTACAAGCATTCCACCTTGAATATTTGAGAGTAAATTTTTAGCCTCATTAACAGAAATTCTTGAAATCAAGCTATTTTTATCTTCATAATTTCTATAAAGTCCTTCGATATCGCTTAAAAAAGCAAGTTTTTCTGCATTTAAGGCTTTAGCTACCGCACAAGCTACATCATCTGCATTGATATTGTAAGTGTTTAAATTTTCATCCATTCCAATAGGTGCGATGATGGGTAGAAAATCTTTTTCTAAAAGCTCTTTTAAAATTTGAGTATTAACTCGTTTGATTTCTCCGACAAAGCCTAAATTTTCATCTTTTTTAACGCATTCTAATAAAGAGCCATCTTTGCCACAAATTCCAATGGCTTTTACTCCTAAATGTTGCAAATTTTGTACTAGACCTTTATTAATGCGATTTAGTACCATTTCAGCAACATTCGTGGTAGCTTCATCACTTACCCTTAAACCATTTTTAAATTCGCTTTTAATGCCTAGTTGTTCACAAATTTTAGAAATGTCTTTTCCTCCGCCATGCACGATAACAGGCTTTAAACCTACCAATTTTAAAAGTGCGATATCTTGCATAACGCAGTGTTTTAGTTCTTCATTTTCCATAGCTGAGCCGCCATATTTAATGAGAATGATTTTCGATGAAAATTTTCTTATATAAGGCAAAGCTTCGATTAAAATATTTGCTTTTTCTAAATTCGTTTTCATGGCTTTTTACTCGTTAAAATGCGTGGAATTTGAAGCGTTTAAGGATAGATCGTAATAATTTGCATCTTCTCTTAAAGTAAAACCATAATGACTCCAAAATTCATTACCTAAATCATTGCTTTTAAAAGCAATGAGTGCTATTTTGTTGATTTTTTCCTTTTTTAAAGCTTCAAGACAAAATTCTGTCATTTTGTGCGCAATACCTCTTTTTCGGTAGTTTTGTCCCACGCATACATGATAAAATCCACCTGTTCGGCCATCATGTCCACAAAGTATACTTCCAACGATTTTTCCATCAATTTCGGCTACTGCACTAAGATTAGGATTTCTTTCTAAAAAATTATGAATATTTTCTTCGCTATCATCAATGCTGCGTATCCCAAAACCTTTAATTTCACACCAAAGCTCATAAACTTGTTTATAGTCTTCTTTTTTCATTGCTCGAATTAACATTTATCAAACCTTTAAATTTTTATAATATTGCTATAAACTTAAGTCCTTCATCTTCCTCAAAATCAAACATTAAGTTCATATTTTGCACAGCTTGTCCTGCTGCACCTTTGATTAAATTATCAATGGCTCCAAGAACGATAATGTTATTTGTTCTCTCATCGATAATAAAATTAAAATCCGCAAAATTACTGCCTTTAACCCACCGAGTCTGCGGATACGACTGCGGCGGTAAAAGCCTGATAAATTTCTTGTCGAGATAGTATTTTTCGTAGAGTTTTTTTATTTCATCATAGTCAAGTTTTTCTTTAAGTTTTGCATAAGCCGTAGTTAGAATTCCTCTTTGCATAGGCACTAGATGCGGAGTAAATTGTAAAGTGATGTTTTGTTTATTTGCGTAGCCAAGTTGTTCTTCGATTTCTGGCGTATGTCTGTGCGTGGTGATGCCATAAGCTTTGATATTTTCATTGACTTCACAAAAAAGACTTTCTAGTTTTTCTGCGCGTCCTGCACCACTTGTGCCACTTTTTGCATCGATAATGATGGAATTTAAATCAATCAAATTTTCTTTTACCAAAGGATAAAGGCTCAGTATGGAGCAAGTGGTGTAACAGCCTGGATTGGCTATTAATCTGGCATTTTTAATTTCATTTTTATTAATTTCGCAAAGCCCATAAACAGCTTCACCTAAAAATTCTTTAGCCTTATGTTCGATTTTATACCATTTTTCATAAGTTGCAGCGTCTTTAAAACGAAAATCTGCACTTAAGTCAATCACTCTTGTATTTTTAAGTAAATTCTCATTCATAATCGATGAGCAAAACCCTTGCGGGGTAGCGGTAAAGAGAATGTCTAAATCTTTAGCTAGAGTTTTGATATCTTCATCTTGACAATTTAAATCAAGATTTTTTAAAGTATTGGGATAAATTTTTGAGTAATTTTCGTTAGCATAAGCTCTTGAACCAAGATAGCAAAGTTTTACTTTAGGGTGATTAAGCAAAATTCGCACTAGCTCATTTCCCACATAACCTGTTGCACCTAAAATACCTGCTTTTATTTTCATTTCACAGCCTCGCTAAAGATAAAAATAAATTGTATTACTTTTAAAAACAAAAAAAGCTTAAAAGGAGCAAAATTTCATCAGTCTAGGATAAATGTGAGTAAAACTTGGCAAGTTTTTTAAATTTCGTCAAATAAAGATGAATTTTCTTTGAGTTTAAAACTTGTGCGATGCAATGGACAAGGTCCCAATTTTTTCAAAATTTCAATGTGTGTTTTTGTACCATATCCTTTATGTTTAGCAAATTCATATGCTGGATATAAAGAGTTTATATTTTGCATAAATTCATCTCTACTGACTTTAGCTAAAATACTTGCTGCACTGACTTCTTGAATTTTATCATCTGCTTTAATGAGGGTTTTTATATCCAAAACCCCAAAATTAGTATTGCCATCGTATAAAAAATTAGTATTTTTAAAATGTTTTTTAATAATTAAAAGTCCTGTTTTTAAACAATAACTAAGCCCTAGAGTATCAATTTGCTTGTTGGAAAAAGAAAGGATTAAATAATCAGAATTTTGTATGATTTGACTATAGAGTTTTTCTCGTTTTAAAGCACTAAGTTTTTTAGAATCTGCTAAATTTTCAAGGGGCTTATAAAGCCTACAAGCCCCCATAAATAGTGGTCCTGCTAAAGCACCTCTTCCGGCTTCATCAATCCCTACTAAAGAAGTTTCTTGCATTAAAAACCTAAGATTTTATTATCTCTTTTAAATTTTTCATCAAGAGCTTTTGAGTGCATATTTCTTAAATTTTCATGACTTTTTCTAAGTTCTTCTTGAGTGGAGTTAATTTTTGCAAGAGTTTGGTTGATTTTTGCATTATCAGCATTGGTTTTTTTGAGCTCATCAAATTCAATTCTTAATAATTCAAGCTTTTCTTCGAGTTTAAGAATTTCTTGTCTTGTGCTAGAGTTTTGTTTATGTCTTTCAAGCTTAAATTGATAGTAAGATTTTACTAGAGCTTGTTTTTGTTCAAAGCTAGCACGTTCAAAAATCACAGGATCAATTCTATAATGTTTCCCTTTAAATTCTCCACCTCTTTTTGGTCCTTTATGATGAAAATTAGGGCAATCTCTATCGCCTTTTACGCATTCATTCATCATACCTTCAAAAGGTGCCGCACTTAAAACACAAGCACTACCAAGTGCTAATACTAAAAGTTTAACTTTCATCTTTTCTCCTTTGTAAAAAGTTTTATGTTATTGTAGAGCTTGCTTGTGAAGTGTTTGTGAATTTAAAATAATTTAGGAAAAACCTAAATTATTTTTTCATATTGATAGCATTTCGTATCATCTCATCGCTTGTGGTGATGCTTTTTGAGCTTGCATCAAAAGCTTTTTGCATGGTGATAAGATTGGTTAATTCTGTAGATAGCTCGACATTAGATTGTTCCAAAAAGCCGTGTTTAAAGTCTGCCGTTGGAGTAATATTGCCATTATTGACAACAAAATACGCATCTCCGCTATTTGCACTCGCGGCAAATAAGTTATTTCCCATGGCCATCAAACCCTCTTCATTGATGAAATTATAAAGAGCTATTTTACCTACAACTCCATTTCTGCCATTAGAAAAATGTGCAATTAAAGATCCATCTGTACCTATGGTGTAATTGTCAAAAAAACCCTCGGGAAAACCATCTGTTTTGGTTACAATACTGCTTTCTTTATCTTTTAAAATATGTAAGCCATCATATCCTGAACCAGGTTTGCTAGGATCTAGTGTGCTTCCTAAGTCTATATTAATACTGCCACCGTTTGGATTTGGAATACTTTTTATATTATTTTGCAATAATGCACCATTTTTGTTAAAAACTAAACTTCCTCCGCTTTCTTCTCCTATGGCGTTACCATTCATATCATAAACTTGTGCGGTGGCTTTATATTCGATATTATCTCCTACTTGAGGTAAGACTCTATCAAGTTTTATTTCAAGCCAACTTTTACTGCCATCGGCGTTGTAAATTTCTGCTTTTAATGTTTGAGTGGAAGATTGTTCTTGCTCTGTTGCTAAGAAAGCAGAATTTATGCTAAGGCTATTGACATCAAATCCTGCGATGTCCAAATCATTGCTTTTAAAATTTAAATTTTCATCTAAAGTTGCCTCAAAATCTTTTTTTACCCCATTTGCATCAGTTAAGGTGAATATAACCCTATCTCCTTCTTTAGCGCTATAAATGTCTTTTTGATCCACTTTTCCACTTAAAGTGATGGTGCCATCTTCATTTTTTGTCAGAGTGATATCTTTAGGATCTAAATCTACATTTACAATGCTAGTTTTTGTGCCTGTGTCTAAATTTCCACTCCATTTGATATTTTGCGTAACAACAGGCGGAAGATATAAATTTTTAGGTACACTAATAGGTCCTTGAGCATTAACTCCACCTAAATCAAAAACTCCTGAAGAAATAGTATAACCATTTTTTATAGGATTGCCATTATTATCTTTACCAAATTCATTTGATACTCTATCACTAAGTGGAATTTCAGTAAAATAAGGGCTCATTGTGCCAAGCACATAGTTGCCATAGCCATCAACAAGATGGTTATTTGCATCACGGTAAAAAGCACCGTTTCTTGTGTAATAAGGTACCCCTTCACTTCCCATAACTCCAAAAAAACCTTTTCCAAGTAAAGCCACATCAAATTCTCCTTCACTTGCCACAGGTGTGCCTTGAGAAAAGACAATTTTACTTGATTGTGCTCCAACTCCTCCACCAGATTGTGCAGGATTGGTTGATTGAGAAGTAACAGTGGAATAAAATACATCTCTAAATTCTGAATTGGAATATTTAAAACCCACAGTATTAACATTAGCAATATTATTTGCTGTTAAATCAATACCAAAATTTTGGGAGGTAATCCCGCCAACTCCGTTATAAAATGATTGCATCATGGTTTAATCCTTTATTCTTCAGGTTTTTTGTCTGGTCTTTCGGGCACTTCAGGTAAACTATTATCTGGTTTTGTAGGTTCTTCTGGTTCTTCAGGATCTTCTGGATTTCCTGTACCTGGGATACTAGGATCGGTAATTTCAGCAATATCATCAAATAATACATATTGTCCCCCCATTTTTGCATAAGGTACCCCATCAATAAATTTAATTGCCTCAATAGGATAAGAACCATAACTTGTTTTTGAAGTCCCGCCACTTTCGTTAGTGTATTCTGCTTTAATTGTGTATTTTCCAGCTCCAGCAAAAGCACCATTATCATTTCTTCCATCCCAAGCAAGATTATATAAACCTTCATTTAAACCTTCGTCAACGGTTAAGGTTTTGACTAAGTTATTATTTTCATCATAAATTTTAAACTCAACTGCCTCGCCTTCTTTTGGTTTGGCAGGAAGATACATTTTAAGATATACAACTTCATCGGCTGTTTTAAGCTCAACATAATTATTTTCAACTGAAGCCATTTTACCAATAGCACCAACCACTTGCATGCTCATACCTGAACTAATTGAAGCAGAAAGTTTTTCCATGGTTGCAACCATAGCTTGCATTGTATTATTTGTATTTTGTTGCATTTCAAGTGCTGCAAGTTGAGAAGTTTGAGTAAGCATTTTATCTGTATCCATAGGATCAGTTGGATCTTGGTGTTGAAGTTCTACAAGAAGTAATTGCAAAAACGCGTCTTTATCAAGTTCTGCACCAGGATTGCTGACTATACCATTGTTATTTTGCACAACGGTGTCTGTGTTACTTGTTGCCTTTGTGTTTTGATTTTGGTTATTTAAGCTATTAAGTAAATCGCTTGATGAATTATTTACCGCCCCTACTGCCATTTAAAACTCCTTTTTTAATGTCTTTTTTAATAAAAAAGCAAAAAATGTTCCAATTAAAAATATTTTGCCAAAACAAGCTCTAATTCTTTATCTTGCTTGTCAATTTCAAAATCATTTTTGTATGAATGTTTACTTTTTTGCTGTCCGTTTTGTTCTTTTTTGCCTTGATCGCTAAAATTCATTTCAAGTCCAGTAAAACCCATATTTACAAGAGAATTTTTAAATTCTGCTTGGTGTTGGATAAATAAATTCATGGTGTTGGTATTGGAATTAAAATTAATATGTAAATTATTACCTCTTTGCATCAAAGTAACTTCTACTTCACCTAAATTTGAAGGATTGAGCGTTATATTTACTTTTGTAATGGGTGCTTTATAGTTTTGAATTTGTTCTTTTAAATCCTCGCTAAAATGTGAAAAAGTTTCTTTGATAGGATTTTTAATTTGATTTTGACTCACTTTTGAGAGTTCTTTTAAGGTGTTATTTAATTCATTGTGAAAGGCATCGTTTTGTAGGTCTTTGGTATTATTGTTTTCATTTTTTAAATCAGTATTTTTTTCTTGCTGGGTAAAATCTAAAGTTTGATTTGAATTTTGTTTGGTTTGGATATTTTGAATTGTGGAATTTGTATTGTTTAACGTATGATTTATGTTTTGATTTTGTGTGTTTTTATTTTCTCTTTGCTCACTTTTGAAAAATTCTTGCAAAGGCGAAATAGGATTTTTTTCATTTATTGTGTGTGTTTTGTTGGCATTTGTATCATTTTTTGTATTGTTTAAGGAATTTGTTTTTGTTTCAAGATCTTTTAAATCTTTAACGATATTTTTTGCATTTTGTGGTATTTCTTGATTTGTATTTTTTAAATTTTTAGTAGGATTTTCCAAAATATTTTCTTTTAAAATATTGTCTTTATTTTTTGAAATATTTTCTTGTATATCTTCTGAATTTTTGAAAATTTCATTTTTATTTAAAATTTCTGTCGTATTTTTAGGTAAATTTTCTTCTTTTTTATTCACACTTTGCATTTTATGAAACTTATCAGAATTTAGAGTTAGAATTTCATTTTCATTCTTTTTTGTGTTTTGAATGTTTTTTTCTATATCTTTGTGTGTGGTCTGTTGAATTTTTAAATCCGCCTCATTTTTTAAAAAAATTTTGTTTTTTTGCTCTTGTACACTTTCTTTTGGCAAATTATTTAAATTAATTTTTTTTGAATTTTCTAAATGATTTTGTTTATCAGTGCTTATTATTTTATCTTTTTGATTTAAAAGTGTTGCATCGTTTTCTTTATCATCTTGAGCTTTTTGTTTTAAATTTATATCTTGCAAAGCTTTAGAAAGTATGTTTTCTTTCTGTGGCTTTTTTGTAAAAGAATCTTGATTTTTTTGTGGAATTTCTTTGATAAGATTGGCGATTTTTTGGTTGATAAAATCTTTTAAAACACTTTCTATATTGTTGTTAAAAAATCCCGCTTTGTCTAAATTTGGAAAAGTGCTTTTTAATTCAACTAAGCGATCAACTTTAATTTTTTCTATATTTAAATCAAGCTTTTTAGCCAAGTCTAAAAGCTCGTTTAAATCTTTAGCATTTTTTAAAATATTTAAATTTTTCTCTATACTTAAAATTTGCTTGGTTTTTTGGGAAAATTGGTTTAAATTAACAGCCTTAGAATCCATTTTTAACGCATCTAATAAGCCTAAAATTTGCATAAAATTAGCCGATTCAAAAATCGAAATTTGATCATCTTGACTTAAAGTCCCATTTTGTAATTGTTTAAAAACTTCATTTGCAAGTTCTTGCTTTTGTTCATTATTTAATTTTTGAGGTAAAATTTCATTTTTTTCATCTATAGCCTGTATTAAAGAGCTCAAAAATTCTTGTTTGTCATCGTCTTTTAAATTTGCACCTTTATTTTGCTTTGTTTGACTTTTTGTAGGAGCAAGATTCAAAATATCATTTTGGGAATTAAGTCCTGACATTTTTTCTCCTAAGCTAGGAAATTTTGTTTGGCTAAAAGTGGAAAATTCATTCTTAATGAATTTAAATCATAAATTTTTAACATTTGTGAAAAATTAAATTTTTCTATAATTTGTAATAATTCTTCTAAATTTTTTGCGTTTTGAATTTTTTCAAACTTGCTTTCATCGGATAAAATTTCGCTTAATTCGCTCGAAATTCTTGCCATTTTTTCATTTGTGCTAGATTTAAGAATTTCTAATAAAGACAAAATTTGCATTAAAGGTTCTGCAAATTTGCTTTCTTGTATTAAACTTTGTTCCTTAAAAATTTCTTCTTGTAAAGGCTTAGACATTTTGACTCCTTTTGTTTTTGAAGTTAATCTACGAGTATAAAAGCAAAATTTATTCCAAAAAAGTGTTTTAAAAAATTTAAGCAATTTTTGTATATAATCTTAGTTTTTGAAATTTTAAACTATCGGAGAAAAACTTGGAAAACATTAGAAATATCGCAGTTATTGCCCATGTTGATCATGGTAAAACGACTATGGTTGATGAGTTATTAAAACAATCAGGCACTTTTAGCGAAAGAGAACAAATAGCTGAACGCGTTATGGATAGTAATGATATAGAAAAAGAACGCGGTATCACCATACTTTCAAAAAACACGGCGATTAATTACAAAGGCACAAAAATTAATATCATAGACACTCCAGGTCACGCTGATTTTGGTGGGGAAGTTGAGCGTGTTTTGAAAATGATTGATGGAGTTTTGCTTTTAGTAGATGCGCAAGAAGGTGTAATGCCTCAAACTAAATTCGTGGTAAAAAAGGCTTTATCTTTAGGGCTTAAGCCAATAGTAGTGATTAATAAAATCGACAAACCAGCCGCTGATCCTGAAAGAGTAATCAATGAAATTTTTGATCTTTTTGTGGCCTTAGATGCGAATGATGAACAACTTGACTTTGCTATCGTTTATGCTGCTGCGAAAAATGGCTATGCTAAGCTTGATTTAAATGATGAAAGTAAGGATATGGAGCCACTTTTTAAAACCATACTCGAAAGAGTTCCTGCGCCAAGTGGCACCAATGATAATCCTTTACAACTTCAAGTTTTCACTTTAGGTTATGATAATTTCGTAGGAAAAATAGGAATTGCTAGAATTTTTAATGGTGTTGTAAAGAAAAATCAAAATGTAATGCTTGCAAAGGCTGATGGCACTAAAGTAAATGGTAGAATTTCAAAACTTATAGGCTTTATGGGCTTAGAAAAAATGGATATTGAAGAAGCTGGGAGTGGAGATATTGTAGCAATTGCCGGTTTTGAAGCTTTAGATGTGGGCGATAGCGTAGTAGATCCAAACAATCCTATGCCACTTGATCCTTTACACATTGAAGAGCCAACTTTAAGTATAGTATTTTCAGTAAATGATGGTCCGCTAGCTGGCACAGAAGGAAAGCATGTAACTAGTAATAAAATAGCAGAACGCTTAGAAGCTGAAATGAAAACTAATATCGCGATGAAATATGAAAGCAGTGGTGAAGGTAAATTTAAAGTAAGCGGTAGAGGTGAACTTCAAATTACAATTTTAGCTGAAAATATGCGTAGAGAGGGCTTTGAGTTTTGCATGGGAAGACCCGAAGTTATTGTAAAGGTTGAAGATGGGGTTAAAACAGAGCCATTTGAGCATTTGGTTATTGATGTGCCTGAAGAATTTAGTGGAACGGTTATAGAAAAGCTTGGAAAAAGAAAAGCTGAAATGAAAACCATGGCACCAACAGGCGATGGTCAAACAAGACTCGAATTTGAAATTCCAGCAAGAGGACTGATAGGCTTTAGATCTCAATTTTTAACCGATACCAAAGGTGAAGGTGTGATGAATCACAGCTTTTTAGAATTCCGTCCTTTTAGTGGTGCAGTTGAAAAACGCAATAACGGCGCTTTAATTTCTATGGAAAATGGTGTGGCTTTAGGGTATTCTTTATTTAATCTCCAAGAACGCGGAGTGCTTTTTATAGAGCCTCAAACTAAAGTTTATACTGGTATGATTATAGGCGAACACTCACGCCCAAATGATTTAGATGTTAATCCTATCAAAGGAAAAAATTTAACCAATGTTAGGGCTAGTGGAAGCGATGATGCGATCAAACTCGTGCCACCTAGAAAGCTAAGCCTTGAAAGGGCTTTAGAATGGATAGAAGAAGATGAGCTTGTAGAAGTCACTCCTGCAAATATCCGTGTTCGCAAACGCTATCTTGATCCAACTCAAAGAAAAAGAATGGAAAAAGCGAAATCTTAATGGATTTAAAAAGTTTAGAAAATAGAAGGCTTTATATACTCAAACGCTTGGGAATTTTAAAACTCCTAAGCGTTATAGAAGCCTTACTTGTAGGCTTTCTAGCCTTTGTTTTTACAAGAGATGCTATTATTTGTCTTGCAAGTGCTGTGCTTGTGGGTATTTTTTTCTTTCGTTTAACCAGCAGGAAGCTTTTAAGATCTAAAGAAGAACTTCAAATTCAAGTTTTAAATCTTTTTTTAAGACGCCAAGGAGCCAAATTTCAAAATCAAGGTTTAAGTGAAGAAGAATTTAAAAAACTTGCTTTGATTGAAAATTTAAAAGAATTTAAGAGCAAAAATCATTTTATATTTAAAGATTTTGAAATTTATGATATATGGTTTAAAACGCACTCAAATCATTTTTTTTGTGGCATTTTGCTTGAATGTAAAAATAATATAAAAAATCCGCCTAATAATGATATAGAACTCATTTTTACCAAATTAAAACATAAAAATTTTGATACACAATTTTGTTTTTATTATAAGAATTTTATACTTATTGCAAGTCTTCGTAATCCTTTTTTTATTGATTTTTCTTTAAGTTTAGAAAGTAATTTTAAAAATTTAGAGCAAAATTTTATAAAGATACAAACGCTTTTTGCTTAAAATTACCATTTAAATAAAAACTATTAAAAAGCTTAAATAAAGCCATTTGATTTTATATCTTTTTTGATATAATTTTATAATTTTTTCAAAAAAGGCTTTTGATGGAACCCTTATTTACAACACAAATTCAAAAATATAAAGGCAATGAACTTTTAACTTGCGATGATACTTTAGTGCGTGAAATTAAACTTGAAATTTTTATTAATAATGAAAAAGTAGGTGCTTTAATGGCAACTCCTATTGATGAACAGGCTTTGGCGGTAGGATATTTGATGAGCGAAAATATCATTGCTAGGGTTGATGATATAAAAAGCGTCGAAAGTAAAGATGATGGAATGAGTGTGCATATTAATGCAAAAATTGATAAAGAAAATTTAGCCAAATTAAATGCTGAAGGTGTGGTGATAAGTGGTTGTGGCAGGGCACACACGGCAAATATTGATCCGCAAAGCATAGAAGCAAGTAAAATCACTTCTTTGCAAAAATTCAGTAAAAATGAGATTTTAAAACAAATGAGCGAATTTTATACTCAATGTGATCTTTATGAAAAGACAGGTTGCGTGCATACGGCTAAGCTTTTTGTTGATGAAAATACTTTTTTTATAGGCGAGGATATAGCCCAGCATAATACCATAGATAAGGCTTTAGGCAAGGCAAGACTTGCTGGAGTTGATCTTAGTAAATGTTTTTTAATGGTCAGTGGAAGGCTTAGCTCTGAAATGGTGGCTAAGGCGGTAATGCATAAAGTCCCAGTACTTGTTTCACGCACGGCTCCTACTTGTTTGGGTGTGATGATAGCAAGAAAATTTAAACTCACGCTTTGTGGTTTTGCAAGGGGCGAAAATATCAATATTTATAGCGGAGAATTTAGAATAAATGGATAAAGAAATTTTAGCTTATATGAAAGAGCTTTTAAATAGCAATGAAAAGCTTGATTGTGGTACGGCATTTAAGATCGCTAAAAAATTTAATATTAGCGTGGAAGAAGTGGGAAATATGGCAGATGTAAATGGAATTCGTATTGATAATTGCGAACTGGGACAATTTGGTCATCTTGATTTTGAGAAAGCTAAAATAGAAGTATTAAAAGAACTTGAACCAAATTTAGATGAAAAACGCAGAATTTTTTGTAAAGATGCAAGAAATATTGCTAAGCAGGGTTGTGGGTTAAAGTCTGTGCGTTCGGCTTTGAAAAGTTATAAAATCGATGTGAAATATTGCCAACTTGGTTGTTTTAAAGAAAAAAAAGGCAAACAGCTTGTTGTAAGAACTAAAACTTGGATAGAAAATGCCGATGGCGATTTGCTTTTTGGCAAAGGCAAAACTGAGCTTTTAGAGCTTATAGGGCAAACAGGAAGTATTTTGCAGGCTTCAAAACTTATGGGGATAAATTATAAAAAAGCTTGGATGCATTTGCAAATTTTGCAAAAAAATACCAAAGAAGATTTGGTTGCTACAAGACAAGGCAGATCAAAAGATTCTGGAACAAAACTTACTCCCAAGGCTTTAGAATTAATGCATAATTATTCTATTTTGCAAAAAGATATTGAAGAATACGCTAATAAACGCTTTAAAGAATTATTTTTTAAGGAAAAAAATCCTCTTGAAAAAGAAAGTAAAATAAAGGAAAAATAATGAAAATTGATTGTCGGAATTTAGCTTGTCCAAGGCCAGTTATAGAAACAAAACAAGCTATTGAAAAATTGCAAGTTGGTGACAGTTTGGAGATTTTTTTAAATTCTGAAGTATCAAAAAATAATGTTTTAAAATTTTTAAATTCTTTAAATTTGGAAACTACACTCATACAAAAAGGTGAAGAATTTATAATTCAAACCATTAAAAAAGAAATGAAAAATCTAAATCTAAATCCTGATGACTTTAGTTGTGATAATAATGATACTAGGCAAAAAAATGTGCTTTTTTTAAAAACCCTTAAAGTAGGCGAGGGCGAGCTTGGAGAGAATTTATTTGTTGGCTTTTTAAATACTTTGAAAAATTTAGAAAATCCTCCATACAAAATTCTTTGTGTTAATGAAAGCGTTTTGCTAAATTGCGATGAAGAGCACAAAGCATATGCGGCTATGAAAGAGCTTGAAAAAATGGGTATTGAAATTATTAGTTGTGGTGCTTGTTTGGAGTATTTTGGGAAAAGCAAAGAGCTTAAAATTGGCACTATAGGCAATGCTTATGAAATTTTAAGTGAGCTTTTTGGTAAAGCAAAAATCATTACTTTATAAGGAAAAATTCTGGAATACAAAAAACAAAATTTAACACAATTTGTAAAAGCTTCAGGTTGAGCAGCGAAATTAAGCCCGTGTGGTCTTAAAACAATTTTAAATTTCATGCAAAAAACCCCAGCTTTACTTAGCGATATCGGTAATAATGAAGATGCAAGTGTGTATGCGCTTAGCCCTGATTTGGCTTTAGTGCAAACGCTTGATTTTATCACACCTGTTGTGGATAGTGCTTATCATTTTGGTGCTATAGCTGCAGCCAATGCTTTAAGTGATGTTTTTGCCATGGGAGCAGAGGTGATTAATGCCTTAAATATAGTCGGCTTTGATAGCAAAAATCACGATATAAGCATACTTAGCGAGCTTTTAAGGGGTGCAAATGATAAGGTGTGTGAATGTGGTGCATTAATCGTTGGCGGACACACTATAGAAAGCGAAGAATTATTTTTTGGCTTAAGTGTTACGGGCAAGGTGCATCCTAAAAAATTCATTGCCAATAACAAGGCCAAAATAGGCGATATGATTATACTCACTAAGCCTTTGGGTGTTGGGATTTTAAGCACGGCTTTAAAGGGTGGAATTTTAGATGAAAAATATCTAAAAAATATGCTTGAAAGTATGATGAGTTTAAATTTAAAAGCCAGTCAAATCGCTTTACAATACCAAGTACATGCGATGAGTGATGTTACAGGCTTTGGACTTTTAGGGCATTTAAAAGAGATGTTAAATGATGATATTTCTTTGGAAATTTTTGTTAAAGATTTGCCTTTTTTAGAAGGGACAAAAGAGTATTTTGATATGGGTTTAATCCCTGCGGGTGCTTATAAAAATTTTGATTTTGTTAAGCCATTTTGTTCTTATTTAGAAGATGACCATTTATTACTTTGTGATCCTCAAACTTCAGGTGGACTTTTGATTGCTTTAAGTCACGATAATGTTAAACCTTGTTTAAAGCATTTACAAAATGAAAATATCCCTGCGCAAATTATCGCTACTTGCGTCGCTAAAGGCGATTTTGCTTTGAATTTGAAGTAAAATTTTGTTATATTTATAGCTTTTAAATCAATTTAATAGGAAAATCTAATGCCTCATTTAAATATCGAAATCGCCTTAATGTTTGTAGCCTATGCTGCTTTGATGCTTTATATAGGATTTTATTTTTTCAAAAAAAACAAAAGCACGGAAGATTATTTTTTAGGCAGGCGTGAGGTAGGACCGGTAATTTCTGCTTTGAGTGCAGGGGCTTCTGATATGAGTGGTTGGCTTTTGATGGGCTTGCCTGGTGCTTTATATGTGAGCGGTTTTATCGAAGGATATATTGCTATAGGTTTGGTTGTGGGTGCGACTTTAAATTGGCTTTTTGTGGCTAAAAGGCTTAGAATTTATACAGGAATTATTGCAAATTCTATCACCATACCTGATTATCTTGAAGCAAGGTTTCATGATGATAAGCACATTTTAAGAGTGGTTTGTGCAATTGTAATTTTAATATTTTTTACCTTTTATGTTTCATCAGGACTTGTAAGTGGCGCAAAGCTTTTTGAAGAAACTTTTGGTATAGCTTATGATTATGCTTTAACAACTGGGACTTTAATCATAGTCGCTTACACTTTTTTTGGCGGTTATAAGGCGGTTTGCTGGACGGATATGATCCAAGGACTTTTGATGCTTGGAGCTTTGATTGTCGTTCCTGTGGTTATGCTTATGCATTTAGGTGGTTTTAAAGAGGCTAAAAATTATATTTTTACTTCTGATAATGCTAGTCAAAATATTTTAAAGATTCAAAAAGAAATTCCACAAATTTTATCCAATTTAAATTCCATAGAAAACATAACAGAAATTACATCTTTAGTTCAAGATTTAAATCATAGCAAAGATGGAATTTTAAGTACTAAAAATATCAAAGAAAAATTTAAAAATGATGAAAATATTTTAAAGCTTTTTAATAATGATTTAAAAAATTCACTTACTTTTTCAGAATTTGCCAATAAATTAAACTCTGCTTTAACAATGCAAAAGAAAGAAAAAGATACAAAAGAGCTTTATAATCTATTAGATGCCTTTAGTAAGCTTTCTTTAATGGATAAAAATCGTTTGGAGTGGTTTGAGGGTATTTCATTTTTGGGTATTATTTCAGCACTTGCTTGGGGACTTGGATATTTTGGACAACCTCATATTTTGGTGCGTTTTATGTCGATAAGATCGGTTAAGGATATTCCTATGGCAACTTTTGTTGGGATAAGCTGGATGAGCCTTTGTTTGATAAGCACTTGTTTTATGGGAATTTTGGGCATTGCTTATGTGAATAAATTTAATCTTAGCTTGCATGATCCTGAGAAAATTTTTATCGTGATGTCGCAACTTTTATTTAATCCTTGGATTGCTGGTATTTTGCTTTCAGCGATTTTAGCGGCGATTATGAGCACGGCAAGTTCGCAACTTTTAGTTTCTAGTGCAACGATAGCTGAAGATTTTTATAAAAGAATTTTGCATAAAGATGCACCGAATAAAACTGTGATGAATTTAGGGCGCGCTGGAGTTTTGATTGTCGCTGTAGTGGCATTTTTGATTTCTACGGATAAAAATTCAAGTGTTTTAGAAATAGTCGCTTATGCGTGGGCTGGTTTTGGAGCAAGTTTTGGTTCCGTGATGCTTTTTTCTTTGTTTTGGGAAAATATGACAAAAGCAGGTGCTATTGCTGGGATGATTAGCGGTGCGCTTGGTGTGGTGATTTGGAAAAATTTCATAGCACAGTATTTTGCCTTGTATGAGCTTGTGCCTGCGTTTTTGTTTGCTTCTCTGATGATTGTTTTTGTGAGTTTTGTAACCAAAACACAAGCAAGTGTTAAAGAATCTTATAAAAATATGCTAAAACACCTTTAAATCGCGATACAATCAAGCTTAACTCAAAGCTTGATTTGCTGCATCTAAAGCGTGAAGGATGCTTGTATCAAAAAGCGGAATTTGTGTGTCTTCTTGTTTGATTAAAAGTCCTATCTCAGTACAAGCTAAAATGATGCCTAAAGCTCCTTGTTGGCGTAATTTATCAACGATTTCTAAATAAGTTTTTTTCGAGCTTTCTTTAAAAATTCCACGACAAAGCTCATCAAAAATAATTTCATTGACAATTTGCATATCCTTTTGACAAGGAATAAGAGTTTTTATGCCTTGATCGAGTAACTTTTCTTTGTAAAAATTTTCATTCATGGTATATTTTGTGCCTATTAAGCCCACTTGATTGATATTGGCTTGTTGTAGAGCTTTTGCAGTGCTTGTGGCGATATGAAGAATGGGGATTTTAACTTGCATTTGCACATCATCATAAATTTTATGCATAGTATTTGTGGCAATGATGATAAAATCAGCTCCAGCATTTTCGAGTTTTTTAGCACAAAGCGATAAAATTTTCGCGCTCTCATCCCATAAATTTTGGCTTTGATATTTTTCAATTTCTTTAAAATTCACACTGTGTAAGATGATTTTAGCTGAATTTAAACCCCCAAGTTTTTTAGCAATTTCTTCATTAATGAGTTTATAATAAGTTATAGTGCTTTCAAAACTTATACCGCCAATTATTCCTATGGTTTTCATTTTTTACCTTTTTTGATTTTTGGTGATTTTAGCTTAAAAGCACTTAAAAATTTATTGCGTGATTTTGTTACTGAGTTTTTATTTTTTATCAAATACAATTAACTAAAAAATAATAGGAGTAACAAATGAGTTTAACAGAAAAAGTTGTAAGAATTATTCTTGCGTTGGCTATTTTTGGTTTGGGAGTGTATTTTGCTTCTTGGTGGGGCTTAATTGGACTTATCCCACTTTTAACAGGAGTTTTTGGAGTATGCCCTATAAGAGTTTGGACAGGCAAACAAACCTGCCCACTTGGCATTTGCCCTATCTCCAAAAAACCAAAAAAAGATTAATCATAAAAAGCCAATTTTTTGGCTTTTTAAATTTTATCTCCAAAACACTTTTTAAGAAAAAATACTGCTAAAAATAACATACAAAGCTCAGCCGCAAAAGAACTGATCCAAATTCCATTTAAACCAAAAAATAAAGACAAGATAAGTAAAAAACAAAGTGGTGCAAAAAGATTAACACTAAGACTCAAAATAAGTGATAATTTTGGTTTATTAAAAGCAGTAAGAAAAGAAGCACTTAGTATATTAAACCATGCAAAAAAATAATTAAAAGTAAAAATCATCAAAGCATAAGCGCTAAATTGAATAAATTCATCATCGCCAGTTTTAGCAAAAAGTCCGACTAGATTTTCTTTAAAACTTAGTAAAATTGCAAGGCTAATGAGTGAGAAAATAAAGGCATTAACAAAGGTGATTTTAAGCAAGGCTTTAATGCGCTTAAAGTCTTTTCTAGCATAGTTATAACTAAGAGCAGGTTGCATTGCATCACTCATGGCAATGATTAAAGCGACAATAAAACTATCGATATATAAAATAATTGAAAATGCAGCTACGGCATTTGTTCCGCCAAGCTCTAGTAAGATTAAATTTGCAAAAATACTAAAAAGTGAAGCGGAGATATTATTAAAAAATTCACTACTACCATTATAAATGATATTTTTAAGAAGTTTAAGAGGAATGAAAAAGTGAGTGAATTTTAAGTCTAAATCCTGTATTAAAAAAGGCAAAATTCCTAAAATTCCGCCTAAGCTAAGTCCAATACAAGTTGCAAGTGCTGCTGAAAACAAGCCCCAGCCAAAAACAACAATAAAAAGATAATCCAAAAAGATATTGCTTAGGGCAATAATAATATTTATCATCATGCTGTAAGTTGTTTTTCCACAAATTCTTAAGTAATTATCTAAAGCAAAAGAAAGCATGGTGATGGGTGCAAAAATAGCAAAAACAAGCATACATTCTTTACTTAAGTTTTTCACCTCTTCGCTTACATTGAGAAAATCAATCAAAAATGGCGCTAAAAAATACTCCAAAACTCCTATACAACAAGATAAAAGGAAGATGATCAAAACACAAGCACTAAAAATTTGTCTTGCTTGTTTGAATTTCTTAATACCCAATTTCATAGAAATTTGCACAGCAGAGCCTAGAGCTATCATATCAGCAAGTGCAAAACTCATCATCACAAAAGGTATAATAAGTCCAAGTGCAGCTAAAGCATTGCTTCCTAAGTATTTTCCAACAAAAATTCCATCAATAACATAATAAAGTGACATAAAAGCCATACTGATAACATTTGGCAAGGCACATTTTACAAAAAGCTTTGCAGGGCTTAAAGTGTGGAATAAATTTGACATTTTTTATCCTTATTAATTTTTTTATATGTTTAATAAAAATAATAATGCCACTAATAAAGGCTTTGAAATCCTAAAATGAAGTGAGTAAAAATATATTTTTTCATAAATTAATTTAAATTTTAGTTAATGTAATTTAAGTATTTTATCTAAATTTTGTTATATTTGCAAATTTCTGTGTCACACTCATAACATTAACTTTGACACTTCTTACTATCTTTTTAAAGTTCTATTAATCTTTCATCGTGAGTATTCATTTTGGAAGTATAATAATGGATGATATTGAAGCTCTTTAATTAAGACTTTATAATCTCTTAAATTCACAATCATTACATTTTTAGGAGTAGTTTTAAGATTTTTTTGATTTTTTATATCTTTTAAATTTGGCAAACCCTTGTATATTCTTAAAGAAATATTTCACATAAGTTTTTTAATTAACTAATAGTATAGAAAGTGCCAAATGTTTGGATTTATACAAATAAAAAAACCAAAAGCATAAACTTCTGGTTTTTAAATTTAATTTCGCAATAAATTTTTAAGTTTTGAAATCTCATTTGTGATATTTGGGCTAAGTCTTAGTAGGGTATGGGTATCTTTGTAGTTAAAAATTTGATCGGTATTGTAAGCTTTTAGTTTGCTTATAGCGGGGTTGTATTGTATAAGATTTTGAGTGCTTGCGTTAATGCCTAGTATGATGATATCAGGGTTTTGTTTGATTAAAAATTCGCTTGAAATGATGGGGCGTTTAATTTCACTTTGTGGAGTAAGATTTTTTACGCCTATGAGTTCTAAAATATCAGCAACTAGGGAATTTTGCGAAAATGCCATTAAGGGATTAGAAGAGAAGAGAAAAATCGCGCTTTTATTGATGGGGTCTTGTTTTAAATCCTGTAATGTACGCTTTGTTTTTTCTATGAGCATTTGTCCTTCTTTCTCTTTATCAAGTAAGGTAGCTAGAGTGTTGATATTGGTAAAAAGATCGTTTAGTCTTTCGCCTTTAAGATACATTGTTTTTATGTTTAAATTTTTTAAACTTTGTTCCAAGCCGGTAGAATATGAGCTTAAAATCACCAAAGTGGGTTTTAGAGCGATGATTTTTTCTAAGGATGGATTTGAAAAAGTGCCAACGCTTGGCAAATTTTGGGTTTCTTCTGCTGGGTAAATACTTGAGTGTTCGAGCTTTGCAATGCCTGCGATTTTATCTTCGCTATTTAACATATAGATAATTTCAACGCTTGCAGGATCTAACACCACAAGGCGTTCTTTAGCATATAAGCTTGTAAAAAGCATTAATAAAAATAAAATTTTTTTCATTTTTTCTCCTTTAAAGTTAAGATATAAGGTTTGTTTTCATGAAATAAAACTTTGCAGTTTAAATCATAAATTTCTTTAAGAATTTCTTCTTTAAAAAGCTTTTCTACGCTTCCTTGATAACGCAAAACTCCTTCTTTTAAAAAAAGAATTTTGTTGCAAAATAAGGCGGCGAGATTAAGATCGTGCAAAATGGCTACGATGGCAATATCGCTTGTTTTTAGTAAATGCTCACAAAGACTTAAAAGTTCTATGGCGTAGTTTAGATCAAGGGCTGAAGTTGGTTCATCTAAAAATAAGATTTTGGGCTTTTTCAGAAGAGCTCTTGCAAGCAAAACGCGTTGAAATTCTCCACCACTTAAAGTGAGAATATTTCTTTGTAAAAATTGATCGATTTTTAAAATTTTGGCTAAATTTTGCACTTCGTCAATATCTTGTTTAGAATAAGTACTAAAAGAATGTTTAAGAGTTGAAAATTTTCCCATTAAAAGTACATCAATGACAAGTAAAGGGGTGTTTAGTCCTGATTTTTGAGGTACAAAACCCAAAATTTGGCTTAGTTCTTTTAAAGAGTAGTTTTTTAAATTTTTATTAAAAATGATAATTTCGCCTTTATTGTATTCTAGACTTTGAAGCATATTTTTCATTAAAGTGCTTTTGCCCGAGCCATTAGGACCCAAAATTCCTAAAAAATCACCCGAATTAACTTCAAAATTAATATCTTTTAGTAAGGCTTTTTTACCATAAGAAAAATGTAAATTTTTTACTTTTATACTCATAGAAAGCTCCTTGCTCTTAGTGCCAAAAATAAAAATATAGGTGCGCCAAAAAATGCTGTTATGATACCTATTGGAATTTCAATGGGTGCTAAAATCACTCTTGCTAGAGTGTCACAAATGAGTAAAAAAAGTCCGCCAAGCAAAGTGCAAATAGGCAAAACTAAAGTATTATTATAATTTTTGATGAATAATCTTACAATGTGAGGGATTATCAAGCCTACAAACCCAATCAGTCCTGTAAAAGCCACAGCAAAAGCAACCGCTAAAGAAGAAACTATGAGTAAGTTTCTTTTGAGTTTATTGGCATCAACGCCTAAATTTCTTGCCTCTTCATCCCCGCTTAAAATGATATTTAATTCGTTTTTATAAGCATAAAAATAAGCCAAACAAAAAACCAAAGGGATAAAAAGCATTGCCACCTTAGACCAAGAAGAAAGTCCTAAATATCCCATAAGCCACGCGACTATTTTAAAGGAATCTTCGCCTATATAATACATAAAAAACGAAGTGAAAGCCCCTAAAAAAGAAGAAATAGCTATGCCTATGATGAGTAGGGCGGCGATAGAGGATTTGTTTGAAATTTTAAAGACAATTAAGGAGAATACACAAGAAAAAATAAAACCTAAAATTCCAAAATACAAATCCCCAAGTTTGAACACATAAGCCATTACTGCACCAAAGGTTGCTGCTGAGGCTATACCTATGATATAAGGATCAGCGATTGGGTTTGTAAAAACGCTTTGAGTAATGGCTCCTGAAGAGGCAAGAAGCATACCGATTAAAATAGCCATAATAATACGAGGCAAACGAATATCTAAAAGCACTGTTTTTAAAAGCTCATCATCGCTTGCAAAGGCATTAAAAATGGCATTTAAATTTAAAAATTCATCACCGAGCATTAGTGCAAGAAAGCTCATAAAAATATAAGCCAAGATGATGAAAACAAGGCTGATTGTAAAACGCTTAGAATACATACTTAAACTCCATGTAATAATTTCTACCTCTAGCTGGGGTGTATTGGTTGCTTGCTGAGTTTTGATAGGTGTAGTATTGTTTATCAAAAAGGTTGCGAATACCTGCTAGAATTTGCAAATTTTTATAACGATAAATTCCGCCAATATCAGTGATAAAGTGATCTTTTATCCACTCATTTTGGCTCATTTTTCCTGTGTTTGCATCTATAACGCCACCATCTTTTGCTCTTGAATAATAAGTTAAATCAATAAAGCTTGACAAAGATGAGTTAAAGGTGTATTCTAGCCCAGCACTTGCTTTTATGCTTGAAACATAAGGAATTCTTAGTCCATCATTTACGCCTTTTGAAATTTTAGCATCGATATAAGTTAGGCTTTGTTTTAAAAATAAAGTGTCATTTAAAAAATTTTGACTTAAACTAAGTTCTGTGCCAAGTCGCTTTGTTTGATCGATATTATAATACTTCCAAAAAGCGCCATTTGTAGCGTGCGGATCGCCAAGATAAGAAATTTCATCCTTGCTTTGGGTGTAAAAAAGTGTTAAATTCCACTCATAAAAATCCCACCAAAAATCTTTTATACCCACTTCAAAGGTGTCAAAAATTTCAGGTTCTAAATTCGCGGTGTAATAACCCTTTGTTTGATCTTTATTGACAAATTGCGCTGGAGTTGGCGAAACAAAACCCCGTTCAAATTTTGCATAAATACTGCCTGTATCAGAATATTTAAAATTTGGAGTGATTTCGAATGCGAAATTGTTTGTATCTTGCTTGTCTATACTAAAAAGTGTGAGTTCATCTTTTGGATATCCAGGAATTGGAAAAGCCATATCCATTTCATTGCGATAGTTTCTATCGCCTTTATAAGAGGCATATTCGTATCTTACCCCACTGAAAATACCGAATTTTTCATTGATTTGATGAGAATTTAGAGCAAAAAGAGAATGGCTTTGTTTTTGCATTGTCATATTTGTTGTCATTCTATGATAAGTTATCATGCCTGGTACACTATAAAATACCAAGCTTTTTCTTTTTGCGTCGTGATTTATAAATTCATAACCAAAACTAAGATAAGAATTTTCGCCGTAGCTAAATTTACTCTTTAAATTTATCCCCGTTAGTGTATCTTCAAAGCCACTACCATCTTGATAGGCTGTTGTTCCCATCATCGCAATTTCATCTTTTAGGTAGTGTATTTTTTGATTTTGCCAAAAAGCTCCAAGATTAAACTCCCAATTATCGTTTAAGGCATGATGAAAATCAAGACTTAACTCCGGACGAATGATTTTGCTGATATTATCCCCATCGCCTCTTTGTGTGGAATCTTGTTTTATTTGCTCTTTGGTAAGATAGCCACTGCTTGTGTTTTTGCTTTCAAAATAATTATAAGCAAAGCTTAAATCACTATCATCTCCTATATCAAGATAAGCTTTTGAATTCATAAAATAACCCTTTTCATTATAGCCTTTTTGATAGCCATCACGGTTAAAGCTGTTTATATCAAGACTTAAAGAAAAATCTTCACTTAATTTTTTAGCTAAATTCACATTGAAATTTCCGCCCAAATTGCCTTTATCATAACTATCGCCTTTTACGCTAAAAGATAGGGCGTCATTTTTTTGCTTTTTAGTGATGATATTAATTACCCCACCTCTTGTTCCGTTACCATAAAGCACAGCTCCGCCCCCTGGAATAATTTCTATGCGTTCGATATTGTCTAAATTTATGGTGTTAAGTGGGGTTACTCCGTGTGAGTTATCAAGCACATTTATAGCACGACCATCAACCATAACTTTTACTGCGATATTTGATTTTTCGCCTTGTCCTCGTATATCGATATTTTGCCCTAAACCAAAATTCACAAAAGAAATTCCACTCACTCTTTGCAAGGCTTGCTCTACTGAAGTGTAGCCTTTGTTTTGCAAGTCTTTACCTTCAACAACAACAACATTTCTTAAATTACTGTCCGCATCTTGCTCAAATCCACTAGCTGAAACGATAACCTTATCAAGTACAGCTTTGTCTTCTGCGTAAGCATTAATAAATAAGAAAGCAAGAAGGGAAAATTTTAAAAAACGAATTGAATTCAAATTTTATCCTTTTATATTAAAATCAGAAATGATAATCTATATCATTAAAAATAAAAGAGTAAATTTATCTCTTATTTAATTAAATTTTACTTAAATATCTTAATAATTTGATTTAATATCATATTTGTTAGATTTTAAGTTTATATTAATACGATAATAGATATCATTAATTTTCTTAAAAATTTGTTTAAAAGGATGGCAATGAATTTTGAAAATATTATCACTCATATGAATGATCATCATGGGAGTAATTTGGTTGATTTATGTGTTAAATTTGGTGGGGCTAAAGAAGTTAAAAATGCCAAGCTTGTAAGCGTGGATTTTGAAGGGCTTGACATTGTTTATAATGATAATGAAAAGCTTAGAGTTGAATTTGTAAAAAAAGCCGATGAAAACTCTTTAAAAGACGCTATTATCGAGCTTTGTAAAGATGCAAAACCCAGTGCAAATCTTGATAGTGTAAAGCAAGAAATGCTTGAGTTTATGCGAGAATTTAACTCTGTGTGTCTAGCTACACTTAGTCCAAGCGGAAGTGTTGTTTGCTCATATGCGCCACTTATACAATGCGAAGAGGGAAATTTTATTTATATTAGTGAGGTTTCAGAACATTTTGCTAATATCAAAGAGCATCCAAATAATATAGAAGTAATGTTTTTAGAAGATGAAAGTCAGGCTGCTTCTGTGATACTTAGAAAAAGAGTAAGATTTAAAGCTGTGGCCAAATTTATGCCAAGAGATGAAAGCTTTGATCGAATTTATGATATTTTTGAGAAAAGAGCAGATAAAGCAGTTAAGATGATACGCAATATGCTTGATTTTCATTTGATTAAACTTGAATTTGAAGAAGGGCGCTTTGTTAAAGGATTTGGTCAGGCTTATAATGTAAAAAATGGTGAGCTTACTCACATTGGTGCAGGTGCAGGTAATCCGCATCAATTCCCGCATAAACATTGATTTTTCTAGTGGAATTATCCACTAGCTTTTATTTTTTAATAAGATTTTTTGCCTTTTTCCACAAGGCTATGCCTATATTTTTTGCTTTTTTAGAATTAAAATCTTTGTATTTATAGCTACTGAATTTTTCAAGTTCTGAAATTTCTTGTTTGAAGGAATTGATTTTACTTTGTGCGAGTTTGTTAAAATCATTGATTTTTGGGTTTTTCTTTAAATCATTTAGGCTTAAAAAGATTTGTTCTCTGCTTTCTGTGGCAAGGCGTTTGAGCTTAGAGAATAAAGTATTAAATTCATTATTCAGCAGATCTTGTAAAATACTTTTAATCGGATCAGGGTTTTTGTGAATTTCATATCTTAAAAGTTCAATAAATTCATCTTCAAGATGGACAAGTTGTTTAGCTTTTGCACTTAAATCTTCTTCCAAAACACAATATTTAAAACTCGTTTTAAATTTTTCTATACCTTGCTCTATACCTTGCTCTATACCTTTTACAACTCCTATACATAGATCTTTAGCGTAATTTTTAGATTCATTGGCTAGTTCAAAAGTTTCGTGCAAAATAGTTTTAGAAATACTTAAAATGCGTTCTTTTTCAAAATTACTCTCACAAATTGCGTTATACATAAGATTTTTAGTGATAGTGGTTGCAGTAAATTCGATATCTTCGTTTTTTTCTAAAGTGGTGATTAAAGCACTTTGGATGATTTCTTTTAAAATATCGAGCGTTTCTACTTCAAATAAAATCGCCTCATTGATGTAATCTTGAAGTTCTTCTTTAAAATCAGAATTTTGTATGCTTTTTTCAAGTTCGAAAAAATTTTGGCTAATTTCGTTTTTGATATGTTCTTTTTGGCGTTCGATTTTGCTTTGAATGAGGGAAAGTTCGTCGATGTATTGATAAAGCTTATTTTCTTCGTGTGCAATTTGTGCTTTAATGAGAGCTTTAATCACGCTAGTAGCGTTATTTTGGTTAAGCATATTAAGTTTTTTTAGAGTTTTTAGAAATTCTTCTAATAAAACATCAAGAGTAAATCGAACTCTTTCTTCTTTGGTTTTTTTATAAACTAGACTAAAAACGCAATCTTCTATGAGCAAAGAAATATTTTCATTTTTGGCATTTGATAGGGTTTGTTCAAAAATATTTATTAAATTAAGCATTGTTTATCCTTTTATAATACAAATTTGGCTTTATTTTTAAGTTTTTCAAAAATATCTAGTCTATCTTTTTTGCTATCCACATATACGCTAAGTAAGTAGCTGTGGTATTTTCCGCTTGTGCTAGCGTTGGAGTGTTGGTATTTAAATTCTCTTTGTCCTAAAAGTTCTTCAAAAATTTCTCCTGCATTAACACCTATTTCAAAAATAACTTTATAATCCCAAAAAGTAGGATAATTAACTATAGGTTCTTTTTTAAGATCGCACAAATTTACCACTTTTTCCTCCTTCTTTATTTTCAAGTATGATTTGGTGTATAGTCATTTCTTTATCAATGGCTTTTACCATATCATAAATGGTTAAAAGTCCTATGCTAACGCCTGTTAATGCTTCCATTTCCACTCCGGTTTTGCCTTCGCATTTAACGCAAACAATGAGCTTGAAAGTGCAAGCGTCGCTAAATTCTTCAATATCAGTTTCAACCTTAGAAATCATCAAAGGATGGCACATAGGTATGAGTTCACTTGTTTTTTTAGCGCCCATAATCGCTGCTATAATAGCTGTTTGAAGTACTGGACCTTTTTTAGCTGAATTTTCTTTAATTGCCTTAAAAGCTTCTTTGCTCATTGTAATCATTCCGCTTGCTTTAGCTATTCTTTGAGTAATATTTTTTTGACTCACATCAACCATTTTAGGGCGATTTTTTTCATCTAAATGAGTTAAATTCATAATTTGCCTTTAAAAAATTCTAAAAATTATATCAAATACAATAAAATTTAAGCTAAAATAAACTTTTAAATTAATTATAAAAAGGATAAATAATGGCTTATAATGACGATGATTTAGAATTTGATGATTATGAAGATGATGTGTTTGATGATGATTATTCTAAAACAAATTACAATTATGATGAGGATGATTATTCTTACGATGATGATGATTCCAACGAAGATACCTATGAAATGCCTTAATGAAAAATTCTTATAAAAAACGCAAAATTTTAAATGTTAAAGATATTAAAACCTTAGCTTTGTCCTCACTGGGCGGGACTTTGGAATTTTATGATTTTATCATTTTTGTATTTTTTGCAAATATCATTTCTATACATTTCTTTCCTAGCGCCTTAAGCCCGCTTTGGAGGGATATTAACACTTATGGTATATTTGCTGCAGGTTATCTTGCAAGGCCTTTAGGTGGTGTGGTTATGGCGCATTTTGGGGATAAATTTGGGCGTAAAAATATGTTTATGCTAAGCATTTTACTTATGGTGATTCCTACTTTTTTATTAGCTTTTATGCCAACTTTTGAAAGCATAGGTTATCTTGCGCCGATTTTTTTAATTTTTGTGCGAATTTGTCAAGGTGTAGCTGTGGGTGGTGAGTTACCTGGGGCTTGGATTTTTGTACACGAACATGCCCCGCAAAATCAAAAAAATCTTTATTTGGGTTGTTTAACCGCTTCGGTAACAGCAGGAATTTTACTTGGAGCTTTGGTTTATCTTGGAATTTATGCGATTTTTGATACAAAAGAAGTGCAAGAATGGGCTTGGCGTATAGCTTTTGCTTTGGGCGGTGTTTTTGGGATTATTTCTGTTTATTTAAGAAAATTTTTAGAAGAAACCCCAGTTTTCAAACAAATGAAAAATGATAGTGTTTTAGTAAAATTTCCCCTTAAGGAAGTGTTTAAAAGCTCAAAAATTGGCATTGTGATTTCTATGCTAATGACTTGGATTTTAACGGTTTGTATTTTAATTTTTATTTTAATGATGCCTGATTTTTTAATTAAAGACAATTTAGGTCATCAAATACTTCATTTTGATGTTTTTGAAAAGACTTACTTGCAAATTTTTGGTTTGCTTTGTTTGGCTTGTGCTTTGATTTTAAGCGGTTATTTGGCAGATAAAATTAAACCTTATAAAGTTAGCATTGCTTTTATTTTTATTTTTGCTTTATTTAGCTTTTTATTTTTTGAAGAAATTTATAGTTTGCCTAAAGTTAGAGATGAAGTGTTGATTATTATTCTTTATGGTTTGACTTGCTTTAGTGCAGGAGTTGCAAATTTTTGCCCTATTTTTATGAGTGATGTTTTTAAACCTCATATTAGATACAGCGGGATTTCTTTTGCATATAATATTGCTTATGCTATATCAGGAGGTTTTACTCCACAACTTTTTGTATATTTGCATTCCAAAGCAAGTTCTGGTCAAAGTTATTTTGGAATTTATGGACCAAGTTTATATGTATTTTTAGTTTGTTTAGTTGCGTTAATTGCAAGTATTTTAATGATTAGATTTTATAAATTTAAAATTTAATTTATTTTATCAAAGCATAAATTGTTGTAAAATCTTTTGAAATTTCAAGTTCGTAATTTATGCTTTCTAATTTATTTCCTTTTAGACTTTGAAAATTTTTATAATCAAAATTATCTTTATTGTTTTTGAATTGTTTGAAAAAATCTTTAAATTTTAATTCAGAATCTATAAAATTACCATTTTCATCCACAAAGCCGTGATTGGAGTGTATAAGGGCAATTTTTTCTCCTTTTTTAACCTTAAAACCATCTTTTGCAAAAAGTTGTAAAATTCCTTGTCTTGAAAGATTGATGGCTAAATCTCTTGCGTCTAATAATGCAGAGTCAAACATTGTCATATCTGATATAATGAAAGTAAAGTGCTCGAAATTATTTACCATTTTTGCTTTAGCATTAGTGTCCAAGATAAGACGATTGTTTTTGGAAAATTCTTGCAAAGAAGGGGCAATATTAAGCTTAACTTTTAACGCATCTTCACTATACATTAAAGCTCCTGAAATAGCATCAACAAGCGTGTTTTCAAAGGTGTTAAATTCTCCACCAAGATATAAGGTATTATCATAAGATTTTGCATTATTTTGTAAATTTAGTGCCGAAGGGGCAATAAAAATAGCGTTATCGTTTTTATACTCATCAATATTTAAATTTTTAATACTTAAAGTATTATGATGTGAATTTTTAGAGAGTCCTGCAATAATATTGATATTTCCCTCTCTTTTATCTGATGCTGTTCCCATTGCAATAGTATCAATAAAGATATTATTATAAGCACTTTCTTCATTGGCAATAATATAATGTTCGTTAAATGGAGTGGCTGAAGAATAGTTGTTTAAGATAATAGTATTTGAATTTGCGTTTTTAAGTGCTTTGATGATGGTTTTTGAACCAAAAGAAATGTTACTAGCTTCGCTTAAGCTTTGAACATTATTGTATGATATGAGGTTATTATTACAATTTTGTGCTTCGTTGATTATGCTTAAATTTCTTGCTGAAATTAGGGTATCTAAATAAATTTTGTTATGATTCGCTTCTTGTGCAAAATACTGTTTGTCTTTAAATTCTGCCTTTTGCACACCATAGATGAAAAGTGGCAAAGAAGAAAGGGAATTTTTGATATGAATTTCATTAAAGTTAGCTTTTCCTTCTAAGGTTTTTGCAGCAACAATGTTGATTTTATCTTTATAATTTTGAGCTATATCAAGTTGAGTTAAATCATTTTCTAAGTTTATGATATTTGAATTTGCGCCTTTTGTTCCATAGCCACCATAAAAACCAAAAATATTTTCTCCTGTGAAATTTTCATGTGCAAAAAAAGCTTGATCGAGTTTTATGTGAATTTCGTTAGAATTTGCCTCTCCCTTGTTTGCCTCTCCTGCATAAAAATTATAAGAACCTTGTATAAAAGTAGAATCATCATAAGAATGAAGAGTCTGTAAATCTTTTATATAAATTTTATTTTGTAGCGCGTTACCTTGCTCGGTTTTTCCGCCCCAAAATTCTGCAAAGAAAACAGAACTGTAAGTTAATGAAGCTTTTGAGAAATTAAGTCCCAAATTTAAATTATTGATTTCTAGGGTGTTATTGGTCGCATCGTAATTTGCATTATTATTAACATCAACATAAGCTGCAATGATATGTGCAGCTGAATTTGCCGAATACGCTTTATAAGTACCATGTGTGACTAAATTAGTTCCATTGAAAATTAACTTATTATTTTTTGCTAAGCCATTGATTGTAAATCCGCCTATAAGATGTGTGATTTTTTCATCTTCAATGATATTTTCATAACGATCTTTTTTGAAAATAGATGCATGAATATCTATCATTGAACCACTTTCAAGCAAAAGAGTGTTAGAAATTACATCAGCATTTATGCCCATCGCCCCTAAAATATAAGGTGCACCGTTTAAAGAGACGGTATAATCATCATTTGCTCCTATATTAATATAAGCATTTTTAATGATGGTTTGGTTATTTTGCGCATATTCTCCGCCATTGACTAAGGCTGCCGTAATGATAAAATTATGTGCTATTTCTGAATTTTTTGCTTTAGGATCAGGTAATTTTATATTTTGAGGTTTAAAATAAATTTCTGAACTCAATTCCCCCTCTTCTAAAATCAGCTTGTTGTTATTTGCATTAGCGTTTTGCACATAAGCAGTGGTTATAAAAGGGATAAAAATTGCATCTTTAAATTCTTTTTCGAGAACGCTAAATCCATGCTGGCTTGTAACTTTAAAATTTTCAGTAAAATCAGGAGTTAAAATCTCTATGGTTGCATTTTGCTCATTCATATTGGGTGTAGTATTTTGTGAATTGTTGAGAAATAAAGTGATGTCATTAATATCTGTATTTGATTTAATCGCATAGTAATTTGTGCCATTTAATTTTTTGAATTGTTTGAGTGTGTTATCATAAATTTCTTGATTTGTAAATGAGTGTTTTGGAATAAAAAATTCTTGTTCGTTTTTTTCTATAGCTTGTGTTGCATAAGTTATGGAGCTTATTAAACTTATTGTAAATAAAATTTTAGTGTTTTTATATATTTTCATAGAATTTTTTCCTTATGACCAATTAATGCTAATTAATGCTATTCTTATCAAAAAATTCTATATATAAATACTTTAAATATATATTAAATTATTTAAAATATTTATATAATATTTTTTATATATAATTTTTTTAAAAGCATTTTGCAAATATAAAGATTTTTTTTAAATGTTTGATTGTGTTAATTTTTCTGAAAAATATGATTTTTCAGCTATAATAAAAATTAAAATTTTGAAGGAGAACTTAATGGAACAAATTCGCCATGATATGAATGAAAAATTACTCAAAAGCGTCGAAACCTTACCACCACTTCCAGAAACTATCCATAAATTAAAAAAATATATAGATGAAGAAAGAACAAATATCCAAACAGATAAAGTCGCTCAAATCATACAAGCTGATCCTTTGGTTACAGCAAAGCTTTTACAGCTTGCAAATTCTCCCTTTTATGGTTTTTCAAGGGAAGTTAAAACCATCAATCAAGTTGTGACTTTGTTTGGGATTAATAATATTAAAAATATCATTTTGGCAGACTCTATAAGAAGTAATTTTACCATCGATGTTTCTCCTTATGGACTTGATACTCAAAAATTTATCCAGACTTGCAATGAAGAAGCCGGTTTTATTTCAGAATGGCTTTTAGAAGAAGATAAGCAGCTTTCTTATTTGCTTGTGCCTTGTGCTATGCTTTTAAGACTTGGAATGATTATTTTTTCTAATTTTCTCATTCAAAATCATAAGGATAAGGAATTTTTAGAAACTTTAAAACAAAATAATTTTCGCGATATTACAATGATAGAAAATCAATTTTTGGGCGTTGATCATTTGTCTTTTTTGGGATTTTTATTTTATCGTTGGGATTTTGATGAAATTTTAATTGAGAGCATTTGTTTTGCTAATACCCCACATTCTGCTTCAGATGAAATTAAAAAAAATGCTTATGCATTAGCTGCAGTAAATTGTATTTTTGCACCTTATAACGGAGGTTCGGTTTTTAATTCTAAAAAAGCAATTTCTTTACTTAAAGAAGCCAATGGGCAAGGAATGAATTTTAATATTGATCATTTCATTGCTAAACTTCCGCAATTTGCAAAAGTAAATCTTAATAGCACTGATGATGAAATTTAGTTTTGATGTTATCAACCATACTTCCACCAAATGAATTTTTGGATGATTATGTTTTAAATATTCAATTTTACAAGCTTGCAGGAATTTCTAAAAATGCTTATAAATTTTGGAAAAATGCACAAGTGGCGAAATATCAAGGAACTAGAACGATTTTTTTGCATAAAAATTATATTTTGAGTAAATATCAAGATATTGTAAAACAATGTGCAAATTTAAATGGTTATGTTTTGGCAAGTGCTTTTTGCTCATTTACTACACTTGCGCCTTCTCATTTGGTTGAGAGTAATAATTCACAAATTTATCAGCTTTTAGACATTCAAGAAATATGTGGGATAAAATTTGTTAATCTTAAGGCATTTTATGATTTTTTAGGGCTTGAATACGATAAATATATTTATATAGAAAAATGCCATTTTTTTAGTCCAACTCCATTTGAAAAACGCATTAAAATCACTGACAGTATGTGTGTGGGGTATTATTAAAGTATCTAAAAGAAGAAAGCGAGAAAATCTCGCTTTTATAGTTTAAGCTAAAGCTTTTTTTGCAGCTTCTGCGATTTTTGCAAAAGCAATAGCATCATTCATAGCTAAATCTGCTAAAATTTTTCTATCAAGTTCAATACCTGCTTTTTTAAGCCCATTAATGAATTTAGAATAACTTAAATCATTTAGCCTGCAAGCAGCATTGATACGCACGATCCAAAGACGGCGAAAATCTCTTTTTTTGCGGCGTCTATCACGATACGCATAAACGAGACTTCTTTCTAATTGTTCTTTTGCTTTTCTAAAATGTTTGCGGCGTCCACTATAAAAACCACGTGCTAACTTTAGAACTTTTTTATGTCTGCGGCGTCTTACAACACCTGTTTTTACTCTTGCCATTTTTATTTCCTTTCATAAAGTGGCGTCCAAATTTGGAGCTTGCCCTTAAAAACTTTAAAATTTAAGGGGAGTTTGAATGACTTTGTCAAAAACTTAAATTCCTAGCATTTTTTCAACAGCTTTTATATTTGTGCTATGCACATATTTAGCTGTGCGAAGATCACGCATTCTTTTTGCAGGTTTTTTAGTCAAAATATGGCTTCTAAAAGCAGAGCCTCTTTTGATTTTATTTTTACCCACTTTGAAGCGTTTAACTGCGCTTTTAACGCTTTTCATCTTTGGCATACGCTTTCCTTTCGGATAAATTTTAAATTTTTTCAAAAAGAAAAGCTAAATACTAGCAAATTTTTGCTTTTTAAATTCTGAATTTAAGATGTTATTTTTGGCACAACTTTTGCTTATAGCTTGAAAGCAATATTTTTGAAAAAAAAGAGTGAATATTTTATGATTTTAGAAGCAAAAAATTCTTATACAAATTTAAATTCTATTAATTTTGCACAAAATTATAATTTTAGCAGCCAAAACAAACAAAATCAAGTGGAGCAAACATCTGATTTTATTATTCATAATTATAAAATCACTTATGCAAGCGAATTTGGTTTTCGAACTGATGAAAATGGAATTTTTGATAAAGATTTAAATAAAATTTCTCAAATTCCGCAAAGCTATGATTTGGATATAAAGAGTGTTAGACTTATTTCTAAAGAACTTTTAAAGCAAGATGAAATGCTCAATTATAATAAAATTGATCTTCCTCAAATTTTAAATCATTATTATTCTAGCTTAAAAGCTTTAAATTCTGAATTTGAACAAAATGGCGAGCAGTATTTAACTCGTGAGCAAATTTCTTCTTTAGTGCAAGGTTTTTCAACTCAAGATGGGATGCAAAATTCTGAAATTAAGCGAATTTATAATGATTTAAATGAGTTAAAAACAGCACTTAAACAAACCAGAAATCTTAATGTATTAAATTTGGATAATAAAATCATTAATTTTAATTTTGATTCAGCTATTAACAATACAGCCGATAATAATTTTATCAAGCCTTACTTGTCAAAAAATTCTAGTGTTGCCAAATCAGGTCTTTTTTTAAATTTTATTTATCAAGATTTAAAAAGTCAAAATGAAAATAAAGCAAATTTTTTTATGAATCCTGTTGAATTAAGTCTTAACGCACATAAAGATTTTTATAATTTACTTGACAATAAAAATTCTTTCGAAGAATTTATCAAGGAACAAAATAAGGAAAAAATGAGCTTTGATCTTTATCTTTATGTTAATGGTGTGGATAAAAATAGTGTTGCTGATGATAAGCTTGCTTTATTATTTCAACAATATGTTAATTATCAACATAATATTAATTTACAAGATTTTGCAAATTCAAGCTCCATTTTTGGACTTTATATGCAAGAATCTTTGGAAAATTTTTCTCAAATCAAGCAAGAATATTCCACTCAAAATGATGAAGAAAAACTTATTAAAGCTAATGAAAATAAAAGTCAAGCGATGGATTATTTTTTAAATCACAGAAAAAAACAAGCAGGGTTAAATAAAATTTTAAATTCTTATCTTCAAGCTATGGCATAAAACTTAAGTTTTTTGTATTATAATTTTTAAACTTATTTTTATATTTTTTTGTTATTATCCCCAAAAAAAGATAAAAAATATCCTAATTAAGGATAAGTTAAGGAATTAAAGTGAAAGTATATTTAGACAATAACGCAACAACCATGCTTGATCCTAATGCTTACGAGTTAATGTTGCCTTTTTTGAAAGATATGTATGGCAATCCAAATAGCCTTCATCAATGGGGAAGTGCAACGCACCCTGCTTTAAGAGAAGCAATGGATAAGCTTTATGCTGGGCTTGGAGCAAATGACTTAGATGATATAGTTATAACCTCCTGTGCGACTGAAAGTATTAACTGGGTACTTAAGGGTGTTTATTTTGATCATATTTTAAACAAAGATCGTAATGAAGTTATCATTTCAAGTGTAGAACACCCTGCAGTAACTGCGGCGGCTTATTTTTTAAAAAGCCTTGGAGTAAAAGTCATAGAGCTTCCTGTCAATGAAGAAGGAATTTCAACCCCACAAGATTTAAGAGAAGTTATAAGCAATAAAACTGCACTTGTAAGTGTAATGTGGGCAAACAATGAAACCGGAATGATTTTCAATATAAAAGAAATGGCAGAAATTGCTCACGAATTTGGCGCACTTTTTCACACAGATGCTACCCAAGCTGTTGGAAAAATCAAAGTGAATTTAAGCCAAGTGGGTGTGGATTTTGCCTCATTTTCGGCTCATAAATTCCACGGACCAAAAGGCGTAGGTGGGCTTTTCATTAAAAAAGGCTTAAAACTCACTCCGCTTTTACACGGTGGAGAGCATATGGGCGGTAGAAGAAGTGGGACTTTAAATGTGCCTTATATCGTAGCAATGGGCGAAGCTTTGCGTATCGCAAATACTATGCTCGAATTTGAAGATTCTCATATACGCCGTTTAAGGGATAAATTAGAAGATCAAATTTTAGCTTTACCTGATACAACAGTGGTGGGGAAAAGAGAGCACCGCGTACCAAATACAATTTTGGCAAGTATTAAAGGCGTAGAAGGCGAAGCAATGCTTTGGGATTTAAACAAAAATGGCATTGCAGCAAGCACAGGATCAGCTTGTGCAAGTGAGGCATTAGAAAGCAATCCTATCATGGAAGCAATCGGCGCACAAAGCGATTTGGCTCATACAGCTTTAAGACTTTCTTTATCGCGTTTTAATACAGAAGATGAGATTGATTATGCAGCAAAACAAATCAAAGCTGCGACAGAGCGTTTAAGGGCAATTTCTTGTACTTACGCTTATAATCCAAATAATTACAAATAATAAGGAAAAAATATGGCAAAAAATAATTTAATAGGTGGTTCCATTTGGGATGAATACTCACAAAAGGTTCAAGATAGAATGAATAATCCACAACATATGGGAGAATTTACCGAAGAAGATGCTAAAAATCGCAACGCTAAGCTTATAGTAGCTGATTTTGGTGCAGAAAGTTGTGGTGATGCGGTAAGACTTTTTTGGCTTGTGGATGAAAAAACCGATAAAATCATCGATGCGAAATTTAAAAGCTTTGGTTGTGGCACTGCTATAGCAAGTAGCGATACAATGGTTGATCTTTGTATAGGAAAAACGGTAGATGAAGCGGTAAAAATTACTAATTTAGATGTAGAATTTGCGATGCGTGATAACCCTGAAACTCCAGCCGTTCCACCACAAAAAATGCATTGTTCTGTTATGGCTTATGATGTAATTAAACAAGCTGCAGCACATTATAAAGGTGTTGATCCAGAACATTTTGAAGATGAAATTATGGTTTGTGAGTGTGCTAGAGTAAGCCTTGGAACAATTAAAGAAGTAATAAGACTAAATGATTTACACACAGTAGAAGAAATCACTCAATACACTAAAGCAGGGGCTTTTTGTAAATCTTGTGTTAAGCCTGGCGGACATGAAAAAAGAGATTATTATCTTGTAGATATTTTGGCACAAACTAGGGCTGAAATGGATAAAGAAAAACTTAAAAATGCAAGTAAAAACGATGTAGCTTTTGATGAGATGACTTTAGTAGGTCAGTTAAAGGCGGTAGAGACAGTTTTAGATGCTGAAATTCGCCCTATGCTTCATGGAGACGGTGGGGATTTAGAGGTTATTGATATACAAAAGGCTGAAGGTGCGGCAATTGATATATATATCCGATATCTTGGTGCTTGTAGTGGGTGTTCTAGTGGAAGCGGTGCGACACTTTATGCTATTGAAACTGTCTTACAAGAAGAACTTAGCCCTAATATCCGTGTGATGCCTGTTTGATTTTTTGATTTAATTTAAATTGAGTAAAAATTCACCGGAAAGCTACCGGTGAATTGAAGATTAAATAATTTTTAGCTTTTTAAATACAGCCAACCAAGTTTTTAATTTCTTAGCTTGTTTTTCAAGTTCAGCTTTCATTTCTTCTTTTGGAATTTCTTTACCATCTTTGATGATACCTTCATTTTTCTCTTGTAGAACATTAGCTACAAATTCAACCCAATCTTTTTCTTTGTCTTTTAGAGTTGAAGCATAAACAAACATAAGATCAAGTTGATTTAATGAAATTGCTTCTCCTGTTACTGGACTGATAAGGTGATTAATAAATCCAAAAGTTTCTGTACTTCTTTCAAGGATATATTTATTAAGCTTTTGAGTATGGTTTTGTGCTTTTTCTATAGTTGCCTCATCTTGTGCAAGTTTGATATAGTCTTTTGAGCTAAGTGCAATTAAAGCTTCAAGAAGTTCAATTAAGTTTACTTCTCTTTTTAGAGTTTTTTCCAAACTTACTTTGATATCTTTAAGCAATTTAGGTTCATTATCTTGAAGTATTTCAAATAATGGAGTGTAGAAGTCTTTATTAAGATCCAAAGTACCTTTATAAGTTTGAATGCTATAATTTGCTTCGGATAATGGAATGGTAAGCACAATTCTTAAATCAAGCATTTCTCTTTCCCATTCAGCATCATTAAGTCTTACGGCACCTTTTACCCAATAATCTGATCTTAAATTGTTAGCAAAAATTAAATCTTTTAACATTTCGTAAAGCTCTTGATTATAAGCTACTTTTGCTAATAATTCTCTTTCTTCTTTAGAAAGTTGGATATTTGTTAAATGATCGTTAAAATTTGCATAAGATGCAAAATTAAGTTTCGCGTTATTTCCAAGTTCTTTTGATATTTCCAAGAAATCAAAAGCATATTGATGCTCATTTAAAAGTTCGTGAGCAAGATAGTTATCATCCATTCTTTGTAAAGTTTGAAGCATTCCTATAACTCTTGGGCTTTTAATAACTTCTGTTGATGGAAGAGAAACCAGTTCGCTAACAAAATTAAGTCCTTCTCTAGCTCTAATCGAACTTGCTTTTCCGCCAGCTGTTAGATTGGTTGAATACGCTCTTAATAAATTTCTAAAAGGAGTTACAGAACCCCATCCTGCTTGGCAATTATAGCTAATGTAGCAAACTCCGCCTATTGATAAGTTTTTGTGAATGAAAGCAGTAATTTGCTCTCTAACTTTTGGAGAAACCCAGCTATAAATTCCATGTAAAGCGATGAAGTCAAATTTAGGCAAATCATCTCTTTGAAGCAATTCTTCAAAAGAATCATCGAAAATATTGACAGAAGCTCCTGAAATATCGGCCATATTTTTTGCAAAAGCCGCTTGAGAAGGATTAAAGTCTGTTCCGTACCAATTTACATTTGTGCTTGCAGCATTAAAGTTAAGACTAATACCTTGACCAAAACCTAATTCGCAAGCATTTTCTATTTTTGGTGGTAAAAGTTTATGTGCTAAAAAGCAAAGTTTAATCCTAAGTGGATTAAGCATTTTACAGTATCCTCTAGTGTAGTTGATATCTGTTACATATCCTTGATTCCAATTCATAATCATTCCTTTTTGAATAAAATCTACGCTCAAAAGTATAACCAATAAGAAATTAAACATAAATAAAATAATTTTCTTTTTTATTTTTGATTTATTTTATATCTTTTTTATATCTTTTTTATATCTTTTTTATTAGAATGCTTTATTTGCAGCTTTTTAAGGAGTTTATGCCTATGAGAAAAAAACTTTTTGGTATGATAATTTTTGTTTTAATTTTATTATATTTCATACAAATTTATTTTATGGGTTTGATGAATGAAAAAATTGTCACGCAAATACTTAATGAAAAGCGTTTTTTTCAAGTTCAAAATATAAATTATCAAAAAGGTTTTTTTAATTCTCATTTAGAATTTGATATTTTTTTAAAACAGGAAGAATTTGATTTTTTAAGTCCAAATTTAGAAAATTATCCCTTACATATGAAATTAGAAATTTCACATAATATCTTTTCTAAAAATACTTTTTTAGGTGTTTTAGAAAATACTTCTAAAGATTTTGAAGCTATTTTAGAGGATAATATAATTGCGAAAATTAATGCTAAATTTTTTCCTTTTATGAAAAATGATATTTTGATTTCTCTTCCAAGTATTGATTTTTCAGATGATATGGCGGTTTTAAAGCTTGATAAAATGGATATTGTAATAAATTTAGATGAAACTAAAATCTATACATTAGGACTTAAAATTAATAAATTACAATTTTCAAGCAATCAAGATGATATTATTTTAACTGATTTATCCTATGATGAAAAATTTAAAGAAGGTATCGAAATTAATAATTTTGGTAAAGATTTAAAATTTGGAAATTCAAGTTTATCTTTAAAGCAAATACAGATACAAAAGAGTAAGATAGAGGATTTGCTCATTAGTTTTTCTAGTAGTAAAAATGATATCAGTGCGCCGACTTTTGATTTAAATTTGGATTTAAAAATAAAAAGTTTGATACTTAAAAATGATATTTTTCCTATGTTTGAAGGAAATTTTCAAAATATATTTTTAAATTTGGAAATTGATAAAATTTCAAAAAAAGCTTATGAAGATTTTATTATGCAAAAAACTATGGATATAAAGGTTTTGATCCGCGAATTTTTGTCTTTTAATCCTTTTGTTAAACTTAATAATTTCAGCTTTTCTAAAAATGAGAATAAATTCATATCAAAGGCGGATGCAAAATTAAGTTTAGATGGTTATAAGGTCAATGTTCATGCACAAAGTGATGTTGGGGTGGGAGAATTTTTCCCTATTTTAAATTTAACTGAAGGATTTTTTATCGAAAAAGATGGGAAATTTTATCTTGATCTAAAGGCTAATACTATGATTAGAGGTGAAGAGAGTATGGAACTTAATGGCAAAAGCTATGCTTTGGAAGGTTTGGTGATTGATTGATGAGTTTGGCTTTAGAATTTCGGCCTAAAAATTTAAACGAAATTTTAGGACAATATGAACTCGTTGAGGTTTTTAAAAAATTCATTACCATGCAAAAACTGCCACATAGTTTGTTTTATGGCGTGGCAGGCTCTGGAAAAACGAGTTTTGCAAGGGCGGTAGCTAAGGAATTTGGCTTAGATTTTTTTGAATTCGATGGAGGTAATTTTAAGCTTGAAGAATTAAGAAAGATTTTGGATAATTACAAAAATAGTCTTTACAAGCCCCTAATTTTCATCGATGAGATTCATCGTCTTAGCAAAACTCAGCAAGAAATGCTTTTGATTCCTATGGAAAATTATCGATGTATTATTATAGGTGCAAGCACCGAAAATCCTTATTTTGTTTTAAGTTCTGGCATTAGAAGTCGTTCTATGCTTTTTGAATTTTTGCCTTTGGGAGCAAAGGAATTAGAGATTTTACTTTCAAGAGTGCAAGAAAAATTAAAATTTGAGCTTGAAGATGAGGCTAGGAATTTTTTGCTTAAAAGTTCTGATGCTAGGGCAATGTTAAATTTATTGGAATTTGCTTTGGTTTTGGATAAACAAAATATTACTTTGGCAAATTTAAAAAAACTTCGCAATGGGGTAAATAGCGAGGGTGTGAGTTCTAAAGATACGCATTATCTTTTAGCAAGTGCGATGATAAAAAGTCTTAGGGGAAGTGATGTGGATGCGGCGATTTATTATCTTGCAAGGCTGATTGATGGGGGAGAGAGTGCTGATTTCATCGCTAGGCGTTTGGTGATTTTTGCAAGTGAAGATGTGGGAAATGCTGATCCTAATGCCTTAAATTTAGCGGTTTCAACCCTAAATGCGGTAAAAAATATAGGCTATCCTGAAGCAAGAATTATACTTGCACAATGCGTGGTGTATTTAGCCGGTGCGGTTAAATCAAATTCAAGCTATATGGCTATTAATGATGCGCTTAGTTTTGTCAAAAACAATCCACCGCTTGAAATACCAAATTATCTAAACAACAATCACATAGAAAGGAAAAACTATCTTTATCCCCATGATTTTGGTGGTTGGGTAGAGCAAAAATATCTTAGTAGGGATTTGAAATTTTATCATAGCGATGGTTTGGGTGATGAAAAAAGGCTTTTGGAAAATTTAAATAAAATGAAAAATTGTTTTAAGAGATGAAATTATCTCTTAAAATTTAAAAATGGTAATTTGCCTCAAGTCTAACTGTATTTTTGTCCCCGTTTTCATATTTAGCATCGGTACTTACATAAGAATACCAAGCTTCAAAAGAGAGTTTTGGCGAGTATTGATAACTTGCTCTTGCAACGGCTTCCATTTTCTCACCTCCTCTATAACGAAGAGTAGTTAAATCGCTGCTTTTTGTTCCGCCATAAACAAAATCAGCACCCAAGCGAAAGCTTTCATTGAAAGTGTATCCAGCACTTATAAAACCGAAAATATTTCTTCCCACATCGCCATTTAACTTAGAGCCATCGGTATAAAAAATTTCTTCTCCGCCAAGATCTAAATTGCCTTTATCTTCAAGAACTTGTATCGTTAATGCTTTATCATCACCATAATACACGCCACCTAAACTTGCATCCCAGCCATAAACTTCGATAGAGCCTTTGAGCACAAAAAGATTTCCATCATCAAAACCAAGATGATCTTTTAGGGAATTATCAATGTGATTACCAAGATAAGCACCTTCTAATTTCCAATTTACATGATTAAATAATAAAGTATCATAGCTTATATCGGCAGCATAAAATAAAGCATTATCATTTAAATACGAAAGCCAAATTTGTGAATTTAAAGAACCTTCGCCTAATTTATAACTTCCTAAGGCTGCCACGCCGTAGAGATTTTCTCCAAATAAATCAGCTAAAATTTTGCCATTCGCATTAAAAACAGCGTGTCCATCATTCCATAAATCACCTTCTTGCTCATCGATACCAAAACTATCAAAGACAAAAGCACTTAAGGTAAGTCCATCAAAGCTATTATTAAACACCTTAATACCTGTTCCAACTAGACCATCGATGCTATTATCTGTCCAAATGGTGTTAAGCTGTTGCTTACCAGCGATTATGCTTGTAGCAAGGTTTTCATTGGTGTAAGTTAAGTATAACTGACGCACATTTAAAGTATCCTGCGTACTGCTTACGCTATTTGCTCCAAAACCACCATCTTTTGCGGTATAACTAAGTTGGATAAAAGCTTTGAAATTATCTGCTATACTAGCACCAAAATTTATTTGTGCTTTGTAGTTATGAGTTTGTTTATCTTTGATATAGCCTGCGCCAACTTCGTCAGTAAAACCTCTTGTGTAATCCCCGCTAGCACTATCATAGCGATATCTTAAAACCCCAGATATATCAACATCTTTTATAGCTTCTTCTAAAGGCAGGGCGTAAGAATTTGTAAATAAAACCAAAGTGGCACATAAACTAAGTTTCAATTTTTTCATATTTTTCCTTGTTTTTTAAATTTTCTGATTATATGAAAATAAACTTAAAAATTTGTAAATTTTTGATTTTTATTATCATTTATTGAATTTTAAATTTTCAAAATTTTCTCTTAAGTCTAGGTATATTTTTAAATAAAACTTGACATACCCATCCCCATCAATTTAGGTTAAATTTGTTTTCCTACTGTTTGTTTATCAAGTTTTTTTGAAAGATAAAGATCTACTATAGGCTGTTCTCTGCGATTAGCTCTTTTGCAATGATCTTTTTGAAAAAAATCAGTCAGTTTTATAACAAATTTTGCCCATTTTTTGTGGCGATTGCGCCAAGCATGAGATGAGATAGACTCACAAGCATAGCCATTGAAAATCGTTGCATTGACAAAATGATCTAAAGCTCTTACTCCTTGTCTTACGCGTTTAACGCTTCCAAAAGTTCCAACGATAACAATGAGTAAATATCCAAGTATTGCTAAAGGTACTAAGGCACAAAGTAAAATTGTTCCAGCTAATCTTTCTTTCATTGCGACTTTCTTTTGGTAAATTTTATACGCATACCGTTGGCTGATCTTATGGTTAAGCGACCGATGATATCAGGGACAAAACCCTCTTCAAGTTCAAGTTTATATGCTCTTAAAATATTTGCTAAAATCAAAATCGCTTCTTGCATTGCAAAGCCTTGTCCTATACAAATTCTCTCACCCATGCCAAAAGGCATATAAGTATCTTTTTTGATATTATTTTTATCTCCGTGTCTTGTAGGATCAAAGCCATTTGGATTTTTCCAAAACTGTTCATGTCTGTGTATTAGCCAAGGTGCTACAACGACACCAGAGCCTTGTGCTACTATTTTGTCACGTATTTTGGTTTCTTTTTTGGCTTCTCTTGCGAAAAATCCTACTGGCGGATAGAGTCTTAGGGATTCTTTGAAAATGCAAGTAAGGTATTTGAAATTTTTTAGATCTTGAATTTTGAATTTTTCTTGGCCAGTAATTTGTATAATTTCTTCATAAGCTTTTTCTTGGTGCTCTGGAAAAAGACTTAAAAGATAAAGTGTCCAAGTTAAAGAACTTGCTGTAGTTTCATGACCGGCTAAAAAAAGCATAGCAACTTGATCTAGAATTTCTTCAAAAGAAAAACGCTCATTGGTATCTGCATCAATAACTTCAAGTAAAGAAGAAAGAATATCTGAATACCCTTCATGCTTACCGTTGCTCACGGCATCATAACGAGGCTTTATGATATCTGATAAAACTTGGCGTATGAGTGCAGCTGATTTTAATCTTTTTCTCTCACCTAAAATATAAGAAAGCCACTCAGGAAAGCGAAACATTTTCCTCATTGCGGTTTTTACAGTTTCTTCTTGCACGCTAACAAAGGCTTCTAAAACTTCTCTTCCTTTAATTTCATCAAGCTTGGCAGACATTATAGTTCTAAAAATCACATCAGCAGTGACAAAAGTCATATATTCATCTACTTCGATGATGCTTTTATCAGGGTATTTTTCAAATTTTTGCATTAAATCTTGTACTGCATCACTCATCAAATCAAAAACTTTAGAAATCCTTGTCATCTCAAAAGAAGGTCTTAAAAGCTCTCTTTGCTTTTCCCAAACTCTGCCATTTGTAGTAAAAATACTCTCGCCAAGCAAAGGGCTTAGAAGTCTATGAAGCAATTCGCTTTTTGGAAAATCCCTTACTTCATCTACCATAATGCGTCTAACTTCTTTAGGGTCATTTACAACATAAAGATCAAAATTTGGCATTTTGACTCTACCCATTTGCATTTTGTAGCTGCGTTCATATAAACCATCAAGCCAAGATCTGCGTTTAAGTAAGAAGGTTAGAAGTGTAGAAGCTTTATTTTTATAGGGTTTAGGATGAAAAGGACATGGCATGATAACTCCTATTTAATCTTTTCTTCAAGCATTTTTTCTCCTGCAACGAAATCAAAAAAATCATAATCGCCTTTGATTTCATTGGCAAAAAGATATAAAAAATGCGCTTGATATTTATTTCTTTTTATTTTTTTATAATTTTCTTTTTTATATAAGGTATGGAATTTTGGGGATAAAAACTTAGGATAGGTAAAAATTTTATCTTCTTTTACCCCACTTGTTTTTATAAAATCAACTCCAGCAAAACAAGCTCCATCAATTATCGAGCCAAAATCATACCATAAAATTTTATCTTGTTTTATCAAAAATTTTAAATCTTGTCTGAAATTTTCAGATATTTTTTGATAACTTACCAAAGGAATGCACTCTCCTAAAGTTAAAACTTTCAAAGAGTGAAATTTAACATTTTCTTTTAAACACTTTTTAACAAGCAAGGCTAAAACTTTAACGCAAAGTATAGTTCCAACGCTATGGGCGCATAAAATTAACTCATAATTTTTTGTATTTTGATTGTTTTTTAAAGTGTTAAAAATAGTATCTGCAAATTCATTCATTCTAAGATCTAGCACCCCTTGTCTGCGTTTTTCCCAATTAGCACAAAAAGAACAAATTCGCGAAATCCAAAAGGCGCCGATTTTTTTGCCAAATTCAAATAGTATTTTAATGCTAAAATAAAAAAGTGCAATGAAAATAAAACTTGCAAATATCAAGCTTAAGGAATTAAAATCCATTAAAAATCTTACCCCATAAAACCCAAATGCACTAATGAAAAAAGTGAGTAAAAAAGAAAAAAGCACATAAAAAAAAGGGTAATATCCAGTGATAAGCTGATAAATAGACTCTTTACCAAATTTAATAAAAAGTCCTGTAATGGTATAAATTCGAAAAAAACTCCACCAATCTTTTAGCGCATCGAGTAAATTTTCAGACCAGTTTTTTTTAACGACATCATTCCAAGCTAGAAAAGTATAAGTTGTGTTTGAATTTGGGGTTGAAATTTTCCATGTGGGGTATTTTTTTATTTCGGCTTTACTTGTTTGATATGTGAAAGATGAGATTTTATTTTGCTCATTAATATTTTTTTTAAACATAGAAAAATAATGTCTATAGCCTCTAGGATCATATCCAGCTATATAAAAAGTATCACGAGTTATATTCATAAAACACCATTGTTTAAGATAAAAATTTTCAAAAATGCTACCTAAGCAAGATTATTTTGTCAAGCGTTTTTTTTGAATTTTAAAAAATGTTTTTATAAAAATTTCCATTGATTTGATTTATTTTTAAGAGATATTGTTTGAAGTTATGTTGAATTTTTGGATTTGGTTTATAAGCATGTGCTTCTTTCCAAAAAGAATGAAGTTTTTTAGGATAGCTTAAACCTTCTATATCGTAAAATGCTTTTCCACAAACCTTAGTCGGACAACCTTCTAAAATAGCACTAAGACCTACTGTTGAATTTATGGTAATGCAGCCTAGCGCATTTTTTAAAAGACGTGGTAGATAGCTATCATGTACATATAAAATTCTTCCTTCAACACGGTATTTTTCACTGAGTTCGGTGATTAATTTAGCGTAATTTCTATAACCACGATCCATAGGATGATGCTTAAAAATCAAATAAGACTTTGCTCTTGCGTGATTTGCAAAAGAAAGTATGGTTTCTTCAATGAAATCTTCAATGCTTTTTTGATAATGAAATAAAATTTGCGTGTCATTATAAACTTGCAAAATGGCAAGAAAATACTTTTTTTCTAAATTTGCAATTTTATTGTTTAATTTTTTTTCGCTGATTTTATAATAATATTTTCTAATTAAAGAACGCAACCAAATCAAGCATTCTAAAGGATTTAGCGTGCGATGGTGGAGTTTGTTGTTGAAAAATGGTGCAAGTAAAAAAGAAAAAAGCCAATATAAAAACGCGTAAAAACCCATAAATTTGAACGCACCTGGAATTTCTTTGATTTTTAAATCGTCATTGAAATGATTATAGAGATAAAATTCTTTATTTCTAGGAATTTGCGAATTTGCATTGACTCCGTTTTTTTCAAAAGTAATGCAATATGGTCTAAGATAGCCTTCTTCAAAAATCCAAATTTCGATATTTAATTTTTTAGCCACCCCAATAGCTGTGCTATGAACAAAACGACAATCATTATACATAATAATGGCTTGAGTATTGTGTTGTTTAAAGAAATTTTCATAAAACAAAGCCAAATTTTCTTTAGAACCTTTATATTTTTTTCCTTTTGGATAGAAAATGAAATCCCCGCCTGTGAAGTTAATCTTGCTGACTTTAGCATTATATTTTTGCAATCTTTTAGAAAGGTGGGTAAAAAAATTACCTATGGGACCTTGTAAAAGAGTTACGTTTTTATTGCTTAATTCTTTTTCTATTTTTTCATTAAAATTCATCTTAAGTTATCTTTAAATTCATTATAGTTTCATTTAAAATAATTTTTGTATTTTATCTCAATTTAACTTCAATTCGTATAAATTTTTAATGATTTAAAATATAGAAACTTTTAGAATTTTCTTTGTTTTTATTGAAAAAAAGATATAATAAAGCTTTTTTGGAAGATTAGCGTATCTGGTGATCGCCACTGACTTCAAATCAGATGAAAGGGTAGCTGGCTATTCTTTGGGGAGTTCGATTCTCTCATCTTCTCGCCGTAAAATCGTGTTTTAGCTTAGTTTTAAGTTTTCTTTGTAAAATAAGCGTGATTCATAAAATGGAGATAAATAAATGAGTAAAGCAGATATTGTCGTCGGAATTCAATGGGGTGATGAAGGCAAAGGTAAAGTTGTAGATAAATTATGTGAAAATTATGATTTTGTATGTCGTAGTGCGGGTGGGCATAATGCAGGGCATACTATTTGGGTAAATGGAATTCGTTACGCACTTCACTTAATGCCAAGTGGGGTTTTGCATCCAAGATGTATAAATGTTATAGGTAATGGCGTTGTGGTATCACCTGAAGTTTTGATTGCCGAAATGGCACAATTTGAGAATTTAAAAGGAAGATTATATATCAGCGATAGAGCGCATTTAAATTTGGCGCATCATTCTTTAATAGACATTGCAAAAGAAAAATTAAAAGGCGATAAAGCCATTGGTACAACAGGTAAGGGTATAGGACCTTCTTATGCTGATAAAATTAATCGCGTAGGACACAGAGTGGGTGAGCTTTTAGAGCCTGAGAGATTATGCGAGAATTTATTTAAAGATTTTGAAGAAAATAAAATTTTATTTTCTATTTTGGAGATTGATATTCCTGAATACGAAAGCTTATTGAAAGATTTAAAGCGTTTTAGTGAAATTTTAAGTCCTTATATTACAGATACCACAAGAATGCTATGGAAAGCTTTGGATGAAGATAAGAGAATTTTACTTGAAGGCGCACAAGGTTCTATGCTAGATATTGATCATGGGACTTATCCTTATGTTACAAGTTCTAATACTATTTCAGCTGGAGCTTTAACAGGACTTGGATTAAATCCTAAGGAAATTGGCGAAGTTATAGGCATAGTAAAAGCTTATACGACCCGCGTAGGCAATGGTGCTTTTCCAACGGAAGATAAAGGCGAGTATGGCGAAAAAATTGCACAGATTGGCAAAGAAATTGGCGTTAGTACAGGCAGAAAAAGGCGTTGTGGTTGGTATGATGCCGTAGCGGTGAAATATACTGCAAGACTTAACGGACTTGATAGCCTATCTTTAATGAAACTTGATGTTTTAGATGGCTTTGAGAAAGTGAAAATTTGTCGAGCTTATGAATACAAAGGAGAAGAAATTACTTATATACCAAGTGATTTGGAAAATGTAAAGCCAATTTATGAAGAAATGGATGGGTGGGACAAAGTTTTTGGTATAAGAGATTATGATTTGTTGCCTGAAAATGCAAAGAAATATATCAAGCGTTTAGAAGAGTTAAGTGGCGTAAAAGTCAAATATATTTCTACAAGCCCTGAAAGAGATGATACTATTGTTTTATGAAAACAAAATATGAAACGGTATTAAAAGTTAAAAAACGACAATTGGATAATGCTGAAAATAATTTAAACAAAGCAAGGGCAAGGCAAATGGAACATGAGAAGGCTTATGTGCTTGCTAAACAAGAGTGTGAGCAATTTAGCTTGCCAAAATCTGGCAGTATTGAACTTTTAAAATCAAATTTAACAATTATTGATATTGCAAGAAGTGTTAAGAATGAGGCTTTGCGAAAGGTGGAATTGTCTAAAAAAGAAATGGTGCACTATCAACATCTTTATAAAAAGGCGCATTTAGATTATGAAAAAATGAAATATTTGCAAAGTGAAGAACTCAAAAAAATTCAAATTCAACTCAAAAAAAGTGAAGAAAAATTTATAGATGAATTGGCTGTTAGTAGGTATTTTATGGAGAAGATAAATGATTAAAAAATTTTGTGTTTTTTTAGCGTTGTGCGGGGTAATTTTAGGGGCAAATGAACAAGAATGTCAATTATATTTTGAAGCTAAAAAAGCTGAACTTGCAGCACAAATAAAAGAATTTGATGAAGCAAAACAGGCTTTAGAAGCTTATAGGGCATCTTTTGAAGCTTTGCAAAAAGAAAAGTCGGATTATTTGTTAAATAAAGAAAAAGAATTAAATGCTACTTTAGCTCAGATACAAAGCTTAAAAGATGAAAATCAAAGATTATTAGCTCAACAAGAACAAATTTTAAAATCTATCAATGAAAAAACCACAGGGCGCATTAAAGAAATTTATTCTCAGATGAAAGATGTAGCTATCGCAGATGTATTAAGTCAAATGGATAATGAAGAGGCTTCAAAAATTATGTTTTCTTTAGAACCACGAAAAATTTCAGGTGTGCTTTCAAAAATGGATCCTAAAAAGGCTGGAGAATTAACTTTAGTGCTTAAAAATTTTGAAGATGAGGCAAAAGATAAGAATATAACTTCGCCTTGAAAAATTTTAAATAATTTTTGTTATGAATTTTGTAATTTAACCCTTATTTTATCAAAAATGAGATAAGATTTGTGAATTTATAAAGAAAGGTTAAAAATGCGTATCAAATTACCCCATGTGCCTTATATTTGCAATAAAATAGTTTTAGATATGGTAAATTCTTCTTTCATAGAAATCAAAGATAATATTGATAATTTAAACAAAAGTGCAAGAGAAATTTTAGAGCAGGATTTAGCGCAAGAAAGAAAGCTTGATGAGAAAGCCAAAGAACTTTTGCAAGAACAAGAAGAAGAAATGGAATTGATGCAAGTTGATAGAAAAAATATGTTTTGGCTTGTGAAGAAAAAACTTGCTCCAGATTTTGGTGTGATTTTAAATTCTGAAGATCGCTATAATAATTTAGCGCATAAAATTTTAGAGAATTTTGTAGAAAATGATTATATTAATTTCAATGTATCAGAAAATAGAGTAAAAAATCTTATTTTTTTAAGCATTGAAAGCTATCTTAAAATTTATGAAGATTTAGAAGATGAGGTATTGGAAAAAATTTTAAATTACAAGAAAAAGCTTATTCCAGGATCTGAGGAATACGAACTTGTATTCGAAAAACTTTATCAAGAAGAGCTTAGAAAAAAAGGTATGCTATGAAAGTTTTCATTTACTTAGAAAATGACATTTTTCTTAGTGCTGATGCATTTGGAGAAGAAGGAACTTTTTTTGGTGAATTGGTTTTTAATACTTCATTAACTGGTTATCAAGAAATCATTTCAGATCCTTCTTATGCTGGACAATTTATTGTTTTTTCTATGCCAGAAATTGGCATTGTAGGGACAAATGATGATGACAATGAAAGCAAGGAAGTTTTTGCAAGCGGCGTTTTGATGCGTGAATTAAATGATAATTTTTCAAATTTTAGAGCCAAAGAAAGTTTAAGCACTTATCTTAAAAAGCACCAAAAAATAGGGGTTTATAATATTGATACAAGGTTTTTAGTCAAAATGATAAGAGATTGTGGAAATTTAAGAGCGGTTATTTCTACTGAAATTTCAAGCAAAGAAGAATTAAAAGAAAGATTATTAAAGAGTGCGAAAATTGATGAGGTTAATTATGTTGCAAAAGTAAGTACTAAAAAGTCTTATATCCACAAACAAAGCGTTTGGGACGAAAAAAGTCAAAATTACGCAAGTGTTAAAAAAAGTGCTAAAAAAGTTGCCGTGATAGATTATGGTGTGAAGAGAAATATTTTAAATGAATTAGTAAATGTAGGCTTTGAAGTTGAAGTTTTTCCTTATAATACCAAAGCAGATTTATTAATTTCATTATACAAAGAAGGAAAAATTCACGGTGTTTTTCTTTCTAATGGTCCAGGAGAGCCAAGAATTTTAAAACAAGAAATTGCAGAGATTAAGAAATTAGCTCAAGCTAAAATTCCTATGCTGGGAATTTGTTTAGGCCATCAGCTTTTAAGCAATGCCTTTGGTTATGAAACTTATAAAATGAAATTTGGTCAACATGGAGCCAATCATCCTGTTTTGAACCAGATTACAAAACAAGTTGAAATCACAGCACAAAATCATAATTATAATGTCCCAGAGGAGCTTTGCGAAGTGGCTTTAATCACTCATAGAAATTTATTTGGTGATAATGTTGAAGGGGTTAAATATAAAGACTATCCTATTATTTCGGTACAGCATCATCCAGAAAGCTCATCAGGTCCTCATGAAAGCAAATATATTTTTAAGGAATTCATGGCTTTATTATGAGTTTGGATATTTTAACCATCATAAGCACAGCGTTATTATCAAGTTTTGGTCATTGTTATTCAATGTGCGGAGGCTTTGCTTTGGCTTTTAATCGTTCAAACTCAGGAGCAAAAAATTTATTTTTACTTAATCTCAGTTATCATAGTGCTAGAATTTTAGCCTATGTTTGCTTGGGAATTTTATTTGGAATTTTTGGGGGTTTATTGGCTTTTACTCCTTTGACAAAATCTTTATTAATGTTTGTTTTGGGCTTATTTATGATTATTTTGGCTTTTTCTTTATTTTTTAGAACAAAATTGCTTTACGCTTTGGAGAATAATTTTATATTTGATTTTTATATTAAAAAAATAATGAAAAAATACATTAAATTTAAGGGATTTAAGGCCGCGTTTATTTTGGGTTTTTTAAATGGTTTTGTGCCTTGTGGTCTAGTGTATTTTTTTCTGGCAAGTGCAATGAGCAGAGCCAATGTATATGAAGCAGTGCTAATTATGTTAGTATTTGGTGTTTCTACTTTACCCGCTATGATGCTTTTATCAAGTTTAATAGAAATGATTAATATGACTTATAAAAAAATATTTAATAATTTATCTTATATTATTATATTATTATATGGATTTTATCTTTGTTATTTAGGATTTTTATATTTATAATTTAAAGTGATAAGGGTATTAATGAAAACGAATTTTAAAAAATTAAGCTTATTAATCGTTGAGGATGAAGAAAGCATTAGAGAAACGCTGATTGATGCTTTAAAGCCATATTTTTTAAAAATTTTGATCGCACAAAATGGCAATGAGGGTTTAAAAAAATTTAAAAAATTTAAACCCAATTTGGTACTTTCGGATATTAGTATGCCTATTATGAACGGTTTGGATATGGCAAAAGAAATCAAAAGCATTTCAAAAGAAGTGCCTATTGTTATTATGTCAGCTTTTTCTGAGAAGGATAGGCTTTTAAAAGCTATTGATGTTGGTGTAGATAAATACCTAATAAAACCCGTAGATATTAAGGAATTGTTACAAATTTTTACATTATTAGCGGATAGCAAAATAGAACCTTCTAGTATTGTGGTTATTTCCAAGCATTATCGTTTTGATAAAATTAAAAAAATTCTATTAAAAGACAATCAAGAGATTAATTTAACAAAAAAAGAATTTGCCTTTATTGATTTACTTACCGAGCAGCCTGGAGTTTTAGTGTCTCATGAGAGTATTAAAAAAAATATTTGGGCAGATGAGTGTGTGAGTAATGCGGCAATTAGAACTTTTATAAAACGAATTCGTGATAAAACAGATGATAAATTTATTAAAAATATTCCAGGTTTGGGCTATAAGATTAGTCTTGATAATTTAGGATAAGAAATACCTTAAAATATAAAAAATAACAAACGATTAACAAAAATGTTATTTTTAAGAAAAATTCTATAATTATTATTTTATAATATTAGCTTGTTAATTCCAAAATAAGGAGAGGAAATGCACCCAGGTAATGCATTAAACTACGACTATACGGTTGCTAAATACTTTATGTTTGCTACCATATTGTTTGGTATTATAGGTATGGCCATTGGCACGCTTATAGCCTTTCAACTTGCGTATCCAGATTTAAACTATTTAGCTGGTGAGTACGGAACTTTTTCAAGACTTAGACCGCTTCATACTTCAGGTGTGATTTTTGGTTTTATGCTTTCAGGAATTTGGGCTACTTGGTATTATATAGGCCAACGCGTTTTAAAAGTAAGCATGGCAGAGTCATCATTTTTGATGGCTATAGGAAAAATTCACTTTTGGCTCTATATGATCACAATGATTTTGGCTGTGATTTCTTTGTTTATAGGAGTTAGCACCTCAAAGGAGTATGCAGAGCTTGAATGGCCTTTAGATATACTTGTAGTTCTTGTATGGATTTTATGGGGTATAAGTATTTTTGGACTCATTGGAATTCGTCGTGAAAAAACTTTGTATATTTCGCTTTGGTATTATATAGCTACATTTTTAGGTATAGCCATGCTTTATCTTTTTAATAATATGTCTGTTCCGACTTATTTTGTAAGCGGTATGGGAAATTGGTGGCATAGTGTATCAATGTATGCAGGAACCAATGACGCTTTGGTGCAATGGTGGTATGGACATAATGCAGTTGCATTTGTATTCACCGTAGGTATTATTGCTCAAATTTATTATTTTCTTCCAAAAGAAAGTGGACAACCAATTTTTTCTTATAAACTTTCCTTATTTGCATTTTGGGGTTTAATGTTTGTTTATCTTTGGGCAGGTGGACACCATTTGATTTACTCGACTGTGCCTGATTGGATGCAAACAATGGGTTCTGTTTTTTCAATTGTGCTTATTTTGCCTTCTTGGGGTTCAGCTATTAATATTTTACTTACTATGAAAGGTGAGTGGAGTCAATTAAGAGAAAGTCCATTGATTAAATTTATGATTTTGGCATCAACTTTTTATATGTTCTCAACTCTTGAAGGACCAATTCTTTCTATTAAGTCTGTAAATGCTCTAGCTCACTTTACGGATTGGATTCCAGGGCATGTGCATGATGGAACTCTTGGTTGGGTTGGTTTTATGACTATGGCAGCGCTTTATCATATGACTCCTAGAATGTTTAAAAGAGAGCTTTATAGTAAATCATTAATGGAAGCACAATTTTGGATTCAAACTACAGGTATAGTGCTTTATTTTGCATCTATGTGGATTGCAGGAATCACTCAAGGTATGATGTGGAGAGCTACAGATGAATACGGAACTCTTCTTTATACTTTCATAGATACGGTTACGGCTATTGTTCCTTATTATTGGATTAGAGCAATTGGTGGCTTGTTATATCTTGTAGGCTTTTTTATGTTTACTTATAATATTTATAAATCAATTGCTAATGGAAAAGTACTTGACAAAGAACCACAAAGTGCTTCACCTATGGCAGCATAAGGAGAGAAAATGTTTAGTTGGTTAGAAAAAAATCCATTCTTTTTCGCGGTAGCAGTTTTTGTTGTGATTGCTTATGCAGGTATTGTTGAAGTTTTGCCAGATTTTGCAAATAATGCAAGACCGCTTGAAAGTAAAAAGCCTTATACTGTTTTACAGCTTGCGGGACGCCAAGTTTATATTAAAGATAGTTGCAATGCTTGTCATTCTCAGCTTATTCGTCCTTTTAAATCAGAGACTGATAGATATGGAATGTATTCTGTAAGTGGTGAATTTGCTTATGATAGACCATTTTTATGGGGTTCAAAAAGAACAGGTCCTGATTTAGCACGTGTAGGAAATTATAGGACAGCTGATTGGCATGAAAATCATATGTGGGATCCAACTTCTGTAGTTCCAGCATCGGTAATGCCCGCTTACAAACACATGTTTAGCAATAACGCTGATATTAAAACCGCCTATGCCGAGGCATTGACTGTAAAGAAAGTGTTTAATGTTCCTTATGATGTTGAAGGACAAACCAAACTTGGCACTTGGGAGGAAGCTAGCGAGGAAGTAAGAGCTGAAGCACAAGCCATTGTTGATCAAATGAAAAATCAAGAAGTAAAAGATGCTTTTGCTAGAGGTGAAATTAAAGAAATTGTTGCTTTAATTGCTTATTTAAATAGCTTAAAGTAGGATTTATGGAAGATTTAAAAATAGTATTTGGCGTGATTAAAGATATCATCACGCTAAATTTTGATGCCATTACAAAACAAGAATGGGAACTTTTCCAAGGTTATGGTTTTTTTGCTTTTGTTGTTTTTTTGGTAGTTGTTTTATATGCTTATTGGTATCATCTTTATAGAGCAGAAAAAAAAGGTGAGAGAAATTACGAAAAATACGCTAATCTTGCCTTAAAAGATGATATTGATGATAGCATTTTAGAAAATAAAAGGAGTATTTGATGCAATGGTTAAATTTAGAAGATAATATCAATCTCTTATCTTTAATTGGAGCTATTCTTATCATTTTAATCACACTTGTAATTGTGGGTAGAATGTTTAAACAAATGAAAGAAAAAAGAGGTGATGCGGAGCTTAGTGAGCATAGTTGGGATGGTATAGGTGAGTATAAAAATGCTATTCCTACAGGTTGGGCTGTTGTGTTTTTCCTTACTATTGTTTGGGCTATTTGGTATTTTCTTTGGGGGTATCCTTTAAATGGTTATTCGAGAATAGGTGAATACAATGAAGAGGTAATGGCTCATACGGTTAAATTTGAAGAAAAATTCAAAAATCTTTCTGCTGAAGATAAAGTTGCTATGGGTGAAAATATCTTTTTAGTCCAATGTTCTCAATGCCATGGAATCACTGCTGATGGGATTAATGGAAAAGCACAAAATCTTACTATGTGGGGTTCTGAAGAAGGGCTTATTGATGTTTTGAAAAAAGGTTCTAAGGGTATGAATTATCTTATGGGTGAGATGGCTCCAGCAGTTGAACTTGGTGTTGCGGAAGAAGATATTCCAGCGGTTGCTGCTTATGTTGCAAAGGAAATTTCAGCGATTAAAAAAACAGCAAATGAAGATTTAGTAGCTCGCGGCAAAGAGGTTTTTGCTACTTGTGTTGCTTGTCATGGTGAAGATGGGACCGGAATAGTAGGTGGAGAAGTTTTAGCACCCGATCTTACCAAGTATGGACAATCTGAATTTGTGGTAGAAGTTTTAAATAGGGGTAAAAGCGGTGCTATTGGTGTGATGCCTATGTTTAATAGCGGAATTTTAAATGATATTCAAAAACAAGCTGTTGGCGAATATGTGATTTCTCTTTCAAGGGGTGAGTAATGGAAAATATGAATAGAAATGTATTTTCACTTTCGGGCGTAACAGGAATGTTAATTGCTACGGTTTTGCTACTTGCTATTTTGGTAGGACTTACGATTTGGGGTATTAAAGCACAGCAAGATGTAATGCAAAAACCTTATACTTTAAATAATCCTCAAAGTGTTCCTATGAAAGGTGCTGATGCCAATAAACATATGATAGTAAAGGATGGACAATGAGCAAAGCTTTAGAATATTTAATTGTTATAGGTTTGATTGTTGCAGCTGCTGTAACTGCTTGGTCTGTTTTAACTGCAAATCATCTTAATATAGGATGAAATTCTTAATACAAAGCGGCTTTTTAGCTGCTTTTTTCTTTATAAATTCTTTATTAGCGCAAGGCAATTCTCATGTTGTTTTTAATGAAAATGTTTTAAATGATAAAGTTGTGAATGAGCTTAATTTAATGGGAAATGAGCTCTATGAAAAAACAGGGGTATTTGTAGCTGCTGCAATTAGTGATAAGACTGATTTTAACGAATTGCTTAAATTTAAAGATAAACTCCCAAGTCCTTTTATTTTGCTAGTTCTTTCTAAAAAATCTCATCAACTTGATATTATAGCTACTAAAGAAGCTTTAGTGTTTTTTGATAAAGAAAAGGTTTTAAGTCCTTATCCATGGAGTGGTTCTATACTTCCTTTACTTTCATCAAATAAGGCAAAAGATCAATTTAATGCTGCGGTTTTGAATGGTTATTCTGATATTGTTGATCAGGTGGCAAGTTATTTTAATGTTAAACTCGTTCATTCTATAGGCAATGCAAATAGAGATACTTTAAATGTCTTAAGAATTGGAATTTACGGCTTTATCTGTATTATGGCTTTACTATACATTCAGAAAAAAATGAGGAGAAAAAAGAATGTCTAAAAAGAAAACTTTTTGGCCTTATGGAATCTTGCTTTCGCTTTTTGCAATAGTTCTTGCTTGTATTGCTACTATTGTTTTTGCTAGTCAGTATCCTGTTTATGAAGATAAAGTTTATTTTCAAACTTATCAAGAAGTGGATGAAAATATCAATGAAATTAGAGCTAAACAGGAAATTTTTGAGAAATTTTTTAGCGTGAGTTTGGATTTAAACTCAAGTAAAGATAAAAAGGGACGCGTAGTTTATGATTTAAATCAAGATCAAAATACCTTGCGTTTTGTGCTTAAAGATAAAATTGAAAATATATCATCGAAATTTAGCGCAGAGCTTTTGCTAACGCGTCCGCATACTAATGAGCAAGATGCGAAATTGGGACTTGAAATTTTGCAAAATACAGGTATAAATTCAAATGTCAAAGAACATTTTATAAATGTGGTTTTGCCTAGACTTGAAAAAGGCAGATGGCAACTTCAGCTTAAAATCATTGCAGATAAAGATGATGGGATAAATACTCAGGCTGTAGGTTTTTATACTTATGAAATTTTTGTTCGTTAATGAAGCTTAATATTTTTAGTTCCACAAGACAAATTAAAGAGTATTATAGGCAAAATAAAAATGCCAATTCTTTGCTCGATCCTGTGCTTCATATCAGTGATTTTTTGGATAGAGTTTGTTTGCTTAATACTCATAAAGCGAGTTCTTATGAGACTTTGCTTTTGATGCAAGAAGCTTGCAAGAAAAGTAAGGATTTGGAAAGTAAGTTGGGAATTTCGACTGAATTTTTTGCTTTTTTGAAAAATAACGAATATCTTTTTTCTTTTTTTAAAGAATTGGCTTTGGAAAAAAGAAGTATTTGCGATCTTAAAAATAATGACTATTATGCTGCTTATAATGAACATTTGGATATTTTAGAAGAGGTTTTTCAAAATTATCTTTCTTTGCTTGATAGGGCAAATTTGCATGATGAGCTTTCTTTGGTAAAAAACTATAGTTTAAATTTAGATTTTTTGGATGAATATGAAAGTATTAAATATGATTTACAAGGTTTTTTGAGTCGTTTTGAAGAAGAGTTGTTTGTGCAAATTTCGCAATATAAAGATTTTATTTTATGCTTTAGAACGAGTGCTTTTAATTTAGAATATCTTTCGAACCTTGATTTTTTAAGAAAATTATCTTTAAATGAAAATTGTTATTATGAATTTAATATTAAAACTCATACTATTGTAAAACAAGAAAAAATTCCACAAACGAAGATAAGTGTTAAACTGCGAGCTTTTGAAATAAGAACCTTGCAAGTTTCTTTTGTTATGGATGAAATTTCAAATTTCATTCGTGCGGGTTTAAAACCTGAAAATATAGTTGTTATTACTCCAGATGAATGTTTTTGCAATACTTTAAGGCTTTGGGATAAGAACAATGTTTTGAATTTTGCAAGTGGAATTAGCATTAAAGAAAGCTTTTTTTATCAGAAATTAAAAGCGCTTTATGATAGTGCAAATTTGGAGTCTTTTGAATTTAATAAAAGCCTTGATTATTTTGAAAATAAAGAGAGTGTTTTTGACTATCATAATACGCTTTTGCATTATTTTAAACTTGATTTTAATACTTTTAAGGCACGTTTTAATGAAAAGTGTGAAGTAGATTTTTTTGAAGATCTTGTAAAAGTATTTTTGTTGAATGAAAAAAAAGAACTGATTGTTTTGATTGAAAAGGAGCTTTATTTTATTAAGGATTTGCTAAAAAATCAAACTTTAACACTAAAAGAGCTTTTAGAGCTTTTTTTTATACAAATTTCTTCACTCACTTTAAGCGATGTTGGTGGTGGAAAAGTTACTGTTATGGGGCTTTTGGAAAGTAGGGGGCTTAGTTTTGATGGGGTAATAATGGTTGATTTTAATGATGATATTATTCCCAAAAGAAGTATTAATGAGCTTTTTTTAAACAATGATATTCGCAAACAAGCAGGACTTATAAGTTATGAAAGAAGAGAAAATTTACAAAGATTTTATTATGAAAGTTTGATGACAAGAGCGAAAAAAGTTAGCATTTCTTATGTGGAAAATGAGCAAAGTTGCAAATCGCGTTTTTTAGACGAGCTGGATTTTGAATTTGAAGAGGATAATAAAATCAGTCCCCAAGCTTATTTAGATGCTTTAAAATTAGATTATGAAGAAAAAAAACCCAATTTAGAGCCTCTTAAGGCACCTATTTTAAGGCATAATATTTTTGCCACCCCTTTATCTTTTAGTCGTTTGAATTTATTTTTGAAGCAAAAAAGAACTTATTATTATCGTTATATTTTAAATCTTTTAGAACCTCGTGCCTTAGAGGAGCAAAAAAGTGCTAAAAATTTAGGTATTTTTATACATAAAATTTTAGAACTCTATTATCAGCAAAATAAGAATTTTTTTGATGAAGATGAATTTATGTTTTTATTGCATAAACAAGCAAAAATTGCGAAAATTTCAGAACTTGATGTTGAAATTTTGAAATTAAAATTCGCACGCTTTGCAAAGGTAGAAAATGAGCGTTTTTCGCAAGGATATAGGGTAGAAAAAACTGAATTTGAGATAAAGCCTCCTAAGAAATATAAATTAAAAAATGGTTTTAGCGTGGATTTAATAGGGACTATTGACCGTATTGATAACTTAAATAATAATCGTTTGATTCTTGATTATAAAAGCGGAAAAATAGAAGATAATTCATATCAATTGGCTTTTTATAAGCTTTTAATAGGCAAGAATTGTGCCGCAAAATTTTATGATTTAAATGATTTTAAAATTAAAAATGGCAAAAACACCAAAGATGTTTTGGAGCTTGAAGAATTACTTGAAGAGCTTGTTTTGCAAAGTAAAGAAGAGATAGAATTTGAAAATACAAAAGATGAGTATTGTCCTTATAAGCTTCTTTATAAAAAGGAGTTAAAATGAGTAAATTTAAGCCTTTTTTAGCCTTAGAAGCCAGTGCTGGAAGTGGAAAAACTTTTGCTTTGAGTGTGCGTTTTGTGGCTTTGATTTTACAGGGTGCAAAAATCAATGAAATTTTAGCATTAACCTTCACAAAAAAAGCAGCCAATGAAATGCAAAAACGCGTTATTGATACTTTTTTGTATTTAGAGCAAGACAGTAAAAATGCAGAATGCAAAGCTCTTTGTGAGCTTTTAGACTTTTCTAAAGACGAGCTTATTGCTTTAAGGGATCAAAAGAAGCAAGATTTTTTAAGGCAAAATTTAAAAATTTCAACTTTTGATGCGTTTTTTAGTCGAATTTTAAGGAGTTTTTCTTTAAATTTGGGGCTTATGAGTGATTTTGAGATCAGCGAAGAAGAGCTTGATGTTAAGGCAGTATTTTTAAAAATTTTAAGCACGAAAGAGCTTAGGGACTTGGCTTATTATATTTGTGAATTTGATGAAAAAGAAGCCTTTTTTAAAGAGCTTGAAAGGCTTTATGAGAATGCTTATTTTAAAGATAATCTAAAAATTAGCTTTTGTGATAAAACAAAACTTAATGAAGCCTATAGAGATCTTAGATCTTATGCTTTAGGTTTAAATCATAAGAATTTAAGTGCTAATTTTGACAATGAAGAGCTTGAACTGAACGAGTTTTTAGAAAAACCTTTTATGTCTAAATTTGAAAGCACAAAATATTTGCGAGATCTTTATAGTGAAGATGCAATTTTTTCTAAAAAAAGAGATGAGTTCTTAAAAATTTTAAATGTTTATGCTAACGAGCTTGAAGAATTTAAAATCGCTAAATTGATGAATTTATTAGAGCATTTTGGTGAGGCTAAAAATATTATCCATAAAAATAAAAATATTTTAAGTTTTAGTGATGTCAGTAAAAAAGTGCTTGATTTGATGCAAAGCGATTTAAAGGATATGATATATTTTAGACTTGACGGCAATATTTCCCATCTTTTAATCGATGAATTTCAAGATACAAGTGTGATACAATATCAAATTTTACTTCCTATTATCTCAGAATTAGTTTCTGGTGAAGGTGTGAAAAAGAATAGAAGTTTTTTCTATGTGGGTGATAAAAAACAAAGTATTTATCGTTTTCGCAAAGGCAAAAAAGAGCTTTTTGATCTTTTGCAAAAAGATTTTGTGCAAATTCAAAAAGAAAATTTGGACACAAATTATCGCTCACAAAAGATTTTAGTTGATTTTGTTAATGAAATTTTTGAAAATAAATTTCAAAACTATATAGCTCAAAAAACCCCTAATGATGAGAGCAAAAAAGGTGGTTTTGTGCGTGTTATCCAGTCAAATGAAGAAAAGAAACCTAAAGAGGAACAATCAAGAGAAATCAAAGAAAAAACCCTAGAAACACTTTTAGGGCAAATTCGCTTTTTGCAAAGTAAGAATATCGCTTTAGAAAAAATTTGCATTTTGTGTTGGAAGAATGATGATGCAGATCTTGTTTTGGAATTTTTACATCAAAATGAAATTTCTGCTTTTACGCAAAGCAATGTTTTACTAGAAAATAAAGCCAGCGTAAAGGCAGTGTTAGAATATGCTAAATTTTGCATTTTTGGGGATGAATTTTATGGCGTATTTTTAAAGGAATTGTTAGGTGAAGAATTTCCAAGATTAGAGCTTGATTTAAGTAAAAGCGCTATAGAAAATGTGCTTTATTTGGCAAAAAAATTAAAATTAAATCTAAGCGATATTGCTTTGATACAATTTATCGAATACGCCGGAAGTAAAAATAATTTTTTAGAACTTTTGTTTGAGCCTTGTAATTTAAAAATTCTTAATGAGCAAAATTGGGGTATTAGCATTATGAGTGTGCATAAGTCCAAGGGTTTAGAATTTGATCATGTGATTTTACTTGATAGTCTTTCAAAGCCGCAAAATAATACAGATAAAATTTTGTTAGAGTATGATATTTCAATGGGTTGGGAGCTTAAAATTAGGGATAAAATTCGCAAAAACACCCAAGATGAAAAATATAATGCTTTTTTAGAGTCCATACAAAAAGCCGAGCTAGAAGATGATATTAATAAACTTTATGTGGCTATGACTAGGGCTAAAAAATCTTTGATTATCATCAAAAGAAATGAAGCTTTGGTTAATGGAAGTTATCCAAGTTATTTTAGCAGCGATAGATATTTAAATTTGGCTTGTGAGGAAAGAGGTGAGATTATAGCTGAAGAAAAACTCGATACTAACTCCAATGAAAAACAACAAGCATTATTAGAATTTGTCAAAGTGGGTTTGCAAGAAGTCGAAGATAAGCAGTATCTTAATTCCTTTGAAATTTATTTTGGTAATGCTTTTCATTTTTTTATGCAAAATCTTAAATTGCCTTATGGAGAAAATTTTGAAACACTTTGTGAGAAAACGAAAGGAAAATTTAGGCATTTTTTAAGCGAAGAGGATTTTACGAGACTTTTTAAAAGAATCAAAATGCTTTTGCAAAACGATGATTTTTCCAAGCTTATTGCCAATAAACAGCTTTTAAAAGAGCAGGATTTTAGTTTTAATGGTGAAATTAAAAGAGTGGATTTGTTGGCTTTAGATGAAAAAAGCGCTTGTGTGTTGGATTATAAGACAAGTTTATTGATGCAAACTAAGCATATAGAGCAAGTGAAATTTTATAAAGATTCCTTGCGAGAAATTCTTAAAAAAGAAACTTCTGCCTTTTTGGTGTATTGTTTAGAAGATGAAATTAAAATTCAAGAAGTGTGATTAAAATCTAAGTAAATCATTTTTTATTTTTAGCAGTATCTCGCGATTAATTTATTTTGATAATAAAATTCAAAATAAATTAATATATTTTATGATATTATTAATAATAATTCTCAAAATAATTATATAAAAGGAGAGCAAAATGTCTGTTTTGGTTATAGGTGCTGATGAAATAACGCCTATTAAGGCGGTTTTATATGATTTGGGGGCTAAAAAAATCGAACACTGGGATGCTAGAAATGAAAACAGAGTTAATAAAAAACCTATTCCTCAAGATACAAAATGTATTGTTATGCTGACAAGTTTTTTAAACCACAATACGATGAAAAAAATTAAAGGCGAGGCTAAAAAAAGAAATATTCCTTTGGTTTGCGCGAAAAGAAGTGTGAGTTGTGTGTATTGTGAGTATTGCAAAGTTTTTAATCTTGATCAAAATTTTTCTTGCAAAAATAAGGATTAAACGATGCTATTTGGTTTTAATTTTAAACAAGAATTTATTCCTGATGTTTTTAAGGATTTGACTAGGAAGGATTTAAATTTAACTTTTTTACATCAGTACAATGCTTTTGTTGATGAAAAACTTGTGATTCCTATAGCTTATGCAAAAAATGCTAGAAATTTTAGAATGATTTTTGAAAAAAGAATTCAAGATATTTTAAAATTTTCATTTTTAAAGGCTAAGCACAAAAGTCCTTTGAAAAAATTTTGTATTTTTTCTCATTTATGGATCAAAGCGTATAAATACAAGGATTTTTCAGCACTCAAAAATGCTTTTTTTACACCAAAAATGCCAGTAGCAAGAATGATACAAATGCTTTATCAAAATGAGGAATTGATTTTTAATGCAAGGGAATTTTTTATCAATTATGTGTATGAAAAAATTGCTAAACAAAATCCAAAAAGACAATTAGAATTAAAAGATAATTTTTTGCTTATTGATGGACATTTTGCTGTGTTAATTTATGCGAAGAATTGCGATATAAATCAAAAGTCAAATTTTGCTTTAGAAGTCAATCAAGCATTAAAAATGATACAAAACCAAGAATTTTCAAGGTTTTATATTATTTTTCCTAAGAATAAAAATTTCAAAAGACACATAGAAATCAAACATTTTTTATCCGAAAAAAACAAAACTATGCTAAAATTAGTTCCGTATTCAATTACAAATAAATTAAAAGGAGAAATAAAACAATGTCAGTAGCAGTTATTTATGGTAGTTCAATGGGAAATACTGAAGGTGCGGCAAATACAATCGCTGAAAAACTAGGGATTAGTGATGTATTGAATGTTAGTGATGTAGATGCAGCAAAAATCAATTCTTATGATAAATTGATTTGCGGAACTTCAACTTGGGGAAGTGGTGATTTGCAAGATGATTGGGATGGTTTTGATTTTTCAGGACTTTCGCTTTCAGGTAAAACAGTAGCTGTATTTGGCATGGGAGATAGTGAAAGTTACTCTGATACTTATTGCGGTGGTATGGGAAAACTTGCACAAAATTTAAAAGATGCTGGAGCAAATTTAGTAGGTGAGATTTCGACTGATGGTTATAATTTTGAAGCAAGTGATGCCGTTGTTGATGGTAAATTTGTAGGTTTAGCACTTGATAATGACAACCAAGAAGATCAAACTGAGTCAAGAATTGATGCTTGGATAGCACAAATTAAACCTCATTTTTCTTAATTTTTAATGCTAGAAATTTTTCTAGCATTACTCTTTTTATCCTTTTCCTGCTTTTTTAAAAATTATTTTTTAATTCTAGTTTATGTTTAGTCATCTACAAAAATATTTTGTATTTATTAAATAATAAATTTTATTATTTAATGTTATTTTTATTTTTAAAATAATATAATTTATCAATTAATAAAATTTATTATTTAGGAGAAGACAATGAAAAAACTAACTAATGATTTTGGCAATATTATTGCTGACAATCAAAATTCATTAAGTGCAGGTGCTAAGGGACCATTACTTATGCAAGATTATATTTTGCTTGAAAAGCTTGCTCATCAAAATAGAGAAAGAATTCCAGAAAGAACTGTTCATGCAAAAGGAAGTGGAGCTTATGGTGAGATAAAAATCACTGCAGATTTAAGTGCTTATACTAAGGCTAAAATTTTTCAAAAAGGTGAGATTACTCCACTTTTCTTGCGTTTTTCAACCGTTGCAGGTGAAGCAGGTGCAGCTGATGCAGAACGCGATGTAAGAGGTTTTGCAATTAAATTTTACACCAAAGAAGGAAATTGGGACTTAGTGGGAAACAATACCCCGACTTTTTTCATCCGTGATGCTTACAAATTCCCTGATTTTATTCACACTCAAAAAAGAGATCCTAGAACTCATCTAAGAAGCAATAATGCTGCTTGGGACTTTTGGACACTTTGCCCTGAAAGCTTACACCAAGTAACCATACTTATGAGCGATAGAGGAATTCCTGCGTCATATCGTCATATGCACGGCTTTGGAAGCCATACTTATAGCTTCATCAACGATAAAAATGAAAGATTTTGGGTAAAATTTCATTTTAAAACTATGCAAGGTATTAAAAATCTCACTAATGAAGAAGCAGCAAAAATCATCGCAGATGATAGAGAAAGTCACCAAAGAGATCTTTATGAAGCTATTGAAAATAAAGATTTTCCAAAATGGAAAGTACAAGTGCAAATTTTAGCCGAAAATGACACAGAAAAACTTGGATTTAATCCTTTTGATTTAACTAAAATTTGGCCACACTCCATTGTACCTTTAATGGATGTTGGTGAAATGGTTTTAAATAAAAATCCGCAAAATTACTTCAATGAAGTTGAACAAGCAGCTTTTAGCCCTAGCAATATAGTTCCAGGTATTAGTTTTAGTCCTGATAAAATGCTTCAAGCTAGAATTTTTTCATACCCTGATGCGCACAGATATCGCATAGGAACAAATTACCATTTACTTCCTGTAAATCGTGCTAAAAGCGAAGTAAATACTTATAATGTAGCGGGTGCTATGAATTTTGACACTTATAAAAATGAAGCAGCTTATTATGAGCCAAATAGTTATGATTATAGTCCAAAAGAAGATAAAAGCTATCTTGAGCCCGATCTTGCCATAGATAATGTTGCACAAAGATTTGCCCCACTAGATGATGATTTTTATACTCAACCAAGGGCTTTATTTAACATTATGAATGATAGTCAAAAAGCACAACTTTTTAACAATATCGCTGCCTCTATGAAAGGAGTAGATGAAAAAATTATCACTAGAGCTTTAAATCATTTTGAAAAAATTTCAAGTGATTATGCAAATGGAGTAAAAAAAGCTTTAGGAAAATAATTTTTACTTGCCACTTTAAAAGTGGCAAACTAAAGATTATAAATATTTAAGGAAAAGTGATGATGACTTTGAGTTTAGAAGAAGAAAAAAGATTTGCCGAGCTTTGCAAAATGGCTTTTAATTTTGCTAGAAATGATGAATGCGAAAACCTAAAAACCATGATAGAAGCAGGACTTAATGTTAATTTAAAAACACACAAAGGCGATACTTTATTAATGCTTGCCGCTTATAATAATTCTTATGAGTGTGCTAAAATGCTTTTAGAAAAAGGTGCAAAAGTTGATGAGAAAAATGATCGCGGTCAAACTCCGCTTGCAGGGGTTTGTTTTAAAGGTTATTTGCCTATGTGTGAGCTTTTGGTGAAATATGGAGCAAATATTGATGAAAATAATGGTTTAGGGATGACGCCTTATACTTTTGCTATTATGTTTGGCCGTAAAGATGTAGCAGAGTTTTTAAGTAAAAATTCCAAAAAAAGTTTAGCAAAAAAGATTTCGTTAAAAATTTTGCAGTTATTTAAAAAATGATTTTATTTAAATTTTTTTAAATACCTGTAAACGCTAGGCTCTGAAATTTTTAAGAGTTTAGCTACTATGGGTACAGAACCTTTAATGTTAAAGATACCTTTTTCGTATAAGGTTTTTGCTATCTCTTCTTTTTGGCTAATACTTAATTGATAATTAGCGTTTAAATAATTCATATCAATACTTTGGGCTAAAATTTCTTCTATGGAATGACTTAAAGTTTCTATATTTCCCAAATCATTTATTTCAATATTGTTTTCATTATTTTCTTTGTTTGGATTTAAAATTTCACTCATATCATCTAATTTTTCTATGTCTATGATTTTACAAACCGCATCTCTTATCGCACTAGTATCGTGATTTATACATAAAATTCCCACAAGTTTATCGGTATTTTTTATAAAAAAAGTTGAACCTCTAACAAGTTTTGACTTTCCAATTAAAGCCTTATAGTCATATAAAAAATCTTCCTTTAAATAAGCTTTATTTTGTATAAGTTCGCTTGCAAAAGCACTTAGTGGAGATTTTAAAGTTCTACCGCTGATATGATTATTGGCAATGGCTGCGATATAAGCACCTTCTTCGTCAATTACATGAAAAACTATTTCATATTGTTTGCCTAAAACTTGTCCTAAAAAATTTGTAAGTTTGATAAATTGTTCTTTTTGCTTTTCATCCATAACATACCCCAAAGTTTAGATTGAAATTAAGATTTTATTCTAACTTTAAATTTTTAAAAATATTCTTAATAAATAATATTTTATTATTGTAATAAAAAAATATTGACAAGTTATTATTAAATTGATAATATTTTATTGTAATTTTATTTATAGAGGAGACAAAATGACAAATTATCCAAAGGCTATCGGTCCTTACTCGGCCTATAGAGAAGCAAATGGTATGCTTTTTATTTCGGGACAGTTACCTATAAACCCTACATCAGGTGAGATTGAAAGTTTGGATATCAAAGAACAAACTAGACAATCTTTAAAAAATATTGGTGCTATTTTAGAAGAGAATGGAATTTCTTACGATAAAGTTGTTAAAACGACTTGTTTTTTAGCTGAAATTTCTGACTTTTTAGCTTTTAATGAAGTCTATGCCGAGTTTTTCAAAGCTCCTTATCCTGCTAGAAGCGCTTTTGCGGTAAAAGATCTACCAAAAGGAGCAAAAATTGAAATAGAAGTCATAGCCTCAAAAGGATAAGCCATGCTAGGTCTTAGTTTTTCTTTATTAAGCGTAATTTTACTTGTTTTTATGCTTTATAAAAAAGTCAATGCTCACATGGCATTGCTTTTAAGTGGTTTGTTGTTGCTTTCTTTGGCTGCTATTTTTGGGCTTTCTCCACATGTTATTGAAAAAGGCTCTTTAAATTTAGCCTTTTTTGATATTTTTCAAGTTTTTAACCAAACAATGTCAAGTACTTTAGCAGGTCTTGGTCTTACCTTAATGTGTATTGCTGGATTTTCTGCTTATATGGATCATGTTGGGGCTTCCTATGCACTTTTTAAGGTTTTTGAAAAACCTCTAAAAATGGTAAAATCTCCCTATGTTTTGCTTATAATTGCATATTTTATCGTGCAATTTTTAGTTCTTTTTATCCCATCTCATGCAGGACTTGGACTTTTGCTTATGGTTACCATGTATCCTATTTTGGTGCGTTCGGGTGTTTCAAAACTATCTGCCTTAAGCGTGATTGCAATTTGTCAATACATAGATCATGGACCTGGAAGTGGTAATGTTATCATGGCTTCAAAAGTGGCTGATATTGATCCTGCGATCTATTTTGTAAATTATCAGTTGCCTACAACTTTACCAATCATTTTAGCAGTGGGACTTGCGATTTATCTTAGCAATAAATTCTTTGATAAAAGAGATAATTTTGTTTTCAACGCTCAAGAAGTAGAAAAAGAATTAAGTCAAAATGAGGACAAAGAAAAAGAATTAAAAAAACCACCAAGAATTTATGCTATTTTGCCTATAATCCCTTTAGTTTTAATATTAGGTTTTAGTTCGGTTTTAGATAGTTTTTTAGTTTTGATTGGAATTAGTAGTGTCGAAGAGGTTGAAGCAGCTGCTAGCACTGCAATTAAAATGAATGTTCCAGTAGCAATGGTAATTTCAACTTTTGTGGCTATTATTTTTGAAATGATACGCTATAAAAGTATAGTAGAAACTCTTAATTCTATTATGATTTTCTTTAAAGGAATGGGGCATTTATTTGTAATCACAGTTTCTTTGATAGTTTGCGGTCAGGTCTTTGCAAATGGACTTTTATCGGTTGGTTTTGTGGATACTTTGATAGGATATTGCCAAAGTGCTGGATTTGGCGTGCTTGCTATTATTATTGCAGTATCTATTTTACTTGCAGTTTGTGCTTTTTTGATGGGTTCTGGAAATGCAGCATTTTTTTCTTTTGCGCCATTAATTCCAAACATAGCAAAACATTTTGGTGTTGAAACCATTACCATGATAGCACCAATTCAAATTATGACAGGTTTTGGAAGATGTGTTAGTCCTATAGCACCGGCAATTTTGGCAATTTCAGCTATTGCAAAAGTAAATCCTTTGCAAGTGGTTAAAAGAACAGCTATTCCTATGTTGGTGGCTGCGATTACTAATATTATTATGACTTATATTTATTTATAAAAAGGAGAAAAAATGAATTCAAAAACTAAACTTATCCATTGTGGTAGAGGAGATCAAAATGTTCCTGTAAGATCGGTTAACCCTACACTTATGCGTGCATCAACCATACTTTTTAAAGATCACGCTACTTGGCAAGAATACAGAGAATTAAGAAAAACTCAGCGTGTTTTAAGTTACGGTGCTAGAGGAACGACTACAAATTTTGAGTTAGAAAAATTAATTTGTGAGCTAGAAGGCGGACATAGAGCGCAACTTTTCCCAACAGGACTTGCAGCTTTAGCTATGGTGCTTTTAAATTATGCTAGTAAAGATGCTCATTTTTTAATTACTGATGCTATTTATGGACCTGTTAGAACTATTTGTGATTTATTTTTAGCAAAAATGGGTGTAGAAATTGACTTCTTAAAAGCAGATGCTTCTGATGTAGAAGAAAAAATTAAACCAAATACAAAACTTATTTTATGTGAAAGTCCAGGTTCTATACTTTATGAAATCATAGATTTGCCAAAACTTTGCAAAATAGCACATGCTCACAATATTCCTGTAGCTATTGATAATACATACTCTAGTGGGTATTTTTTAAATCCACTTGAGCTTGGCGTGGATATTTCAGTGATTGCTGCAACTAAATATTTAAGTGGACATTCAGATGTTACTATGGGTATAGTAGTGATTAATGAAAAAGAATGGAAGAATTTTGACAAACTTCCTGAAGCTTTAGGTTTTACAACAAGTCCTGATGATGCTTATTTAGTACTTCGCGGTATGAGAACGCTAGATGTTAGAATGAAAGCTCATGAAAAAAGTGCAGATGAAATCGTAGAGTTTTTACAAACAAGAAAAGAAATAAAAACTATTTTTTATCCAAAAATTAAAACTCATCCAAATCATGAAATTTTTATGCGTGATCATAAAGGTGCAAATGGTATGGTTACAATTGAATTTGCAAATGGGTATAGCAAAGAAGATGCTATTAAATTCGTAGATAAATTAGAGTATTTTTCAATAGGTGCTAGTTGGGGTGGATACGAAAGTTTAGCAACCGTTACTACTCCACCTAGAACTGCAACCGATTGGAGTGCAAGAGGTCCATTTGTAAGATTTCATATAGGGCTTGAAGATACAAAAGATTTAATTGCTGATTTAACACAGGCTTTTGATAGTATTAAAAAATAAGGGGATAAAATGACAGGAATTAGTGTATTTGATCATAGATTATTAGCAGATTCTTGGAGCACGCCTGCGATGCGTGCTATTTTTTGCGAACAAAACCGCATACAAAAATGGCTTGATGTAGAAGCAGCATTAGCAAAAGCACAAGCAAAGCTTAAAATCATACCAGAAGATGCCGCAGAAGAGATAGCAAAAAAAGCTCATTATGAATTTATGGATATGGATTTTATCTATGCTGAATTTAAAAAAACCAAACATCCTTTAGTGCCGACCGTTCGTGGTTTAGAAAAGGCTTGTGAAAATGGTTTGGGCGAATTTGTGCATTTTGGAGTTACTACTCAAGATATTATTGATACTGGACTTGTTTTGCAATTTAAAGAAGCAATGCAAATCATAAAAAGCGAGTTAAAGGCTATAGCAAAAGATTTAGCAAAACTTGCTAAAACACATAAAAACACCCCTATGATGGGAAGAACTTTAGCTTTGCAAGCTTTACCTATAACTTTTGGACACAAAGTTGCTATTTGGCTTAGTGAATTAAACCGCCATTATGATAGGATAATGGAGCTTGAAAAAAGATTATATGTAGGTTTAATCGTAGGTGCAGTAGGAACTAAAGCAAGTTTAAGTGATGAGTGTAATGAAGTAGAAAAGCTAACTTTGGAAAATTTAGATTTAAATGTACCTGATATTTCTTGGCAGCCTGCAAGAGATCGTTTTATAGAGCTTGGTTATGTTTTAGGAAATATTAATGCAACCTTTAACAAAATAGCACATCAGCTTTTAATCCTTACACACAATGAAATAGATGAAATAGCAGAGCCTTTTGGTAAAGGACAAGTTGGATCAAGCACTATGCCACACAAAAGAAATCCTGCGGTAAGTGAAAATGCAGTAACTGTTAGCAATGCTTTAAGAGCAAATATTGCGATTTTAAGTGATATTGAAAGACATGAGCATGAAAGAGATGGACAAGTTTGGAAAATGGAATGGAAACTTTTACCTGAAATTTTCTTAATGCTTTCAGTGGTTTTGGCAAATATGAAATTTGTTTTTAGTGATTTAGAAGTTAAAAAAGACAAAATGCTTAAAAATCTAAATATTTTAGATGGCTTTGTTTTAGCAGAACGCGTTATGTTTGCATTAAGTGATCATTATGGAAAGCAACACGCACATGAGATTGTTTATGAAAATGCGATGAGAGGCATAGAAGGTCATAAAACATTTAAAGAAGTATTATTAAGTGATGAAAGAGTAAGTAAAGTATTAAATGAAAAAGACATTGATGCCTTGCTTGATGCGACTACTTATGTGGGTTATGCGCCAAAACTTGTAGATGAATTTTTAGAAAAAATCGCTTCATCTGAAATTTTAAAATAGGAAATAAAAATGCTTTATAGCGAGATTTTAGCTGATTTTATCGTAGGGCTTAAATTTAAAGATATCCCATCAAGTGTAGTGCAAAGGGCTAAGGAATTAATGCTCGATAGCCTTGGGACAGCTTTGGCTGCAAGTAATGAAGAATGTGTTAATAATGCTTTAAAAGTTTTTAATACTAAAGGTGATACTCAAATTTGGGGCAAAGAGGAAAAAATTGACGCTATAAGCGCTGCTATGCTTAATGGTATAGCAGCCCATGCGCTTGATTTTGATGATACGCACACAGAAGCTATTTTACATGCAAGTGCTATTTTAACTCCGCTTTGTTTGAGTTATGGTTTTAGTGTGAGTAAAGATGCTAAAAAAATCATCAAAGCTTTTATCATAGGCTGGGAAGTAGCTGCTAGAGTTGGCATTGCAAGTAAGGGAAGTTTTCACAAACGCGGTTTTCATACTACTGCTATTGCTGGAATTTTTGGAAGCGTGAGTGCGAGTTGTGTCATGCTTGATTTAAATAAAGAGCAAATTATTAATGCTTTAGGGCTTGCAGGAAGCTTTGCAAGTGGGGTAAATGAATTTTTATCGAATGGATCAAATTCAAAAGTTTTGCATATTGCCAATGCTATAAAGAATGGAATTTTTGTTGCAAATTGCGCTAAAAATGGTATGAGTGGTCCTCTTAGTATCTTTGAAGGAAGGGATAATATCTTTAGATGTTTTGGCATAGAGCAAGATTGCGATAAAGCTAAACTTTGTGAAGCTTTGGGTGAAATTTGGCAAGTTATGCAAGTTTCTATAAAGCCTTATCCGAGTTGTCATTTTGCACATGGGCTTATTGATTGTGCTATTGCTTTAAGAAATGACGGCTTAAAAGCAGACGAAATTAAAAGCATACATTGTTTTGTAGATGAGGTGCCTATTTCTTTTATTTGCGATCCTTTAGAAGCAAAATATACCCCAAATAGTGCTTACGCGGCTAAATTTTCCATGCCTTTTTTGATGGCTTTAGGTTTTTTTGATGGCAAAATTACTTTGACTTCTTATGAAAATTTAAAAAGAGATGAAGTGCTAGAATTTGCTAAAAAAATCACTTATGAAAAAAGAAAATCAAGCGGCTTTCCAAAGTATTTCCCAGGGCATATAGAAGCTATTTTGCAAGATAGAAGAGTGATTAAAAAGGATGTATTTATAAATAAAGGTAATTTCGATAATCCTTTGAGCTTTGAAGAGCTAAAGGCTAAATTTTTAGATAATGCCTTAAGAAGTGTCGAACTAAAAAGAGCACAAAATATAATAAATCAAATTCAAGATCTAGAAAATTTACAAACTTTTTCTTTTTAGTTTTTAATAAAAACTTAAAAATTACATATCTTTGCTAAAATTTGATTTTATTGTATTTTGAAAGGAAAATTTATGCAAAGATATCCAAAAGCTATTGGTCCATATTCGGCTTATAGAGAAGCGAATAGTTTTATTTTTATATCAGGTCAAATTCCTATTGATCCGCAAAATGGTGAAGTTGTAAATGGAGATATTGCCCAGCAAAGCACTCAAGTTTTAAAGAATTTGCAAGCTATATTAGAAGAAAATGGACTTGGTTTTGAAAATGTAGTGAAAACAACGGTTTTTTTAGCAGACATTAATGAATTTACTCCAATGAATGAAATTTATGCCAAGTTTTTTAAAGCCCCTTATCCTGCGCGTTCAGCTATTGCCGTTAAAGATCTTCCTAAGGGTGTAAAGGTTGAAATTGAAGCTATAGCATTTAAAAAATAAATTTGCTAATCGTTATCAAAATTAAGATATGATTTATCTTAAAAATGTTACAATTTTTTATTTATTGTTTCTTAAGGATGCAAAATGACGCTTGATGTTTTAAAAGATGATGAAGTAGCTTTAATTATTGATATTGATGCTTCTGATGAGCTTAAAAATAGATTTTTTAGTTTTGGTTTTATCAAAGGGAGAAAAATTAAAAAAATTTCATCATCTTTAAGAAAATCTACTTTAATGGTGGAACTCGAAAATAGTTGCGTGATTTTAAGAGCCAATGAAGCAAAAACAATTAAAATACAAAAGATAACGCAATGAAAAAAATTAATGTTGTACTTGTAGGGCAACCTAATGTGGGTAAAAGTCTTTTGATTAATGCTTTGTGTAAAGCTAATATGAAAGTGGGAAATTTCCCAGGTGTAACCGTTGAAAAGGCTGTGGCAAAGGCATATTATAAAGATTATGAAATTAAATTTATTGATTTGCCTGGAACTTATGCCTTAGATGGTTATTCTGAAGAAGAAAAAATCACAAAAAATTACATAGAAAATGAAAATTACGATATTATTGTTAATGTTTTAGATTCTACAAATTTAGAACGCAATCTTGCTTTAAGTATGCAACTTTTGGATATAAATAAAAAAATGATTTTAGCTTTAAATATGCAAGATGAGGCGCACAATGAAGGTGTTTGGATTAATGACAAGGCTCTAGAAGAGCTTTTAAAAATTCCTTGTATTAGTGTTTCTGCAAAAACAAAGCAAAATTTAAATAGCTTATTAGAACTTATTATCCAAAATCACGAAAAACAGTTCATCGCTCCGCAAAGAATTTATAGCGATGTTATTGAAAATGAACTTGACAAAATCACTGAATTTTTAAATAATAAAAAATTAAATCACCATGATCTTTCTAATAGGCAATTTGCTTTTGATTTATTATTAGGAAAACAGCAAAGTGAATTTGATGAGTTAAATTCACTTATTAATAGTGCGCGTAATAGGTTATTTATGGAGTACGACACTCAAGATTTAAATATGATTTTTAGAGAAAATTTAATGGCTTTTGCAAAAGCGGTAGCGATGAAGGTTTTAAGCCAAAGCAAAAAAAAGAATAAAAATCTCACCAAAAATATTGATGCTATTTTGACAAATAAATATTTAGGAATTCCTATATTTTTATTTTTTATGTGGGCTTTATTTCAGCTAACTTTTACTTTAGGACAAATTCCTATGGATTATATAGAGAGTGGATTTGCCGCCTTTGGTAATTTATGCAAAGAGTATATTTCTAATGAACTTTTAGCTTCTATTTTGGCTGATGGAATAATAGGTGGTGTGGGTGCTGTGGTATTGTTTTTGCCAAATATTATCATCTTGTTTTTTGGCATCGCACTTTTAGAGACAACAGGTTATATGTCAAGAGTCGCTTTTTTGCTTGATGGAATTTTACATAAATTTGGCTTGCATGGAAAAAGTTTTATTCCACTTATTACTGGTTTTGGTTGTTCTGTGCCGGCTTTTATGGCTACACGAACGCTAAAAAATAAAAGGGATAGACTTTTAACTCTTTTTGTTATAAATTTTATGAGTTGCGGTGCGAGACTTCCTGTTTATGTACTTTTCATCGGTGCTTTTTTTCCAAGCGAAAAAGCAGGAAATTATCTTTTTGGAATTTACATTTTAGGTGCGATTTTAGGACTTTGTGCGGCAAAACTTTTAAGAATGACAGCTTTTCGTGGATTTGATGAGCCTTTTGTAATGGAAATGCCAAAATACCGTATGCCAAATTGGCATTTAGTTTGGTTTATGGTTTACAATAAAGCTAAAATGTATCTTAAAAAGGCTGGAACTTTCATACTTTTAGCATCTTTACTTATATGGTTTGCGAGTAACTTTCCGCAAAATAATGTTGCTGATGTAAATTTGAGTGAATTAGAAAAACAAGAGCTTGCTATTGAAAATAGTTATTTAGGACAGTTTGGCAAGGCTATTGAGCCTGTGTTTGCTCCGCTTGAGCTTGATTGGAAATTAAGCGTTTCTTTAGTCAGCGGTTTAGCGGCAAAAGAAGTGATGATTTCAACCATGGGAGTGCTTTATTCTTTGGGTTCTGAAGTAGATGAAGAAAATTTAGCTTTAAGAGAAACCATTGCAAAGACTATCCCATTTCCAACTGCGGTAGCTTATATTTTATTTGTAATGATTTACAATCCTTGCTTTGCAGCTACTATAGTCTTTTCAAAAGAAAGCGGTAAAGCTAAATATACTTTATATCTTTTTATCTTTACTTGCACTGTGGCTTATATAGTCGCTTTTGTGGGTTTAAATATTACAAAATTTGTGTTAAATTAACCTACTTTTTGCTTGTTAAATTCCACCACGCTTTGAATGCTTTTTTCAAAAGCTTTTAAAGCGCTATAAGCAATACCTTCAAAATCAAGTCCACCGCAAAGATAAATTAAAGGCATACGAAAGGATTTGCTAATATCAAGCTTTGATTTTTCGGCAAGAGTGAGTTTAAAATCATAAGGACTTGCATGTTTAAAAGCATAATTTTTTGCTGCATTTAAAAAGTCATTTTTATCTTTTAAAAATTCACCCTTGGCTAAAATAAAATTAATTTCAAAATATTTCCAAATATCATTTGAAATTTGAGAATTTTCATCAAAATTTTGTTCTATAAAATGATAATTTTTTTCAAATGCTTTTTTGTAATTTTCTATCAATGATGCCCCAAGTTTATTTTTAGCTATATTTTGTAAAATAAGTTTAACATTGCTTTCAAATTCAAAGTCCATAGTTGATAAAATTTCAATCTGCTCTTTGAGCGTAAATTCTATATTTTGTTTTTCATTTGTAAGCTTAGCATAAGAAAAAATATTTGCCATAGGTTTTTCATAATTTCCAAATTCATCCCAGAAATTTTTTTCACTACAAGCGATACATCCATGCCCTGCGGCTACTGGCCATGAGGTTTTGGAATTAAATTTTACTTTGGGACAATTATTATAAGTATAAGGTCCCTTGCAACCTATTTTAAATAAACAAGCTCCATTTTTAGCCTTTTCATCATCAAAAGTATCCGCAAAAATGCCACTTTCAAATTTCGCTTTTCTTTCGCATAAATCGTGCAAACATTTTCCATAAGCCCATACAGGTCTATTTTGTGCGTCAAGCTCTGGTAAGGTATCAAAAAGTGCATAAAAAGCTAAATTTGCTATGATATTAACATCACTTGGCGGACAACCGGGGATATTAACTACCTTTTGGCTTAAAACTTCGCTTATACCGCAAGTTTTACTAGGATTTGGATAAGCAGCTTGGATTCCACCATAGCTTGAGCAAGTACCTACTGCAAAAATAGCTTTAGCTTTAGTAGCTAGTTTGTTAAGAATTTCAAAGCCACTTTCGCCTTTTGATCCGATAGTAAGAAAAAAGGTATCAATAGCTGCAACGCCGCCTTCTACAGCCAAAACAAATTCATCTTCTAAAACTTCCTCTAAAAGTTCTTCAGCCTTAGTCCCATTTGCAGCCATTAAGGTTTCGTGGTATTCTAAAGAAAAAAAATCAAAAATAAATTCATCAAAACTAGGAAGCTCTGAACGCAACAAACTCTCACTACACCCCGTGCATTCGCAAAGATGAAGCCAAACGACTTTCATTTTCGGTGCAATTTGAAAAAATTTCGCTGCTAAAGGCGGAATTTCATTGCCTAAAGATAAATGCTTAGCAAGAGTTTTAACGCTTTCTTCGTTGATGTTTTTTTCATCTACTAAATTTGAATTTTTGATTTTTTCAATGCGTTTTGTGAGTATTTCTTTTAATTCCTCATTGCTAAGTTTTGTCATTTTTATCCTTTTTGTTTATCCCAGCAAAGTATGGTATTTCCATTTTCATCTTTTTCTACATCGCCCATACCCATGATATTATATCCCGCATCGACATAATGCACCTCGCCAGTTACCCCTCGTGCTAAATCGCTAAGTAAATACATTGCTGAATTTCCTACATCTTCAGTGCTTACATTGCGTTTTAATGGGGCATTGATTTCATTGTATTTTAGTATCATTCTAAAATCGCCTATCCCGCTTGCTGCTAAAGTTTTAATAGGTCCTGCTGAAATTGCATTAACGCGAATTCCTTTTATGCCCAAATCTCTTGCTAAATAACGCACAGAGCTTTCAAGTGCTGCTTTTGCCACACCCATAACATTATAATGAGGTACATACTTAACACCACCAAGATAGCTTAGTGTTAAAATTGAACCATTTTCTTTAAGCACTGGAAGCACTGCTCTTGTTAAAGAAAGTAAAGAATACACAGAAGTTCCCATTGCAATATCAAAGGCTTCTTTTGAAGTTTCCAAAAAGGAATTTTCTAAGGCTTCTTTTGGTGCGTAAGCTACTGCATGAACTATAAAATCGATCTCGCCTAAATCTTTTTTAACTTTATCGGCTATGCTTGCTAAATGTTCTTCATTATTCACATCAAGTTCATAAACAAATTTAGAATTAAACTCTTCTGCGATAGGCTCAACGCGTTTTTTTAAAGCATCATTTAAAAAAGTAAAAGCCAAACTCGCCCCTTGCTCAAAGCAAGCTTTTGCTATACCATAAGCAATGGATTTATTATTTGCAACACCTACAATAAGACCTTTTTTACCTTTCATTATCATTTTTTATCCTTTAATTAATTTTATAAAATTTTCTACTTTTAAAGCAGCAGATCCAATTAAAACCCCGCTACAATGATTAATAGCTAAAATTTCTTTAATATTATTTTCATTCACACTTCCGCCATAAAGTAAAGGTGCTTTGCTAAGCGAAGAAATGAATTCAAGCACCTTGTTAATATCTTCTTTTGTAGCACTCACTCCACTTCCTATGGAATAAATAGGTTCATAAGCAATGATTAAATTTTCATAATTTAAGTCAATTATTTTTAATTGTTTTTCTAAGAATTCTAAGGTTTTATTTTGATTTTTGATTTCTAAATCCTCGCCTATGCAAAAAATAATTTTAAAACCATGCTCTTTTGCAAAATCAAATTTAGCTTTAATAAGATTTTCATCACCCAAAGCTCTTCTTTCAGAATGTCCTATTAAAACGCAATTTATACCAAATTCATCTAAATGCATTTTGCCAATTTCACCCGTAAATGCACCATTTACACAAGGATAAAAATTTTGCGCCCCTTGTATGAAATTGCACTTATCTTCTAAGAAAGCTATGCTTGGTGGAAAAACAATGATTTCATCGTTTGTGCTTTCAAGGGCTTTGTTTAAGGTATTTGCATAAAGTTTAAAACTTGATCTTGTATGATTGCATTTTAAATTTGCGGCAAATATCATTCTATAACCTTGGCTTTTAAAGGCTTAACACCTGGAAGTTCTTTACCTTCGATAAGCTCAAGTGAGGCACCACCACCTGTAGAAATGAAAGTCATTTCATCTGTATCTCTAGCACGAGCTACAACATCAGCAGTATCGCCACCACCCACAACGGTTGTGGCATTGCTTTCGCTAATATAATGGCTCATTTTAATGCTACCTTTTGAAAATTTATCGATCTCAAAAACGCCCATAGGTCCATTCCACCAAATGGTTTGAGCATCAGCTAAAACTTCCCTAAAAAGCCTTCCACTTGCAGGACCAATATCAAGCCCCATCCAACCTGCAGGAATTTCTTGAATTGGCACATATTTCATCACGGCTTCTTGGGAGCAAGTTTGTGCTGCGATCACATCAACAGGTAGGTAAATTTTAACCCCTAGTTCTTTGCCTTTTGTGAGAATATTTTTTGCTTCTTCTATCAATCCTTCTTCTAAAAGTGAATTTCCTATATCATAACCTTGTGCTTTTAGAAAAGTAAAAGCCATACCACCACCGATGATGAGTTTGTCGATTTTTGGTAAGAGATTAGTTAAAGCTTGTAATTTTCCACTTACCTTTGATCCGCCTACAACGGCTACAAAAGGACGAGTAGGATATTTGATAAGATTTTGAGCAAAATCGATTTCTTTTTGAAGTAAAAATCCTGCGCCTTTATGTTCTTCATCAAAAAATTTAGTAATAGCTTCCACGCTAGAATGTGCTCTATGACACACACCAAAAGCATCATTGATATAAACTTCTGCAAAAGAAGCTAATTCTTTAGCTAAATTTTCATCGTTTTTAGTTTCGCCTTTTTCAAAACGCAAATTTTCAAGCAATAAAATTTCGCCTGCTTTTAAATTTGCAGCTTTATTTTTTGCATCTTCGCCTATAACATCCTTAGCCATAATCACATCTTTACTCATTAGTCTTGCTAAGCGTTTCGCAACAGGTTCTAGGGAATATTTTGAACTAATTTCTTTTGGACGACCTAAATGTGAGGCTAAAATCACGCTACAACCATTATCCAAACAATATCTTATCGTAGGAATTGCCGATCTGATGCGTCTATCATCAGTGATATTTAAAAAATCATCTTGCGGAACATTAAAATCACATCTTATAAAAACTTTTTTACCTGCTAAATTAATATCTTTTATGGAAATAATATCACTCATCATTAAGCCTTTTGTGAAATATACACAGCCATATCTACCAAGCGACTTGAATAGCCCCACTCATTATCATACCAAGCAATCACTTTGATAAAATCATCTGCAATCACTTGAGTTAAATCACTTGCTACAATAGCCCCATAAGGCGAAGTGATAAAATCGCTTGATACTCTCTCATCATCATCTACTAGTAAAATGCCTTTTAAATTTCCATTAGCAGCTTTTCTAAAAGCTTCATTAAGCTCTTCTTTGCTAACTTTTCTGCTAAGTTGTGCGGTTAAATCCACACTTGAAACATCAATCACTGGCACACGCATGCTTTGTCCGTGAAGTTTGCCATTAAGTTCTGGCATTACAAGTTTCATAGCTTTTGCAGCACCTGTAGAAGTTGGGATGATATTTTGTGCTGCAGCGCGAGAACGGCGTTTATCTTTGGCTTTTGCATCAATAATGCTTTGTCCGTTTGTGTAAGCATGTATGGTCGTCATAAGACCTTTTTCTATGCCAAAACTATCTTGTAAAACACGGCACACAGGTCCTAAGCAGTTTGTAGTACAACTTGCATTTGAAATGATATTTTCACCTTGATAATTTTGTGAATTTACCCCTAAAACATAAGTAGGTGTATCATCTTTTGCCGGAGCGCTCATGATCACTTTTTGCACTCCCATATCTAAAAAGCCTTGACATTTTTCTTTCGTTAAATGTGCACCGGTGCATTCTAAAACAATTTGTGCACCGTATTTTGCAAAGTCAAGATCTTTTACATCGCGACTTTTAAATACTTTGATTAACTTGCCATTGATGATTAAATCATTACCTTTGCTATCTACTTCACCTTTAAATTCCTTATGCACCGTGTCATATTTAAAAAGATATTTTGTAAGTTCAATATCTGTGGTATCATTAATTGCCACAAGATCGATATCATCGCGCTCCGAAATAATTCTTGCAACACATCTTCCTATACGTCCAAAACCATTTATAGCAACTTTTATAGCCATTTAATTTCCTTTTGCAAAATAAAATGCTACTATTCTACAAAAAAAAGGTTAAAAATTTAATGAAAATCGCACTTTTTGGTGGTAGTTTTGATCCGCCACATAAAGGACATAACGCTATTGTAACAGAAGCTTTAGTTAAACTTGATATTGATAAGCTTGTGATCATGCCTACTTTTATTAATCCTTTTAAAAAAGGCTTTTTTGCCGATGAAAAGCAAAGATTTTTTTGGGTGGAAAAACTTTGGGGGAATTTAGAAAAAGTAGAAATTTGCGACTTTGAAATCAAGCAAAAACGCCCTGTACCAAGCATTGAAAGCGTGGAATATCTTTATAAGATTTATCATCCTAGTAAATTTTATCTTTTAATCGGTGCAGATCATTTAGAAAAACTTCATCTTTGGCACGAATTTGAAAAATTAAATTCTTTAGTGGAATTTATCATTGCAAATCGCAATAGTATAGAAATTCCAAAGAATTTTAAAGATTTAAAAACCGATATAAAAATTGCTTCATCTTTTATACGAAGTACTTTAGATACTAATGAAGTTTGTGATGAGATTAAAGATGAGGTAAAAAGCTATTATGAAAAATTACAAAAAAACTGATACAATTTCAAAAATTTAAAGGAAAAAAATGCAAGAAAGAGTAGATTTAATCGTTAAAATTTTAGATGAAAAAAAAGCAGAAGATATAAAAACTTTCGATATGAGCGAGCAAGAATACTTTGTAAAATATGTTATCATTGCTGCAACTTTGGGTGAAAGGCACGCTTTATCCTTAATCGATGAGCTTAAAACCAAGCTAAAAGCCAAGGGCGAAGAGTTTTTAAACATAGAAAGCAGCGAAGAATGGAGTGTGATTGATTTAGGTGACATACTTATCCATCTTTTAACCCCAGAACATAGAGGAATTTATAATATAGAAGAATTATTAGAAAGCCTTAAAAAAAGCAAGACTTAACTTTAAAATATAAAATTTGAAATAAATAAGATTTTTGATAAATTTTTACTTATTAAAGATCTTTATTGCTTGGATATTTTTTGAAAGATTCTTTTTGCTGAATTTTTTAGAAAACTTTGTTTTTACAACCGTTGTTTTATAAAAGTTAAAAATTATTGAATTTTTGCCACTTCCTTTTTAAAAGTTTCTCCGCGTTCTAAATATGAGCTAAATTGATCCAAACTTGCACAAGCTGGGCTAAGCAAGGCTACTTCATTTTCTTGCAAAACTTTAGAAATTTCTTGCACGGCTTTTTCTAGGATTTCACATTTGTGAGCTTTCAAATTCGTTTTTAAAGCATAATCAAGCATTTTTTTAGTGCTAGTTCCTATGGCGTAGAGTTCTATATCAAAATTTTTCATAAATTCAAACAAGGGGTTTAAATCTACCCCTTTATCATCACCACCTATAATGAGATGAATTTTTTTATCCTTGTAGCGATTCAGAGCCGCCATTACGGCACTTTCGTTGGTAGCTTTTGTATCATTGACCCAAAGTCTATTTTTTTTATCTTTAAATTCTTCTAATTTATTATTTTCCATCACAAAGGTATTTAAAAAATCAATACTAGCGCGATCAAGTAAAATTTTTTCTATACTCAAAGCCATGATAGCATCAAGTAAAAATGGGGTTTTAAAATTAATTTTTTGCGTATCAATACTAAATCTTTTAGCGAGTTCAAATTCATCTTCATAAGTTATAACATAAGCTTTTGTCGGTGTTTTAGCGTAAATTTTTGGCAGTATAGCTACATTACCTTCATTCATTCTTTCTAAAACGCTTAATTTGTCCTTAACATAATTATCAAAATTTCCATGCCATGAAAGATGATCAGGCGTGATAGGCAAAAGTGCGTAAATTTCAGGTTTTGCTATTTTAGTGTAATGCAGGGTAAAGGATGAGGTTTCTAAGATCCAAAGTTTAGCATAAGGATCAAGCTTAGCAAGAGGTGTACCTACATTTGCACCCATTTGTGTACCAATATGCTTTAATAAATGTTGTGTCATTTGTGTGGTTGTGGTTTTACCATTAGTCCCGCTAATCCAAACAGATTTTGGCATTGCATCGTAAAAAAAATCATACTCGCTTTGTAAATTTTTTGCCTTTTTAATCAAAATATGATCTTTTGGAAAACCAGGACTTGGAATTTCAAGCTTGCTTAAATTCTCATTAAAATCTTTAGGATTTAAAAGACGGTTACCAAATTCATCTTCGTCTTGGTTTTGAAATTTATCATCATAAATATCAAAACCACCAAATTTCTTTCCCAAAATTTCTGCGATAGCACGAGTAGTTTTTCCATAACCAAAAAGTGAATTTCTCATTATCTTATCTTTAGTGAAGCAAGGGCTAGTAAATTTGTGAGTAAGGCAATCATCCAAAAACGCACGATGATTTTATTTTCTACCCAGCCTATTTTTTCAAAATGATGATGGATTGGTGCCATTTTAAACACCCTTTTATGAAAAATCTTGAAACTACCCACTTGTAAAATAACCGAAATGGTTTCTAAAACAAAAACAAAACCTATAAGTAAAAGCAATATTTCATTTTTACTGATAATAGCCAAGAAACCGATAAAAGCTCCAAGACTTAGACTTCCACTATCTCCCATAAAAATTTGTGCAGGATAGCAGTTATACCACAAAAAGCCCATCAAAGCACCAATTAAAGCCGCGCAAATAATCACAACTTCGCCTAAGCCTTGAAATTTTGGCAGGAGTAAATATTCGCTATAGTTTAAATTTCCACTTAAATATAAAAATATCCCTAAAGTTGCCAAAGAAAAAATGCTAGGAACGGTTGCAAGTCCGTCAAGTCCATCGGTTAAATTTACAGCATTAGAACTTGAAATCAAAACCAAAATCCAAAAAGCTATGGCAAAGATTTGCATATTAAAAAGTGGATATTTATAAAAAGGAATATAAAATTGCGTATTAAATTCTGGACTAAAGTACAAAGGTGTTACGCAAAGTAATCCCGCTCCAATTTGCGTTATAAGTTTTACTTTGGGGCTTAAGCCTGAGTGATTGTTCTTTTTTAAAATTTTTCCCAAATCATCGATAAGTCCTATAAGTGTATAAGAAATTAAACATAAAAGGGCGGTAATAACAAAGATATTATCAATTTTAGCGCAAATTAAACTTGTAAAAACCGCACAGACTATAAAGATAAGTCCACCCATTGTTGGAGTGTCGCATTTAACCTTGTGATTTTGGGGTGCAAGTTCATAGATAGGTTGATTTGCTTTTTTTGCTTTTGCCCAAGTAATAAATCTTGGCATAATAAATAAAGTCAAACCTAATGCTATAAAAAACGCAAAACCAGCACGCACGCTAATATAGGTAAAAAAAGCATAGTTACTAAATTCAGAGAGATAATACAAAAGTTAGCCTTATTTTTGGTTTTTAAAAGTTTAATTCTAGTAAAATTTAACCAAAAAATTTCTTATAAAAGAGTGGAAAATGAAACAAAAATGTATTTTAGTGATTACAGATGGAATTGGTTTTAATGAAAATAAAGAATTTAATGCCTTTGAAGTAGCTAAAAAGCCAAATTACGAAAGGCTTTTTAAAGAGGTGCCAAATTCTTTACTTAAAACTAGTGGTTTAGCGGTAGGTTTACCCGAAGGACAAATGGGAAATAGCGAAGTAGGGCATATGTGTATAGGTAGCGGTCAGATTATTTATCAAAATTTGGTACGTATCAATAAGGCTATAGAAAATAAAGAGCTTGAAAAAAATGACAATTTAAAAAAACTTTTGCAAAAGTGCAAAAGAGTGCATATTATAGGGCTTTATAGCGATGGTGGGGTGCATTCTATGGATACGCATTTTAACGCTTTGCTTGAAATTTGTGCCAAAAATGGCAATGAAGTTTTCGCACACGCTATTACTGATGGACGTGATGTAAGCCCTACGACTGGTTTAGAATTTATTAAAAAATTAGAAAAGCATTGCGAGAATTTGGGTGTGCATTTTGCTACGCTTTGTGGGCGTTTTTATGCTATGGATAGGGATAAGCGTTGGGAAAGGGTTAAGGAGTATTATGATTGTTTATTGGGTAAAAGTAAAGGTGTGCCAAATTTAGTCCAGTATTTAGAAAAATGCTATCAAGAAAATATTACTGATGAATTCATTGGGGCAGCTCAAAATGAGAATTATAAGGGTATGAGGGAAGAAGATGGATTGATTTTTATCAATTTTAGAAATGATAGAATGAAACAACTCATAGAGGTTTTAAATTCTAAAGAATTTAAAGAATTCAAGCAAGAAAAAGTCTTTGAAAATTTACTCACTATGAGTGTTTATGATGATAAATTTAAACTTGGTGTGCTTTTTGAAAAAGAAGAGATTAAAAACACGCTTTCTGAGGTGATTTCTAGAGCAGGACTTAGCCAACTTCACACTGCAGAAACTGAAAAATACGCCCATGTAACCTTCTTTTTTAATGGTGGAAAAGAAGAGCTTTTGGAAAATGAAACAAGGGTTTTAATTCCAAGTCCAAAGGTAAAAACTTACGATGAAAAGCCTGATATGAGTGCTTTTGAAGTGTGCGAAGCAGTCAAAAAAGGGATAGAAAAAGGTGAGGATTTTATAGTTGTAAATTTTGCAAATGGTGATATGGTAGGACATACAGGTGATTTTGATGCGGCGGTTAAGGCCGTTGAGGCAGTGGATAGTTGCTTGGGTGAAGTTGTGGAGTGTGCGAGAAAACATGATTATGCTTTTATTATCACAAGCGATCATGGAAATTGTGAAGCTATGCAAGATGAAAAAGGAAATTTGCTGACAAATCATACCACTTTTGATGTTTTTGTTTTTGTTGAAGCAAAAGGAGTTTCTAAAATCAAAGAAAATATGGGACTTAGTAATATAGCCGCAAGTGTGCTTAAAATTTTAGACTTAGAAATTCCAAAAGAAATGAATGAGGCTTTGTTTTAATTTGTTTGCTTTTTGTGAGATAAAAAAGATAAAATCTCAATTTTAAAATTTAATTTTTAAGGAATGTTGATGAAATTTAGTGGAAAAAATGTATTGATTACGGGTGCGAGTAAAGGCATTGGTGCTTCTATAGCAAAAACTTTAGCGAGTTTTGGGCTTAAAGTTTGGATTAATTATCGCTCAAAGCCGGAGCTTGCAGATGCTTTAAAAGATGAAATTATTGCAAATGGTGGCGAGGCTGCTGTGATTAAATTTGATGCAAGTAAAGAAGATGAAATTGAAAATGGGGTAAAAACTATAGTAGAAAGCGATGGAGAGCTTAGTTATCTTGTTAATAATGCAGGTGTAACCAATGATAAACTCGCTTTAAGAATGAAATTAGAAGATTTTAGTGGCGTTGTGGATACGAATTTAAATTCAGCATTTTTAGGTTGCAGGGAAGCTTTAAAAATTATGAGTAAAAAACGCTTTGGTGCGGTGGTAAATATCGCTTCAATCGTAGGAGAGATGGGAAATGCTGGACAAGTTAATTATTCTGCGAGCAAAGGTGGAATGATTGCGATGACTAAATCTTTTGCTAAAGAAGGTGCGAGCAGAAATTTGCGTTTTAATTGTGTAACCCCAGGTTTTATTAAAAGCGATATGACTGAAGTTTTAAGCGATGAAATTAAACAAGCTTATCAAGATAATATCCCTTTAAAACGCTTTGCAGAACCTGAAGAAGTGGCAAATTGTGTGGCATTTTTACTTAGCGACTATGCTTCTTATGTAACAGGCGATGTACTTAAGATTAATGGCGGTTTATATATGTAAGGAAAAAGATGGATTTAAAGGAAATTGTACAATTTTTAGATGATAATGCGCCGGCATTTTTAGCTACCTTAGGTACTTGTGGAAATCCTAGAGTGCGTCCTATGCAAAGTCCTTTACTTGCAGGAGATAAAATTTATTTTTGCACTTCAAATTCTAAAGGACTTTTTAAACATATAAAAAATTATAATGGGATTGAGTTTTGTTCTTGTGCGAAAAATGGTACTTTTTTAAGACTTAGAGCCAATGCGGTTTTTGAATCAAATTTAGAAGTAAAAAAGATGATGTTTGAAAAATATCCTTATTTAGCGGATTTATATGAAAATCCGCTAAATGCTAAATTTGAAGTTTTTTATCTTGATAATTTGAGTGCTAGAATGCAATTTAGTAATGGAGAGTTTAAACTTTTTAAAGCTTAAAGCAAGGAATTCCTTGCTTTAAATTTCAATTTGCATTTTTAAAGCATGCTCCCAAAAAGCACTTTCTAAACGCACTACATTGTAAAAAATTTCACTTAACTTTTTAAATTTTTCTTGTGATATTTTTTGAGTATAAGAATTTAAAAATTCCTCAAATTCTTGAATTTCATTTTGAAATTCTTTGCCTGCGTAAGTTAAGATCCACTCCTTATAGGGATGATTTGCTAAATTTTTCTCTCCAAGTCTTTGATAAATTTCAGCTCCTATATAACCATAACCTATGGCACAAGCACTAAGAGCCACTAACATATCTAAAAAATCTCCGCTTTCGCCCACACTTAACATATAACGCGTATAAGCAATATTTACTATACTTTCATCTTTGACGCTTAAATTATCCGCATCAATGCCTAAATTTAAAATGCTTTTATGAAGTTCAATTTCGCCTTCTATGATATAGTTTTGAAATTTCATAGCAAAACGCAATTCTTTTGCCGTATTTGCATTTAGTGCAAGTCTTGCATAACATTTTGCATAATTGATCAGATAAATATAATCTTGTTTAAGATAAAAAAGAAAATTTTCTTTATTTAAACTTCCATTTTCTAATTTTTTTACAAATTCATGATGTAAATATTCATCCCAAATTTTTGAATTTTCTTTTATAAGTTGTGAAAAAAGCATTATTTTGTCCTTAAAAATAAAATTGATAATAATTATATTATACATATAATTACTGAGTAATTATAAAATATTTTTTATTCCATTATATAATTTTTAGCTTTTTTTTAGTAAAATGGCATTTCGTTTATTTTATATAAGGAGAAAAAATGGCAACTTTTGATGATGTAAAAGCTGTAGTAGTAGAACAATTAAGCGTAGATGCTGATTCTGTAAAAATGGAATCTAAAATCATTGAAGATTTAGGTGCGGATTCTTTAGATGTTGTAGAACTTGTAATGGCTTTGGAAGAAAAATTCGATGTGGAAATTCCAGATAGCGATGCTGAAAAATTAGTTAAAATCGAAGATGTGGTAAATTATATCGATAATCTTCAAAAATAATTTTTACTTGTTTATTGTTTTAAGGAGAGCTGATTGAGACGCGTTGTTGTTACGGGCATAGGCATGATTAATGCATTGGGTTTAGATAAAAATACTTCTTTTAACGCAATTTGCGAAGGCAAAAGTGGCGTGAAAAAAATTACTCTTTTTGATACAAGTGATTTTCCAGTACAAATTGCTGCCGAAATTAGCAATTTTGATCCTTTGGAATTTATTGATCCTAAGGAAGCTAAAAAAATGGATAGATTTATTCAGCTTGGCATTAAAGCTGCTAAGGAAGCTATGGAAGATGCTAAATTTGATGAGAAATTAGATAAAGAAGAATTTGGTGTTGTTTCGGCCGCTGGAATCGGTGGCTTGCCAAATATAGAAAAAAATTCAATTATTTGCTCTGAACGAGGACCGCGTAAAATTTCACCTTTTTTTATCCCTTCAGCTCTTGTAAATATGCTCGGAGGTCTCATTTCTATCGAGCATGGACTTAAGGGTCCAAATATTTCTTGCGTAACTGCTTGTGCAGCAGGAACTCATGCTATAGGCGAAGCTTACAAAAGCATAGCCTTAGGCAATGCTGAAAAAATGTTAGTTATAGGTGCAGAGGCAGCTATTTGTCCAGTTGGCATTGGTGGATTTGCATCAATGAAGGCTTTATCAACAAGAAATGACGATCCTACTCGCGCTTCAAGACCTTTTGATAAGGAAAGAGATGGTTTTGTAATGGGCGAGGGTGCTGGTGCTTTAGTTTTTGAAGAATATGAAGCGGCAGTAAAAAGAGGGGCTAAAATTTATGCTGAGCTTGTTGGATTTGGTGAAAGTGCAGATGCGCACCACATTACCGCACCAACTTTAGATGGTCCTTTAAGAGCTATGAAAAAAGCTTTAAAAATGGCAGGAAATCCAAAAATAGACTATATCAATGCGCACGGAACTTCAACTCCGGTGAATGATAAAAATGAAACAGCAGCCATTAAGGAGCTTTTTGGAAGTGAAATTCCAGCCATAAGTTCGACTAAAGGGCAAATAGGGCATTGCTTAGGTGCGGCTGGTGCTATTGAAGCTATTATTAGTATTATGGCTTTAGATCAAGGTTTGATTCCTCCAACTATTAATCAATTTGTTAAAGATGAAGAGTGTGATTTAGACTATGTGCCAAATTCAGCAAGAAAAGCAGATTTAAAAGTGGTGATGAGTAATTCTTTTGGCTTTGGTGGCACAAATGGTTGTGTAGTATTTAAAAAAGTAGATTGATATGGCTTCTTATTTAGATTTTGAAAAAAATATTAAACAAATTGATGAAGATATCATTAATGCTCAAATCAAAGGAGATTTTGAAGCGGTTGCAATTTTGCAGAAAAATTTAGAAAAAGAAATTGCAAAAACTTATAAAAATTTAAGTGATTTTGGGCGTTTGCAACTCGCAAGACATCCAGATCGCCCTTATGCTTTGGATTATATTAATGCAATTTTAACTGATGCTTATGAGATACATGGAGATAGAGCTTATAGAGATGATCCCGCTATAGTTTGTTATGCAGGTTATTTGGGTGGAAAAAAGATTATAGTTATAGGAGAGCAAAAAGGGCGTGGAACCAAGGAGAAAATTGCAAGAAACTTTGGTATGCCTCATCCTGAAGGCTATCGCAAGGCTTTAAGGGTTGCAAGACTTGCCGAAAAATTTGAAATTCCTATCTTGTTTTTAATTGACACTCCAGGTGCTTATCCTGGTGTTGGAGCTGAAGAGCGTGGGCAGAGTGAGGCTATCGCAACAAATTTATATGAACTTAGTGATCTTAAGACCATTACTATCGCAGTTGTTATTGGCGAAGGTGGAAGTGGTGGAGCTTTGGCTATTGGGGTTGTTGATAAGCTCGCTATGATGAAAAACTCTGTTTTTTCTGTCATTTCTCCTGAGGGTTGTGCGGCTATACTTTGGAATGATCCGACAAAAAGTGAAGCTGCAACTAAGGCAATGAAAGTTACAGCTGATGATCTTAAAACTCAAGGTTTGATTGATGATGTGATTGAAGAGCCTATAAATGGAGCTCATAGAGATAAAGATGGAGCAGCGGTGGCTATAGTGAATTATGTTGTTAAAGCTATCGAAGAATTAGAAAATACAGATAAAAGAGAATTGGTTGCCAATAGAATGCAAAAAATTTTAAAACTTGGAGCTTTTAAAGAAGAAGATTAATCATAAGCTTGACTATGAAATCTTTTAAATCTTTTGTGAAAAAAGAAGTATTCGTCAGGTTTAAATTTAATCATTTCTTCGCAGCATTTTGCTTGGTATAAAGTTAATTCTTCAATACTATGATTATTCGCGTCCATAGGCTTAAAACATTTGATATTATAACCCTTATTTTCGTTTTTATAGATAAAAGAAGGAATGATTAAGGCATTGGTTTTTTTTGCAAGAACACTAGCACCAACTATAAAATTAACTTTATGACCAAAAAAATTAAGCACCATGCTTTCATTATCCGTCGCATCTTGATCGGTTAAAATTCCCAAAGTTCTTTTATTTTTTAAACAAGAAAACATTTTTTTCAATCCACCAAATTTATTAATGAGTTCAATATTGAATTGGGTGCGATTTTTGCTTAAAATTTTATCCATAATTTTACTATCTAAAGCCCTCCCAACTATGGAAATAGCACCAAATTTGGCTGCATAGGCCAAAGAGCTTAATTCCCAATTTCCATAATGAGCTGTTATTAAAATGATGGGTTTTTTGCTTTCTAAAGATTGTTTTAGAAAATCTTCGTTTTCAAAAATAACTTTTTTTAATACTTCTTCTTTACTGATATTTTGATTTTTAATAAAATCAATGCCAAAATCAGCGAAATTTTGATAAATTTTTAACGCGATTTCATCTCTTTGTTTTTTATTTTTTTCAGGGAAGCAAAATTGCAAATTTGTATCAATGATTTTTCTGTGTTTTTTATTGCACCAAAAGGTGATTCTAGCAATGGTTTTGGCAATGAAATTTAAAATAAAATCAGGAAAAAAATTCACACAGAATTTTAAAATACAATAAAGACTTAAGTATAAGTAATTTTTATCCATTTAAAAGCTCCTTAACAAGCTTTAAGATATCTTCTTCATCAATACGCGAAATACAAAAATCACTTTTATCAAGATATTTAGCATTGGGGATTTTTTTACCAGAATCAATGATTTTATTGGTGGGTGTTGCAAAAGCATTGCGTTGGCTTGGAGTTGCACCAAAAATGGTAATTGACGGCTTATTCATAGCAAAGGCTAGATGAGTAGGACCACTATCATTGCCAATAATAAGATCCATTATTTTTGTAACAGCTATTAATTCCTGTAAATTGAGTTTTGGCAAGATAGAAATTTGATTTTGTGCAATAAGATTAAAAGCAACAAGATCTTGTGTAAATTTTAATTCTTTATCATTGCCCCAAGCTAAGAAAATTTTTGACTCGGGATAATTATCAATAATGAGTTTGCAAAGTATGGCTAATTTTTCTTTAGGATAAATTTTATTTTCCTCGCTTGAGCCCACATGGATAAGAATGTTATGTTGATTTTCTGAAAGCTTTAGTGTTGTTGAAAGTTTTTCTTTAAGTTCCTCATCTGCTTTAAAACAAGGGTTTTTAAATTTGATATCTTGTAGAGTAAATTCTTGATTAAAGGCAAAAGAAGTTAAAGAAAGATAGCGGATAAAAACATTTTCATTATAGCTAATATCTAGTTTATATTCATAAAAATTGCTCGCGAATGCTTCTTTAAGACCTACTTTATCATATCCAAAGATATTTGAACCAAGCATTTTTGCACTAAGTGCTGATTTGATAAGCCCTTGAAAATCTAAGATCATATCATAATGGTTTTTTCGTGCTTTTAAAATCAAAGCTAAAGTTTTTTGAATTTTTTTATCTTTCAAAGGTAAAGCGTAAATATGATCGATAAGAGAATGATTTTGCAATAAATCTTTAAATCTTTCGTCAACAAACCAGTCAATGCTAGCTTTTGGATTAATTTTTTTTATAAATTGTAAAACTATACTCGTTTGTATAATATCGCCTAGAGCAGATAGTCGAATAATTGCTATTTTCATTAATTGATAACTTTGTCTTGAAATTTTGTTATGATTTTAACAAAATATTTTAAAGAAAGGTAAAAAATGGCAAAAAATGAAGGATATATTTGTGTGTTTGATTGTGAAAGCATTCCTGATACTGAACTCATTAGAAAAAATTTAGCTTTTGAAGGTAGTGATTTAGAAGTAAGTTTAAAGGCGCTTGAGTGGCAAAAAGAACAAAGCGGAAATGAATTTTTACCTTTGCCTTTTCATAAAATTGTCAGCATCTGTGCTGTTGTGAGTGATAGTTTTGGTAGATTTATTAAGGTGAATAAAATTGATGGCGATGATGAAGAGAGCATGATAAGGAATTTTTTCAATTTCATCGAAAAACAACCCAAGCTTGTAAGCTTTAATGGTAAAAATTATGATATGCCTGTTTTGGTTTTAAGGGCATTAAAATACAATATTAAGGCAAGCACCTATCTTGATACAATAAGCGATAAATGGAATAATTACAAAACGCGTTTTTCAGAGCTTAAGCATTGTGATTTGTTTGAATCTTTGGGCGGTACAAGGGGTTTAAGGCTTGATTTGATTTGTTCTATGGCAGGGCTTCCTGGGAAGTATGAAGTGCATGGCGATGAAGTGATGACTTTATTTTATAATGAAGAATATGAAAAAATTCATGAATACTGCGAAAGTGATGTTTTAAATACTTATATGCTGTATTTAAAATATGAATTAATTAAGGGAAATTTATGTGAAAGTGATTATGTGGATTTTTTAAATTTAATGGTTGAATACTTAAAAAAGAAAAAAAAACATAGAAATTATGTCGAGATTTTCTCTACTTGTGTTCAAAATGAGATTGAGAAATTTATTTTAAAGAAAGATGATTAAGAAAAATATAATAGAATATTTTTTTTATCTTTATTATCGCAAGGATTTAATTATGAAAATTTTAATTTCAGGCGGAGCAGGTTATATAGGCTCGCATACCTTAAAACAATTTTTAGAAACAAATCATGAAATTTGTGTTTTGGATAATTTATCTAAGGGTTCTAAAATCGCATTAGATGATTTGCAAAAAATAAAGAAATTTAAATTTTTCGAACAAGATTTAAGTGATTTTGTGGGTGTTAAAGAAATTTTTAAGCAAGAAAAATTTGATGCTGTTGTGCATTTTGCAGCAAGCATTGAAGTGCCTGAAAGTATGCAAAATCCTTTGAAATATTATATGAATAACACTGTTAATACTACAAATTTAATTCAAACTTGTATAGAAAATAATACTAATAATTTCATCTTTTCTTCTACTGCGGCCACTTATGGCGAGCCACAGAATTCTGTTGTGAATGAAAATAGTCCTTTAGCGCCGATCAATCCTTATGGTATGAGTAAATTGATGAGTGAAAAAGTTTTAAAAGATGCTAATATGGCACATCCTGAATTTAAGTATTGTATTTTAAGATATTTTAATGTCGCAGGAGCTTGTAATACTTATCCTATTGGCCAACGCTATCCTAAGGCGACTTTACTCATTAAAGTAGCTGCTGAGTGTGCTGCAGGCAAAAGGGATAAATTGTTTATTTTTGGCGATGATTATAATACTAAAGATGGCACTTGTATTAGAGATTATATCCATGTTGATGATATTTCGAGTGCGCATTTAGCAGGGCTTGAATATTTACAAAATAATCAAAGCGATATTTTTAATGTCGGTTATGGTCATGGTTTTAGCGTTAAAGAAGTGATAGAAACGATGAAAAAAGTTAGCGGGGTAGATTTTAAGGTTGAGCTTGCTCCGCGTCGTGCAGGAGATCCATCGGTACTTATTTCTGATGCTTCGAAAATAAGATCTAAAACTTCGTGGAAACCAAAATACGATGATTTGGAATTAATTTGTAAAAGTGCTTATGAGTGGGAGAAGCAGTGCTAAAAAAATTATTTTTTATTTTAAGTAAAAAAGATAAGAAATTTTTATTTTTTTTATTGCTTTTTTCTATACTCATTTCTTTTATGGAAAGCTTTGCGATCTCTTTAGTTATGCCTTTTGTGTCCATAGCAAGTGATTTTTCCTTGTTTGAAAAAAATCAGTATTTAAAAGCTTTTTATTCTCATTTTAATGTGCCAATTTATGAATTTGTGGTGTATTTTGGCTTCGCTTTAATTGTTTTTTATATTTTTAGAGCTTTGTTGAATGCTTATTATTTTCATTTATTGGCTAAATTTTCTAAGGGTAGATATCATACTATTGCTCATAAGGTTTTTGCTAAATTTTTGCATTTTGATTATGAAAAATTCACACAAAAAAATCATTCTGATCTCTTAAAAACCATCACTCAAGAAGCGTATAATTTAAGCACGATGATAGCATCGTTTTTGCTTATGATGAGTGAAATTTTTGTGATTTTATTGATCTATAGTTTAATGCTTTTGATTGATTATAAAATCACTTTATTTTTAAGCATTTTTTTGGGTTTAAATGGTTTTATTTTAGTAAAAGTGCTTTCTCCTATGATTAAAAAAGCAGGTAAAAAACGCGAAGAGGCTATGAGAAATTTTTTTGAAATTTTAGCAACAAATTTAAATAATTTTAAATTAATCAAATTAAAAACCAAAGAAGATGGGGTATTAAAACTCTTTGAAAATCAAAGTATGGATTTTTCAAGGGCAAATATTACCAATGAAAGTGTTAATGCTATGCCTAGAATTTATCTTGAAGGTGTGGGTTTTTGTGTTTTGGTGTTTATTGTTGTGTTTTTGGTTTTAAAGACTAAGAGTGATATTTCAAGTATTTTGGCTATGATTTCTATGTTTGTTCTAGCACTTTATCGTTTGATGCCAAGTGCAAATCGCATCATTAATGCTTATCATGACTTGTTATATTATAGGAATTCACTTGATATAATTTATGATGTTTTAAAAGAGAAAGAAGAGCATTTAGGTAATGAAAATATAGAATTTAAAAAGCATATTAAATTAAAAAATCTTTCTTTTGCTTATGAGGGTAAGCCAAATTTATTAAAAGATATTAATTTAGAGATAAAAAAAGGAGAAAAAATAGCTTTCATTGGCGAGAGTGGTTGTGGGAAAAGTACTTTGGTTGATTTAATCATTGGGCTTTTAAATCCAAGTTCGGGAGAAATTTTAATTGATGATAAAAAATTAAATTCTAACACCTTTAAAAAATATCGCCAAAAAATAGGTTATATTCCGCAAAATATTTATCTTTTCAATGATAGCATTGCTAAAAATATCACTTTTGGTGATGAAGTAGATGAGAAATTAATGCAAAAGGTTATTTTGCAAGCTAATTTAGACAAATTTATAAACAATTTACCTCACAAAGCGCAGACAAAAGTTGGCGATGGGGGAAATAATCTAAGCGGAGGACAAAAACAACGCATTGCCATTGCAAGAGCGCTTTATTTAAGTCCTGAAATTTTAGTTCTTGATGAAGCCACTTCTGCGCTTGATACTCAAAGTGAAGAAAAAATTATGGATGAAATTTATAAAATTTCAAAAGATAAAACCGTAATTATCATTGCGCACCGACTTTCTACCATAACAAAATGCGATAAAATTTATAAGATAGAGCATGGAAAATTAACATTAGAACAGGGTTTGTTATGAAAATTACTTTTATCATTTCAACTTTAAATTCGGGAGGAGCTGAAAGGGTTTTGGTTACTTTAGCAAATGAATTTTGCAAAAATCATGAAGTTAAAATTATTAAATTCAATCAAGAAAAATCTTTCTATCCTTTAAATGAAAGCGTAGAAGTAAAATCTCTACCTTATTTTAAAAACCAAAATTTAAAGGATAGAATTTTGGCTAGAATTTATAGGTTTTTCGCCCTAAGAAAAGCAATGTTAGAAGATAATGCAGATATTTTTATTTCTTTTTTGGATACGACAAATATTGCTTGTATTTTTGCAAAATGGGGTATAAAAACCCCTTTGATTATCAGCGAGCATAGTCATCAAAGTTATTTAAAGTCTAAAATTTGGCGTTTTTTAAGAAGAATAAGCTTTGGGTATTGCAATGCTTTGTGTGTTTTGGGAAGTAGTGATAAAAAATATTATGAAAAATTTGTTAAAAATGTAAAAGTTCTTTTAAATCCTTGTCATTTTACTTTGAGTGATAAAACGGATATAAAAAAGGAAAAAATGGTTATTTTTGTAGGAAGATTAGATGAGAATAAAAATGCCTCCATGTTTATTAGAGCGGTGAAGAATTTGAATTTAGAGCTTAGGCAAAAATATCGTTTTTGCATTGCAGGAGAGGGTGTTTTAAGGCAAAATTTGGAAAATGAAGCAAAAATTGCTGGTGTGAATATAGAATTTTTAGGGCGTGTTGAGGATATGAAAAGTCTTTATCAAAGGGCTGAAATTCTTTGTCTTTGTTCTTTTGTGGAAGGTTTGCCTACAGTTTTGATAGAAAGTTTGTTTTTTGATGTATTAAGAATTAGCACAGATTATACGGATGGGGCAAGAGATTTAATTGCTGATGAAAAAGATGGTTTTATCGTGCCTAAGGATGATGATTTAGCTTTAAGTCAAAGCCTAACTCGTGTAATGGAAAATAAAAATTTAAGAGAAAAAATACTTGCAAATGCTAGTAAAAAATGCAAAGAATTTGATACTGGTTTTATAGCCAGTCAATGGCTAGATCTCATTGAAGAGGTTAGAAAATGAGTGTGTTTTTAAGCGTTATTATCCCTACTTTTAATCGTGCGAATTTATTAAAAAAAGCTATAAAAAGTGTGCAAAATCAAGATTTTAAAGACCTAGAAATTATAATAAGTGATGATCATTCTAAAGATGAAAGTGCTAAACTTGTGCAAGAATTGCAAAAAGAAGATACGCGCATTAGGTATGTTTTAAATACAAAATACAAGCAAGGTCCTAATGGTAATAAAAACAACGGTCTTGATGAGGCTAGGGGCGAATTTGTTATGATTTTAGATGATGATGATGAACTTTTGCCATATACACTTGATATTTTAATTGAAAAGTTAAAATCAGGATACGATCATGTTTTTGGCAATTGTTTGATTGAAGAGAATTCAAAACTTAGTGATAAATTTAGCGGAAGAGGTCTTGAAAAAGATTGCGAAGTAAGCAAAAAAGACTTTTTGATGGCAAAGTTTAGCGGGGAATTTTTATCTGTTTTTAGAAAGTCTTTGCTTAAAAATCATCGTTTTAATGAAAATTTTTATGGCAATGAAGCCACTCTTTGGGTACATTTATATGAGAGCAAAAGTTTTTATATTCATAAGGCTTTTAGAATTTATAGGATTAACCGCGATGATAGTGTAACAAAAGCTGCATCAAAAAATGCTTTTAGGGTTTATCTTGGTTATTTAGAACTGGCTAAAATTTTAGAAAAAGAACTTCAAATTTCTAAAGATAATGACTATAAAAGCCAATGTGCGATGTATTATAAAATGGCTGCTTATTATGCAAAATTGGCAAAAGAATTTAAGAAAATGTATTTTTGCTTGTTTAAAAGTTTAAAAATCAAATTTAATACCCCTGCTTTGATTCTTTTAGCATTAAGCATAGTGCCAAATAGCTTAATTATTTTTTTATCAAAAATTAGAGTGAGATTAGCATGCAAAAATTAGCGATTTTTATTTATTCTTTGGGAAGTGGTGGCGCTGAAAGGGTTGTGGCGACTTTGTTGCCTATTTTGAGTTTAAAATTTGAAGTGCATGTGATTTTAATGAATGATAAAATTTCTTATGAAATTCCTGAGTGCAATATTCATTTTTTAGAGCATTCGCACCCAAGTGAAAATCCTATTTTTAAATTTTTAAAACTGCCTTTTTTGGCTTTAAAATACAAAAAACTTTGTAAAAATTTAAACATTGACACTGAATTTGTTTTTCTAAATCGTCCCAATTATATCGCTTTAATGGCAAGAATTTTTGGTAACAAAACTCGTCTTGTGATCAATGAATGCACTACTCCAAGCGTGATGTATGCAAAAAATAATTTTAATTCTTTGGTGAATAAATTTTTAATAACTTTACTTTATCCAAAGGCAGATCTGATTTTGCCAAATTCTAAGGGAAATTTGGAAGATTTAGTTAAAAATTTTAAAATCGATGTGAATAAATGCGAAATTTTATATAATGCCATTGATTTAGAAAATATAGAACAAAAATCCTTAGAAGAAATCGGCTTAAAAGATAGATTTATCTTAAGTGTGGGTAGGCTTGATAAGGGCAAAAATCATGCTTTGTTAATCCGTGCTTATGCAAGATTAAAAACCGATATAAAACTTGTGATTTTGGGTGAAGGCGTGCTTAAAAATGAGTTGGAAAATTTAATTAAAGAATTAAATTTGGAAGAAAAGGTTTTGCTTTTAGGTTTTGATAATAATCCTTATAAATATATGAGCAAGTGCGAATTTTTTGCTTTTGCCTCTGTTTTTGAAGGCTTTTCAAATGTTTTAATCGAAAGTCTTGCTTGTGGTTGTGCTGTGGTTTGCACTGACCATAAAAGTGGAGCAAGAGAGCTTTTTGGCAATGATGAATTTGGGTTTTTGGTTGAAGTTGATGATGAAAATTCTATGTTTAAAGGTTTAAAAATCATGCTTGAAGATGAGAATTTAAGAAAAACTTATAAACAAAAGGCTAAAACTAGAGCACTTGATTTTGATAAAGTTAAAATCGCACGCGATGCTTTAAAATATTTATTAGGATAAAAAATGTTTAAAAAAGAAAATTTTAAAAATTATCATTTATTTTTATTTATCATTCTTGCATATTCGTTTAGTGTTTTATGTAGATTTTATTGGGTTTGGTGGGCAAGTGATTTTGATGAGTTTTATTTTAATCATCAATTAATGATTATGTCTAATGATGGCTATGTCTTTGCTGAAGGTGCAAGAGATATGTTAGCAGGCTTTCATCAGCCAAATGATTTAAGTTATTATGGTTCTTCGCTTTCGACTTTGACTTATTATATTTATAAATTTACTCCTTTTAGCTTTGAAACTATTATTTTGTATATGAGTACTTTTTTCTCTTCTTTGATTGTCATTCCTATTATTTTAATTGCCAATGAATACAAACAACCTTTAATGGGACTTATCGCTGCCACTTTAGCTAGTATTGCAAATAGTTATTATAATCGCACGATGAGTGGGTATTATGATACGGATATGCTTGTGATTGTTTTACCAATGTTTGTATTGTTTTTTATTATTCGTTTGGTTATACATAAGGATTTATTATCACTCATTTTGCTTCCTATTACGATGATTTTTTATCTTTGGTGGTATCCATCAAGTTATACTTTAAATTGTGCTTTTATGGGGCTTTTTTTAATTTACACTTATGTCTTTCACCGAAAAGATAATATAGCCTATCTGGCAATTATTTTTATGATGATAGCTCTTGCGCCTTTTGCTTGGTTCTATCAGTTAGCTTTGTTGGCTTTGATTTTTGCTTTATTTGCTTTTAAAAATGAGTGGTTTAAAATTAGACTTATTGCTATTTTAGGGGCTTTGACTTTAATATTATTGATTTTTAGCGGAGGACTTGATCCTATTATTTATCAATTGCAGTTTTATATTTTTAAAAATGATGCCATAGGAAGTTTGGCTCAAAATTTCGTTTATTTTAATGTTAATGAAACTATTCAAGAGGTTGGGGATATTGATTGGACGGTTTTTATGCAAAGAATTAGCACTAACGAGCTTACTTTTATTGTTGCCTTTATCGGTCTTATTTGGCTTTTAAGGGAACATAAAAGTATGATTTTAGCTTTGCCAATGTTAGCACTTGGATTTTTAGCACTTAAAGGTGGACTTAGATTTACGATTTATGCTGTGCCTATTATGGCTTTGGGTTATGGTTATATTGGTGTTAAAATCTTGAATTTTATACAAAATATAGAGCTTAAAAAAGAAGAAAAAATAAGAAAATATCAACTTTTTTCTTTAATCTTGTTTGCACTTTGTTCTGTTGTTTATTTAGTATTGAATTTATTTTATACCACCTATTTTAATTCCTTATTGCTTGCCTTTATTTTATTATTTTGTTTTATGGTAGCGATTATGGAATTTTTGATTCAAAAAAAACAAAAACAAGTAAAAATTGCTACCTTATCGTTTCTTTTTAGTTTGGGTTTAGTATTTGGCTTAAAACATATCTATGAATACAAAGCTCCTAGTGTGTTTATTCAAAGTGAAACCGAAATTCTTAATAGGCTTAAAGGTATAGCGGATAGGGAAGATTATGTTGTGGCTTGGTGGGATTATGGTTATCCTATCCGTTATTATAGCGATGTAAAAACTTTGGTTGATGGGGGAAAGCATTTGGGTAAGGATAATTTCTTTCCTTCTTTTGTTTTAAGCAAAGATCAAATTTCGGCTGCAAATATGGCAAGACTTAGTGTTGAATATACAGAAAAAGGTTTTTATGCTCCACAAAATGATATTTTAAGAAATGATCTCTTGCGGGCTATGATGAAAGATTATAATGCTAGCAATGTTGATTTATTTTTATACGATTTAAGGGATAAGAATTATAATATTTCAACACCAAAAACGCGAGATGTCTATATTTATATGCCAGCAAGAATGATGAATATTTTTTCTACTGTTGCAACTTTTTCAAATATTGATTTAAGCACAGGAGAGGTAAATCCTTTTATATTTAGAGTTACAAGAGCTGTGCTTCAAAATAATGGAGAATTTATACTTAGTGATGGATCTAAGCTTTCTGAAGATTTTAGAATTTGGAGAAACGATGAGAATAATACTTATGCGGTAAAAGAAATTATCGAGATAAATTCCGTAACAACTGGCGATTATAAGGTTACTCCTATGGATACACAAGGTAAAGTTTATGTCTTTTTCTTAAAAGAGCAATTTCAAACCGCGCAAGGTCAATTTATCATTATGGATGAAAAAATGTTTAATAGTGCTTTTGTTCAAATGTTTTTCTTTAACAATTATGATAAAGATTTGTATGATTTGATTATTAATGATAAAAATGCAAAGGTTTTTAAAATAAAAAAATGAGAGTAGGGTTTTTATCTCACGCAGGGGCAAGCATATATCATTTTAGAATGCCTATAATAAAGGCTTTGATAGCTAGAGGAGATGAGGTTTTTATCATTGTGCCGCAAGATGAATACACGCAAAAATTAAAGGATTTAAATTTAAATGTTGTCATTTATGATCTTTCAAGAGCGAGCTTGAATCCTTTTGTGGTTTTTAAAAATTTTTTACATCTTAAAAATGTTTTAAAAAGCTTAAATTTAGATCTTTTACAAAGTGGGGCACATAAAAGCAATACCTTTGGTTTAATCGCAGCAAAATTTGCAAAAATTCCTTATAAAATTGGGCTTGTTGAAGGGCTTGGATCTTTTTATATCGAGCAAGGTTTTAAGGAAAATTTGGTGCGTTTTATCATTAATACTCTTTATAAATTAAGCTTTAAAATCGCTGATTGTTTTATCTTTGTCAATTCTTCAAATGCTGATTTTATGCGAAATTTAGGACTTAAGGAAAATAAAATTTGTGTGATTAAATCTGTGGGTATTAATCTTAAAAAATTCTTTCCTATGAGAGTAGAAAAGGAAGCTAAAAAAGCTTTTTGGCGTAATTTAAATATCGATGAAAAGCCTATTATTTTAATGATAGCAAGAGCTTTGTGGCATAAGGGTGTAAAAGAATTTTATGAAAGCGCAGAGCTTTTAAAAGATAGAGCAAATTTTGTTTTAGTAGGTGGAAGAGATGATAATCCTTCTTGTGCGAGTTTGAAATTTTTAACTTCTGGTAAAGCGCATTATTTGGGTGCTAGAAGCGATATAGTGGAGCTTTTGCAAAATTGTGATATTTTTGTTTTACCAAGCTATAAAGAGGGTTTTCCCGTAAGCGTTTTGGAGGCTAAGGCTTGTGGAAAGGCTATTGTGGTAAGTGAGTGTGAAGGCTGCGTGGAAGCGATTTCAAACGCTTATGATGGACTTTGGGCCAAAACTAAAGATAGTAAGGACTTAGCACAAAAAATCGAGCTTTTGTTGGTCGATAAAAATTTAAGAATGAATTTGGGTAAAAATGCAGCTAAAGATGCGTTAAATTACGATGAAAACGAAATTGCAAAGACTTATTTAAAACTTTATGAAAAGGTGATGAAAAATGTATGAAAAATTTTTAAAAAGAATGCTTGATTTTTGCTTAGCTTTAATTCTCCTGATGCTTTTTTCACCCCTTATTATTATTACCGCTTTGCTTTTAAAAATTACTCAAGGCAGTGTAATTTTTACTCAAAACCGTCCAGGACTTAATGAAAAAATCTTTAAAATTTATAAATTTAAAACAATGAGTGATGAAAAAGACGAAAATGGGGAATTGCTTAGCGATGAATTGCGTTTAAAGGCCTTTGGAAAAATCGTTAGAAGCTTAAGTTTAGATGAATTACCGCAACTTTTTAATGTCTTAAAAGGCGATATGAGTTTTGTAGGACCTAGACCACTTTTAGTGGAATATCTACCTCTTTATAATGAAGAGCAAAAACTCCGCCACAAAGTGCGTCCAGGCATTACAGGCTGGGCGCAAGTAAATGGTAGAAATGCTATTTCTTGGCAGAAAAAATTTGAACTTGATGTGTATTATGTTGGAAATATTTCTTTTTTGTTTGATTTAAAAATTATGTTTTTAACGGCGTTAAAGGTTTTAAAAAGAAGTGGAGTGAGTAAAGAAGGATGCGTGACAACGGAGAAATTTGATGGAAAGAACTAAAAAAATTTACATTTATGGTGCGAGTGGGCATGGGCTTGTTTGTGCTGATGTGGCTATGAGTTTGGGCTATGAAGAATGTATTTTTTTAGATGATAATAAGGGTAAAAAATTTGAAAGTTCTTTGCCAAAATACGATATTTTTGTAGCTATTGGGGATAATAAAATAAGAAAAAAAATTTACGAAAAGCTTTTGCAAAATGGCTTTAAAATTGTAAATCTTATCCATAAAAGTGCGATTATCAGTCAAAGTGCGGATATAAAAGAAAATGCAGGAATTTTAATAATGCCTTTGGTAGTGGTTAATGCAAAGGCAAAGATTGAAAAAGGTGTGATTTTAAACACTTCAAGTGTGATTGAGCATGAATGCGTGGTGGGCGAGTTTTCCCATGTAAGCGTTGGGGCTAAGTGTGCAGGAAATGTGAAAATTGGCAAAAATTGTTTTTTGGGGATTAATTCTTGTGTCTTACCGAATTTAAGTTTGGCAGATGATAGTATTTTAGGCGGTGGAGCGACTTTGATTAAAGATCAATTTGAAAAAGGCATTTTTGTAGGAGTGCCTGCAAAAAGGATGTAAGTGGGTTTTGAATATACCTTTTTGATTGATTTTGTAAGATATCCCTCATTTTTGGGGTGGGCATTTTGTGGCGCTGGATATTTGATATTTTTAATGCTTTTATTTCCTATTAAAAATAAAATTAAACACAAAATTCTTTTTAAAATCAAAGTTAAAATGAAACGAAGTTCTAAAGCTCTTAGCTTAATAATGTTTGTAACACCTCTTTTGTGTGGAGGATCTATTTTTGTTATTTGGCATTATTTTGATGCGATTTATAAACTTCCTTATTTTTTTGAATTAGAAAATGAAAATTTACAAGATCTTTGGAAGCTTAATATGGGATTTCTTAATTTATTCTGTTCTATCGCTATTACTTTGATGTTTTTTTGTATTAATATAATTATAGTTTGCGAAGATGGAATTTATATCATCACTAAATATAATCTTTTTTATAAAACTTATATAAAACGAGAAGATTTAGAACTTTTTGAAGTAGAAAAAATGAAGCTTTTAAATCAAGCACAAACTTGTCTTATTGTCAAATCAAAAAATAAAACACTCTTTAAGGGTTTTGAAGATATGTATAAAAAAGAAGACTTAGAAAAACTCAAAATTTGGTATGAAAATAAACTTTGATTGCAAAAGAATTTTTAGCGTTTGATACTTAGTAAATTATTTTAGATAAAATACATCATTTTAGTAAAATCACTTTTTATAATAAAGGATAAAAAATGAGGTTTTTTCTTTCTCCTCCACATATGGGTGGCAATGAGTTAAAATATATAGAAGAAGTATTTAAAAGTAATTATATAGCCCCTTTGGGTGAATTTGTAAATCGTTTTGAAGAGAGTGTAAAAGAGTATTCTAAATGCGAAAATGCTTTGGCGTTAAATTCAGCTACCGCAGCTTTGCATTTGGCTTTAAGAGTGGCAGGAGTAGAGCAAGATGATATTGTTTTGGCTTCATCTTTTACTTTTATTGCTTCAGTAGCTCCTATTTGTTATCTTAAGGCAAGACCTATTTTTATAGATTGTGATGAGACTTTTAATATTGATGTTGATTTGTTAAAACTTGCCATTAAGGAATGCGAAAAAAAACCAAAGGCTTTGATTTTGACTCATCTTTATGGCAATGCGGCTAAAATGGACGAGATTATCCAAATTTGCGAAAAAGAAAATATTATTTTAATTGAAGATGCGGCTGAGGCTTTAGGAAGTTTTTATAAAGGCAAAGCTTTGGGAACTTTTGGAGAATTTGGAGCTTATTCTTATAATGGCAATAAAATCATCACCACTTCAGGTGGCGGAATGCTTGTGGGGAAAGATAAGGTAAAAATCGAAAAAGCGAGATTTTATAGCACCCAAGCAAGGGAAAATTACTTGCATTATGAGCATTTAGACTATGGTTATAATTACCGCTTAAGTAATGTTTTGGGCGCTATTGGCGTAGCACAGATGGAAGTTTTAGAACAAAGAGTGCTTAAAAAAAGAGAAATTTATGAGTGGTATAAAGAATTTTTAGGGGACAAATTAGTCTTTTTAGATGAACTGCCAAATTCAAGAAGCAATCGTTGGTTAAGCACAGCTTTGATTGATTTTGATAAAAATGAAATGAATGCTTATCAAAAATGTATAGAAATTTCAAAAAAAGATTTAAATTTGCATCCAAAAATTTCAAAACTTATAGATGATCTTAAAAAGGAGCAAATCGAAACGCGCCCACTTTGGAAAAGTATGCATATGCAAGAAGTGTTTAAGGGTGCCAAAGCTTATGTTAATGGCAATAGTGAGCTCTTTTTTCAAAAAGGAATTTGCTTGCCAAGTGGTACTGCGATGAGTAAAGATGATGTGTGCGAAATTTCAGATTTGATTTTAAAAAGCATTGAAGGATAAGAATGAATTTAACTTTTTATAAAAGCAAAAGATTGATTTTTTTTCTTTGCTGCGATGTTTTCTTGTTTCTTTTATCGATTTTTTTGGCTTTTTCTTTGCGTTTTAGTGGAGATATTCCTGATATTTTTTATGAAGGTATGATTAAAGCTGGGCTTATTTTACTTGTTTTAAAAATAACTTTTTTATTCATTTTTAGAATTTATAAAGTAGCGTGGAGGTTTTTTTCTTTAAATGAGGCAAGAAAAATTTTCTTTGCCTTGGCCCTAGCAGAGCTTTGTTTTTTGGGAATTTTTTATTTTTATGGAGATTTTTTTAATCCTTTTCCGCGAAGTGTAATTGGTATAGATTTTGTACTTTCTTATATGTTTATAGGAACTTTAAGAATTTCAAAAAGAATGTTTGTTGATTTTAGACATTCTAATTTGATTGATGAAGAAAATCCTTGCATTGTTGTGGGTGCAACCTCTAAGGCTTTGCATCTATTAAAAGGTGCAAAAGAGGGATCTTTGGGGCTTTTTCCTATTGCAGTGGTTGATGAGAGAAAAGAGCTAATTGGAACATATTGCGATAAATTCATTGTAGAAGAAAAAGAAAAAATCAAAGATTATGCTAAAGATGGAATTAAAACGGCTATCATTGCTTTAAAATTGGAACAAGAAGAATTAAAAAAGCTTTTCGATGAACTGATTTCGTATGGTATTAGTGATGTTAAAATATTTTCTTTCACAAGAAATGAGGCTAGAGATATCAGTATAGAAGATTTGCTTGCTAGAAAGCCAAAAGATTTAGATGATAGGGTAGTGGCAACTTTTTTAAAGGATAAGGTTGTTTTGGTAAGTGGAGCAGGGGGTACTATAGGCAGTGAGCTTTGCAAGCAATGCATTAAATTTGGCGTTAAACATCTTATAATGCTAGATCATAGTGAGTTTAATCTTTATAAAATCAATGAAGATTTAAGTTTGCATAAAGAAAAAATCACTCCTGTAATGCTTAGTATTTTAGACGAAGAAAGTTTAAATGAAGTATTAAAAGAATACAAGCCAGATCTTATCTTGCATGCTGCTGCTTACAAGCATGTCCCACTTTGCGAGCAAAATCCACATTCTGCCGTGCTTAATAATATTTTGGGGACAAAAATTTTAACCGATGCGGCCAAGAAAAATGGGGTTAAAAAATTTGTGATGATAAGTACAGATAAAGCGGTGCGTCCTACAAGTATAATGGGCTGCACTAAAAGGGTTTGCGAGCTTTATACTTTAAATTCAAGTGATGAAAATTTTGAAGTTTCAAGTGTGCGTTTTGGCAATGTTTTGGGTTCTAGTGGGAGTGTGATACCTAAATTTAAAGCACAGATTGCAAATAACGAACCTTTGACTTTAACTCATCCTGATATAGTGCGTTATTTTATGCTAGTTAGTGAAGCCGTTCAGCTTGTTTTACAAGCAGCGGCTATTGCTAAAGGTGGGGAGCTTTTTGTGCTTGATATGGGTGAGCCTGTGAAGATTATAGATTTGGCTAAAAAAATGCTTATGCTTTCAAATAAAAACGATTTAGAGATCAAAATCACAGGACTTAGAAAAGGTGAAAAACTTTTTGAAGAACTTTTGATTAACGAAAATGATGTGAGAACTCAATATGAAAGTATTTTCGCAACAACAAGTCAAAAGGTAGATTTGCAGATTTTAAATGATCAAATTCAAGCTTTAGTAAAAAGTGAAAATCCGGCTCAAATTCTAAAAACAATTGTGCCTGAATTTAATCACAATAAGGACGGAGATTATCAAGGATAAATTTTTATATTTACTTGATTAATAAGTTTAAAAAAGATAAAATTGCAAATTAAAATAAATTTTTGAATTTATGGAAAGGATTAGCGGTGAGAATGCTAGTTGTAGATGATAGTTCAACTATGAGAAGGATTATTAAAAATACGCTTTCAAGACTTGGACATGATGATGTTTTAGAGGCTGAACATGGACTTGAAGCTTGGGAAATTCTTGAAAAAGATGATACAATTAAGGTTTTAATTACTGATTGGAATATGCCAGAAATGAATGGTTTGGATCTTGTTAAAAAGGTTAGAGCGGATAAAAAATTTGAAGATATGCCTATCATTATGGTTACAACTGAGGGTGGAAAGGCCGAGGTTATTACCGCTTTAAAAGCAGGTGTGAATAATTATATTGTAAAGCCTTTTACTCCGCAAGTTTTAAAAGAAAAACTTGAAGATGTTTTAGGTACTAATGTGGGATAATTTTTGGGTTTTTAATTTAAAAATGCAATCTTATTATAATGAACTTTTTTTTAAAGTAGATATTGGTTTTTTGCCCTTTTTTGTCGATGTTGTTTTTGATTTAGGTATTGAAGCTATAGAAGAAAAAGATGGGGGAATTTATGTTAGATCTGATGAGAGTTTGGAAGATTTATTTTGGGCTTTAAATTGTTTGAAAGAAAAATTAGAAATACAAAAATCTCAAAAAATCAGTTTTGATATAAAATTAGAACAAAAAGAAAATAAAGATTGGATTGAAGAATATAAAAAAGGTGTTAATCCTATACAAATTGATAATTTTTATATACACACTACTTGGCAAGAACCAAAACAAAATTTAATTAATATACAAATCGATCCTGCTTTAGCCTTTGGCTCTGGTCATCACGAAAGTACACATTCTTGTATAAAGTTATTGCAAAAATATGCTAAAAAAGATATGCAAGTTTTAGATCTTGGTTGTGGAAGCGGAATTTTAAGTATAGTTCTAGCAAAATTAGGACTTAAGGTTGATGCTTGCGATACTGATGAATTAGCTATTTCGAGTACTTTATCTAATGCAAAATTAAATCATTTATCATTAAATCATTCTTGGATAGGTTCTATTGATAAAGCTACGATAAAATACGATTTTATTGTGGCAAATATCATAGCAGATGTGATTTTGATACTTGAAAAAGATTTAAAAAATAGTCTAAAAGATGGTGCTTATCTTATTCTTTCAGGAATTTTAGACAAATACGAAGAGAGAGTTAAGGATAAATTTAAGGATTTAAAATTGGTAGAAAGTTTAAAGGTCAATGAGTGGCTGAGTTTAGTTTATAAAAAGGAAGGTAATGAATAATACAAATAACAACAATAAAAACAATACCCCAAAAAACAATCCAAATAATTTTTTCAATAAAAATCCTATTTTGATTTTTGCGATTTTTGGGATTATTATGGTGATACTTTTTAAGAGTTTTTCAGATGGCGATGGTGGTTTAAGCAGTGCAATGAATGGAACTGAAACGAGTAAAAATATCGCTTATTCTGAATTTAAAAAATTGGTTGAAAGTGGTCAGATCAATCAAGTTAGCATAGGGCAAACTACAATTAAAGCGGTTTCAAATTCTCTTAATACAATTTATATTGCTAAAAAAGTTAATGATCCAGAACTTGTGGCTTTGCTCGATAGCAAAAACATTGCTTATGGAGCATATTCTGAGACAAATTGGTTAAGTGATATTTTCTTTTCTTGGGTTTTACCCGTATTTATTTTCTTTGGAATTTGGATGTTTTTGGCAAGTCGTATGCAAAAAAATATGGGAAGTTCTATACTGGGTATAGGAAGTTCAAAAAAGCTTGTCAATTCAGAAAAGCCAAAGGTTAAATTCAATGATGTAGCAGGTGTGGAAGAGGCTAAAGAAGAAGTGAAAGAAATTGTGGATTTTCTTAAATTTCCTGAGAGATATATCAAACTTGGTGCTAAAATTCCAAAAGGGCTTTTGCTTGTAGGACCTCCAGGCACAGGTAAAACTTTGCTTGCAAAAGCAGTTGCTGGTGAAGCTGATGTACCATTTTTTAGTGTTTCAGGCTCATCTTTTATAGAAATGTTTGTGGGCGTGGGTGCATCTCGTGTGAGGGATTTGTTTGAAAATGCAAAAAAAGAAGCACCGGCTATTGTTTTCATTGATGAAATTGATGCTATCGGTAAGAGTCGTGCGGCAAGTGGTATGATGGGCGGAAATGACGAAAGAGAGCAAACCCTAAATCAGCTTTTAGCCGAAATGGATGGTTTTGGTACTGAGAGTTCTCCAGTGATTGTTTTAGCAGCTACAAACCGCCCAGAGGTTTTAGATGCTGCGCTTTTAAGACCAGGAAGATTTGATAGACAAGTTTTAGTGGATAAGCCTGATTTTAAAGGCAGATGTGAAATTTTAAAAGTGCATATGAAAGATGTTAAAATTTCTCCAAATGTTAAGGTTGAAGATATTGCAAGACTTACAGCCGGACTTGCAGGGGCTGACTTGGCTAATATCATTAATGAAGCAGCGCTTTTGGCGGGCAGGGATTCTAAAAAATATGTAGAGCAAAATGATCTTGTAGAAGCGGTTGAAAGAGCTATAGCTGGGCTTGAGAAAAAATCGCGCCGTATTAATGATAAAGAGAAAAAAATCGTGACTTATCATGAGTGCGGTCATGCATTAATTGCTGAAACAACAAAGGGTGCAAAACGCGTAAGTAAAGTTTCTGTGATCCCTCGCGGACTTGCAGCGCTTGGCTATACTTTAAATACCCCTGAAGAAAATAAATTTTTAATGCAAAAACATGAGTTGATCGCTGAAGTTGATGTGCTTTTGGGTGGTCGTGCTGCAGAAGAGGTTTTTATCGGTGAAATTTCAACTGGCGCAAGTAATGATCTTGAAAGAGCTACAGATATCATTAAAGCAATGATTTCTATGTATGGAATGAGTGAGATCGCTGGACTTATGGTTCTTGAAAAACAAAGAAATACATTTTTAAGTGGTGGGCAAACTATAAAAGATTATTCTGAAAAAATGGCAGAGTCTTTAGATGACTATGTTAAAAAAACTTTAGATGAGCGCTATAAAGATGTTAAAGAAACGCTTAGCACTTATAAAGGTGCGATTGAAACTATGGTTAGCGCACTTTATGAAGAAGAAACCATAGAAGGCACAAAAGTAAGAGAGATTATCAAAGAATACGAAGTGCAAAATAATCTTCCGAGCCGTTTGCAAATTATTGGCGAAGAAAATAAAGAAGAAAACAAAGAAAAATGAAAAATATGATTTTGGCAAGAGCAGGATATTTTAGTGTTATTGCTGTTTTTTTATTGTTTTTGCTGGTGCTGATTTTTTGGACTTTTTCATGGTTTTTGTTTTTATTGACTTTGTTTTTGATTTTTTTGTATAGAAATCCTTTGCGCGATAGATTTTGCATGGATAAAAAGGCTATATTATCACCAATTGATGGGCGCGTTGTCTATATAGGCAATGCTTATGATGAGAATTTGGGCGAGTGTGTAAGCCTTGTGATAAAAAATGCTTTTTATAATGTAGGGAGCATAAGATCTTGCGCAAAAGCAGAAATTCAAAATGTTAAGGTAAATCATGGTTTGTTTTTGTGTTCAGAAATTAAGTCTTCATCTTATTTGAATGAGAATATAAGACTTAATTTAAGCGTGTTGGATAAAGAAATGGCTATGATTATTTACGCGGGCTCTTTGGATAGAAAATTAAAATTGTATGATTTTTCTAAAGAGCTTGAAGCTTGCAATGAGCTTAGTTTTACTCACAATGGTAAAGTTTGTCTTTTATTGCCAAAAGATACAAGGATTTTAGCAGGACTTGGCGATGAGATTAAAGCTTGTTCTTTGCTTGGATATTTTTCATAAAAGAAAGTGTGATGGATACTAAATTTAATTTCGCGTATATTTTGCCTAATCTTTTCACTGCTATTTCAGCTTTTTTAGGTGTGATTTCCATATTAGCTTCGGTGCAGGGTAAATACGGCGCGGCTTTATTTTATATTATTTTTTCTTTGATTTGCGATGGACTTGATGGACGCGTGGCAAGACTTACAAACACCACTTCTAAATTTGGAGTAGAATTTGATTCTTTAGCAGATTTGGTAGCTTTTGGAGTGGCTCCTGCTGTGCTTTTTTATATGGCAATAGGTTCTGAATTTGGAAGACTTGGTTCTTTAATCACAGCTTTTTTTGTTGTTTTTGGTGCAATCCGTTTAGCGAGGTTTAATGTCACTACAGGCACTTATGAGCCTTCTGTTTTCATAGGTCTCCCTATACCTACAGCGGCTGTGGTAAGTGCTATTTGGACTTTTTCTTTTTTAAGTTATGATTTTTTAAAACCTTATGGGGTCTTTTTTCTTATTTTACAAGCCATTTTAGCTCTTTTGATGGTAAGTAATATCCGCTATCCTAGTTTTAAAAAGGTTGATTTTGGTCGAGCGAATGTTTTAAGGGTTTTGGTGATACTTATGGTTTTTTGTTCTTTTTTATACCTTTATCCTTTGGAAAGTGTGGCTGTTATCGCTACAAGTTATGTATTTTATGGCATTTTAAGAGCAGTTTATACCATGTGTAGTGTGATTTTAAAAAAGACAAATAAAACTTTAAAAAAATAAACTTTAATATTCTTTTTTGGATTTAATAGATTTTTGTTTTTGATGGGTAAAGACGCCTATATATTTTTGTAATTTTTGGTGTTTTATTTATGCATTGCATAAGATAAATTTAAAAAAATTAAATTTATGTTTTTGTATATTTTTAAATACTATTTGCTTTGTGTGTTGATGAATTGAGTATGCACTCAATAGCCAAAGGAATTTAACTTCATATAACACAAAAGCAAGATAAAAAGATTTTTACTCGGTTTTAATAGTTAAAACAGTGAAATTGTAAATTTTTAGCCATAATTTCTTTATCGCAAAGTTAGATGAGTTAAAAGAAAAATTAGCAGAATTAAGGTGATGGCAAAATTATTTCATCACAATCTTTATTGCTCTATTTGCATTTATTGCAATGCAATATCAAAAAAACAGAAATTTATTTAATTATTGCTAGTGCTATAGGTATCATCGTTATGATGATTTTAATTTTAATCTTGCATATTAAGATTAAAAAAACAATACAAGAAATAGAAAAAACTAAAAAGGAGTAAAATGGGAATTTTTGTTGTTAGTCTTCTTCTATTGGGTATTATAAGTATGGCTATTTGTGGAATTATTGTTATAAATAGCTACAAGTGAATTAATAGAGAAAGTTTTAATGGAATATAGCAATAGTTTTGGTTTTTTATCGGTATTTAAGTATTTTATTCATAGGCATTAAAACTACACTAGAATACTAAAATACAACAAAAAGGTAGAAAAATGGCAAATGCAATTATGCTTCAAGCCCAAAATGGCTTCACTTTAACAAATGAGATGATTAATTCTTTAAAACAACTCTTTGGCGAAAAAATCAATGTGGTAGAACCTGACAATAACGATTAAAACCTTGCAAAGCAATTTAAGTCAAGTGGATACTATTAGATTGAAAAATATAGTTAATAAGCTTGAAAATAAAGAATTGAAATTTTACTCCAAAACCGAATTTACGAACAATTAAAACAAAAAGGCCATTAGTGGTAATTCATTATTCTGATGAGTTTTTAAATGATTTAAAAAACATTGCAGATTAATCTTCTTAGATAGCAAAGATAGAGCCTTGATTTTTATACAATAGGTAAAAGCTGAAATTCAAAAAATACCACAATGCCTTATAGATATCACAAATAAAGCTATTAATAAAAATCAATCTTTTGAAGTGCTTTAATTTCTTCTTGGCTAAATCCAGCCTTTAATCTCGCTTCTTCATTGATGCTTTTACCTACAAGTGAGAATTGTTTGAATTTTTTGCATAAGTCGATAAATTGTTCATCGTCTTTTTTGGAAAAATTCCACCAAAAATCCCCTTTGCTCACATGTTTTATTTCATCATTTAAGATAATGTCTAGCACTTCTTTAAGATAGCTTTTTATAGGATGATTATTGCTTTGTAATTTTTTTTGTACAAAGGGATTAGCATCAAGTCCCTTAGCTTCTAAGCCACGATGAACCACTCCCATTCTTAAACTTAAAGAATCTTTTGTTGCTTTTAGGGCGAGTTCAAGATTATCGTGAGCAGCAAAATCTCCATATTTATAGCCAAGATCTTCTAAAGCTTTTTGTAAAAGCATAAAATGCTTGATTTCTTCATTTGTCACCTCAAGCCAATCTGTATAAAATTTTAATGGCAAATTTGTAAATCTATAACTTGCGTCAAGTGCTAAATTTATCGCACTAAATTCTATATGTGCAATAGAATGCAAGGTTTTTGCTAGTGCTTGAGTCGAGTTTGTAAATTTAGGTCTTCGTATCCTTGTGGGATGGACTAAGATTAAATCTTTTCTTGAATTATCTTTTAATATAGCTTTAAATTCGTGATTGAAAATTAAATTATTTTGTTTAAAATTTTCATAAAAATCGTTAAATTTATAGACTTTAGTTTGGAAATCTTGCTCGTAAAGTATATTTTCTAAAGTACTAAAAAATTCTTTTTTCATAACTTTTCTTTGAATGGATTTTAGATAAAATTATATTATTTTTCGTTAAAACTTGACTGATATTTTTATTTTTTAGTTATAATTTTCATTTAAAGGTTTTTTATGTTTTATTTAGAAACTCAATTAGAAGCGATTATGCTTTGGTCTATCACTTTACTTGCGGTTTTAAATCCTTTTGGAAATTTAACTCAATTTCTTGCTATGTGTGAAAACTTACCTACAAATTTGCGTCAGAAGCTTTTTAGAAATATTCTTTACACCGCTTGCATTATTGTTTTGATTTTTCTTATTTCTGGTCCTTATATCATGAAGTATATGTTTAGGATAGGACTTGATGATTTAAGGATAGCAGGTGGGCTTATTTTGGTGATTATGGCGATAAAAAATCTTTTATTTCAAGCTTCACAGGTAACTAAAACCTTTGATGGTTATCAGAGTTTAAGTGAAAAAGAATTGCTTAAACATTCTATCGTTCCTATGGCTTTTCCTATGCTTGTAGGACCTGGGACTTTATCAACTGTGATTGTGATATCTGAAGATAGTGGGATGCAAATAGCTATTGGTGCTGTGATTGCGGCTTTTGCTTTTATGTTTATTTTATTTCATTTTGCTGCTACGGTTGAAAAAGTTGTAGGGAAATTAATCTTACATGTATTTTCAAGAATTTCGCAAGTTTTTATCGTAGCTATGGGGGTTAAAATGATTATTGTGGGGATTATTAATATTTTTGCTAAATAAATTAAAATTCATTATTTTTTAACTGTGTTTTTATTTTAATTTGTAGTAGAGTTAATATAAAAATTATGAAATTTGTAAAATTTTAAGGTGGAAATCACCTTAAAATTTTTTAGAAGTATTTTCCGGCACTAAAATAAATTCTAGCTCTTGGTTTGCCATCTTTTACACCCAAGTCTTTATCTTCATAAGTGTGTAAAGCTCTAGCGGCATCAAGTTTGGCATAAAAGCTTCCCGGTTTGATGTATAAAAGCTCAAGTCCAAAAGCATCCATAAACAAATCATCTCCATATGCGTGTTTATTAAACCAAGCATAGCCTATATCATAAAATGGAGTGATATAAAAATTTGGTATAGGCGAAGTAAAACGCAAGCCAAAATTTCCAATGATAGCATTATCTCTATCGGCTTCACCGTTTCTATAAGCTCTTACTCCATAAGGTCCACCTAAAGACATAGTTTCTGAAGAGTCAAGTTTGGCGCCATTGATAACTTGTTGGTAAGAAATGGTGGCTACATGGGTAAGTAAAGGGTGGAAAAAATAAGAGTTATTGATATTAACATTAAGTTTTGCAAATTGTCCTAAAAATCTTTGTTGTTGATTTGCATATCTTACATTATCATTGTCACCTATTACAGTTCCGTGAGTGATGATAGCACTATAAGAAAAATTATTATTGCTTAAGCCGTTATAAGTTCCTTCTATACCAAATTTATAAGCAAAACTGTGTTTAAAAGTGTCATTTGGCCAAAATCCCCAAATCATCATATAGTCTTTTAAATCCCTATAAGCAAAACCACTGGTTAGATATAAAGATGCTGTTGTGGTTAAAAATACAGGATAAGAAACATTAACTGTTAAATCTTTTGAAGTTCCAGAAATTCCCATATCTTCAAGTTCTCCACCCAAAGCATAACTTCCTTGAGAATAACCTGTGGTAACTTTAAAATTTCCATAAAAAGTTGTATAGCTGATGCCATAGTTGGTTTGTTGCTCATCGCTTCTTTGCAAGAAAACGCTTCCGCTATCACCTTGTCTTGCGACATTGTTAAAGGTTACATTGATACCTCCGCGGTATATCCCCGCACCTTGTGAGCCATAGTTATCGCCATAAACCATAGCGCTTACTTTTTGAGTTTGCTCTACATTGATAACAATATCAGTTTCTCCGTAATTTTCACCCGCTTGAAGTGCAGCTAAAGCTTCTACTCCATACATTTCATTTACTCTATAAACAGAATCTTCTATGGTTTTTATGGTAATGATTTTACCTTTTAGTTTTTGATTTAATTTACTTTCTATAGCATAGTCTCTTGTACCGGTTTGATTATTAATAATGTATTTTCCTAAAACTCCTAAAGCGATATTTACTTGAATACTGTCTGTTAGCTCTTGTTGTGGAACATAAGCAGTTGCTGATGGATAGCCATTGATTTGAAAAAAGTAGGAAATGATGTTTGAAATATCTTGAAGATCTTTAATTTCAAACTTTTTTGTTCTAAAGTCTATTAATAATTCTTGGAGTTCTTCTTCGCTTACTTTTAGACTTTCAAAAGTTTCTCCTTCATTGTCGATATGAAATTTATATTTTGTTATTATTGGTTTTTGATTTTGACTACTGGGAGTTTTGGTTTGATTATTTTCTTGATTTTTAATAGGGGTATTTTTTGTTTTTAAGGTGTTATTTAAGTTTTTATTTTGTGGGACATTTTTATAAGGAGAATTCTCTATCATATCGCTATATTCGCGGTCGATTGAGTAATCATTTGCATTTGCAACAAATTTAGAAATATCCATTTCGCTTTGTTCTTGCGATGCTTGCGCAAATAAACAATTGCCGAGCAATATAGGGATAATTAATAGTTTTTTCATTTCTTACAACCTTTTCAAATTAAATTTTAACTAATAAACAACAAAGCTAATATTATATCATATAAAATAAATATTTATTATTTTTTTTAAAATATTTATAAAATATTAGAAAAGTTATTTACTTTTCTAATATCTATAATTTTTTAGATGATATTCATATAAATGATCGTGCCATTTTCATTAGTTTCAAGTGTATATTTGAGCTTGTTTAATTTTTTATTGCTCAAATTAGGAATCATCTTAGTGCTAAATTGTTTAGTATTTTTACTCATTGTAGTAAGTAAACTTTTTAGATTATTTATATCCAAAGCCCTACCTTCAATATCTGTAAAACCAGCTTTACTTTCGATGATTTTGATTTTTGTACCTTTTTTGACATTAAAATTATCTTTGGTATACAAATTTAATGCACCTTGACTAGATAAATTTAAGGCTGTAGAGTTTGAAACTATCATTGCTTTATTTATATCAATATCTTTAGAAAGAATGAAGGTATAATGTTCGAAATTATTTATAGTATTAGCTACTACATTAGAATCAACAATGAAATGATTACCTTTTGTGAAAGCACTTGATGATGGAGTGATTGCAGAAGTGTAATTTTCAGTGTTTTCGCTCTCTGTTACAGTTTGATTGAAACTTCCGCTAATGTTATTGATAATAGTGTCTTGAAAGATATTATGAGTTCCACCCATGTATAAGGTATTATCACTTGAAGAATTTGCATTTGTTCGTGTTAGGTGAGCAGATGGAGCGATGTAAATTTGGCTATTATTGTGATATTCATCAATATTTAAATTGGTAATGGCAAGTATATTATCATGACTTTTTTCACCAAGTCCCGCAGTTATCACAATAATACCTTCTCTTTTGTCTGATGCTGTTCCTAAGGTAATATTATTAAGATACATTTTATTATACATAACTTCTTTATCTCCGCGAATAACATAAATGTTTTCTCTTGCTGCAGAAGAATAATCTTTGAGATTGACAAGATTGTTATTAGAAAGTTCATTTGCTCTAATGGATACTTTTGAGGCAATGAAGGTAGAACTAATTGAGCTTATGCTTTGAACGCCATTGTAATTAATAGCATTGTTTGTTAGAGTTTGTGCTTCAATTACTGAATTTAATGCTTTAGAGGATTTTACATCTCGCAAAACAATGCTGTTTGAATCTGCACTATCTGCGTAATATTTTTGGTTTTGCATCATCCTTTTTTCAACTGCATAAATATAAAACGGAAGTGCTGTATTGATATTTGAAATATTTATTTTGTTGTTATTTGCTTGACCTTGTTTGGTATTAGCGGCTACAAGTTGAATTCTATCTTGGTGATTTTCGGGCATATCCTCTGAAGTGAGATTATGTCTTATGTTGATAGAATTACCACTTGCTCCTTTTGTGGCATATCCACCATATAAAGTGAATTCATTTTTTCCTAAGAAATTTTCGTGAGCTTTGATGGAGTGTTGAAGATTGGCTTCTATGGTATTATTATTAGCTTCACCATCAATGGCATAACCTCCGTAAAATTCAACCAATCCTGAAACTTTGACAGATGCATTAAGTGCAAGGATGGTTTGCAAATCATTAATGATGATTTTATTTCCTATGGCATTTCCGTGACTAGTTCTACCACCCCAAAATATTTCGTTTGCTATTGCATCATAGGCTAGGGGAGTTCCTGAACTATCTACCCTTAGGTCAAGGTTTAAGCTATTGATTTCTATGGTGTTATTTATAGCATTGCAAGGTTTTAATTTACCTGTGCAAATTCCACCAACAATATGTGCAGCTGCGAGAGTTGAATAAGCAAATGCAGGACCATGAACAATGATTTTGGAGCCATTAAAAGTAACTTTGTTATTTTTTACATCAGAATTATAAGAAAGTCCACCTATAATATGCATTATTCTTTCATCGTATTTTCTTATATTATTAATTTGCGTGAATTTACTAGCATGAAAATCAATGGCAGAATCTTTTTGAAAAATGACTTTATTGTTATGTACTTCTCCGGCTAAAGATATGCCACCTACTACATAAGGTGCACCATTAAGTGGTAAGGCATAGGTATTTTCAACCCCCATATTAATATAGCCATTTTCTTTAATTTCAATGGTATTATCATAAGATTCCCCTTTTTTTGTAAATCCTGCAGTGATGAGATAATCAAATCTATCATCATTTTCTGTACGAGCTGGAGTAGGAACTTCTTTATCCGTTGGTTTTAGAAAATATACAGAACTAAGTTCCCCATCAGCTATAATAAGATTATTAGAATACACATCTCCCCCATTAGAAAATGCACTTACTAAAAAAGGTATATAAACGGCTTTTTGCACTCGTGTAAATTCTGTTCCTTCTTCAATATTATTCCCATCTGGAGATATTTTTTCATCTGTAAAATCGGGATTAAGAATTTCTAGTTTATAAGGAAGATCTTTTGTTGTATATCCTGGAGTTTTTGGATTATTATAAATTAAAGTGATATCGTTAATCTTTCCATTGCTTTTTATACCATAATAATTTTTTCCATTTAAGCGATTGAAAGTATTGGTATTTTCATTATATACTTGTTCATTGGTGTATTTATGTTTTGGAATTATATAGGTGTTTTGTTCTTGTAAAATTCCTTGTTCAGCAGCATTTGCTTGAGATAAAAAGAAAACTGTAGGTAGAGATAAAGACAAGAAAATTTTGCCAACTTTATTTCTTTTCATTGATTTGCTCCTTTTGAAAATAAAATTCTTTAATTTTAAGATAAGTGTTGTTAAATATAACTTAATAAATAATAAACATTAATTATTATTTATTAATATAATCTAATATTTAATAATATTTTTAAAAGAGTTAAAATCAGTATTTTGGCAAACTTTTTGTTGTAAAAGAGTTAAAAATTTGGCTCGTGAAATGTTTTTAGCACCCATAAATTCAAGATGGGGATTATAAACTTGACAATCAATAATAAAATCATAAGGTTTTAAAAATTCACAAAGTTTAATGAGTGCGATTTTGGAAACATTGGGTTTTAAGCTTACCATGCTTTCACCGAAAAATACTTTGCCTATTATTAAACCATAAATTCCACCTATTAACTCATTTTCATCATAAATTTCAAGGCTGTGAGCGATATTTTTTTCAAAAAGTTCGGTATAGATTTGGATAAAATCTTCACTTATCCAAGTTTTTTCTCGGTTTTTTCCACAAAGTTTTATCAAGGAATTAAAATTTGTATCAAGTTTTATAGTGTAGCGATTTAAAAATCTTTTCATGCTTTTTTGTATATAAATCTCATTAGGAAATAAAACACAACGCGGATCGGGGCACCACCAAGTAATGGGTTTGCTCGTCCATGGAAAAAGCCCAAAAGTATAAGCTTTAACCAAAAAATCAAGTTCAAATTTTTGACTTAAAAAAACCGGAGCATTTTTAGGTGCATTTAAGAGTTCAGTATATAAATTCGATGGTTTCATTTTTGCTAAGTTTTAATTTAATTAATCCGCCATTTTTTAATTTGCCAAATAAAATTTCATCACTTAATTTTTCGCCAATTTCTTCAGAAATAACGCGTTTTAAAAGTCTTACGCCAAATTCTTTTTTATAAGCTTTTTGAGCTAGGTAGCTTTTGACTTTTTCATCGGCTTTGATTTGAATATTTTTAAGATTAGCACAAAGTTCATCAAGCTCTTTTTGGACAATTTTGCTTAAATCTGTGTTATTTAAATCTTTAAAATGCAAAATTTTATCAATACGGTTAATGAATTCAGGTGCAAAAAATTCTTTAATGGCACGATTATTTTTTTCTTCATTTTTGCTTAAAAAGCCCAGCTCATTGTTTTCTTTTAAGCCTAAATTTGAAGTCATGATGATAATGGTATTTCTAAAATCAGCCTTTAAGCCTGTATTATCACTCAAACTTGCATTATCAAAAATCTGTAAAAAAGTGTTGCTTAAGTCAGGATGAGCTTTTTCTATCTCATCGAAAAGCACTAAAGAAAAAGGATTTTTGCGTATAGCATTGCTTAAAAGTCCACCATCCTCATAACCCACATAACCTGCTGGAGCACCAATTAACTTGCTTATAGCGTGTTTTTCAGCATATTCGCTCATATCAAAGCGTTCTAAATTTAAGCCCAAAGCTTGTGCTAAAGCTTTACAAAGCTCTGTTTTTCCTACTCCGCTAGAACCAGTAAATAAAAATACTCCTTTTGGAGAATGGGAATTTTTTAACCCCGCATAACTTTGCTTTAAACTTTTACAAAGCGAATTTATCACTTCATCTTGTCCAAAAATTTGTTTTTTGAGTGTTTTTTCTAAATTTTGCAAGCATTTTGTGAAATCAAGTTCAAAAATTTTGTGAGATCTTGTCATTTTGTTTAAAATTTGTTCTAGATCTTTAAGATTTGCTTTTTTATTTTTTTCTTGTTTTAAAGCAAATGAAGCACCAAGCTCATCAAGCAAGTCTAAAGCAGAATCAGGCAAAAATTTATCATTAAAATACTTTTTGCCGAGCTCTACGCTCGCTTCAATTACCTCTTGGCTGTATTTAATGTGATGAAAATTTTCATATTGTTTTTGTAAGCCTTTTATGATAAGCAAACACTCTTCCTTGCTAGGCTCGTCAATATCGATTTTTGCAAAACGGCGACTTAAGGCTTTGTTTTTATCAAAGGTGTTTTTATACTCGATAAAAGTGCTTGCTCCTATACATTTTAACGAACCATTGCTAAGTGCTGGTTTTAAAAGATTTGACATATCGCTGTGGTTTTCATTGCTACTTCCAGCACCTACTATGGTGTGAATTTCATCGATAAATAAAATCGCATTTGGAATTTTTTCAAGCTCTTTGAGTATATCTTTAAGCCTTTTTTCAAAATCTCCGCGGTATTTTGTTCCTCCTAATAAACCCGCTAAATCTAGGGCATAAATTTGTGCATTTTGCAAATGCTCTGGGACTTGTTTTTGTGTGATTGCTAAGGCCAAGCCTTCTACAATGGCTGTTTTTCCAACTCCTGCTTCGCCTACTAAGATGGGATTGTTTTTCTTGCGTCTTGATAAAATTTGCATGATTCTTTCAAGTTCAAATTTTCTTCCTATTAAAGGATCGATTTTGCCTTTTTGAGCTAGGGTGTTTAAATTTTGTGTGTATGAATTTAGATTTTCAAATTCATTTTGAGATTTTAATTCTGCAAGTTTGTCGTATGAAAATTGATATTTTTTAAGCAAAACTTGCGCGTAAGTTCTTTCTTCATTGCAAAGTTTTTGTAAAAATTCTAAAACAATAAAATTGTCTAAAGAATTTAAAATTTCATCTAAAACAACTGAATATTCAGGGTTGATTTCTTGGCTTAAAAAGGTATTGTTTTTAGAAATGTGAATTTTTAAATCATTTTCTAAAAATTTAATTTCTGTTTGAGCGATTTTTTCAAAAAGATTTTTAAAATCTGTGCTTAGTCTTGTTAATACAAAAAGTATATGTTCACAAGTGATAAATTCGTGATGGTTTGCCTTGCAAAGTTCGTAGGCATTTTTTAAAAAAATTTCTAAATTCTCTTCGTATTTCATACAGGTTCTATCCTTGTTTGAAGTGGAAAATTTGCTAACATAGCTGCATTTTTAACTTGTTTTTGTTTTGAAAGGGCAATTTCCTCAGTAAAAATCCCACAAACTCCGCTACCATTGTGGTGAATTTCTAGCATAATTTGTTGGGCTTTTTCGAGATTAAAATGAAAAATTTTCATTAAAATTTCTATAACAAAATCCATAGTCGTAACATCATCGTTTAACAATAAAACCTTAAACATTTTAGGTTGTTCGAGTTTTGTTTTTTCAAGAATTTGACTTTGTGGCATTTATTTTTCCATAATACGATTTAAATCTTCTTGTATGGTAGATGTTGGTACTTTTCCTATATAAAAGAGTGATTTTACACCAGCCTCCCAATAATTTGTCAATTCTTGATAAATACCATTTTTAATTACAACTTTAAAAGGTAATTGCTCCATACTTTGATAATTAATATCTTTTAAAATTTGAGCTATAATGCGATCGTTTTGCTTAGAATTGCTTAAAAAATAATAAGCTCCGTATTTATCCGCAAATTCTTTGACGGTTTTATCTTCAACGCTTTCAAAATGACTTAGACCTATTAAAATGAGTTTTTGTGAATTTTCTTGTTGTAAGCGACTTAGATGCAAAGCTTCTTCTTTACAAGGCGCGCAGAAAGTGCCAAAAAAATCAAACATTAAAATTTTATCCTCTTCGCCCTTAATGGCAAAGCCATTTTTTGTTCTCACTAGGGTTAATTCCCCACCGTTAATATTTTTTAAAATAAGGCTTTCATTGGGCTTAAATTCCGCAAATAATAGCTCATTTTTAACCTCTTCATTGCTACAAGCATAAAAAAAGCTTAGTAGAACAAAAAATAAAACAAAATGTAAAGTTTTTTTCATGATTTTTCCTTAGATGTAGTTTTTTATCGCCGCTCTTGCTTCTAAATCGGCTTGTTTTTTCTTTAGGGTTTCGCGTTTGTCATGTAAATTTTTACCCTTTGCTAAGGCTAGAGTGGCTTTAACTTTATTTTTGGCATTAAAATACAAATCTAAAATCACCAAAGTGTATCCTTCAATGCTTACTTTTCCTAAAAGTTTATCGATTTGTTTTCTATGCATTAAAAGCTTTCTAGCGCCTCTTTCATCGTGTTTGTAATAAGAATGCGTTGTGTTAAGGTGCGAAATATGAGCGTTGAGTAAAAAAAGCTCTCCTTTAATGATGCGAACAAAAGAGTCTTTTAAATTCGCTCTTCCTGCGCGCAAAGCAACGACTTCGCTACCTTTTAATACCACGCCTGCTTCAAATTTTTCGATCACACTATAGTCAAATAAAGCCTTTTTATTTCTTGCAATGATTTTCATTGTTTTACCTTAAAAACGCTACTTCCACTTCCGCTTAAAAAATAATTTTGCGTTAAGAAAAATGACATTTTAGGATATAAAGATACACAAGGGATAAATAAGTCATTTAAAGCGGTATTTTTATAGCTAAGTAATTCTTTAGTGCTTAATTTTTCATAAATTTGAGCTTGTTTTAAATTTTGATTTAAATCAAAAGAACTTAGATCAAATTCTTTATAAACAGCCTGTGTTTGACAAGCTATATCGGGAAAAGTCCATTCAAGTTCCACTAAATCATCTTCAAATTCTTGTACAATTTCCCCACAGCCGCCGACATTTGCACTTTTAAAATCACTAAGAAAAAAGGCAATATCACTACCTAGTGCGACACTCATTTGAATTAAATTTTCTTTAGAGAGTTTTAAATTCAGTGTTTCATTTATCATTTTTAAAAAAGTAGCACAATTTGAGCTTCCTCCGCCAAGTCCTGCACAAGTTGGGATATTTTTGATTAGTTTTAAACTTTTTTGACTAAAAAGCTCTTCTAATTCTTTTTGATAGCCTTTTTGACATAGTAGTTTAAAAGCTTTGGCAATGATATTGTCTTCACATTTAAAATCACTTAAAATTTCAAAACCATCACTTTGCTTTTCATTTACCAAAAAAAGCTCATCATATAAATTTTCCAAAAGTATAAAACGCGAGCTTAATAAATGATAATTTCTATCATCAAAACCTATGATTTTAAGAAATATGTTGGCTTTTGCGTAGCTTTTCATTGTTTGAGTTTTTTTCCTAGATTGCTGATTTTTGCATCATCGACATTAGCGATTGAGTGTAGATTTTCATCTTTGATTTGGTCAAGCAATTCTTTGCGTAAAACCATTAAAGACTTTGGCGCTTCTATGCCTATTTTAGTGTAACCTTTGCCAGTTTGGATAATTTTTATTTCTATGTTTTCGCCTATTTTAATGCTTTCATTTTCTTTTCTTGAGAGTATTAACATTTTTTTACCTTGTTTATAATGTATGCCACTTGTGCCTCTTTAATTTCTATGATCGAAAAAAAATCCTTATTTTGAATATAATAAATCCCTTCATTTTGCTTTGCCAAATCAGCCAAAACAAGCTTGCTTCCATTTTCTAATTTACTTATATCTTTTAAGGTATTTTCTTCTAAATTTAGGTATTCTAGCACATTTAAACTTTTTTCATTATTATAGATAAATTCTCCTTCTTTTATCCGCTCTAAAGCACTTAAGGTTGCATTTATACCTAATTTGCTCGCAAAAAGTTCACAATAAGATCTAATATAAGCACCCTCGCTTACGCTAAGTTCAAGACTTAAAAAAGGATGAGTATAGTGCAAAATTTTACAATCATAAATTTGCATGGTACAAGGTTTTAGATCAACAAACTCGCCCCTTTTTGCAAAGTCATAAGCTCTTCTTCCTTCTACTCTTTTGGCGCTAAATTGCGGCGGTGTGTATTCAATCTCGCCTAAAAGCTCTTGGGTAAGTTTTATGATTTCATCATCACAAAAAGCTTTTATGGGTGTGATGTTTTGAATGTTTTGAGTATCAAGGCTTAAAGAATGCACCCCTAGCCAAAGTGTTGCACGGTAAGTTTTTGGAGTTTTTTTAAGAAAACGAAAAAGTTTTGTGTATTGATTAAAAGCTATGATTAAAACGCCTTTTGCAAAAGGATCAAGAGTGCCTGAAAATCCAGCTTTTTTAACTTGGTATTTTTTTTTAATTTTATTTAAAAAAGCGTTTGAGCTAAGTCCTGCGGGTTTATAAGCAACAAAAATTTTATTCATACGATTTTTTCTACAAAACTTGACATAATAGTGCGTTCAATCCCGCCAAAATTTATGCCGAGTTTTTCTTCATTTCCTACTTTGGATACATTAATAATGCGCCCTATACCAAAAATTTTATGCTTGATTAAATCCCCTTTTCTGAAATTTTTTTGATCTTGTTCAATGATGAGTTTTGCTTCTATAAGTCCTGTTTCTCCTAAAAATCTACTTTTGGCAAGCTTGCTACGACTGCCCTTGTAAAATCTTGAATTTGCATAGCTTAAATGCAAAGATTTTTTAGCTCTAGTAATGGCAACATAAGCAAGGCGTCTTTCTTCTTCAATATCACTTGTTTCGCTGTTTAAAGGGAAAAATCCTTCTTCAAGTCCTATGATAAAAACATGATCAAATTCTAAACCTTTGCTTGCATGTACGCTCATAATATAAACACTTTCTCCTTCAAGTTCATCTTGATCGCTAAGCAGTGAAATTTCGTTTAAGATATCATCTAGGCTTTCGTATTTTCCTTCTTTGATTTGATCCTTGAAATTTGCATAAAATTCATCGATATTCAAGATTCTTTCTTCACCATCGCTCATTTCTTTGTAAAATTCTTTGATTTTAAATCTTTGTTCGATTTGAGTAATGATTTGCCCTAAGTCTTGGCATTCTTTGATGGCTTTAATATTTTCAATGAAAAGTTCTAATTCATTATTACATTTGGTGCTATACATCGAAGTGCCATAGGTATTGCACAGACCTTCAAATAAAGAAATTTTCTGACTTTGTGCGTATTTTTGCAGTTTTTCAAAACTACTATCACCAAAGCCTCTTTTAGGACGGTTAATAATGCGTTTGAAAGAATAATCATCATCTAAATTTGCCAAAAGTCTAAGATAAGAAATAATATCTTTAATTTCAGCTCTCTCATAAAATCTAACTCCACTTAAGAGCTTAAAAGGAATTTTTTCTTTCATCAAAGCTTCTTCTAATGCTCTTGAGAGTGCATTCACGCGAAATAAAATGGCAATCTCATTAGCTTTGATTTTATTTTTTAATAATTCTTTGATGAGTTTTGCGATTTTAAAACTTTCACTTTTTTCATCTTCATTTTCTAAAATTTTTACCTCTTCACCCTTATCTTTGGTGCAGATAAGCTTTTTGCCTAGTCTTTTTCGGTTGTGTTCGATTAAATTATTTGCGGCTTGAAGTATGGTATTTACGGAGCGGTAATTTTGCTCTAGTTTGACAAGCTTGACATTATTAAATTCATTTTGAAAATTTAAGATATTTTCGATTTTTGCACCCCGCCAGCCATAAATACTTTGATCATCATCACCTACAACCACGATATTTTCATGAGCATTGCAAAGATTTTTTAGAATTTTGTATTGTAAGGTGTTGGTGTCTTGATACTCATCAACGGTAATGTAATTATAAAGCTCGCTTTGCTCTTTTGCGAAATTTTGATCACTTTCTAAAATGGTATTTGTAAGCCACAAAAGATCATCAAAATCTACAAAATTGTTTTGTAAAAGATAGTTTTGGTAATTTTGATAAATTTTGGCTATTTTTTCTAATTTGGCGAATTTTTCTTTGTCTTTTTGAAAAAAATCTAAATCTTCAAAAACATCTTCAACGCTTTTAGAATGATTTTTAAAGTGTGAAATTTGAGCAGATATGTTTGAAAAATTGCTTTTGTCATCATTGATTAAATCTTTTAGAATTTTCTTTTTATCTTCTGTGTCGATGATGAGAAAATTATTTTTGCGTTGCAGTTTTTCAATGTGCAACCTTAAAAACAAAAGTCCAAATTTATGGAAAGTGCAAAGTAAAGGATTTTGCTCGTGAGTATTTTTCATCATATTTAAGGCCCGATTTCTCATTACATTCGCAGCTTTGTTGGTAAAAGTTAGGGTTAGGGTATTGCTTGGTGCAATGCCCACTTCATCAATTAAATAAGCAAGGCGAGTGGTGATGGTTTTGGTTTTTCCACTTCCTGCTCCTGCTAATATAAGCATAGCACCATCTACATGTTTAACAGCTTCTTCTTGGCTTGGATTTAGATTTTCAAAAAGTTTCATTTTTTAAATTTTTCTTTGTTTTTAGGATTGTTTAAAAAAATATTTTTTGAATTTTGAGCCAAAGCTTGTGTGTCTTTTTTGCGTGTGTAAAAACTAAAATTGATGAAAATAACTGCATCATTAACAATGATTTGTGTGATAGCACCTAAATCTACATTGACAAAAGTAGCAAAATCATCAGGTCCAAAACCTGCGTGAAAACAAATACTTTTTTCGTTCAATACAATAGAATCAAAAGTATAACCTCCTAAAACAAAACGCGTAAAAGGTTCTTTGCTAAGATCAAGATGGGAAGGCAAGGCTGGATCAAAATCAACAAATTTTGGATTAACAACTATAGAAAATTCTGTATTTTCTTTAGTCAAAAAGTGTAAAATTTCATAACAATTTTTTTGCATTAGTTTAATAAAATCAGCATTAGCTAAGGTTTTTTCTATCATCTAAGCTCCATAAATTCATTGATAAGTTTTTCAATTTCTCTCGTTCCAATTTGCCAAAAATTTTCATCTTCTATATCAAAATCAAACATTGAAATAAGATCTTTTGGACTCAAGCTTCCACCAAGTGAGAGCATTTTAATGTAAAGTTCTTTGAAATTTTCACATTTTTTGCTTTTATAAAGCCCATAAAGTGCCAAAACTAAAAGTTGTGCATATGCATAAGCGTAGCAATAAAATGGGCTATGGATAAAGTGTGGTATATAGCTCCACCAAAGGGTGTAGTTTTTACTTAGTATCACGCTATCTTCAAACATTTTTTTAGATTCTTCTAACCAAATTTCATTAATCTCTTTAGTGCTAAGCTCTTCTTTTTTGGCATGAATTTTGCGTTCAAAACAAGTGAAATTAATTTGTCTGAATAAAGTTGCAAAAATGTCTTCGATTTTAGCAGCATAAAGTGCTATAAGTTCTTCTTTGTTTAATTTATCTTTAATGAAATCAAACACTAGCATTTCAGCAAAAACAGAGGCAGTTTCTGCTGTAGTTAGTGGGGTATCTTGATTTAAAAAACTAACTTGATAAGAAAGTTTTTGATGTATAGTGTGCCCTAGTTCATGGGCTAAGGTAAAAAGATCGCGTCTGCCTCCGGTGAAATTTAATAAAATAAAAGGATGAACATCGGGAGTAGCAGAATGCGAAAAAGCTCCGCTTTGTTTTTTATCTTGCGGATAAACATCAATCCACCCTTTTTCAAAAGCTTCTTTGGCAATATCTCCAAAAATAGGAGAAAAATTATAAAACGCATCTAAAATGATTTGCTTACTTTCTTCAAAGCTAAATTTTGCTTCTTTGCCAATAGGTGCATAACGATCGTAATCTTTGAGTTTGTTAAAGCCTAAAATTTGTTTTTTTCTCTTATAAAATTTAGAAACTAAATGAAAATTCTTTTGAGTGGTATCAATAAGCGAATCAACGCTTTTTTGAGAAATTTGATTTCTTAAATGTCTTGGCGTCTCGGCATTTTCATAGCCTCGTAGTTTGCAAATATTGCTAAGTTCTGTTTTAATCATATTAAGTATAAAAGTTAATAACTTAGAGTTTTTATTTAAGGCTTTAGTGAACTCTTTGGCGGCTTTTTTGCGAATTTTTCTATCTTGGCTATAGAGTTTACTTAAAATTTCTTCTTCGCTAAGATTTTGATTTTCAAAAGGAATTTTTAACGCACTCATGCTCTCATCAAAAAGCCTTGCAAAAGCAGCAGCTCCAGTGCTAGAAAGATAAAGCATTATGCGTTCTTCTTTTTGACTTAAATTATATTTTTTATTTTTAAATAAATTTTTTAAATAAAAACTATAATCTTGGCAAAAATCGATAAGTTCTTGTATTTTTTCTTCTCTTAATTCACAAAATTCAAGCTCAAAAAAGAGTAAATTCTCTTCTATTTTTTTGCATTCTTCTTCGTATTTTGCATAAAAAGCACCCTTGCTTGTATCCTTAGCAAAAGTTAAATATGTATAAGTCATAATTTTAGTTATGGCTAAATTTAAATTTTCGTATTCTTTTAAAGCAACTAAAAACTGATCATTTTGCAAGGCATTGAGTTGCTTTTCGTAATTTTGTTTAAAGTTAATAGCATTTTGAATATGAAGTGCTAAATATTCCTCTAAGACCGTTTCGTTTTCAAATAAAACTTTTAAATTCCATTCTTTCATAATTTACTCATTTTCTAAAATTAATTTTTTTAAAGCAGCCATTCTAACCGCTACTCCATTTTTAACCTGAGTTAAAACTTTACACCTTTTATCTTGCATAACCTCATCGCTAATATCTATATTTCGGTGCACTGGACCTGGGTGCAATATGATAAGATTTTTATCTTTAATTAAATCTTTGCTAATGCAAAAATCATTCGCGTAATCTTTTAAAGAGCTATATACTTGAGTTTGATGTCTTTCAGTTTGCGTTCTTAGGCTCATAATAATATCTGCATCTTCAATAGCATCTTTAAGTTGGTGGAATTGTTTTATAGGATAATTTGGCATAAAATGCGGAGGTGCAACCAAAGAAATTTCAATGCCAAAACGCGGAAGCAATTCCATATTTGAAGCAGCAACGCGCGAATTTTTAACATCTCCTACTATAATAAGTTTTTTGCCTTTTACATCTTCACCAAAATGCTGCATTATGGTAAAAAGATCAAGTAAGGCTTGAGTAGGATGGGCGTGTTTACCATCTCCGCCATTTAAAACAGGACAATTAACATGGGTAGCCAAACTGTGAGGAACGCCTGAGTGATGATGTCTTACCACAATAGCACTTGGACCCATGGCGTCTAAATTTGCTGCTGTATCATAAAGTGTTTCACCTTTACTGGAGCTACTTCTTGAAACATCTAATCTTAAAACCTTAGCACCAAGCCTTCTAGCAGCACTTTCAAAAGAAGAAAGAGTGCGAGTTGAATTTTCAAAAAATATAGTTGTAATGCTTTTTCCTTCTAGTAAGGTTCTTGGTTTTTCATCTAAAAATTCTTTTGCATCTTTAAATAGCTTTAAAACTTCTTCATTGCTTAGATCTTTTGTTGTGATTAAATGTCTCATTTTTTTCCTTTATTTGAGATTATAGTTTAACTCATTTTTAGAACAAATCGCAGTAAATAATACATCAGTTGAGCTATTTAAAGCAGTTTCTGTGCTATCTTGAATCACGCCTATAATAAAACCTACCGCAACCACTTGCATAGCTATATCATAATCTATATTAAACAAAGAACAAGCCAAAGGGATAAGCAAAAGTGATCCGCCAGCCACTCCGCTTGCACCACAAGCTGCGAAAGTTGCGATGATACTAAGTAAAATAGCTTGAAAAAGTCCCACTTCAATACCAACAGTATGAGCTGCACTAAGACTTAAAATGGCTATGGTTACGGCAGCTCCTGCCATATTGATCGTAGCGCCTAGTGGGATTGAAATACTATAAAGATCTTTATCAATGCCAAGTTTTGCGCAAAGTGACATATTTACAGGGATATTGGCTGCTGAACTTCTTGTAAAAAATGCAAAAACAGCACTGTGCCTGATGCAAATAAAAATCAAAGGAAAAGGATTTTTTTTCGTATAAATAAAAACAATTAAAGCATTAATCACAAAGGCCACAAATAGCATAGTAAAAACTAAAATTATAAGTAATTTTAAATAACTCAAAAGTCCATCAGAACCTGTTTGTGCGACTGAATTTGCTACAAGTCCAAAAATTCCAAAAGGAGCAAGTTTAACTATAAATTTAACAATTTTTAAAACCCCTTCATTGATATCAATAAAAATTTGCTTTGCTTCACTAGAACAATGTCTTAAGGCAATTCCAGCACCTATTGCCCAAGCTAAAATTCCTATATAATTTCCACTTGAAAGCGCGTTGATGGGATTATCTACAATCTTAAATAATAAATCCTTAAACACATCACTAATGTGAGCAGGAGAAGCATTGCTTGCTTTTTGAACTCCATTTAAAATAAGTTCTATAGGAAAAATGAAGCTTACTATTACCGCGCTTGCTGATGCTAAAAAAGTGCCTATTATATATAAAAAGACTATATTTTTCATTTTTGCACTATTTTGAGTGAATTCTTTGGTGCAAATTGAAGTTAAAATTAAAATAAAAACTAAGATCGGAGCTATAGCTTTGAGTGCGCCTGTGAAAAGATTACCAAAAATGCTAACAAATTCGATTAAATTTTGCGAGCTTTGCATTGAAAAAGAAGCTAAATATTTTGAAAAAAGCCCCACTAAAATTCCTAATACAATACCAATGCTAATTTGTAAGATTAAATTTCCGTTTTTGTATTTTTCTACAAGTTTAAAAAACATTTTAAGCCTTAAATGAAAATTTGCAAGTTTTGATTTTAGCAGAATTTTTTTTATATTTATTTTAAATATTTTATATATAATGCAAAGTTCATTTTTTACGAAAGGACTTTTATGTATCTATTCACTTCAGAAGTCGTAAGCGCAGGTCATCCAGACAAATGTGCTGATATAATCGCTGATACAATAGTGGATATACTCTTGAAAAATGACAAAAATTCAAGGGTGGCGAGTGAGGTTTTTGTCGCAGGAAATAAGGTTGTGATAGGAGGCGAAGTTAAGTCAAATCACAAGCTTGGTAAGCTTGATTACGATAATTTAGTTAAAGATGTTTTGAAAAACATTGGCTATACAGGAAGTGGGCATTTTAGTAAAGAGCAATGTTTGCATCCTGATGAGGTTGATGTTATGGTGTTTTTAAATGAACAAAGCCCTGATATTAATCAAGGCGTTGATCAAGAAGATGGCGAAACGGGAGCAGGTGATCAAGGTATTATGTTTGGTTTTGCAAGTTGTGAAGCTAATGAGTATATGCCAGCAGCTATTTCTTATGCGAGAATGCTTTGCGATAAGGTTTATGCTTATGCAAAGGCTAATCCGCATGAGCTTGGTGTGGATATCAAAACTCAGGTAACGATTGATTATGGAACAAAAGTAAATTTTGAAAATTGCAAACCGCAAAGTATCCATACTATAGTTGTTTCTGCGCCTTGTGTTGAAAGTATGAAAATAGAAGATTTAAGAACTTTGGTTAATAAACTTATTTTAGAAACAAATTTACCAAAAGAACTTTTTGATCCAGCTAAAACAAGAATTTTAATCAATCCAACTGGAAAATATGTCAATCACTCTTCTTTGCATGATAGTGGATTAACCGGAAGAAAACTCATAGTAGATAGTTTTGGGGGATATTCTCCAATAGGCGGTGGTGCGCAATCGAGTAAAGATTATACAAAAGTTGATAGAAGCGGACTCTATGCAGGTAGATGGCTAGCTAAGAATATTGTCGCAGCAGGGCTTGCTAAAAAATGTATAGTTCAGCTTAGCTATGCTATAGGTGTTGCAAAACCAACTTCTGTAAGTGTAGATTGCATGGGGACAAATACAAGTGCAAATGATGATGTTTTGAGTGAATTTGTAATGAAAAATTTCCCTTTAACACCAAATTGGATTCGCGATAAATTTGCTCTTGATAAGCCAAGTGAGGATACTTTTTTATATGCTGATGTTGCAGCACGCGGTCAAGTAGGACAAAAAGACTATCCTTGGGAAAAGCTTGATGCGATAGAGCAATTTAAAACATTATTATAATTTTTTGAGCCTTGAATTTTCAAGGCTTTTTTCTTCTAAAACTGCTTAAATAAAAACTCTAAAATACTTATTTTATAGCTTATTGAAATTGTAAAATATATCCACGATTTATAAGAAAGCTTTTAAAATCAAAGATAAAGCCAAAGATTTTTCTTGATAGGGGGATGATTAAAGACTCTAAAAAAATGCAAGGGATATTAAAACCCTTGTTGATAAAAATAATTCTTAAGCCCTAATATCTATACTTTTTGGTGCAGAATTTAAAGAAAGAATTTTATTAAATTCCCCTGTATCATCATCACTAATTTCACTTTTAAAATTTTCGCCAAAAAGAATTTCTAGCTCATCGCTTGTGCCAAATTTAGTTTCTAGTAGCTTTTTTAAAAGCTCATTCATTTTATTATCATCTTTGTAAGTTTCGCTTTTGCTTTCTGCTTGTATGGGTTTTCTCTTTTTTTTATGCTTCTTCAATTGCTTTTGTATCATCAATAGGCTTTCCAGTAGGATATTTATCATAATCTATACTTTTTGCCTTTTCTACTTCTTCTGGTGATTTTACAAATTCATCGTGCCTTTGTTTAAAATCAAGATATTTATTTTTAAATTCTTCTAAACTCATATTAGAGTTAATCATTTCTTGATATTCTTTATCTAAATCTATTGCAAGTCTTGAAAGTTCAATATTTCCTATGTTATCGCTTCTTCTAAGAAAAAGCTTCATTGATAGTTTCTCTTTAAAAATATTCCAAGTGTTATCGCTATTAGGATTATATATAAAGGCACTATTTAATTTATTTGCAGTCATAAAATTCATAAAAGCTTCACGCTCATCATTGCCAATATTTTTATCTAGACCGATTATTTTGCCAAGTAATTTAGTATCCCCATCTAAAAGTGAGTTTGTTTTATGAAATCCTATGGGTGTAGTAGTATTCAAAAATGCCATCAAAACACCACCTTTATCTATACTGCCATCAGCATTAGTATAGATATTTTTATTAATAAGCACAGTATCTTGTGTAGCGTGGAAAATATTATTACTATTTATTGGGTTTAATTTTAAACCAATTCCTTCAAGCGTGTTGAAGCTTAGATTCCAATTATCACTTGTATCTTTGCCAAAAATATTCTTACTGTAATTTTCATAAGAACTTGTTTTGATTACATTAAGATTATTGTCTATAACAAAAGCATAAGGCATATTTGTTAATTCTTCTTGAGAAAAGCTAGAATTTAAAGTTTTTGGAACAAGTTGTGAAAAAACTTTATAGGCATTACCTAAGGTTTTTGCTATATCTACTTGAAAGTAAGTTGAAGAATAGTTATTATCATCTTGTTGCTTGTTAATAAAATTTTCCATATCTTTAGCATAAATTTTATAATCTTTAGGTAATCCTGCAGCTTCGTTAAAATCACTTGTAAAAAAACCATCTTTATCTACGCCATAGCCTAGTATTTTGCTTACTGCTTGCGATTTATCACTAACAAGGTTTGAGTATCATTTGTGATATTAGATGATTTTGTATTTGGAGTATTATTGGTTAAAGTGGTTGTGTAATTATAATTTGAATAAGAATTTATACCATTAATCATTTTTGCCACCTTGTAAAATAAGATTTACAAGATAAATCGGCAAAAATGATTTTTTCCTAACTAAAATTTCAATTAATGAGAAAATTTATCGACAATGCGCTCAGCCATAATCATTTTGTAGCGGTATTAATTTTCATCTTACTTGTTAAAATAATTTTTAATTTTTTGCACAAATATTTCTTTAGGTTTTATAATGCCACTTTCTTTTCCATTAGTGGCGTGATACACGGTTACACCATATTTACTTGCGTAAAATTGTATGAGTAATTTTTGCAATTTATACTCACTTGAGTAATTAAACCAAGCATTGTTTGAAATGGCTATGATGATTTTTGAATTTTTATAAAGCACTTCTTTGGTTGCTTCATAACAAATCGCATTTGTTATGTTTTGGTTGTTTAAGGTATATTGGTTAAATTCATTTCCTCTTTGAAATTCTTCTATATTTGGTAAAAAATAAGTTTGTACCAAGTCTTTGAAAAAAGGAATTTCTTCTCCAAAGGGCACAAGATAGTATTTGTTTAGAATTTTTACTTCGCCTTTGCCAAAAATATAAGTGCTATTGTAGGTTTTATCTTCTTGTATGTTAAAGGCTCCAACGACAATAATAATGTCCCTTGAAAGCTCTTTTAAGGTATCAAAATAAAGACCATTATAAGCGTATTTTATATCAAAAGCAAAGGAAGTTTCAGGCAAAACAACCAAGTCTTTTTTCTTAATGATAGCATCTTTAACCCAAGCTAAAATTTGCTCTGAATTTTGTAAAAAGTATTGGCTTTGTGTTTTTTGATCTTGAGAAATATTTGTGTTTATAAGTTCGTAATTTAAATTTAATTGCTCTGCTTGTTTTTGCGAGTATTGTAAAGATGAAAAAAAGATAATGGCAATAATGGCTAATTTATAATATCTTGAAATGTATTTTTCATAGATAAAATAAGCGATTAAAAAAATTCCCACCGTGCCACGAAAACTTGCATCAAACACACCATAAACAGTGAAAATTCCCCAATTAAGCCAATCAAAGCCTAAAGGATGAATATAAGTAAGGGCAAAAATAGCACAAAGTCTTAAAAAATCATACTTAAAAAGATGGCAAATTCTAAATAAAATCCCATAAATTAAGCCCATAAGCAAGATAATAAAAGGAATTAAATAAGATAAATCAAAATAAATAGAACTAAGCCCTACCCACCAAAACCAAAATATTCCAATAAAAAACCCTGTCCAAAAATATTCTTTGGCACTAGATTTTAATAAAAGTATCAAGCCCCAAATTGCTAAAAATGGGCTGATAAATTCTAAAAATAAATTTTCAAAAAAAGAAAAATATATAGGATTTGAAAGTAAAATTGCTACAAAAAAGACTTTTATTATTTTAAAAATGGTAGAATTAGGGTTTAATTTTTCTAATAAAAGGGAAGAAAATGGCAGAAAATTCAATTTTGACTTCATTGTTACCTCTTGTCGTATTATTTGCGATTTTTTATTTTTTGGTTATTAGACCTCAGCAAAAACAGGCTAAAAACCATAGATTGATGATTGATTCCTTGCAAAAAGGAGATAAAATCATCACAAATGGTGGGCTGATTTGTGAAGTGATAAAACCAGAAGAGGATTTTATCAAAGTTAAACTTAATGAAGAAAATGTTACCGCAAAAATTTCAAGAGAATTTGTAGCAAAGAAAATTGATGCGTAATTTTAAAATCACTTATCGCTTGATTATTTTTACAGCGGTGTTTGTTTTTGGGATCGTGTTTGCAATGCCTTCATTTATGCAATCACAAAGTGGTGCTAAGATTAATTTAGGGCTTGATTTGCAAGGCGGACTTTATATGCTTTTGGGTGTGGATAATGAAGAAGCAATAAAATCTAAAATCAAATCCATCGCTTCATCGCTAAATTATTCTATCGAAAAAGAAAATATCATTATTGATCGTTTTAGTGTGGACAATGATAGGATAGATTTTAGTCTGCTTGATGAAAATGATGTAGAGAAAATGGATCTAATCTTAAAAGATATCAATGGCTTGGCTGTGAATTTTTCGAATTTGCATTATTCTATTTCTTTAACCCCAGAAGAGATTAAAGCTACGCAAGATTATGCTATTTTGCAAGCTGTTGAAACCATACGCAATAGACTTGATGAATTTGGATTGGCTGAACCAACAGTTGCAAAGCAAGGTGAAGATAAAATTTTAGTCGAACTAGCAGGGATTAAAACCAGAGAAGATGAACTAAGGGCTAAAGAAAGAATTACAAAGGCTGCGCATTTACAATTAATGGAAGTCGATGATGCGAGAATGAATCAAGTTTATAATATGAGCGAAGCCGATGCGGCGCAATATGGCGATGTGATTTTAAGTGATGCAAGAAATGAAAATATTAAATACATTGTTAAAAGCATACCCATACTTGATGGCTCTACGCTTACAGATGCTAAAGTTGCTTTTTCGCAAAACAATACTCCTGTGATTAATTTTACTCTAAATTCAGAAGGGGCGAAGAAATTTGGTGATTACACAGAAAAAAGCGTTGGAAAGCGTTTAGCTATAGTACTTGATAATAAAGTTTATTCGGCACCTTCTATTAATGAGCGCATAGGTGGGGGAAGTGGACAAATCAGTGGAAGTTTCACAACTGAAGAAGCAAGAGATGTAGCCGTAGCTTTAAGAAGTGGGGCTTTGCTTGCTCCTGTTAAACTTTTAGAACAAAGAAGTATAGGACCATCTTTGGGTGCAGACAGCATTAAAATGAGTATGATGGCACTCATTGGTGCGTCAATAGCCATTGTTGTTTTTATGATGATGTATTATGGTATCGCAGGGGTTTTTGCTAATATAGCTTTATTTGTAAATGTTCTTGTGATTATAGCTGTAATGGCAATGTTTGGAGCAACCCTAACTTTACCAGGTATGGCAGGACTTGTTTTAACTGTAGGTATGGCAGTGGATGCTAATGTGATTATTAATGAGCGTATTCGCGAGCTTTTACGCGAAGGTGCAAGTATAAAGACCAGTATAGAACAAGGCTATAAAAATGCTATGACAGCCATTATTGATTCTAATGTAACTTCTTTGGTGACTTCGGTTGCGCTTTATGCTTATGGGACAGGACCAGTCAAAGGTTTTGCTGTGACTTTGGGGATTGGAATTTTGGTGTCTATGATTACTGCGATTTGGGGAACGCATGGAATGTTTGACTATTTTATGCGTAGCATTGAAAAAAGCAATAATACAAGACTTTGGTTTGGTTATAGGAGAGTTTGATGCAATTTTTTAGCCAGAAAAAAATTTATGATTTTATGAGAATGCGTTTTGCTGCGATCTCTCTTTCGGCATTTTTGGTTTTAGGATCGATTTATCTGCTTTTTGACAGAGGTTTGCAATATGGCATTGATTTTAGTGGAGGAACTTTAATCCAGTTAAAATACGACAAAGCTGCACCTATTAATGATATCAGAGAAATTTTAACTGGAGTGGGTGGCTTTGTGAATTTATCTGTGACGGAATTTGGCAGTGCTGATGAGGTAACCATTCGTTTTTCTGGAAGCAATGATAATCTTGGTGCTGATATTGGCGAGAGTATATCTTCGCTTTTAAAGCAAACGGGGAATTTTGAAATTCGTCGTGCTGATGTTGTGGGTCCAAAAGTGGGTGATGAGCTTAGAAATAAAGGTTTAATGGCTATTGCAGTATCTTTGATTGCGATATTAATTTACATTGCTGTGCGTTTTGAATGGCGTTTTGCTATGGCGGCTATTATTACTGAAATTCACGATGTTATCATTACTTTGGGTGCTATTTCTTTATTTAGAATTGATGTGAATTTGGATACTCTAGCAGCAGTTTTAACGGTGCTCGGGTATTCTTTAAACGATACGATTATTATTTTTGATAGAATTCGTGATGGAATTAAGAGTAGCAAAAGCACTGAACTTCCTTCAATTATCAATGAAAGCGTTTCGGCAACTTTATCCAGAACTGTTTTAACTTCAGGTCTCACTTTAGCTACTGTCGTGATACTTTATTTCTTTGGTGGTTCTATGATAGAAGGCTTTTCTTTAGCTTTGATTGTGGGTATGGTAGCAGGGACTTTGAGTTCGATTTTTGTAGCAAGTCCTGCCTTGCTTTGGTTTAAATTCAGTGTTTTGGATTTTAGAAACAAAGAATTAGAAAAACTAAAACGAAAGCAAGATAAAGAAAAACTTAGATCTATGTATGAAAATGGTAGAGTTTAAGGAGAAATTATGGCTTATAATGCAAGTGTGATAGAAAAAAAATGGCAAGAAATTTGGGATAAAAATGGCTATTTTGAGCCAAAAGATGATTTAACCTTACCTAAAAAATACATTTTATCGATGTTTCCTTATCCAAGCGGACGTATTCATATGGGGCATGTGAGAAATTATAGTATAGGTGATGCTATGGCTAGGTATTATCGAAAAATGGGATTTAATGTTTTGCATCCAATCGGTTTTGATAGTTTTGGTATGCCAGCTGAAAATGCAGCGATAAAGCATAAAATTCATCCTAAAACTTGGACTTATGAAAATATAGCTTATATGCAAAATGAGCTTTTTTCTTTGGGCTTTTCTTTTTCTAAAAAAAGAATGCTTGCAACTTCTGATCCGCTTTATACAAAATTTGAGCAAGAATTTTTTATCAAAATGTATGAAAAGGGTTTGATTTATACCAAAGAAGCAAATGTTAATTGGTGTGAGCAAGATCAAACCGTTTTGGCAAATGAGCAAGTCGAAGATGGAAAATGTTGGCGTTGTGGGCATGAAGTGGTGCAGAAAAAAATGCCAGGATATTATGTAAAAATCACCGTTTATGCAGATGAGCTTTTAAAAGAACTTGAAAATTTAAAAGATAAATGGCCTTCTCAAGTTTTAACCATGCAAGAAAATTGGATAGGTAAAAGTGAAGGTTTGGAATTTAGTTTAAAACTTGATGAAGAAAGCATTAAAAAAACAAATGAGAATGGCTTTGAAGTCTTTACCACAAGAGCAGATACGATTTATGGTGTTTCTTATGTGGCTTTAGCGCCAGAGCACAAAATCGTGCAAAATTTATTAAGTAAAAATCACTTAGAAAAAAGCATAGCAGATAAAATTAAAGCTATGCAAAATCAAAGTCCAAGAGAAAGACAAATCAGTGAAAAAGAAGGATATTTCTTAGGAATTTATGCTATTCATCCTTTAACTAAAGAAAAAATCCCAGTTTGGGTAGCAAATTTTGTTTTGGCTGATTATGGTAGTGGTGCGGTTATGGCAGTGCCTGCGCATGATGAAAGAGATTTTGAATTTGCTAGTAAATATAAACTTGATATCAAGCAAGTTATTGAAAGTGAAAACGCTACACTTCCTTTTACGCAAAAAACAGGAAAGCTTATAGAAAGTGGCGAATTTAGCGGACTTGACTCTAATGAAGCAAGACTTAAAATCATAGCCAAATTTGAAAAAGATGGCATTGGTAAAAGGGTTGTGAATTTTAAAATTCGTGATTGGGGCGTTTCAAGACAAAGATATTGGGGTGCGCCTATCCCTATGATTAAATGCGAAACTTGTGGTATAGTGCCTCAAAAAATAGAAAATTTACCTATTACCTTACCTGAAGATGTAGAAATTACAGGCGAAGGAAATCCACTTGAAAAGCATCCTACTTGGAAAAATTGTATTTGTCCAAAATGCGGACAAGAAGCACAAAAAGAGACTGATACTTTGGATACTTTTTTTGAAAGTTCTTGGTATTTTGCGCGTTTTGCGAGTGATGAGAGAACTTGGCAAGAAAAGGCTTTAGATGAAAAAAGTGTGAAGTATTGGATGAGTGTGGATCAATATATTGGTGGGATTGAACATGCAATTTTACATTTGCTTTATGCAAGATTTTTTCAAAAAGCTCTAAGGGACTTAGGATATTTAAGTGATGATGAGCCTTTTAGCAGACTTTTAACTCAAGGTATGGTTTTAAAAGATGGAGCTAAAATGTCTAAATCAAAAGGCAATGTGGTAGATCCTGATGAGATTATTAAAAAATATGGAGCAGATACTGCAAGACTTTTCATACTTTTTGCAGCGCCACCTGCTAAAGAACTTGAATGGAATGATGATGCGCTCGAAGGTGCTTATAGATTTATTTGTAAGCTTTTTGATAGGGCTATGGGGCTTAAGCCTCAAGAATTTCCACTTATAGATCATAGTACGCTTACAAAAAAAGAAAAATATGCGAGATTAAAAGTTTATGAAGCTTTGAAAAAATCTTTTGAAGTGTATGAGCAAAATTTTGCTTTTAATACCTTAATTGCTGCTTGTATGGAAGCTTTAAATGCTTTAAATTCTGTTAAAAATGAAAAGCTTAGCATCGAGGGTTTTTATATTATTTTAAATATTTTAGAGCCTATTATCCCGCATGTTTGTTTTGAATTAAGTGAGTATTTATTTAAACTTCAAAATTTCTCAAAGCTTGAACTTAAGGATGAAGTCTTTGAAAAAGAAAGCTTAAATTTAGCCGTGAGTATAAATGGCAAAAAGCGTGCTGAATTTGAAGTTTCAAGCTCTGCTAATAAAGAAGAAATTTTAGAACTTGCTAAAAAAAGCGTAGCAAAATGGCTTGAGGGCAAGACTTTGGTTAAAGAAATTTATATAGAACAAAAACTTGTGAATTTGGTAATTAAATGAGAAAAATTATTTTAAGCATATGGGTATTATTTTTTGGAGCTTGTGGTTATATGCCGACAAGTAAAATTGTAGGTAATATTTTTGGAGAACGCATTTATGTTAATGTCGAAATCAGCCAGCAAGATCCAAGAAACAGTGTTTTTATCATAGATTCTATCCGCGAGATTGTTTTAAATAAATTCAATAAGAAAATAGTTTCTAAAAATGAAGCTGACACTATAATCAATGTGCGAACTAATAGTTTAGTATTCATACCTTTGATTTATGATGAAAATGGTTATGTGGTTAATTATAAAGCCAAATTAATTTTGGAATTTGAAATTATTTACCAAGATGGGACTAAGGATTTTGTGCAAACGAGTGGAAGTTATGATTTTGCTATTTTACCAAATAGTATTATTAGTGATACTGCGCGTTTTGAAGCAATCAAAAATGCCTCAAGTGAGGCTTTTGATGAATTTGTATCCATTATGGCAATAAAAGGCCAGATTAATGCCAAACATCAATGAAATTGCTAGGGAAACTTTAAGTCTTTTAAGAGAGAGAAAACTTAAACCAACTCCTGAAAACTATACAGAAATTTTTGAAGAATTAAGTAAAAAATATGGCTTAATTACAAGTGCAAAAGCAAAGGTAAATAAATATCAATCTTTGCTTATGCCTATGTATCAGCAAGAATTGTTGGGCAAAAATATACGCAATGTTGATGAATTTTTAAGTTTTTTAGTTTCGAGACTTAATATGCAAAATGGAGTATTGTTTAATCAATTTTTTGAACTTGTAAATACTATTTTAAACATATTAAAAATAAGCAAAGATAGAAAAATCAAAGATATGGCAAGTATGAGTGCAAGTCGCATTAGTAAAGCTATGGATTCTGAAGCTATGTATTTACTTCAAAAAAAATGGCAAGAATTTGAACAAAAATACGATGATGTGGAGCTTGAAAATGAACTTAAAAAATACGGTATTAAACATGAAGAATTTAGCCTTAGCATTAAAAAGCTTTTAAATCAACTCGAGCAAAGATCTTATGAGTATTTTGCTGATTTACTTAGTATTACTTTAATACCTTCTTTAGCTAAAGATAAAAAAATCGATCTTTTTACACAGCAACTTTTAGAAAAACCTTTTATGCTTTCTTTTAATGATTTTAAGAACACCTTGTTGAATGTGGTTAATAAACGCATTATGGATGATAATATTTATACACAAAAATATTTAAATTTTTTCGATAAAAATCTAAAAAATATCATTCAAGCTTTTCATAACTTAGAAAATTTAAATCAAGAACATATTGATTTTATCGAAGCTTTGCCTAAAGATGAAAAAGGAGAGGTAAAGATAAGTTTTGAAGAATTAAAAATGAAATTTTTGTCTTTAAATGAAAAACTGCAAATTTTAAATACGCAAATCAATGATTCTCAAAATGAAAATATTGAAACTTGGGGTATAACTAACGAGCTTGAAAAAATGGATGAAAATTTTAAGCTTTATAATATTAATTACGCTTTGTGTATATATACGGTAGCAAATTATCAATTTATTATGGAAAAATATGGTCTTGATACTCTCAATGAAATTTTTTCGCGTTTTAAGAGGATTTTGCAAGAGAGTTGTTCAAAAAATGGTGAATTATGGATGATGGATGAAAATACTTATTTATTAATTGTGCGTGGTAAAAATAAAGAAGAACTTGAAAAAATGATTGCACAAAATATTCAAACCATCACTTCTACGAGATTTATTTACAAACAAGATATAATTATCCCTAAAATTTCAAGTTTTTTTATCGATAAGCAAAGCTATCCTAGTGCAAATATTTACGAAGAACTTTTAAAAAAGATAGAAAATGATAATAAGTGATTATAAAGCTTTTTTAAATTCTAAAAGTATGAATTATCAAAAAATTGATTATTTTATGATGTTTAGAATGTATGAAAAGTATAAAAATCATCTTTCATTAAAACCTATCATACAAATCATTGGCACTAATGGCAAAGGCAGCACAGGTCGTTTTTTAGCACAAATGCTTTGTGAGAGTGGCTTTGATGTAGGACATTATACTAGCCCACATATTTTTAGTTTTAATGAGAGATTTTGGCGAAATTATAAGCTTGAAAGTGATGAAAAATTAAATATAGCACATCAAAAATTGCAAGAAATTTTTAAGCAAGATTTAGAAAAATTAAGTTATTTTGAATATGCTACCTTTTTAGCAGCTATGCTTTTTAAGGATTGCGACTTTGTGATTTTTGAAGCAGGACTTGGCGGAGAATATGATGCAACTTCGGTATTTTTAAAGCAAATGAGTATAGTAACAAAAATTGGTTTTGATCATATGCAAATTTTAGGAAACACCTTAACAAGTATTGCAAGAACAAAGCTTAAGGTTTTAGCAAAAGAAACGATTTGCTCTTATGAGCAAGAAAAAGAAGTTTTGGAAAAACTTACAAAAATCACCCTTTTAAAAGATATAAATTTGCATATTATGCAAAAAGAGTGTGATGAGAATTTAAAGCTCGCAATTAAAACTTATTCGCAAAAATACTATTTGCCATCTTTTTTAGAGCATAATTTATCTTTAGCTTCTGTTGCTTTTAGTGTTCTTTTAAATTCTAAAGAAAAAATATTAAATATTTTAAAAATTTTACCCCAATTGGATCTAAGAGGAAGATGCGAAGAAATTACACCTAATTTATTTATAGATGTAGGTCATAATGAATTAGCAGCAAAAGCGATTAAAGAGCGTTTTTTAGGGCAAAAACTGATACTTGTTTATAATAGTTTTTTAGATAAAGATGTTTTTGCTGTTTTAAAAACTTTAAAGCCTATAATTGATAAAATTCAAATTTATGAATATGAAAGCACAGACAGAAAGCTTGCAACAGAGCAGATTAAACAAATTTCTAATGAGTTAAATATTTCGTGTGAAAAATTTACTTTTTTTGATGAGAAAAATAAATATCTTGTTTTTGGCTCTTTTGTTTTGGTTGAAAATTTTTTAAAGGAATATTTTGCTAAAAAATAAATTCACAATAACCATTACCGATATCAATGGTTCAAAGCATTTTTATTTGAGTCAAATCATTAAAAAAATTGTTTTATATATAGTGGGTTTTGTGTTTGTGTTTTTAATTTTTAGCGGTTTTTATATTCATTATCTTGACAGTAAAGTGATGCAATTAACACAAAAAAAACAAGAACTTATGGATAAGAGACAAGAGCTTTCTTTGATTAACAAGCAAATGCAAGAGAGCATTGAACAAAAAGCACAAGAATATGCCGCTATTGAAGATAAAATCACAAGTTTAGAAGAGCGTTTGGGACTTGAAATAGAAAATAATTTAAGCATCGCACAAAGACTAGAAACCTTAAGATTAACCAATGAGCAGCAACTTGCTTTTTTAACGCAAATTCCAAGCGGTTGGCCTATAGAAAATAAAGGAATGACAGGGAAATATGGTTGGAGAGAGCATCCTATTTTAGATAAAAGAGAATTTCATCCAGGAATTGATTTAAGAGCAGAGATTGGCACGCCTATTTATGCGCCAGCTAATGGAGTAGTCGAGTATGCAGGATATAATAATGGCTATGGATATTTAGTAATTTTATTGCATAATTTCGGTTTTAAAAGCGTTTTTGCGCATATGATGCAAAAAAATGTTGTTAGCATAGGTCAATTTGTCAATAAGGGTGATTTGATAGGTTATACAGGAAATTCAGGACTTTCTACTGGACCACATTTGCATTATGAAATTCGTTTTGTAAATAAAACTTTAGAACCTTTAAATTTTATGAATTTAGAAAGAAAAAATATTAATGAAATTTTTAATCAAGAAAGGAGAGTGCCATGGCAATCTTTAATAAATCAAGTGTCACTAGCGCAGCAGTATCAACAGAAACAACCGTAATTTCATCAGGAGCAAGAATAGAAGGGCAATTTTATTTTGATTCTATTTTGCACTTAGATGGAGAAATTAGTGGAACTATTAATTCACAAAGTATAGTTGTTATTGGAAAAAGTGGGGCTTTAAAAGGGCAATTAAATGCCGATAAAGTTGTTGTAAATGGTATTTTTGAAGGTGAGTTAGAAGCAAATAGTTTAGAAATTTTAGCAGGTGGAATTGTAAGTGGCAATGTTGTTGTAAGAGAAATTTCTATAGAAAATGGTGGTAAATTTAATGGAAACAGCAAAATTAAAGATGATGTGCCCTTGATAGAAAATGCTAATGTTGTTAATGAGTAATGCAAGCTAATTTTTTTGAATATTTACAAAGTGAGAAAATAGCGCAGTTAGTGCTTTGTGAGGATGATAAAGAAGCTTTTTTGCTTTCTCAAATTTCTATGTTAAAAGGTTTGAAAACTTTTGTTTTGCCTGATTTTAGAGCTGAGTTCGGAGATGATTTAAGAGCCTTTTCTAAAGAACTTTTTGAACTTTGTAAGATTTTAAATGCTTATCACAAAGTTGATGGAAAGAAGATTCTCATCTCTCCTTTTGCAACTGTGCTTAAAAAACTACCTTCCAAATCGCATCTTAAAAATTATTTCATTTCTAAAGATAAAAGTTTTAATTTAATTGAATTTCAAGATGAGCTTGCAAGGTTAGGTTATGAATTTGTCGATATAGTCCAAGATAAGGGCGAAGTAAGTGTGCGTGGGGAAATCGTTGATATTTTTTGTATTAATGAAGAATTGCCTACTAGAATTTTACTTTTCGCAGATGAGATAGAAAGCATTAGAAAATTTGACCCCATTACTCAAAAATCTATTCCCAATGAGTATGAAAGCTTGGAAATTTGCCCTTTTTTAACACATTTTTCAAGTCAAAATTATGAAAATTTTAAAGAAAAACTAGAGAATTTTAATAGCGATGTTTTAATTAGTGATATAAATTCTTTGGGTTTTTGGTGTATTGATGATTTTTATGATTATTTAGAACTTGATTTTATCAGCATTAAAAAATTTGATGATGAAAAAGATCTAGAAAAATTAGCTAAAATTAATGCTAAAATCATTCCTGAGGCTAAAATTTATAAGGATTTAAAAAGCTCTTATAATAAAGATTTTTTCTCTTTTCATCAAAATAAAAAAATCACCATACTAGCTAAAAACGAAGCTTTATTTAAGGCTTTAGAGCTTGAAAATACGCAAAATATTTCTTTTGTTAAAAGCGATTTGATTGTTAATTTAATCAGCAATGAAGAGCTTGTCATTTCTTTAAATCGCAAAGAAAAACAAAAACATAAGCGCAAAGCTAATTTGATCATCGATGAACTAAAAAGTGGTGATTTTATTGTACATGAAGATTATGGAGTAGGGAAATTTTTAGGACTTGAGATGATAAGCATTAGTGGAGCTAAAAAAGAATTTGTGGCTATTGAATATCAAAACAAAGACAAACTTCTTTTGCCAGTTGAAAATCTTTATATGATAGATAAATATTTAGGAGCAAGCGGAGGCATACCACTTTTAGATCGTTTAGGAAAGACGACTTTTATTAAATTAAAGGAAAGATTAAAAACCAAGCTTTTAGCCATTGCATCGCAAATTGTCATAATGGCGGCAAAAAGAGCTTTGATAAAACCAAAGGAAATCAAAATTGATTATGCAAATCAAGCTGATTTCGTTTCGAAAGCCGGTTTTTCTTATACAGAGGATCAAAACAAGGCTTGTGAAGAAATTTTAAACGATTTTGAAAATGGCAAAGTTATGGATAGGCTTTTAAGTGGCGATGTGGGTTTTGGTAAAACTGAAGTGGCTATGAATGCTATTTATCCTGTGGTAAAAAGTGGCTTTTGTGCTTTTTTCTTTGCTCCCACAACGCTTTTATCTCATCAGCATTTTAAAAGTTTAAAAAAGCGTTTCGAGCCTTTTGATATTGAAGTTTTTAAGCTTGACCGCTTTACAAGTGCTAAAGAGAAAAAGACTTTGTTGGCAAATTTAGAGCAAAATAAGCCTTGTGTTGTTGTTGGAACTCACGCACTTTTAAATGTGGAATGTGAAAATTTAGCCCTTGTTATTATTGACGAAGAGCATAAATTTGGAGTAAAACAGAAAGAAAAATTAAAAGAACTCACGCAAAATTCCCATCTTTTATCCATGTCTGCAACGCCAATTCCAAGAAGTTTAAACCAAGCTTTAAGTTCTATAAAATCCTATAGTGTTTTGCAAACTCCACCGGAAGATAGATTAGATGTTAGAACTTTCGTTAAGGAAAATGATGATGCTTTGCTAAAAGAAGCGATTGCAAGAGAACTTAGGCGTGGCGGACAAATTTTTTATATTCACAATCATATTGCAAGTATAGAGCAGTGTAAAAAACATTTGCTTGATTTGTTTAAGAATTTAAGAATTCTTATCTTGCATTCTAAAATCGATGCTAAGGTGCAAGAAGAAGAAATGCTTAAATTTGAAAACAAAGAATACGATTTGCTTTTAAGTACCTCCATTGTGGAAAGTGGTATTGATTTAGCCAATGCAAATACGATGATAGTTGAAAGAAGTGATCGTTTTGGAATGGCAGATTTGCACCAGCTTAGGGGTCGCGTGGGAAGAAGCGACAGGCAGGGGTATTGTTATTTTTTAGTCGAAGATAAAAATACCATTACAGAAGATGCCTTAAAACGCCTTGTTTCTTTAGAAAGCAATTCTTATTTGGGCGCAGGCTCGGTTTTGGCATATCATGATCTTGAAATTCGCGGCGGTGGGAATTTGTTAGGCATAGATCAAAGCGGACATATAGAACAAATCGGACTTAGCTTGTATCTTAAAATGCTAGAAGATGAGTTAAATGCCTTGACAAAAAAAGAGAGCTTTGAAGAGAAAAAAATCGATTTAAAACTTAACATCAACGCCTTTTTAAATCATGAACTCATCAGCGAAGATCGTTTAAGGCTTGAGCTTTATAGAAGGCTTAGTAAGTGTGGCAGTGTAAATGAGGTTTATGAGATTGAGGGAGAAATTGAAGATCGTTTTGGCAAGCTTGATATTTATACTAAGCAGTTTTTAGCGCTTATTGTGATTAAAATTTTAGCTTTGGGTAAATTTAAGAGTATAAGCAATTTTGAGCAAAATATACAATTTACAAAAATCAACGATGAAAAAGAACTCATCAAAGCAAAAAGCAAAGACGATGATGATATCATAGAGGCGATTTTAACACATTTAAGAAAGAATGATGATGGATTGGCAAAAATATAAAGCAGCAATTTATAGGGCAAGAAAAGATATTTTAAAGCCTGTTTTAGAGATTGATGAAATTTCTTTAAAGGATTTAGTGGGTATAGAAAAGCAAAAAAAGGCTCTTTTTGAAAATACCTTAAATTTCATAGAAGAAAAAGGGGCAAATCACGCACTTTTATGGGGTGCAAAAGGCACAGGAAAATCAAGTTTAATCAAAGCTATTTTTAATGAATTTAAAGAAAGAAATTTAAGACTTGTTGAAATCGCAAAAGAAGATTTATTTGCTTTAGCAGATATCATTGATGAGCTAAGAAATGAGCCTTTTAAATTTATACTTTATTGTGATGATTTTTCTTTTGAAAAAGATGATGATAGTTATAAATTTTTAAAGCCACTTTTAGAAGGTAGCATTGAAGCGGTGCCAAAAAATATACTCATTTATGCAAGTTCAAATCGTCGTCATTTGCTAAGTGAAAATAAAAGCGATAATGATTATATGCAAGTAAATCACGGCGAACTTCATCAAAGTGATGCGGCTGAAGAAAGACTCAGTTTAAGTGATAGATTTGGACTTTGGCTTAGTTTTTATCAAGGAAGCTTGAGCGAGTATTTAGAAATTGTTGATTTTTATTTTAAAGATATTAAGTGTGATAAAGAACTTTTGCACGCTAAAGCGAAGGAATTTGCAAATTTAAGAGCAAGTAGGGGTGGGCGAACCGCTAAGCAGTTTTATTTGGCTTTTAAGGAGAGTTTTAAATGAATGGGGCTGAAATTTTTGCAAAGCTGATTGATTTAAAGCTTGATTTTGGTGAGTTTGATTGGCTTGAAAATAGAGGACTTAGCGAGTTTGAGCTTTTAATTTCTGTAATTTTGACACAAAATACTAATTGGAATAATGTTTTAAAAGCCTTAGCAAATTTAAAAAACGCACAAATTTCAAATTTAGAACAAATTACTTCTTTGTCAAATTTAGAACTTGCCACACTTATAAAACCAAGCGGATTTTATAATACCAAGGCTAAAAGATTAAAGGGTTTAGTAGAAAATATTTTAAATACTTTTGAAAATTTAGAAAATTTCAAAGAAAGCGTAAGTAGAGAATGGCTTTTAAATATTAAAGGCTTGGGCTATGAGAGTGTTGATAGTATTTTAAATTATTTGTGTAAAAAAGAATTCTTAGTCGTAGATAGCTACACACAAAGACTTAGCTTTTATTTGGGTTATGAATTTGAAAATTATGAAGAATTAAGAGAGTTTTTTGAAAGTGGCATTGAGAATGAAAGTGAAAATTTAAATAAACTTTTGGGTAAAAATTACGAGCTTTATGAGCTTTATCAAATTTTTCACGCCCAAATCATTGCTTTTGGAAAAATTGCCTTTAAGGGTGCAAAATTAAGCGATCAAGGCAAGGAATTGATAAAAATTTTAAAGGAAGAAAAATGAGAGCAAAAGGAAGTGAATTAATCCCTGTTTTAAGCATAGCTGGAAGTGATTGTAGTGGCGGGGCAGGTGTGCAAGCTGATCTTAAAACTTTTAGCGCACACAATCTTTTTGGTATGAGTGTGATTTTAAGCGTGGTGGCTGAAAATACCGCAAGAGTAATTTCAGTGCATGATGTGCCTACTAAAAGCGTAGATGAGCAAATGCTTGCAGTTTTTGAAGATATAGTGCCAAAAGCAACTAAGATAGGGATGATAGGATCATGCGAGCTTATGGAGTGTGTGGCTAAAAATTTAGAACAATTTAAACCCCAAAATGTCGTGATTGATCCTGTGATGTTTGCAAAAAATGGTTTTGCTTTAATGCCTGAAGAAAATTGTGATTTTTTTAAAAAGATCATAGTGAAATTTGCAGATATTCTTACGCCAAATATCCCAGAAGCACAGTTTCTTTGTGGGTTTAAAATTAGCGATGAAAAAGATATGATAAAAGCAGCCAAGCACTTATGCGATCTTGGTGCAAAAGCGGTTTTGCTTAAAGGCGGACATAGCGAAGAAAATGCCAATGATGTGCTTTTTGATGGTAGAGAAATTTTTATTTTAAAAGGCGAACGCATAGAAACAAAAAATACTCACGGCACAGGTTGCACGCTTTCTTCAGCCATTGCTAGCAATTTAGCCTTAGGCAAAGATTTATTTAATGCCGTAAGCGAGGCAAAAGAATATGTCAGAAATGCCATTTATTATTCTTTAAATTTAGGCAAAGGCTGTGGCCCGACTAATCATTTTTTTAGGTTTTTAAATGAAAAATGAACTCGATCTTAGCCTTTATCTTGTGGCAAGTCGTGGTAAAAAAAGCGATGAGCTTTTTTTAAATACACTTGAAGAAGCGATAAAAGGCGGAGTTAGCATTATCCAACTTCGCGAAAAAGAATTAAACTCAAGGGAATTTTATCAGCTTGGCTTAAAAGTGCAAAAGCTTTGTAAATTTTATAAAATTCCATTTTTAATCAACGATAGAGTCGATATCGCCTTAGCTTTGAATGCTGATGGGGTGCATTTAGGACAAGAAGATTTGCAAATTTGCATCGCTAGAAAGCTTTTAGGGGAAGAAAAAATTATAGGTTTAAGCCTTAAAAAATTAGAGCAATTAAACTACATACAAGGGGCGAATTATTTAGGTTGTGGTGCGATTAAAACCACTCCAACCAAAGAAAGTTCGCTAATAAGTCTTGAAATTTTAAGCCAAATTTGTGAAAAAAGTCCCATTGGCGTAGTGGCAATTGGTGGGATTGATAAAGAAGTGATTAAAGAGCTAAAAGGCATTAAAATAAGCGGTGTTGCGGTCGTTCGTGCGATAATGGATGCTAAAAATACTTTTTTAGCGGCCAAAGAATTAAAACAAAAAATCGATGAAAATTTATCTCTTAAATGAAACTCCTTTTGAAGGTGTAGAAAATCTGATTTTAAATGAAATTAAATTTTATGATTTTAGCGTGAATTTGAGTGAATTTGACGCCTTGATATGTACTTCTAAAAATGCTTTGAAAGCTTTAGAAAAAGCTAAAATTATTTTAAATTTAAATATTAATTTATACGCAGTAGGGCAAAGCACAGCTGAATTCGCTAAAAGTCTAGGTTTTAAAAATATTAAAATTCCTAAAGCTGCTTATGGTAAGAATCTTTTTAATGAATTTAAAGAGGAGCTAAAAAATCAAAAATGTCTTTATCTAAGAGCTAAAAATATTGCTTCTACTTTAAATTTAGATCTTAAAAATTATGGTATTAATTTAAGCGAAATCATTGTTTATGAAAATATTTTTAAAAAAAGCGAAAAAAAACTAGAGCAACCGGCAGTTTTTATTTTTACTTCACCTTTGGGTGTGGAAAATTTTTTGCAAAATTATTCTTTAAGCAATGAAGATAAAATCATCGCAATAGGACAAAGCACAGCCAAAAAACTTTCAAATTTTAAAAATATTTACATTTGTGAAAAGCAAGATTTGAAAACTTGTGTGAATTTAGCAAAAAAACTTACTCAAAATTCTTATTAAAGACTTATTTTATCATATTTAGATATTTTTTATTTTTTCAGAGTTATAATTTAGTTAACATATTCTTAATTTTGAAAGGAGTTTTTAATGCCTAAGGCTTTAAAAAATATTTTTTACAAAATGGGTTTGGTTAACGGGCTTACTTTGGTTATTAGTTTACTAATTACCTTAATTTTGTTGATAACTATTGCATTTAGTTATTTTGAGTCAAAAGAAAATGTTTACAAACTTTTGGTGGCAAATCAAGAGCGTTCGGTCAACAGTGTTTCAAATTCATTTAATCGTTACACTTTGGAAAGAAAAAATGCTTTAAATGTTCTTGCTAAAGGTTTAAAGGATTTTCATTATACTCAAGAAAATATAGATAAAGTTTACGGATTACTTAAAAATACTCAAGAAAGTTTTAAATTTGAGCTTACTTATGTGGGTTTTGAAGATAGTGGTTTGATGCTAAGATCAAATAAAAACCATCAAAGTCCACAAACTAGTGATTATGATCCAAGAAAAAGATCTTGGTATATAGAAGCAAAAAATGCTGGAGTTTTAATAGTTACAGAGCCTTATAAATCAGTTTCTAGTGGTAAAATCACCGTTACTTATGCTTTGCCACTTTATGAAAATGGACGATTTATCGGTGTTGTGGCTTCAGATTATGATATGCAACAATTTTCTAATGATGTTTTGGCCTATGGTAAAACTCCACAAAGCTACACTCAGGTTTTAACAGATGAAGGTGTAATTATTTTCAGCGAAGATCCTGCAAAACTTTTAGGTTCAACAGAGCTTAGCAAAGCAATAGCAAAACAATATTTACAAAATAATCAAATGAAAGCAAGACCGGCTCACACGCCTTTACTTGTTAATGTTGGTACTCCTAAGGCTGTGGTTTGTGATAGATCTTCAAATGCAAAATATAGCATTTGTAATATTGCCGAGGAGGCTGTTTATACTGATGCGATTAATGCTATTTTAGTAAAACAAATTTTAATAGGTATAGTGGCAATTATCGTGGCATTTATTTTAATGCGTTTTGTTATTATTGCGAATTTAAAACCAATTAAGGCGATTTCTAAAGGTCTTGATTCTTTTTTTGATTATCTTAATCATAAGATCGAAAAGCCTGTGCTTATTGATTGTCAAAGTAAAAATGAATTTGGTCATATGGCACTAGAAATTAATGAAAATATTCATTCTATCCAAAAATCGCTTGCAAAAGATATTAGCACCGTGCGTCAAATTTCTAGCATAGGCAGAAATATAGAATCAGGAAATTTAAATTTAAGAATTAGTGAAAATCCTATTAACCCACAATTACAAGAATTAAAAGAAGTTTTAAACTCTATGTTTGAAATTTTAGAAACTCGCATAGGAACAAATATCAATGAAATTCAAAGAGTTTTTGATAGCTATAAAGAGCTTGATTTTACGACAAACATTGCACAAGCTAAGGGCGAAGTAGAAAAAGTATCCAATATCTTAGGTGAGGAAATTCGAAAAATGCTTCATGCGTCTTTAAGTCGTGGAGAAGATCTTAAAAATAAAGCTGGTATTTTAAAAGAAAACATGGAGCAAGTATCGCAAAGAACAGATAATCAAGTCAGCTCCATCCAAGAAAGTGTCGCAGCAGTTAATCAAATGAATGCATCAATGAATTCAGTTGCAGGACGCACTGAAGAAGTTGTTAAACAAAGCGATGATATTAGAGAAGTAACTAATGTTATTAGAGATATAGCTGATCAAATCAATCTTTTGGCATTAAATGCTGCTATAGAAGCTGCAAGGGCTGGTGAGCATGGAAGAGGTTTTGCTGTTGTTGCAGATGAGGTTAGAAATTTGGCTGAAAGAACGCAAAAATCACTTGAAGAAATTGAAGCTAATGTAAATGTTTTACTTCAGTCTATCAACGAAATGAATGAAAGTATAAAAGAGCAAGCACAAGGTATTGATCAGATTAATAACTCTATCACAGAAATTGATCATATTATGCAGCAAAATACAGATTTTGTAAAAACCACTCATTTGGTTGCTAATGAAATCGATATTATGGCAAATACCATAGTCAGTGATGTTAAACGCAAAAAATTCTAAAAATCAAGGCTAGTTTTTTGCCTTGATTTTTCATCTTCTAAGTGCTATAATCGCCTATTTTAAAGGAGCTTTATGGCACAAGTTAAATTGAATTCAAAAATCGCTTGGATTTTAGTTATCATTGGTGGCATTGTGGAGTGCTTTTGGGTAAGTGGTTTGAAATACGCTGACAATTTCACGCTTTATATATTTACAGGTATTGGAATTTTAATTTCTTTTTGCTGTGCCATTATTGCGATGAAACACATTGAAGTTAGCGTAGCTTATGCTGTTTTTGTGGGCATTGGTACGAGTGGCGTTGTGTTATCTGAAATGCTTATTTTCAATGAAAATTTTTCTTTGCTAAAAATCTCCTTAATCGCCCTTTTGCTTTTAAGTGTCATTGGCTTAAAATTCGTCAGTAAGGAAAATGATGAAAATACCGTTAATGAACTCGCGCAAAATTTAGGGCTTGATGAGCTTGATGAGGGTTTGCAAAAATTAAACTAAGGCATTAGATGAGTTGGATATTTTTACTTTTGGCAGGTTGTATGGAAATTTTTGGCGTTATTGCGATGAAAAAATTTGTAAGTACAAATAGAAAGATTTTTTTACTTGCCATTATCATGCTGTTTATGTGTAGTTTTGGTTTTTTGTCTTTAGCAATGCAAGGTATTTCTATGGGTGTTGCTTATGCGATTTGGACGGGTATTGGCGCTGGAGGTGGAGTTATTGTTGGAGTGGTGTTTTTTAAGGAAAATAAGAATTTTCTTAAACTCTTTTTTATTGCGCTGATTTTATTGTGCAGTGTAGGTTTAAAACTTGTTTCTTGAAAGTTAAAGCTATGAAAATTTATATAAGTGGTATACATACAGATGCAGGCAAAACACATTGTAGTGCGGCACTTTGTGCGAATTTTGGTTTTGATTATTTTAAACTGATACAAGCAGGCGAGCCAACGGACAGTGATTTTATACGCAAACTTTGTCCTAAAACGCGTATTTTTAAAGAAGGAATGCTTTTAAAAACTCCTGCCTCTCCTCATCTTGGTAGAAAAAAAGAAAATTTAAACTATAAAGCCTTTGATATAGCATTGCCAAAGAGTGAACATTTGCTTATAGAAAGTGCGGGTGGACTTTTTACTCCTTTAGATGATGAAAAAACAGTGATTGATTATATGGCGCGCTTTAAGCATCCTACTTTTTTAGTAGCAAAATACTATCTTGGAAGCATCAATCATATTTTACTTAGCATCGAAGCTTTAAAACAAAGAAATATTGAAATTCTAGCCCTTGTAATGATGGGCGAAAAAGATCTTTTGCAAGATGAATTCATACAAAATTACACCAAAGTTAAGATAACAAATTTACCCTTTTTTACTGCTCAAAATTTACTTGCTCAAAGCAAAATTTTTAAAGAGGAAGTGGAAAAGATACTGACTTAATTTAAGCTTTATATTTAAAATATTCTTATTTGGCAATTTAAGTTAATACTTCATGGTTTTTATTTTTAATACACTTAATACTTTATGTAAATTTTTGCTAGAATACAATTTCATTGCTATATTGCATATCAAAAATATTTTCAAGGAGTTAAAATGCAAAATTTTTTTAAAGGATTAGGGATAGGGCTTTTGTGTTTGTTGTTTTTTGTTGCGGGCGTGATTTTTAATGTGCAGTTTTTAAAAACAAAAGATGATAAACTTATACTTCAAAGACAGATTGAAGTTTCAAATAAATTAAGTCCTAGTACTTTCAAAGCTATTTTAAATTTAAATGCGAGTGAAATTTTAAGTCAAAAAAGTGTACTTGAAAATGAAGATAAAGCAAGTATTTCTCAAACTTTCAAAGAACTTTTAGAAAGAGCACAAAAAGATAAAATTTGCGTAGGTGGGGCTTACAGCATAGAGCCAACTTTTTTGTATAAAGAGGGTTTGCAAATTCCTAAAGGGCAAAGACTTAATGCGAGTTTTGAATGTGAATTTAGTAAGGATAAACTTGAAATTTATAATGCTTTCATTAATGATGTAGATAAAATTTTACAAAATAATACTTTAATAAGAATGTCTATACCAGCTTTGCAAGCAAGTTTTGCTAAGGAAGAATTGGATAAAAATCAAGAAGTATTATATAATGAAGCTTTAAAAAAGGCTTTAACTTATGAAAAATATTATTCAACTAATTTGCAAAAAAGATGTGCTTTGCAGGCTTTAAATCTTAATGCAAACACAGGTTTGAGGCCTTATGCAATAAAAAGTGCAGAAGTAGGCAATGATAACTTTGGGGCGAGTTTACCACTTGTAAAAGAAGAGGAACAAAGTCTAAGAGTGAATTTAACTTTTGTTTGTGAATAGTTTTTAATAGCTTTTGTCTTTGAAATGATTTAGACAAAGGCTTTTTGCTATTTAAAAATAAATTTTTATTAATAAAATACTTATAATAATTAAAAATGTTTAATTATGAAAATTCTAACTAAAATCATCATAAATGCAATCATTTAAAATAAATTTATTTTGCTAAAAAATTAAATGTTTTGTTTTTGAATGTTATTTTGCAATGAAAAATTACATAAAAATCAATAAGCCTTATGCGATAAAACTTTGATCGAGTGAGATTATAGAAGATTTGTAGGCTTTTAGATTTATTTTAATGATAATAGTATGTAATGGAATTTTGCGAATTTGATAGCGAGTGGCTTTTGTAAATTTATCTTGCTAATAAATGGAAGTACAAATTTGCAAAATTAATATTTTGCTTGATGAAAGCATATAAAAATATATTATTTAAAGCGTTAAATTAAAATTTTTTACAAAAAATTTCCAAGCTTTAATAATTAGTTGATTTGTTTAGAGTAAAATTTATCTTATGAGATTTCTTCATTAAACTTAAAAACTTCAAATGTTTTTAAGTTTAGTTTGATAAAATTATGATTTTTAAACGCGGGAATAGCTCAGGGGTAGAGCACAACCTTGCCAAGGTTGGGGTCGCGAGTTCGAATCTCGTTTCCCGCTCCAACACCTGCCCGGGTGGTGGAATTGGTAGACACAAGGGACTTAAAATCCCTCGGAATTTTTCTTCCGTGCCGGTTCAAGTCCGGCCTCGGGCACCATATTGGTGAAACTCAAGGCGACATAGCCAAGCGGTAAGGCATGGGCCTGCAAAGCCTTGATCTCCGGTTCGAATCCGGATGTCGCCTCCAATGCGATAAAATTTCAAATCTTACTTTTCGGGAGATGGCTGAGTGGTCGAAAGCGGCGGTCTTGAAAACCGTTGAGGGTCACACCTCCAGGGGTTCGAATCCCTTTCTCCCGGCCACTTCTTTTAATCGATTTAATATCTTATCTTAAAAATATCAAGTTTTTACATTTTTAAATTATTTTTTAATATGGTAAATTCTTATTTGAATTAAAATTCTGTAAATATTGAGATAATTTTTATCTTTAAAATTAAAAAAATATAAAAGTATTATATAATATAAATATTTTTAATGAATTTATTTATAATTAATTTATAAGTTATATAATTTTTTTGAATTTCAATTTGATAGGGGGAAAACATGAATTCACGAAGACAGTTTTTAAAACAAGCATTTTTGTTAGGTGCTTTGGCGTATTATCCGCAATTAAGTATGGCGGAAGTAGAAGCTAAAAAGAGTTTGATTGTGTATTATAGTAGAACTTTAAACACTCATATTTTGGCTAAATATTTACAAAGTATTACTAAATCAGATATGATGCGTTTGCAAACTACTTATCATTATCCTAGTAATTTTGAAGCAATGCTTGAAATTGCTAAACAAGAAAGAGAGGAAAATTTCAAACCAGAACTCCTAAATGCGGAACTTAATTTTGATGATTATGATATGATATTTTTAGGAACACCTATTTGGTCAGGCGGAATTGCTTCTCCTGTACGAACTTTTTTAAGTCAGTATGATTTTAGCTCTAAGATTATTGCTCCATTTTGCACTCAAGTAAAAGATAGTATCGAGGGTTGTATTGATGATATAAGAAAAATTGCTCCTAATGCACAAATTTTAAAAGGAATTGATATACATGCAGCTTTTGAAAAAGATGACGGGTATTTGAAAGATAAAAATAGAATTTATCTAGCCAGTGAAGCAAGCTATCTTACTTTTGCAGATAAGCAAGAAATCAACTTGTGGCTTAAGAAAATGTAAGAGAAAACTCTGCTAATTGCAGAGTTATTCTTGATTTTGGGAGGTTTTTTTAACAACTTTAACGCGTTCTATAGAATTTCCATTCATTTTTTTAACTTCGTAATAACAAAGATCATCTTCGATGCGATCGCCCACAATAGGTAAGCGACCCAAAAGATTAAACACATAGCCACCAATGGTAACTTGTTCAAGATTTTCATCGTAGCTAATAAGTAATAATTCTTCCACGCTTTCTATGGTACATCTTCCTTGAAATTCGTAGATATTGTCGGCTAATTTTTTATAATTATCCATAGCATCATCGTGTTCATCCTTGATATCACCGACAATTTCTTCCATAATATCTTCCATGGTTAAAATTCCAGCTGTTCCGCCATACTCATCGATCACTAAAGCGGTGTGAATGCGTTCTTTATTCATCCTTACTAAAACTTTTGAAATGCTGATATTTTCAGGCACTAATATCATATTTCTTACAAAATCATCCAAATTTTTCTTGTGTTCGCTTAATTCATTTTGTATCAAATCTCTAATGTGAATCATCCCCAAAATATTATCTTTTGAAGCATCGATATAAGGAAATCTTGTGTGTTTATACTCGCAAACGATTTTCATATTTTCTTCATAACTTTTTTGTTTATTAAGACATATCATATCTTTGCGTGGTGTCATCACTTCTTTTGCGACTGTATCGGAAAAATCAACAGCGTTGCGTATGATTTCAGTTTCAAACTCGTCTAAAACTCCACCTTTTTGACTTTCGCTTGCGATGATTTTAATCTCTTCTTCTGAGTGAGTTAATTCGCTTTCTTTAGCAGGTTTTATACCTATGATTTTTAATGAGATGGCGGCTAAAAAATCAAAGGTTTTAATGAAAGGCAAGAAAAGAAGCCAAAACCAATGAAGTGGTCTTGCTATCCAAAGCACAGCCTTATCTGCAATGGCTATGGCAATGCTTTTTGGGACAAGCTCGCCTAAAACAACATGCAAGAGTGTGATGATAGTAAAAGCAATCACAAAAGCTACAGTATGAATGAGTGTGTTAGGTAAATTCATACCAGAAAATAAATGTTCCAATACTTTAGCAATAGCGGGCTCGCCTATCCAGCCAAGTGCTAGAGAGCTTAAAGTAATGCCTAATTGACAAGCGCTAAGATAAGTATCAAGTTTTGAAGAAACCTCTAAAGCTTTTTTGGCGTTGCGTTTTTTTTCCTTTACAAGTTCTTCAAGTTTAGAACGACGCACTTTGACAATGCTAAATTCAGATAAAACGAAAAAGCCATTTAAAAGCACTAAAAGCAGTGCAACAAGAATCATGAAAGTAGAATAGCCAACATCAATGGTAGCAACAGTTTGACTGGGGTCCAATGAAACTCCTTAGAATAAAATTTTAAAATTATATCCAATTTAAAGCATAATTTTAGCTTAAAATTTATAATCTTAAGAAATTATATAGATTTAAAATGGTGATGAGAATGCTTAAAATTCTAACAATTTTTTCGGCGGCTTTGACTTTGGCAATGCTTTATGCTCCACAACCCTTACTGCCTTTATTTGCTCAGTATTTTAACATCAGCTTAAATAAGGTTTCACTTATCATATCTTTTGCTTTAATTCCTTTGGCATTTGCTCCTTTAATTTATGGATATTTATTGGAAAAATTTTCATCAAAATATATTTTAATCACTTCGCTTTTTGCTTGTGGGATTTTGCAAATTTTTTGCACTTTTGCGAAAGATTTTGAGCTTTTTTTGTTTTTGAGAATTTTACAAGCCTTGTGTTTTCCTGCGATTTTAACGACTCTTTTAACTGTGTTGACTAGAACCCAGAGTGAGAATGTTCAAAAAAATGTTGCTTTATATGTGGGTGCTACAACATTTGGCGGGTTATTTGGTCGGGTAATGAGTAGTTTTTTAGCGGATTTATTTTCTTGGCAGATGAGTCTTAATTTTTTTGCTGTGTGTATGATTTTTTGTGCTTTATTATTTGTGCGTTTAAAGGATAATAATACAGTAAAACTTCAAAAACCTAACTTTTTTGATTTTATCCCTTTTGTGAAAGATTTTAAAATTTTGTTGATTTTTTGTAGTATTTTTGTTGTATTTTTTTCTTTCCAAGCCATTATGTCTTTTTTGCCTTTTTACGCTAAAACCCATTTTGAAAACATCAGTCAAGCCCAAATTGGATTTTTGTATATGGGATTTATTATGGGGATTGTAGTTTCTGCTTTTATTTCGCAAATTACGAAAATTTTGGGTTCAAAGACTAGGGTTGTGATTTTAGGGCTTATGCTTTATATTTTAGGGACTTTAATGATGGCTTTGCCAAGTTTTATTTTGGTTTTTGGAGCTATGTTTGTTTTTTGTGGTGGAATGTTTATTTGCCACTGCGTTTTATCAGCACTTTTGAATTTAAATTCAAACAAAAAAGGCATCGCAAATGGTTTGTATTTAAGTTTTTATTATAGTGGCGGGGCTTTTGGATCTATTTTACCAAGCTTTTTTTACCAAACTTTTGGCTGGCAGATGTTGTGTTTTGTGATTGCCTTTTTGCTTTTAATTATTTTATTTGTTTTTATTAGGTTTAGATATTATTATAAATAATTTTATTGTTTTTTTGTAGTGAAATCATAAATTTTCAAATGAATGATTTATAAAAATTTATAAATCATCGTTATGTTTGAAAATCGCGATTTTTATAAATCGTTTTTATTTTGACTTATACCACTTTGGTGGATTATATTCTAAAGGAATACCTTCAAATGTGGATTCACATTCTTTTAGATTTATAGCTTTCCAATTGTCTAAGTTTTGATTAAAACAAATAGCATCTTGAAAAGTTCTTACCATGGAAGTTACCTCGCTTACATCCCAAGTATCCAACTTGCCATTAAACGTAACGGCAGAGCGAAACATTGTGTCGATATTTTGTGCTTTGCTCATATCCCATTTATCTAAATTTTGATTAAAATATCTTGTTTGGTAAAACGTAGATCTAAAAGTTTTGCCATTGCTTACATTCCAAGTATTTATATCTTGGTTAAAATAATGTGCGTTGCTAAAGCAATTATTAAAATTTGTAACTTTGCTCACATCCCAAGTTTCTATCCCGCTGTAATCTTTACGATAAGAAGACCCAAAAACTCCAGATAAGTCTTCTAATTCGCTTACATCTAAAAGCCCCAAATTAATCTCATCAATCTTTACAAGCATAATGAGTAAATTTTTATCCTCTATTTTAATTTTTTGATTATTTTTAAGTTTTTCTGCTGCATCAATGAATTTTAAAAGCAGAGTAAAATAATCTTTTATTTCATTATCCATTTCTATAAATTCTATGTATTGGGCTAAATACTGGATAAAATCCAAATTCTCAAGGCGTTTATCATAATCATTATCCGGGCTTTTTATGTTTTTATGCTTACCTAAAAATATCATATATTCTAGCAAAGCTTTATTAAAATGACGATTGCTCATATAGTAATTATCTAATCTTATCAATTCAACCAATGCAAATATTAAAGGTATAGGACTTTTGTATATAGAATTTTCTACACTTAAAAAACTTTCTTCAAATTTAAAATAATTTTTTACCAAAATAAGCTTTGCGGTATTTTCATCAGTGAAAAATAAGAGCTCAAAATCCGCACCATTTTGCATATATAATTCTAATATTTCACACCTTTCTTCTTCGCGTTTTTCTAGTATCTTAAGATCTAATTTTTCACCTATAAAATAAAAATCATATTCCATGCTTTTACGCCAAAAATTATGCAAAATTTTATCATCTTTAACAAGTTCTTTAAAATTTGCTCCATAATTTATCAAAAGCTTAGCAAGATCTGCACGACCATTTTCCAATGCTAGTTTAAGATAATTTGTATTTTTTGATTCGATAAGCACTTTTTGTGGATTTTTGGCAAGTTTGGTAATAGCTTCTATAAGCTCAAAAGGTATAATATAAATACTACCAAATACCCCACCATAATAATCATCAGCAGTGCGGTAGTATTTATTAAGCATTGCTTTTTTATAAATTTTGCTAAGTTCTGCGTCGCTAAACTTTTTTTGTGTGTTTGTGTTTTGAAAAACCTCTAATGTTTTATTTAGTCTTTCTTTTAGCGTGTTAAAGGTTCTAAGAGTTTTTTCGGGGCGATGATTATACCTATTATTGTATTCATCGCTATTATCCTCTAAAAGCTTAAGAACTGCTAGTATTCCTATGTTGGCATTAGCTTTTTTATCAAATTCTTTTATCCAACGCGGAGGATTTTTTTCCAAAGGACATTTTTTAAAAATATCTTTATTTTTTAGTATAGTTTCGCTTGAAATTTGCCAAGAATCAATATTTTGATTAAAATTGCTATACGCAAACATTTCGTTGATTTTTTTCGCTTTTTTCATATTCCATTTACTTATATCTTGGTTGAAATTTAAGCAACGAAAAAACATACGCTCAAAATTTGTGCCATTGCTTACATCCCAAGTGCTAATATCGTGATTAAAATTACTGCACTCATAAAAACACTGACTAAAATCTTTGATATGCGAAACATCCCAAGTTTCTATCCCACTATAATCTTGTGCTATCTCATAACTAAAGACTTTATGTAAAGAATTAAGATATATAAGGCTAATTGAATTTAATGCTACTTTATCAATAAGTGTATTTCTTTCTTCTTGCGCTTGTTCTATTAAAAATACTAACTCATCGCTATTTGTAGGGCAATAACTTAAATTTTCTTTGATTAAATTTTCATTAAGCACTTTAGAAAAAATGGATTTTTCAAGAGCTTTTTCTGTGCTTTTCCCACCAAGTATATCTTCCAATAGATTTTTTAATTCTCCTATGCTGCTTGAATTTGCTATCTTTAGGGCAAATGATTTTCTCTCTTCATTGATTTCTTTGGCCATATTTTTTATGAGATTTTGACAAGTATCGATAGCATTTTGTGAAATTTTTATATCTTTTTTTGTGTGGATTAAACGCACTGCTTCAAGTATTTTCGCATTTTTTATCGCTTCTAAAAGCTCATCATCACTTTTTTCAAGCGCTTTACTTAAATCTTTATTTTTTAAAAGTGATTCAAGCATTTTATAAATTTCACCCAAATCATCTCCTAAAATAAAATTTTCAAGAAACCACTCATCAAATTCATTGCTAGTTGCTTCATAATAAGCAATACCCGTATCGTTTTCAAAGTCCTCTGCATACTCTCTAGGATCAGCATCCCATAACTCATTAGAATTTATAAAATCATCTAAATAATCTTTTATTGTTTGTAAAAGCTCTTTGCTAGGTTTTGTATCTAAAAATGCTTTGAAATTATCTAAGCTTTCTAAAATATCGGTATTAAAATCCATAATTTTTCCTTGTTTATAATCATCTCCAGCTTAATTTTAAATCAAGCCCTAAATCTTTGCCTAAAGTCTCAAAATATCTTAAGCCTTTATTTTGGCTAAGCCAAGCTATCAGTGCTTCTTCATCATCTAAATTGCCTTCATATCCGCATAAATCTGCTTCTTTATAAGTATCATACCACCAATCACCATGCGTATCTTCAAGCATTTCTTTAGCTTCTTCAAGCATTTCTTCATCTATTTTTACAGAATCTCTCATAAAATAAAGAATTTTAAAAGCTTCTTTGCACTCTTCTTTTAAAGCTTCTTCTCTAAAATCTTCAAGATCTATATTTTCAAGTATTTTATAAATTGCCACAACATAATAACTTGTTCCTTCCGTGCAATCTATATCAGTATATTTGCTAACTTCTTGTTGATCACTTACTCTGCCGTTTATATTTGCCCCTTGATTTAAAGCTTTCTTAAAAAGTTCAAAATCTGAAGTTGTAATCGCTTTAAAAAGCAAATCATTAGCTGTTTTAGTTTCTAGTTTTTTACCAAAAAGTAGTTCGTAAAAATTATCACTTACATGCTGCGTAACACCACATTCATAATCATTTCTTATGCAATTTACAAGCAAGTCTTGATCTTCTTTTGTGTAGTAAGTATCCTCACAAAGCAAAATATAAAGCTTTTCATCCTTTTCGTAAAGAAAAATAGAATCATCTTCCTTATCTTCATAGCATTCACAAATATAGTCTATAAATTCTTCATCAAAGGTAGTTTTGAGATTTTCGCATTCTACTTTTTTACTTCTATCAATACAAGTGATAAAAATCTTTATATAATTTTTTTGTTTTAAAAGTGTTTTGAAATGAATTTGATAAAAACCTTGAGAATGCCCAATAAAATGATGGATATTAAGATTTTCTAATTCCATAAGACCTCGATAAAAACAAGAATGCAACATCATATAGCCTTCTTTTGGGGCGAGATTTTTTAAAAAAGCTAAATTTTCTTTACGGCGTCCATCAAAAAATGCTCTATCAAAATAATCTTCATCTAAAAAATCATTACAAATTCGAGCATCTTCTAAGATAATGAAAGCTAAAGTATAATCTTTAATGTTTTTATCCCTAAAAATAAAGCATTGCACGCTTGCATTTTTGTCAATATTATTGATAGAAAAATTGCAATCTATAAGCTCTAAAGCTTGTTCTATTATGTTAAAAACATCACCACCATTTTGTGCAAAAATGATGTTATTTACCCTGTGAGAATCTAAAAAATATACTAAATGATAATTATCTTCTTCGGTTAAACTAAGCTTATCTATCAAGCCAAATTCAGGAGTATTAAAAGTTAAATCGTTTTTTTCATCTGTTTGATTTTTTTTGTAAAAAGGTAAAAAGCTTAAAATCTTTTCTTTGAAACTCATTTTTTCCTTTGAAACAAAATTTTGCGTTTTTTCTTCACTTTCTTTTATGATGCCTAAAATGTTTAAAATAAGCTCTACGCAAAAGATTTTTTCGCCTTTTACAAAGTTTTCATAAATGGTTTTTCCAAATTTATGGATTTCTGTAAATTCATCAGTTTCTAAGCAAGAAAGAAGTCTTGTTTTGCTAATATCTTTACTTTCTTTGCCTAAAAATCCCATAAAGCGATTTTGTATGCTAAATTCATCATAAACAAATACTTCCCCCTTTGTTACTTGCCAATCTTTAAGCTCAAATTCTTGTATGAAATTGACTCTTTTTTCTTTATCTAAATTGATACAAGATTTTAAAAGCTCTAAAATTTGCTCTAGCATTGTAAAAGTTTTGTTTTTGACTAAAAATTCTTTTGGAACAATTTTTTCTAATTTTTGTAAAGCTTCTTTTTCACTTTCAAAAAGTCCTAAAATATTGTTTTTATAAAATTCTAAATTTTCATTAAAATGTTCTAAATTTAAAATTTGCATTTTTTCATAAAGCTCTTTGCTTTTTTCAAGTCGTACAATTTGTTCTTCAGTGATTTTTACTCCACTTTTTAGTAAGCATAAAAAGCTTTGTTGGTTAAGCTCAAAAAGAATTCTTTTGTTTTTTAAATTAAGCGCATAATGAACATTTGTACCAAAAACAGGATAAATTGCGAAAATATTTATTTTTTCTAAGCTTTTTTTACTTACGCTTTTTTGAAGTAAATTTGCAAATTCTTCACTATAAATCAAATCATAACTTTGATATTCATCTAAAATATCATAAAGGCTCGAATTTTCGCCACTTACTTGCTCTAAAATTTCTTCAAAAAGTATGTTTAAAGCATTAATGCTAAGTTTTTCATTTAATTTTTCATTCAAAAATTCATTTAAATTTTCTTTAGCTGTATCTGAAATAAATTCTTCATCATCGTTTTCAAAACTGCTTGGTGTTTTGATTTGTTCTGGCTTATTTTTGTTATTTAAATGATTGTTTTTTAATAATTTCTCTAAAAGTTTATAGTCAAAACACTCAATCTTACCGCTAACTTCATCGCCCATTAAAGGAGTTTCTATCCTGCCATTTTGTGTGTAATTTACTCTTTGATAGTTTAAAAGTTTTGGCTTGCTATCTGAGCTTATTTGAAAAAAATCCACCATTTCATCATCTTGCCATTTTTCATTTAAGTCCAAATCTTCCATATTTTCAAGTGCGTTTAAGCGATCTAACCCATTAGTCACCAAGCAAGTATATAAAGCTAAGCCGATTTTTGTTAAGATTTTATATCTAGGAAAAGAAACTATAAGTGCTTGATGATCAATTTTTATATTATGTAATTTTTCATAAGATTCGCAAAGGCTGTGTAATAAAAAATAATAAAAATTTTTCATTTCCCTGATCGTTTCTATATATTTATGCTCTACTTTTGCACCTGCTATTAAGAGATTATAAAAATACTCATGATTGTTATTGATTTTTTCTTCATTTTTGATAAAACCCACGCTTTGTTTGGTTTCTGTACTTTGCAAAGGCATAAATAAAATAAGATCAACATCTTTATAATAAAGGCGACTTTTTACATAGGCTATAAAATCTTTCATTTTTTCGTCGATTATTTCTTGGCATTTTTCTAAATCACTCGGCGAAAGGGCGTTAAATTCTTCAAAGCTTAAATTTAAAACTTTCATCAAGGCATTTTGTCTTGCTCTTTCTTTAAATATTTTAAGTGCCTTATCTTTTGGTTTCATTGCGCCACTTTGCTCAAATTCGTCTTTGTAGTAATTTTGCATTGCGTCCATTTGCCTTGCAAATTCAAGCATAAGTTTTTCATCAATTCCTTGAAAATGATTTATTCCACGAAATGCTTCAAGTTTATTTGCGTCGCTATTTTCTTCGTCTTCTTCATCACTATCATCATATTCTTCATCATCTTCATCTTCCTCTAAATTTAGCTCACCATTTTGAAATTTTTCATAGAGATTAAAAAAATCTTTTAAAATAAATTCACTCAGTGCATTAATATAATCAAAAACAATCGTAGTTACACCTTCTTTATAGCACCAAATGCAGAGCTCTCCTTGTAAGCGGATAAATAGCATCATATCGCTATTTTGTATGATCTGCATAGCTTGTGCATTTTCTTCTAATCTTGAGGGAATGCTTTGATACTTTTCTCTTTCTTCTATCTCTACACTAAAAGTACTTTTTTGCATAATCATTGCAAAAGTATCAAAAAAATTCTCATCAGTATCTTGTATCTCAAAATAACAAATTTTATCTTTTTCATAGTTTGTGTAGCGCATAAAAAACCTTTCGTATTTAAGCTTTGAGTAAATTTTCAAACCAAGATTTTAAGTCTTTTATCTCTTCTTCTTTGAAATTTTCGCAAAGAATATCTATCGCATTTTTGCCATTATTTGTATAATTTACATCAATGCCGTATTTTTTAAGATCTAAAATTAAAGTTTCATACAATGCAAGTTTTTCTTTATTATCCTTTAATTCTTTTCTGTCATATCGTAAATTTCCAGCAATAAACATTAAGGCATTATAACCATTTACAACATTTTCATCGCAGACGATTACATCATTAGTATTAGCTCCTAGTTCTAAAAAAAATTGTATATGAGCAAGGCGTATAGGGCTTATTGGGGGAAAAATCACGGATAAAAATGGAGTATAGCCACATTCATTAATCGCACTAAACGAAGCACCATTTTGCACTAAATAAGTCAGCGATTTTTTATCTTGCTTTAAATCTCTAGCTCTAAATTTGCAATAATTTCTATAAAAATATTCTTCATCACTATACTTAGCAAAATAATGCAAGACATTATCTTTATCATCAAAATCTTGATAATTAAAGTTAATTTTTGTGGTTTCTTTTATCGTTTCTAGCATTTGTTCAGAATTTGCTCCTTCACAAGCATGATAAAGAAGGTAAGCAAAATTCCAAGCGCTATCATTTAAAGGTTCTAAAAATTTACAAAATGCACTTTCATAGTCGTATTTATTAAGGAATTTTTTAAGTTTTTCTGGATCGCCTTCATCGAGTATATCTTGCAATTTTTTATAACTGCTTTTCATTGTGGCAAAGCTTAGGGTTTTAAAACCTTTGATTTGCTCCTTTGCTAAAGCTTTATTAATTCCACCTTTTACAAAAGCACCAGTTTTTGGATAAGAGAGAGCATAATCTAAGGCAGTAGAGTCATTTGCATCTTTTATACCCATTTTTACACCAAATTTGATTAAAAGATTAATAGCGTGTTGTTTATCGTCAAAAGCAGCACATATAAGCGGTGTTCTACCGGCTTCGTATTTATAGTAAAAATTGCTTTCTTGGACTTCTTCTTTTATTCTTTCTTCTTTGTCATAATCAATTTCTTTTATCCAAGTGCCTTTTTTTGTTAAGACATTAAGATCTAAGCCAAGAGATTTTGCCGCTTTTATCATAGGAATTTTACAATAATGCAATGCAGTTCTACCAAAACGATCATAATGTAAGCAATCGCAACCTTTTTGCACAAGATAAATGATATTTTTTACCCCAGCACTTGAAATGATGCGGTGTAAGGCGTTATGGTTGTTATAACCTTTATCTATCGTGTTTGGATCAAAGCCTAGTTCAAGCAAAACATCAATCATTTCTGTTGTGGGATATTCGCAAGCTGTGGCAAAATAAGAACTAGGATGAGCTAATTTATATCCGTCAAAAAAACTTTTATCAAAATGTGCTAAATACGCCTTTGTTTGCTCCACTTCACCGCGCGATAGGGCTTTGTCAATTTCATCATGCGCTATATTAAGAAGTGAAGGATTTTGTTTATATTCTTGTGTTGTATAAAATTTTGCTTTGATTTTATGCACAGGTTTTGGAGCTTTTTCTAGAAGTTTTAAAATTTTATAAATATCGCTATTTTCTACTTGCATACCTTTATAAAAAGCTTTATCGTCCCAATACTCTTGCTCTAAATCGCTTACCATATTTTGGGCTTGTTGAATGAATTCAAAATCCACCGCTCCGCCACCAGAGAGTAAATTTTGCACTTCTTCTAAATTTGCTTCTTCTATCGCAGCTTTGAGTGCTTTTTTCTTGATTGTTTTTGCCATTTAATAATCCTTTTAATTTATTATTAAAATTTAGATTATTTTAACTAAAAATTTGTTTTTTTTTTTTTTTGAATTTTTTACTTTTGCTAATTTCTAAAAGGGAATATTTTCAGAATGATACATCTTTACAATCGTATAGTTTCAGCCTTAAAAGGCTGAGGTTTTTAAATTTTATACTCAATATTCTTTTCAAATTCATTCAAACGCTTATAAATGCTTCTAAGCTCGGTGATACTAGTCCAATTTGTGATAAAAACACTAAAAGAACTTCTAACTTGATCAAAGGCATTGTTGATTTGTATCACAACTCCAAGCATGATAAGTCCGCCAAAAAGACTAGGTGCCATAATGATAAAAGGAACGATAACAATGGCTTGCTCAAATAAATAAAGCCAAATATTAAAATAACCATAATGTAAAAAAAGCCTTTTATAATTAAATTTAAGCCCTGTAAAAAGCTCTATCATGGTTTCTTTTTTAGCATAATTTAAACGATCATCTTCTGCATAGACTAATTCTTTTCTAAAAGCTGCTTCGGCTTTTTGATTGTTGTATTCAAGTCCCGGCAGTTTAATACCTACAAACCAAGAGATAACAAGTCCGCCCAAAGAAATTAAAAGTGCGACATAAACAAGCAAGCCATTTGTATCTTTTAAAAAATAAAAAGGCGAATTTTTGTCTAAATTTGCAAACAATCCTGCACTTACCATATCGCTTAAACCCCATAAGATAGGTACAAAAGCAACCAAAGTCATCAAAGCCCTTATAAAAGATAGCCCCAAACTTTCAACAAGCTTAGAAAAACGATAAGTATCTTCTTGAATTCTTTGCGAACTTCCTTCTATATTATCATTTTTATTTTTCCAAAATTTAAGATAAGAAAAGGTCATTGCTTCACGCCATTTAAAAGCATAAACACTTGCAAAATAAATATTAATCGTAGCGATTAAAACATAAGGAAAAGCGATAGCTAAAAATACAAAAATGAGTGCGTAAAAATCACTCAAATCATAATAAGGCTTTTCTATCATAGCAGGAGTATGAAAAAAATACTCTAATAATTTTTGATAATAAAAAATCGCAAATTTATTGATAAAATTTGCATTTTCTAAATTTGCCTTAGCTTTTGCGCTGGCTTTTTGTGCGTTTTGTAAAATGCTTTTTAGTTTATCATCGCTTAGGCGTTCATCTTTATTTAAGGCATTTTTTACCATTTGGCTAAGTTTGCTTAAATTTTGTTCTTCTAAAAAATTATTATCTTTTAAAATCAAAAGGATTTTTTCGCTCATTTCATCATCATTGTTGATTTTATTTTGCTCATTTTGAGTATTAAGTCTTGATGTGTTTTCTTGTTCTAAATCTTGCATTTTTTTAGCTTTGGCTTTTTCATAAACCACGCTTTCATTGGCATCTTCATTTAAATTTAATTCCCTAAGTAAAGCAGGGGTGATTTTAAACTCATCTTTGAAATTTTCTTCATTAAATTCTAGTTTTATGGCCGTAATTTTTGGTTTTTGTAAAGCATTATAAAAATCATTATACCAAGCATTGATAGCAACATTTAAACTTGTTTGTATATATAAGAAAAACAAAAGTAAAAAAAGTCCCAAATAAGCCCATAGGATCCATTTTTTAGATAGAAAAAAAGATTTAAACACATTTATCCTTGATTTAAATTTTAAAAAAGTAATTTTACAAAATTTTTCTAACCAAAGTTTTATTTTTTATTTAAAAAATCCTTGATATTGTAATTAATCGGCAAAATAAAGGTGATTTGGTTTGAATTTTTAAGCATTTCTTGAGGTGGTTTTGGCAAAGGTGATGCTCTTGTTATGAGATTTATAGCTTCGTTGTTTAAAATAGAATGTGGGCATAATTTTTTTATGTTTTTACTCGTTACATTGCCCAACTCATCGATACTCACTTTGATATTAACCTTTCCTTCTTGTTTGTTGATGAGTGCTTCCTTGGGATACCTTTGAAATTTTAGCAAATGTGCCATAAGCACAGCTTGATAGTTTTGAATTTGCTTTTTAGCATTTCCGCTTACTAGGGTTTGTGTTATTTTTTCCTCGCTTTTTATGGGTGCACTTAGGCTTTGATCCTTTGCTTTAGAATTAGGCGAATTGGTGTTGTTTGTGATGGAATTTTCTTTTTTGTTTTTTTCTGTGATTTTGTGTGAAAATTCAGCACTGGCTTGTAGTTTTGTTTTTTCTTTTAAAAAATCATTGCTAATAGAGCTTGGCTTATGATTTATCTTTGTATTTTGACTTTGTATGCTTTGTTTTTGATTGATTGAAACCTCTTTGACTTCTCCTATAGGAAGTTCTGAAATTATCATTATGGATTCGAATTTTTCACCCTGTTTGAGATTGAGCCCACTGTTTAAATTTTTGTTAAAAGAGGGCGTAAAAAATAACAAAGAAAAAACCAAAATATGCAAAAATAAAGATACACTTAAGCTTATTTTGAAAATCATTTTGCATTTTCCTTTTGAGAAACTAGGGCTATTTTGGTGTATCCTTGTTCTTTGATTTTATCCATCAAGCGTATGATTTTATCGTATTGAACTGATTTGTCGATGTGAAAATATATGATTTGCTCTTTATCGTTTTTGCTTTTTTCGTTGATAATTAAAGCTAGGTTGTCTGTGTTAATTATGATTTCATTAATGGCAATTTCATCTTTTTCATTAAGATAGACAACGATGGGGTTTTTGGGTTTTTCTTCGTTTTGCTTGGAGCTTTTTGGAAGTTCGACTTTGATTGAATTTGTTATAATTGGTGTAACTGCCATGAAAATGATAAGCAAAACAAGCATGATATCTATAAAAGGCGTTACATTGATTTCGCTTAATTCTTCCTCTTCTTGAATGTAAATCATTGTTGCTCCTTTGAAGTATTTTCTCTATCAAATAGTAGGTAAAGTGTAATGATGTTTTCGTTTAATAAATGTGAAAAATGGGTATTGAGTTTTAATAGATAATTGTAAAATAAAACAGCAGGTATTGCAACGACTAATCCTAAAGCTGTAGCAAATAAAGCTTCAGCAATTCCAGGTGCAACTATGTTTAAGCTCGCATTTTGTGCTTTGGCGATATTGATAAAACTATGCATTATACCCCAGACTGTTCCAAATAGTCCTATAAATGGAGCACTTGAACCAACTGAAGCTAAAAAAGACACACTTTTTTTGACTTGTGTGATGATGTTTAGTGATTTAAGTTTTAGTCTTTGTTCTATACGGTTTTTTAAATTTTTATCATAAATGGATGATTTTTCTAACTCATCTTGAATTTCTTTGTAAAATTGCAAAGCAAGACTTTTATCATTAAGACATAAATTATGAAATTTAGCGTCTTTAAAAAATTGCCTATCTTGTTTTAAAATTTTAAAATATTTAGCATAAGTGATGAATTTATAAATAAAAATCGCCCAAGTGAGCACAGAAAATAAAACGAGTATCCATATAACTATTTTAACGATAATATGTGCGTGAAAATACAAGTCTTTAAAACTTAAATTTATTGTTTGTTCAGCGCTTACTTGGGTTAGATTGGCATCATTTGCCAATAAAACATTTGTCAGTAAAAAAAGCAAGATAATCATTTGTGATATTTTTTTCATTGTTTTCCTTAATATTTGTATTCAAAACTTACTATAAAAGTGCGACCGCGAGCGGAGTTGTTGTAAATAAATATAGGATCAAAAAGTCCACCTGCATTTTGGCTATCGCCTGTATTGTAAGCATAAAGTGCGTCCATATAATTTTCATCGAATAAATTTTGCACTTCTGCTTTGATATTAAAATTTTTAAAAAGCTCATAACTTGCATAAAGATCGATTATGGTAGGTATTTTAGGCAAATCATCTGTGGTTTTAAGTGGCGCCATAGCATCTGGATTACTTGGATCATCTTCTAAACTTCCAATAGGAGCTATTCTTTTTGCCTTTCCTGTGTATTTGGCTATTGCTCCTATATTAAGCTTTTCTTCGAGTAATCTTATTCCTATATCAAGATTTGCATAATGCTCTGGAAGTTGAGCAAACTGGCTTTGACCCGATTGTGCGCCTCCGGTTTCTAAAGACTCTGTGTCTGAGAATTTGTGTTTGGATTTTTGATAGGTATAAGATAGCGTGGAGTAAAAAACTTCCATATCATATCTAAATTCAAGCTCAACGCCGTTAAATTTTGCCTTTTCATCATCATTAAGCTGCATTACAAAAATGGCATCGTCAGCCTTTTGCCAATATCTTCTATTGTAAATATAATTTTTTACCGAAGTATCATAATAAAGTACTTTTAAGCCAAAAGTATCATCATCTTTTAAAAGCCCATGTGTAAAAGAGTTAAAGCCTATTTGGTAGGTATTGGCACTTTCTTGTTTTAAAAAAGTGTTCATATTGTGCTCAAATCCTGCATCGTGAGTGAAGAAGTATTCTTGAACATTTGGAATTCTATGGCTTTTTGAATACGAGATGAAGGGATTAAACAATGGGTGCATATTAGCTGAAAATACAAAAGAATAATTGAAATTTTTGTAATTTTTTTCAATATTTCCAGCAGTTTTAGGTTGGCAATAAGAATTATATATGCTGCATACTCCCTTATAGCCACTCAAATCTGCATCAAGCCAATTTATATTTGAATTTAAGGTAAAAATTCCATAGGTATAGCTTGTATCAATATAAAAAGTTTTGATATCTTGTTCGCCTTTTGGATAAAAGGCTGTGAGTATATAAGGAAGTAAAACTCTATCTCGCGGAAAATCATTACTATAATGATTGTTTAATAAATTAAGTCCATAAGTGAGATAAAAATTAGACTCTAGGCTAATTTCTTTACTCATTGTATTGCTTAAATCAAGAGTTAAGGCTCTATTTTTGGTTTTTACTCCACTCATATCATGATAGCCCCAAGTTGAACCTTGATTATATTTTTGTTTCCCATCATTATAAGCCATTAAAAATTTTAAATCCAAAAGATTTGAATTTGGTGTAAAACGATAATCAAGCTGATAAGTGTCATTTGTGATTTTTCTTCCTGCTAGATTATTATGATAACCACGATAACTTAGTATTGCTTTTATTAGCTCTGATTGGTATTCTGCTTTAATGAGCTGACTTCTTGGCTGATTGTAGAGATTTTTTGGATTGATGGGTGCAGGTAAATTTGTGTCAGGAATTCCATCATCATCACTATCAAATGGAGGTTGCTGATCGCCTATATAACCTCCACCTCCGACTTTGTAGTTTTGAGAAAGATTTTGTCCACTATAACCAAACAAAAATCCCACACTTGCACCATTTTCAAGTAAGGTTTTAGCTGCCACAGTTCCCATGAAATTTGGTCCTATAGCATTGCTTCCATAAGAATATTTTCCTAAAAAGCCAAAGGTATTTCCATCGCGCACCACATCATCTACACCTATGGTTCTAAAATTAGCCGAGCCCATTAGGGCATTTGCTCCGCTTGCTCCTTTAAAAGTTCCCCTAGTAATATCAACGCCAATTAAGAAATTTTTATCAATAGGAGCGCTAAAACTTGAAGTTCCAATTTGTCCATGAAAACTATCATCACTGGCAGAGCCAAAAAAAGTTTGAGTTACCCCATCAATTTGCGTATTTACTCTACCCAAGCCTGTCATACCACGAATATTTACAGAAACTCCACCTTGAGCTTGATCAACTTGTGTATAGGCTCCTGGTATGCTTCTGATGATAGAATCTATGCTTTGAGTGCCGCCACTTAATCCTTCCCTTGTGCTTATTGCTTCTGGGCTTATGAAAGGTTTTTCTTCATTTTTTAATTTTGAGCCAGAAATATCTAGGGTATCAAATTCTATTTCTTCGCTAAAGGCCAAGTTGGCAAAAGATATACTAATAAAGCAAATTAAACTTAATTTTTTCATTTTCTTTCCCCATAGACGAATATATAATCAGCATCTTGATATTCTAAATCATTTTTATCAAAATTAAATATCACCACAGCGACTTTTTTATCGCTTTTAAAATCTTTTATATGCAAGGGGATGCCTATTTTTTTGCTCACATGAAATTTTCCTGCAATCAACACGATTTTGTTTGGGTTATGCACTAAGATATCTGCCATTCTTCTGTCTTTAAATTGCTGAATTTCTACGAGTTTTGTGAGCATATTTTCATCTTTTAACTCATGAGTAAGTGAAATTAAATTTTTAATTTGCTCTTTTACGGCAATTTGTGTCGATAAATTGCCATTTAAAGGCACTACGCCATTATAAATTTGTTTGATTTCTTCTTTAGATAAATTTGCACCAAGTAAATTCATATCAGAATAAAATGTTAGATTAATAAGCTCTTGATATGCTTTATAATCCCAAGCTTTATCCCAATTTAACTCCGTTTGAAGTTCTGAAGGTGTGATAGTATTTTTGTTTTGCTTAGCCTTGTTAAGCTTTGTTTGGTTGGCGCTTGCAAACATTTCAAATGCTATATCAAGAGAAATTTTGTGCTTGGAGCAATACTCATTTAAAGCTTGTATAATCATTATTTCACTTGCTTTGTGTTTGGGTTCATCGTGTCTTTCTCCTAGTAAGATGATATCGTTTTTCAAGAGCTCATTGAAAAAATCATCAAATGAAATTTGAGTTTTATTTGCACTTGAGAGAATGTAGAAATTCTCATTTTCCTTCAATGGTTTTTGTGTGTTAAGTCCTGTGCAAGCATAAAATAATAATACGCTAAAAGCAAGTAAAAATTTTGCCATTTGTTTTTCCTTTTTTTGATATAAAATTGATATCAAATATTAATATTATAAATTTAAAAATATACTTAAAATAATGAATTTAAATTTATATAATCAAAATATTTGTTTATAATTTTTAATTTTTTTTGATTTTAAGTATCATTTATATAATTTAAAAACAAAATAAATGAGTAAAATTCCTGATGGTAAATTAGTTTAAATTTGTTAGAATGCGTGAAAAATTTAATCTAAGGATAAAAATGAAAAATCTTTTAATCATAGGCGCAGGCGGAGTAAGCCGTGTAGCCACCGTAAAATGTGCAATGAATTCTAATACTTTTAGCAAAATTACCTTAGCTAGTAGAACTAAAAGCAAATGTGATGAAATAGCAGCTTTTATAAAAGAGCGTTTGGGTATAGAAATTCAAACTGAGCAAATAGATGCAGATGACACCACTGCTGTTGTAGAACTTATCAAAAAAACAGGAGCTGAAATTTTACTCAATGTGGCTTTGCCTTATCAGGATCTTACTTTAATGGATGCGTGTATTCAAACTAATATCCACTATGTAGATACTGCAAATTACGAACATCCTGATTTAGCAAAATTCGAATATAAAGAACAATGGGCAAGAAATGATAAGTTTAAGCAAGCAGGAATTTTAGGGCTTTTAGGAAGCGGTTTTGATCCTGGTGTTACAAATGTTTTTTGTGCTTATGCACAGCAAAATTTATTTGATGAGATTTCTTACATAGATATATTAGATTGCAATGCAGGTGATCATGGTTATGCTTTTGCGACTAATTTTAATCCTGAAATTAATTTAAGAGAAGTTTCTGCTAAGGGGCGTTACTGGGAAAATGGTGAATGGATAGAAACACAGCCTATGGAAATAAAAATGGAATGGGATTATCCTGAAGTAGGTGTAAAAGATAGCTATTTGCTTTATCATGAAGAGCTTGAAAGCTTGGTAAAAAATATCAAAGGCCTAAAAAGAATTCGCTTTTTTATGACTTTTGGACAAAGCTATCTTACTCACATGAAATGTCTTGAAAATGTTGGAATGCTAGGTATTAAACCTATAATGCATCAAGGAAAAGAAATTGTGCCGATTGAATTTTTAAAAACCTTACTTCCTGATCCTGCAAGTTTGGGTCCTCGCACAAAAGGTTTTACAAATATTGGTTGTGTGATCCGTGGTATTAAAGATGGCAAAGATAAACAAGTTTATATTTATAATGTTTGCAATCACGAAGAATGCTATAAAGAAACTGGCGCACAAGCAGTAAGCTATACAACAGGCGTTCCTGCAATGATAGGCACAAAATTAGTCGCTAAAGGAATTTGGCAAGGTAAAGGTGTGTTTAATATGGAAGAATTTGACGCTAAGCCTTTTATGGATGAGTTAAATATTCAAGGGCTACCTTGGAAAATCATCGAAATGACTCCAAGTTTGGGAGAATAAATTTAAAAAAGCCCTAAATTTGGGGCTTAAAATTTTTACATTCTTTATTTTATCTATAAAAGTTAATATTTTCCAAATTTTTCATATTTTTTATAAATTTTTATGATTGTTTAAGTTTTTTTATAATTTTGACCATATTTTAAATTAATAAGGAGATAAATTATGAAAAAAACTATTATTAGTAGTAACTTTTGCTTTATTTATTGTGGGCTGTGGAAGTAAAGAGCCGCCTGTCGAAATTGAAACTTTTGAACAATACAATCAGCTACTTTACTCGAATTCTAAATTTTTAAAAATTACCTCTTTAGTGGATTCTGTTACAATTACTAAGATAATTCCAAATCGCGGAAAATGTAAAATTGGCGGAGTGCTAGATAACCGTGATATAAAAATTAATAAAACTTTAAAATACGGAGAAGTATGGAATTATATTCCACTACGAGGTTGTGATAAGTTGTTGGAAGTTAGGGTTGAGACAGATCAAGGAGAGTGGGATTTTAAATTTTAAATAACTTATTCCGCATAAAGCGGAATAAGTTATTTTATAGGATGAAGCTCGTTTGCGTAAAAACTAACTGATCCCATACCCTCTTTTAAAGCCCATTCATAAGCTTTTGCAACAAAATCCCAGTTAATATGAGTGTAAAATTTCTCTAAATAAGCAGGACGAGCATTGCGATGATCTACATAATAAGCGTGTTCCCAAACATCTACAACGAGTAAAGGAATTTTATCTTCAGTGATAGGTGTAGCTGCATTTGAAGTGCCTACAAATTCTAATTTTTGATTTTTGGTGTTATAAACTAGCCAGAACCAGCCGGAACCAAAAACTCCTGTCGCACCTTTGATAAACTCAGATTTGAAATTATCCAAAGAGCCAAATTCTTTTTCTAAAGCCGCTTTTAAATCGCCTTTTACTTCACAGGTATTTGGAGTAATGCAGTCAAAATAAAAATCGTGATTATAAACTTGAGCTGCATTATTGAAAATTCCACCATTTGAAGTTTTGATAATATCAACAAGTTCTTTACCGACAAATTGTGTATCTTTGATGAGATTGTTAAGATTATTCACATAGGTTTGATGGTGTTTTCCATGATGATAATTAAAGGTTTCAGCACTTAAAAAATCGCCAAAAGCATTGGTGTCATAAGGTAATTGTCTTAATTCAAACATAATTTTCTCCTTTTAATAAATTGGGTAAAAGATTGTAGCATAAAATCATTAAAAGAGATAAATAGTCTGATTTAAATTTTTCATTTTCAAATACGAATGAATATTTTATTTGCTAAAATAATGCGAAAAATATTTAGGGAAAAAATGAGTCTTGAAAATATCTTAGAAACTCTTGCAAAAAATCACAATCTTAGAAGTCTAACACCTCTAAAACACGATGGAAATTTCGTTTTTAAAAATAACATTAAGCTTTTAAATTTAGCGGGAAATGATTATTTAAATTTAAGCTCTTCTAAAACTTTAAAAGATGAATTTTTAAGTACTTTAAAAGATGAAAATCTGTTTTTTTCAAGTTCAAGTTCAAGAAGCTTGAGTGGAAATTTTGAAATTTATGAAGAATTTGAAAGCTTTTTAAAAACCAAATTTAAAGAAAAAGAAATTCTACATTTTAATAGCGGTTATCATTTAAATATCTCTTGTATTGCCGCGCTTGCAAGTATCCCAAATACACTTTTTTTGGCTGATAAACTTATCCATGCGAGTATGATTGATGGGCTTGGAATTAGTGGAGCGAAATTTTTTCGTTTTCGTCACAACGATATGGAACATTTGGAAAATTTAATCAAAAAACATTATGAAAATTATGAACAAATCATCATTTTAAGCGAAGCATTATTTAGCATGGATGGTGATTTTTGTGATTTTAAGGCTTTGGTTGCCTTTAAAGAAAAATACCCTAAAATAAAACTTTACATCGATGAAGCCCATAGTGTGGGGTGTTTTGGTGATGATGGTTTGGGGCTTGTTAAGGCTTTAAATTTGGAAACAAAGGTTGATTTTTTGGTTTTTACCTTTGGTAAGGCCATTGCTTCTATGGGGGCTTGTATGATTTGCGAAAAGCCTTTTAAAAACTTTTTTATCAACAAAGCAAGAGCTTTTATTTATTCTACTGCACTGCCACCTATTAATGTAGCTTGGACGAAATTTATTTTTGAAAAAATGAGTAAATTTAAAGAAAAAAGAGAAAATTTACAAAGCTTGGCAGAGTTTTTTAAAAACAAGTTCATACAAAAAAATCATCAAATTTTAGGCGATAGCTATATCATTTCTTTGCTTTTAGGAGAAAATAAAAAAGCCATAGAAGTGGCAAAAAAACTCGAAACAAATGGTATTTTTGCCCCAGCTATTAAAGAGCCAACCGTGGCTAAAAATACAGCTAGAATTCGCTTTTCCTTACATGCAGGACTTAGTAAGACAGATTTAGAGAAAGCGATAGAACTTTTATGAAAATAACTCATTTAATCAAAAATAAAAACTCAAAAGAGCTTATCTTAGTATTTGGTGGCTTTGCATCACATCCTAGCCATTTTTTGCATTTAAAAAGTGATAAAAATGTGGTTTTGGTTTGTGATTATGAAAATTTAGACTTTAAATTTGATTTAAGTCCTTTTTCTAAAATCACTCTTATAGCCTTTTCTATGGGTGTTTGCGTGGCAAGTAAAGTTTTAAAAGATATGGAGTTTTCGCAAAAAATTGCCATCAATGGCACAAATTTTGGCATAGATAAATTGAAAGGAATTTATCCTGTAATTTTTGCCAAGCAAATTAAAAAATTTGAACTTTCAAGCTTTAAAAAAGCCTTATTTAAAGGGCGCGAAAATGAAGCAAAAAATTTTATTTTTAAAGATGAAAAAGATTTAAAAACCGAGCTTGAAAAACTTTTCGAATTTGCCTTAAAAGAGTGTAACAAAGATTTTATTTGGGATAAAATTTACTCAAGTAAGACGGATGAAATTTTTCCGCCAAATGCTTTGAAAAACGCTTTTTCCAAGCTTATTTTTTTAGACGAACCGCATTTTGCTTTTTTTCATTTTAAAACTTGGGATGAAATTTGAATTTTTTAAAAGCAAAAAATTATGCAAAACACGCAAAAGCGCAAGATTTTATGGGTTTAAAGCTTTGCGAAATTTTAAGAGAATCAAAACTCACGCATTTTGAAAAAGTATTTGAATTTGGTTGTGGTAGGGGCGAGTTTAGTAAAAAGCTTGAAAAAATCATTACTTTTGATGAGTATTTAAAAAATGATATTTTGGATTTTAAAGAAAATTCTAACACTTTAATTTTTGATATGAATGAAATTGCAAAACAAAATTTAAGCAAGCAAAAATTTGATCTCATCACTTCAAATGCGAGCTTACAATGGCTTGATTTAAAATGCATTTTACCAAGTCTTAGGGATATGCTTAATGAAAATGGTATTTTACTTCTTTCTACTTTTGGAAAAAATAATTTAAAAGAAATTAAGCAAAGCACGGGTTTGGGTTTAAATTATTTTAGTGTAGATGAGCTAAAGCAAATTTTTACAAGTCATTTTGGTGAAGTAAAAATTACGCAAGAGTTTATAAATTTGGAATTTAAAAGTGCTTTAGATGTTTTTAGACATTTAAAATTTAGCGGAGTAAATTCTTTGGGGTTTTATCCTTTAAATAAGGGTTTTTTAAAAGAATTTGAAGAAAAATTTCAAAACAAAATTACTTATCATTCTATTTTTATAATATGCAAAAAAAGAGTAAAATAAGTTTTTTGTTATATAATTATTTATTTTTTATAAAGGAGTTTTAATGAAAAAGATATTTTTTATCTTAATGATGAGCGTTTTTTCACTTAGTTTAAACGCCGAAAAAATCAGTATTTTTGTCGCATCTTCTGCTTCTAAAGCCATGAGTGAAATTAAAGATGAGTTTTTAAAAACACATCCAGATGATGAAATAGAGCTTGTTTTTGGTGCTTCAGGAAAGCATTATCAGCTTTTGACGCAAGGAAGGGAATTTGATCTCTTTTTTTCAGCTGATGCAAAGTATGCCGCACAAATTGCAAAAGATAATAATGCAATTAGCAAACCAAAAATTTATGCTTTAGGCGTTGTGGCTTTGTATAGTTTGGATGAAAATTTACTTAACGGTGGCATTGAAAAATTGAGCGAAAAAGCAGATATTATTTCACATTTAAGTATAGCAAATCCAAAAGTTGCACCTTATGGAGTGGCTGCCACGCAAACACTTGAAAAACTAGGACTTGATAAGATTTTTAAAGATAAAATTGTTTTAGGCGATAATATTTCTCAGCCTGTGGTACATGTAGACACTGGAGTGGCACAAGTTGGCATCGTGGCTTATTCTTTGGTTTCACCCGTAAATAAACCCAAAGGAAAAGTGGTTTTAATTAATGAAAAATATTTCACTCCACTAGAACAAAGTTTTGTTATCACAAAATATGCCAAGAATAAAAAATTAGCTACCCAGTTTGCTGATTTTGTAAGTTCTAAACAAGGTAAAGATATCATTAAAAAATATGGATTTAACACACCTTGAATGCTTTAAATGGTAAAATTATAGATCTTTTAAATGAAGATGAGATTGTCATTGTTAAGATCAACATTAAAGAGCAAATTTTTAGTGTTTTAATGCTTGATCTTAATTCTTTACAAGATCTAAAAATAAGCTCAAATATTCAAGTGCTTTTTAAAGAACACGAACTTAGCTTTGCCTTGCCAAATTCCATTTTAAGTGTTGAAAATTCATTCTCGGCTAAAATTAAAAGTATTAAAAAAGGCAAAATGCTATGTCATGTATTTTTTGATTTTAAAGGTGATGAAATTTCAAGCATTATTACCAAAGAAAAGGCTTTAAGGCTTAATCTTAAAGAAGGGCAAGAATGGCTTTGTTTTGTTAAGGCAAATGATATTATTTTAAGGGCAGTTGATGGATAGTGATTTTTTACAAACCTTGTATCTTACTTTTAAACTCGCATTTATCACTACTTTTATACTTTTTTTCATAGGAGTTTTTTTAGCCTATCTTTTAAGCTTTGTGAAATTACCTTTTAAGAGCTTGGTGCAAACCCTTGTGGCTTTGCCTTTGGTTTTACCGCCTAGTGTTTTGGGCTTTTATTTGCTTGTAAGCTTTTCAGCAAATAGCTTTTTGGGGCAGTTTTTAAAAGAATATTTAAATATTTCTTTAGTTTTTACTTTTCAAGGTTTGGTTTTTGCTTCTTTAATTTTTTCATTGCCTTTTATGGTAAATCCTTTGCAAAGTGCCTTTTCATCGGTAAATAAAAACCTACTTGATGCTTCTTACACTCTAGGAAAGAGTAAAATTTACACACTTTTTAGAGTGATTTTACCCAATTCTAAAGTGGGAATTTTTAGCGCTTGCGCGATGAGTTTTGCGCATACCGTTGGCGAATTTGGTGTTGTGATGATGATAGGTGGACATAAAAAAGGCGAAACTTTGGTTGCAAGTATAGCAATTTATGATGAGCTTGAAGTCTTAAACTATACTTTAGCGCATCAATACGCTTTTACTTTGTTTACGCTTTCTTTTATCATACTTTTAAGTCTTTATTTTGTCAATAAAAAATTTACTCTATAGGTTTATTTTATGATAAAAATTGATATAAAACTTCCCCTCGATACCGCAAAAGGCAAAAAAGAATTAGTTTTTAACACACATTTAAGGACAAATGAAATCACTGCTATTTTTGGAGAAAGTGGCGTAGGAAAAACGACTCTGCTAAAAATCATTGCAGGACTTATAAAACCTGAATTTGGACGTATAGAAGTGGAAAATGAGCTTTGGCTTGATACCCAAAAAAATATCAATTTATCTATACAAAAAAGAAAAATCGGTTTTGTTTTTCAAGATTATGCCCTTTTTCCAAATATGAGCGTAAAAGAAAACATTTCTTATGCTGCAACTTCAAAGCAAAAGGTAGAAGAGCTTTTAAATTTGATGAATTTGGAAAAGTTAGCTAAAATTTATCCTAAAAATTTAAGCGGAGGGCAAGCACAAAGAGTGGCTTTAGCAAGGGCTTTAGCAAGAGAGCCACAAATTTTGCTTTTAGATGAACCTTTGAGTGCGCTAGATTTTAAAATGCGTTCCTTTTTACAAGATGAGTTGATGAAAATTTTACAACATTTTAAAATTACTACTTTATTGGTTAGTCACGATTTGGCTGAAATTTATAAGCTAAGCCATAGAATTTTAGAGCTTAATAATGGCAAAATCATCAAAGATGCAAAGACAAGTGAATTTTTCACTCAATCAAATTTAAGTGCGAAATTGCGTTTAAGTGCGACTTTACTTGAGATTAAAAAAAGTGATATTTTAGTCGTTTTTACTTTACTTTTAAATCAAGATATTATTAAAATCACACTTAGCGAAGAAGAATTTTTAAAATCTTACAAAGATATAAAAATCGGCGATACACTTTTACTTTCCATGAAAGCCTTCAACCCTATCATTGTGGGAAAAATTTAAGAAGGTAAGTCTTTAAATCCATTTGAAATTCCTTTAAAATTTAATACAAATGCGTAAATTATAATTATTTTCTTGTTTAATTTTAGCAATAATTTGGCAATTTATCTCAAAATTCCTACTAATGAAAGCTAGGAATTTCGCGTTTTAATCTTTCTTTTTTTAATATTTTTACCATCTTATCAAAAAATGCCTATATTTTGTTTCAAACCACACTCACTAATTTTTATAGCAATATAAACAAGTAAATAAAAAATACCAAACACTTATAAATATTTATTAAACTTAAGTTTTTATAATTTTAGTTTTATGTTTTATTAAAAGGTAAAAAATGAAAAAAGTGTTTTTAATCTTGATTTTTTCGGTGATTTCACTCTTTGGCGATCCCGATCCTTTTGGCTTTGAGCTTGGAAAAGCGACTTTTGAGGAAGTTAGCAAAAAATATCCTGATTTTACGCAGATTGGAAATGATCCTGTAACCAAAGGCAAGCAAATTGTTGTTAATCAAAAAAATTTTGATCTTAAAGGTTTAAATAGAGATGTGATTTTTGGCTTTGATACAGAGGATAAATTAATAGGGGTATTATTATGTTTTGACGAAGATCGCTTTGATGATCTTTTATCATCTTTATCAAAATATAAAATGGTAGAAAAATACGATAATTTGGCAAATTTTAAAGATGGAAATTCTATAATTTCACTTGATAAGACAGATTTTGATATAAGATTACTTTATCGAACCAAAAAATATGATAAACTTTATGAAGATAGGCGAACAGAACGAGAACGCAAAAATAAACAGAATTCAATGCCTTAAATTGATTGCAAATTATTCTAAAATTTGCTCCAAATTTGGAGCAATTCTCACTTTTAATTTAAAATAGTTATAATTGTTTTCATTATTTTAAAATTAACTTAGGTAAAAACAATGAAAAAAAATCATCGCTGGTTTAATCTGCATTTTGTTTTTGGGTGGGTGTAGCAACAAAACAGCAGGAATGGCAGCATTAGGCGTAATTCATTCGCCTCAAATTGTAGCACTTGGTGCATTTGCTGCGGTTACTTCTCCGCTTTGGCTTTTGGAAAAAATAGAAGAAAACAGCCGTAAAACCCAACAGCAAACAGAAAAAGACTCTTGTTTATCTTGTTCATCAGACTCTTTTTATAAACTTAAAAAATTATGCGATCTTAAGCTTGATTTAGAACCAGAAATCGCAGATAAGCTTTTGTATGAGATTAATTGGGAATTTTATTATTTTAAACAACGAGAAAATTTTTTTATACAAGTGCTAGATGAGTTAAAAGATGAAAAAAGCGAAGAATATAAAAAATTCACAAAAGAATATGAAAAAAATAGTCAAAAATATATTCTTGCTTATAAAAAAGTTTTTACAAATGAAAATGATAATGCTTGACTTAAATACTCATTTAATGAAATGGACAGAAAAAGATTGTATGCTTTTTATAAAGCTTATGAGCGTTATCCTTTTCTTGAAAATGCTAAAGAATTAAATAAAAATAAAATTTTTGTCGTAAGTGATAAAAAATTTGATTATTTTTATTTTACTGATGAATTTTTAGTGAAAAATGAAAGTGAAATTTTAGAAAAACTCAGCCAAGAACACATTGAAGAATATAAAAAATTCAAAGAAGAAATTTTTAAAGACTACAAAGAAATCGGTCAAAAAGAAATTATTCCAAGCAATTTTTTAGCATTTTTTCAAATTGAAAATGAAAAATTTAAACCAATAATCGGATATGCAAGCTATCATCTAAAAGATCATCCTGATATAAATTGTGCTTTTATTGATAAAGATTATAATTAATTGAAATATCACATTTTAAAATAAATTTGCCAAATTACTTATTTTTTAAAGACAAATTATCAAGTAAGTCTTTTAAAACACTTCTATAACCCCATTCTGTAATATCTTGAATGCATTCTTGTGCGTTGGAATAGTTTTTGTGATTGATACTTCTTGTGTAATTTTTAAGATGATTAAAAAACTCATTAAAAAATTCACTTTCCATCAAGGCTTTTTTCTTGTTAAAATAATAAAGTGTAACAAAAATTTCCACTTCTACCTTTTGTCTTCCATCATCTAAAATCAAAGTAAAGCCTATCATAGGAAAGGCAAAATACTCTATTTTTCCTTTTGTAAAAGGCAGGATTTTGGCATTAAACCGCCCTTTTTCAAAAGAAAATTCTTCTTTATTTTCTTTATTAAATTTAAAAAGCACTATTTCTTTTGGGGTGATGAAAATCCTATCTTTAAAATCGATATAATTTGAGCGAAAATGTGCTCCAAAGAGATTTGCACCAGTAGTTGCTGCCATAAAAATCAAAAAGAAATAAAAAAGAATGAGATAATATTTAGTTCTCCCATCAAAATTATCCAAAGAAACCCCTAGTAAAGCCGCAGAGTACATAAGACTTATTATGATGAAAAACATTACAAGCCAAATTGCATAATGTTTAAAATATTGCTTGACAAAAAAATGATGTTCTATTTTGTTATTCCAAATGCTTTCTTTGTCAAAAACTATATCTTTTTTGCCAAATTTAGCAAAAAATAAACATCCCCAAAGCGGAGAAAACATAAAAATAAACATAAAAAGCACAATGGTAAAATTAAAACTATCCGCCAAAAACTCGCTAAAACTTAAGTCCACACTACTTAAATCCAAAGTATCCAAATCCGTAGCCAAGGCAAAAGTTGCCATAAAAATCAAAAATAAAATTTTAAACATTGTTTTTTGCTCCACTAATGACTTAATTAAATAAATATTTTTATGTATGCATTATTATATCATGTGAGTTTTTAAAATTTAAGATATACGCTACAATATAAAAAATTAAAATCAAGGAGATGCTATGCCTTTTGTTAATATTAGAATCACAAAAGAAAACGGCGAACCTACGCCAAAGCAAAAGCAAGAATTGATTGAAGGTGTTACAGATTTACTTGCTAAGGTTTTAAATAAAAATAAAGCTTCTACTGTTGTCATTATCGATGAAATTGAAATAGATAATTATGGTTTAGGCGGAAAAACTATCACTGAAGTAAGAAAAGAGCAGAAAAAAAGCTAGCTTTCTTTGCAGTTAAACCATTTACTCTCCGCATTCCGTTTTAAATTTAAAGCAGAGCTTTATAACTGAAGTTAGCTTCGTAAAGTACTTATTTTATAGACAAAAGTATAATAAACTACACTATCTAAAACAATCCAAACTAAATCAATAACAAAATAAGTCATTTGTGTTTTATCTTTCGTACTTTATATAAAGGCTAAATTATAAGCAAGACGGAGAAATTTCTGTAAATTTTTTGTTTTAATTATATCCTATAAAAATTTCTTAAATATTTTTTGATATAAAAATAAACTTTGAAAATTTATTTTGCTTACATTTTTTCGGTTTTGGTTAAAATTTTATCCAGATAAAGTTCTAAAATTTCCTCTCTTTTATATAAATCTTTAAATTCGCTAATGTCTAAATTAAGTGCAAAAGATTTAAATTTATTTTCATCTTTTAAACGCACAAAACCTACTATCCAAGCGATTTTTTTATTCCAGCCTGTTTTTCCAAAAAGTTCTAAATTTTTCATATCTTTTAAATAAATCATTTTTTTAACACTTTGTTGTGCTTTTTTAGAAAGTGGCAAAGTATTTTGCGAAAGTTTAAAAAGCAAATCCACTTGATCTTTGGCGCTAATTTTAAGTGAATTATCAAGCCAAAAAGTATCAATTTGCGAAATTTTAGCATTGCCATAGTGAAGATCATTTAAATATTTTTGCATGGTTTTTATGCCAATTTTCCTTGCCACTTCCTTAAAAGCAAGGACATTAGAGTATTTAATAGCCGAGCTTAAATTCATATCTTGCGCCCAAGAAGGCAAAAATACTTTTTCACCTTTATAGTGATAAAAAATCTCTTTTTCATTCTTTATCACACCGCTATCAAGAGAGATTAAAGCATTAAAAATTTTAAAAGTAGAAGCAGGAGAAAAGGCCTTATTGGCTCTTGTAAAATCATTACTTGCATAATTTTCGCCATCAAAAAGCACAAAAACGCCATTTGTATTATAGTTTTTAAAAAAATCTTCAAGTTTTAAGTCTTTAGCAAAAGTCAAATTTAACACAAATAAAAGCAAAAAAAGTTTTTTCATTTTAATTCTTTTTTCATTAAAAAATTTTTTAAAATTTGATTAGCCCTTATAGCTTCATTTTCCCTTACAATCTCAAAATCATTTTTTAAGAAAAACTCTTTGGCGCTTAATGATGCAAAAGTGTAAATTTCATTATGCGGATAATTTCTCAAAGCAAAATCAAGTAAATTTGTAGCTAAGCCCTGACTAGCAAAATCAGGATGAGTGAAAAGTAAATCAAGTATTTTTTGATCCAATATTATGCTTATAAAACTAGCGATTTTACCTTCTCTTTCATAGATGAAAATCTCATCATTTTTAAATTTTTCTTTCCATTTTTCTTCATCAATCCCAAGCCAAGCTTTAATTTGATCTTTTGTATAATCTTTTGCACAAAGTGTTTTTACACTTTGCTTAAAAAGCTTTATGCAAGCCTCTAAATCTTTAATATCAGCTTTTCTTATCAAGGACTTTCCTTAATGCTAAAGAAGCTAGTGCGAGCCCAAAAGAAGCAGTTACTCCCATAAAAGAGCCAAGATCTTTACATACCGCTTCTTCATCAGAAAACACCACATCAAAATCGCCCTTAAAGCCTGATTTTCTAAGCTCATAGCGGAATTTTTTTGCCAGTGCGTCTCCATGGGTTTTAAAAATGCTTGTTGTTTTAATGCGTGTTGGATCAAGCTTTCTAGCACCACCTGTAGAAGAAATAAAAATTTGGCGTTTAAAGTCAATCAAATTTGCTAACGCAACTTTGGCTGGAATATCATCAATCGCATCGATTATAAGATCAAATTTACTTAAATCAAAATTAGCCAAAAACTCATCATCAATCTTACTAACTATGCCTTTTACATTATAAATTCGCTCAAAAACCTTAGCTTTTTCTTCTCCTAAATTTTCACTATGAATTTGGCGGTTTTGATTGGTGATTTCAAATTTGTCCGCATCAATTAAAGTAAGATCACTAAAACCGCTTCTAAAAAGCGCATCTACGCATATTCCACCTACTCCACCAAGTCCGCATACAAGCACTTTGGTTTGTGCTAATTTATTGAAATTTTCTTCATTTACTAGCCATTTTATACGAGTAAATCTATCATTCATCGTTTGCCTTTAACCATTTTTTAACTTTTTTCATTTTTTCATAAGCACTTAAATCAAGCATTATGGGCGTTATCGTGGCGTATCCTTGCTTTAAAAGCGCTATATCGCTATTAGTTTCATCTTCAAAATCTAAATTCGCAGCCGCTAGCCAAAAGTACTCAACCCCTCTTGGATTGACATTAGAATGTGCCTTGAAATTATACACTCTTTTTCCTGCCTTGCAAACTTTTACGCCTTTAAATTCACTTTTTGGGGAAGGAAAGTTGATATTTAAAAATTCTTTTTTATCTAGCGGAAAACCTTGATCAAAAATCTTTTTAACGATTTTTTTAGTGATTTTTAAAGCATTTTTAAAATCAAGTTCTTTTTCACTTTTTTTATAAAATTGTGAAAGCGCAATAGCAGGAATTCCTTGCAAAACCGCCTCCATAGCGCCCGCACAAGTGCCTGAATATGTGATGTCTTCGCCCACATTTGCACCCTTATTAATCCCACTTATGACAAGATCGGGCAAACGCGTTTTATAAAGTGCGTGTAAAGCTAGATAAACACAATCTGCTGGAGTGCCATCATCGAGCTTATAAAATCTTTTTCCCACTTTTACAAAACGCAAGGGTTTTGTAAGCGTGATGGAGTGCGAACATGCTGATTTTTCATAGGCTGGGGCTACTATGGTGATTTTAGCTTTAAATTCTTTTCTTAGCATTTTGACAAGTTTTTTAAGCCCTTCGCTTTCATATCCATCATCATTTGTGATTAAAATTTCTTTCATTATTTATCCTTAATTTGTCGAAATGATGATATTTTAGCAAAAAATTCTTTTTTGGATTTATCTTAAATTATAAAAATAATATTTTTTATAATAACTAATTATTAATAAATAATTTTTACAATTTCAACTTTTAAAAATTTCAAAATTTAAAGGAAGAAATATGAAAAAAATCGTCAAATTATTTAGTATATGTGCTTTAACTTTAAGTATAGCAAATGCTGATATAAATCTTTATGGACCAGGTGGTCCGCATACAGCTTTAAAAGATGTGGCAAATAAATACGCCGAAAAAACAGGTGTAAAAGTCAATGTAAATTTTGGTCCTCAAGCTACTTGGATGGAAAAAGCTAAAGAAAATGCAGATATTTTATTTGGCGCTTCGGATCAATCAGCTTTAGCTATAGCAAGTGATTTTGGAGAAGATTTTAATGCCAGTAAAATTAAGCCTTTGTATTTTAGAGAAGCTATTATTCTAACTCAAAAAGGCAATCCTTTAAAAATCAAGGGCTTAAAAGATTTAGCTAATAAAAAAGTAAGAATTGTTGTTCCAGAAGGATCAGGAAAGAGCAATACTTCTGGAACGGGTGTTTGGGAGGATATGATAGGAAGAACTGGGGATATAAAAACTATACAAAATTTTAGATCCAATATAGTAGCTTTTGCGCCAAATAGCGGAAGTGCTAGAAAACTTTTTGCGGAAAATAAAGCAGATGCGTGGATCACATGGATTGATTGGTCAAAAAGCAATCCTGATCTAGGAAGTGTTGTGGCGATCGAAAAAGATTTAGTGGTTTATAGAACTTTAAATATTGTGGCAAAAGAAAATAGCGACAAAGAAGTATATGATTTCATCGCATATTTAGAATCCAAAGAAGCTAAAGAGATTTTCAAAAAATACGGCTGGAGAGAGTAGTTTTTAATCTTTTATTAATTTTGTAGAATTTGCAAATTTTTTCTATAATTTTAAAAAATTTTTTAGGAATAAATTTGCGAATTTTAAATCATCTAGATGCCATTTTAACCAATCAAAAAGCAAGAAATTATAAAGGTTTTAAACGCTTTTGTATGGAGTTTTGGTTTTTTGGTATAAAACAAGCTAGGGCATGTTTGTTTGCAGGGCTTTTTTTCATCGCGATGTTTTGTGTGCCACGCGAAGGACTTTTTGGAATTTATCGTTATGATTTACTTTTAATCATTGCTTTAATAATACAAGCTTGGATGGTACTTAGCAAATTAGAAAGTAAAGATGAATTAAAAGCTATTTGTTTGTTTCATTTTTTAGGCTTTTTGCTCGAAGCTTTTAAGACTTCAGTTGTAAATTCTTGGGCTTATCCAGATTTTGCCTATACAAAAATTTGGGGAGTACCACTTTTTTCTGGTTTTATGTATGCAGCGGTTGGAAGTTATGTGATACAAGCTTGGAGACTTTTTGATATGAAAGTTTCTCACCATCCTCCATTCACTTTAGCGGTGCTAAGTTCAGGACTCATTTATATTAATTTTTTTACTCATCATTATATAGGTGATTATAGGTATTATATTTTGGCTTTTTTGCTAGGACTTTATGCAAGAAGTGTGATTATTTTTACTCCTTTAGATAAAGAACGCAAAATGCCACTTTTATTAAGCTTTGTTTTGGTGGGATTTTTTATATATTTAGCTGAAAATTTAGGCACACTTTTAGGTGTTTGGAGATATCCTAATCAACTTGGTGCTTGGGCTTTAGTAAGTCTTGGAAAATGGGGTGCGTGGAGTTTGGTTATTGTGATGACTTTTACTATAACTTTATTTTTAAAGGATATTAAAAGTCGCATTCATGTGGCAAAATAAATTAATAATTTATGTTACTATATTAAAAATTTTTATAAGGAGGGTATATGCAAAAAATAAAATTTAGTTTAATTTTTTTAATTTTTGCGGTTATTTTTTCGGCTTGTTCTTCAAAAGAACAACAAATAAATCCTTTAGGTAGATCTTATGGTAAATTTAGCGATAGCGATCCTTTAAAGCTTGGTTCAACGCCAACTCCACCTGCAAAGCAAAAAACACCAGCTTTGGTAGAAGGTAAGCATTTTCCAGCTATACCGCTTACACCACCTATAATTGCTACAAATACCTTTAAAGGCGATAATGCTATAAAAGGTCCTTTGCCAAGACTTAAATCAAAAAATGAATTTGCTTCTAATGCCTTATATGAAAATTCAGGCATTGTGAGTGATTTTGTCACTATTATGAATCCTAATGGAGCTGCATTGACTGTTTGGGCTTTAAATCCAGGTAATTGGATATGGGGATACAACTTGTTTGATAGTAGACCTTTTGGTGATGCAAGAGTTTGGCAACTCATCGAATTTCCAAACAACACTGTGATGATTAAAAATGCAAAAACTCTTACTTGTTTAAATGCGTATAGAAATGGCATAGTGCATTATCCTTGCGATCAAAGCAATTTTGCACAATTTTGGAGACTTTTGCCCATGAGTAATGGGGCTTTTCAAATTCAAAATTTTGCAACGCAACAATGCATACAAACGCCAGTTGGAAATGTAATGGAGGAATTTAGCTTTAATTTTTATAATATTTATTTAACTGATTGTTTAAAATCAAAGGAAAAAAACTTAGATAGACAATGGACTATTAGTGCGCCAACTTTCAAAGGTAGATCGCCTTATTCTGGCATAGGAGAATTAGAATGAAAAAGATAATATTTTTAGTTTTTAGTGTGAATTTATTATTTGGTGCCTTAGAAAACTACAATAGTGGAACTTGGAATTTGCAAGGTTCATCAGCAGCAACGGAGAGTAAATGGAATATTAGCATAAGACAACTTGTAACAGGCGATAATCCTATGGATGTTTTAGCTGTGCAAGAAGCGGGAGTTTTGCCAAGTACTGCAGTGCAAACTCCAAGACAAGTCCAACCCGTAGGAGTAGGAATACCAATCCATGAATATGAGTGGAATTTAGGCTCTGCTTCAAGACCAAATTCTGTTTTTATTTATTACTCAAGAGTGGATGTGGGTGCAAATCGCGTTAATATGGCAATTGTTAGCAGAGTGCAAGCAGATGAGGTTTTTGTTTTACCACCTCCAACAGTTGCTTCAAGACCAATCATTGGCATACGCATAGGAAACGATGCATTTTTTAGCATACATGCTTTAGCAAGTGGTGGAAATGATGCAGGAGCTATTGTAACTGCTGTAGATATGTTTTTTAGAAACAGACCAGATATTAATTGGATGATTTTGGGTGATTTTAATAGAGAAGCGGGTGCTTTAGTGCCTTTACTTGATGCAAGCTTAAGATCTCGTATTAATGTTGTAACACCATCTTCTTTTACTCAAACAGGTGGAAGAACTATTGATTATGCTGTTACAGGAAATTCAAATACTGCTACACTTTATACCCCGCCACCAATAGTTGCTATTTTAGCTATGGCAGGACTTAGAACCTTTTTATCTTCCGATCACTTTCCTGTGAATTTTAGAAGACCTTAGGAGAAGATGATGAAAAAAATTTTAATTTTATTTTTAGCAATTTTAGGCTTTTTAAAAGCCACACCTAGTTTGGATGAATTGGAAGATTTTACACAAATGTTTGCTATAAGATCTTTAGAAACAGGAATTTCTTTAAGCCCATTTAGATACAGTTCGCAAAAATTAGAAGAACAAAATTGGTTTTTAAAAGAAATACTGCTTAGTGATGAATTAAAAGCCAAGGATAGATATGCTAAACAACGCCCTTTTGGTTATGTGCAATTTGTAAATCCTAGAGGAAGTGATGTATGCTTAGCTGTGCTAAATGATAAAGCTTTTGGGACAAAATCTTGCAAACAGGATTTGCAAGATGGCGCAATGCAGACTGTTTTTTCTATAATGCCTACAATTAATGCTGCAGTGCAAATTAGATCGCTAACCAATGGTGGAGTAAAATGCATGAGTACTTTTGCTGATCCAAATATCGCTATAGAAAATCGCTTTGGTTTGGATGATTGCACCGTAAATCCATCTGTACCTATAGAATTAAGAGAGCTTTTCTTTTTCTCTCCTGCTATAGTTGAAGCAACCCCGATTTACTAATACTTTTATGATAAAACCAAGCTTTTGTGGCTTGGTTTGAAATAAGTTTTGTATGTTAGAATTTGCTCTTTATTTCAAAGAAAATGGTGCGTTGCTTAATGGAAAAATGTTTAGAGCTTTTCCTAATAAATAATAATTAAAATTCTTGATTTAACTCAAGGATTTAACAAAATCAAACTCACCGCCATTACAGCCATTCCTAAAACAAGTCCATAAAGACTATCATGGGCTTTATCATAAGTTTTTGCAGCAGGCAATAACTCATCAAAAGAGATAAACACCATAATCCCAGCCACCACAGCAAAGGTAATAGCCAAGGTAAGCTCATTCATAATAGGCAAGATTAAAAACGCCCCTACAAACGCTCCTATAGGTTCAGCCACACCAGAAAGTGCCGAGTAGATAAAGGCTTTTTTCTTATCATTTGTAGCATGATAGATTGGTAAAGAAACCGCCATTCCTTCAGGGATATTATGTATCGCTACTGCTACGGCAATGGCTATGCCAAAACTTAGATTATCAAGACTTGAAATAAAAGTTGCAAAACCTTCTGGAAAATTATGTATAGCAATAGCAAGTGCGGTAAAAATTCCTGTTCTTTTTAAAGCTTTTACATTAATCTTTTTTAAAGGTTCGCCTGCGTGAAAAGTTGGTGCTTTTTCATTTTTCTTAGGCAAAGGACAAATTTTAAGCTCGCTTAAATCCTCTTTTGGCTCGTGCGGATTGACATCTTCAGGGATGAATTTGTCAATGATAGCCGATAAGAAAATCCCACCAAAAAAGCACAAAAGTGCCAAAAGTTCCCCATAACTTGAATTATAATATTTCTTAAAATCCACAAAAGATGAAGGTAAAATTTCCATGAAAGAAATATATATCATCACCCCAGCAGAAAAACCAAGTCCAAAAGAAAGGATTCTAAGATTATCATTTTTACTAAAAAATGCTATCACAGAACCAATAGCTGTCGAAAGTCCGGCTAAGATGGTCAAAGCCATCGCTACTAAAATTTGATCTAATGTAAATTCCATGGCAAGGATTATAGCAAAAAATTAGTAAATAAATTTTATTTATTGATAATAATTATTAATAATATTTAACTTTAATTTTTAAAAAATAGCAAAGTCTTAAGTGAAAATTGGCTATGATTTCGCTTTAAAATTTAAAAAAGAGAGAGAATGAAAAATTTTTTAGTATGTGCCTTAGAGCCTTCTGCAAATTTGCATTTAAAAGAAGTTTTAAAAGCTTATAAAAAAGATTTTGGAGAATTTGAACTTTATGGAATTTATGATGAGAGTTTGTGCGAAGAATTTGCTTTAAATTCCAAACCATTGTATAGTTCTCATGAATTTAGTGCTATGGGTTTTATAGAGGTTTTACCACTCATTTTAAAAGCCAAAAGAGCTATAAAAGAGCTAGTAAATTTAAGTCTTACTCAAAAAATTGATGCGATTTTATGTATAGATTCTCCTGCTTTTAACATACCTTTTGCAAAGGCTTTAAAAAAAGCAAATTTAAAAACAAAAAGAATTTATTATATCTTGCCTCAAGTTTGGGCATGGAAAAAAGGGCGTATTCCTATTATAGAAAGTCATTTTGATATTTTAGCTTCTATCTTACCTTTTGATGAGAAATTTTTTAGCAAAAGCACTTTTGTAGGACATCCACTCTTAGATGAGATTAAAGAATTTAAAAATGAAAATGATATTAAAAATTTGCTAGAAAAAAAAGAAAATGAAAAAATTATCGCTTTCTTACCAGGCTCAAGACACAGTGAAATTAAGCGTCTGATGCCTATTTTTAAAGAGCTTTCACTTAAATTTAATGGTGAAAAAATCCTTTGCGTACCACCATTTAATCTTAAAAAACTAGAAATTTATGGCGATATCAAAGAATTTAAGATAGAAAACAATACACCAAAGGTTCTTAAAAAAGCTGATTTTGCTTTTATTTGTAGCGGAACAGCTACTTTAGAAGCTGCGCTTGTTGGCACACCTTTTATATTAGCTTATAAGGCAAAAACCATCGATATTTTCATTGCAAAACTTTTTGTGAAATTAAAACACATTGGCCTTGCAAATATCTTTTGTGATTTTGCTCACAAAAGCGAATTAAATCCTGAATTTTTACAAGATGAAGTGAATGTGGATAACTTATATAATGCCTATAATAAATATGATTATAAGGCATTTTTTGATAAAGTAGATTTTTTAAAAGAATATTTAAAATTTGGAAGTGCGAAAAATCTCGCTAAAATCTTAAATGAAATTTAAAAGGATGGATAATGCAAAAAGAACCTATGAGTCAATTTGGATATGATAAATTAGTTGCCGAGTTAAAAGATTTAAAAGATAATCAACGCCCAGCTGTTGTGATAGAAATTGATACCGCAAGAAGTCATGGAGATTTAAAAGAAAACGCAGAATATCACGCCGCAAGAGAAAAACAAGCTTTAATAGAAAGTCGCATCGCAGAGCTTAGTGATTTGATCGCAAGGGCACAAGTTATTGATCCTTCATCTTATGAGCATGATAGTGTAAAATTTGGTTCAACTGTGGTGATTATGGATTTAGATACAGAAAAAGAAAGTAAATATACTTTAGTTGGAATTTGTGAAGGAAATTTGGATAAAGGTTATATTTCCATAGCTTCGCCTATAGCAAGGGCTATGCTTGGAAAAAAAGAAGGAGATGATTTTAAAGTGCGTTTGCCAAAAGGTGAAAGTGAGTTTGAAATTGTTTCCATAGAGTACAAAGCCTTGGAGTTTTGATGGTAAAACAAAGATATTTTGATTTTATTGTTAAGTATTTTCCATATATATCTTTAATTTTTATATTAGATATCAGTATATCTTTATGGTGGAGTTATTTGACTTTTGAACGCGATATTTTAGAGTGGCTTATTTTTAAAGCACTAAAAAATATCGTTATTGTTTTTGTATTAAATATTTTCATCATTCATATTTTTTTCCTTTTTTTTAAGGAAAAAGCTAGATTTTTTTTGTATTTTATTACTATATATGCAATTTTTGCTTTTATCTTGCAAGGATATTTACTAGCAAATTATTCTACTAAATTTAATCCTTTATTTATAGATCTTATTTTTCAGACGGATTTGAAAGAAATTCGTGAATTTGCTGAATTTTATATCGATTTTAAGTTAATAGTCACTTGTGTTTTATTTTTCTTTTGTGTTTTTTTATGGTTTATTTTTACTAAAAAAAATCAAAAATATCTACATATATCCAATAAAAAAATATTAACAGGAATGTGTTTTATTTATATTGCAGTGATTTTGGGTTTAGTATTAGATTGTGCAAATCGCTATTTTGCTAAAAAACATGGGATAAATTCTATAGATAAGATTAATTTTAGTTTTTTGATTGATATTCCAGAGCAATTTTTTAGATTCTATTCCAATAATGGTATATGGGCTAATTATAATTTTTATCTAAATAATTATGAAAAAGTTGCAAATTCTTATAGGGGGGGGGTGAGCGTTGAGAAGAAAATTCCTTATATTATCCTTGTTATCGGTGAAAGTACCCAGAGAAATTATATGAGTTTGTATGGCTATAATTTAGAAACCACACCTAATTTAAAAGTGTTGGAAAGAAATGGAAATTTAATTAAATTTAATGATGTTATATCACCTTTTGCAAGCACTCAAGCATCGCTTAGAAGGGTTATGAATTTTTCAAATATTGAAAATGAAGAAAATTGGCATGATAGATTAAATATCGTTGATTTATTTGAATTAGCGGGTTATAAGAGTATTTTTATATCTAATCACGAACCTATGAGTGGCCATACAAGTATTACTACTGCTGTGGCAAATCGTGCAGAAGAAACTATTTTTCTGAATAAATTTGCAACAGATGATAAAATTTTTACTAAGGCATTGGATGCTGAAATGTTGTCACTTATTGAAGATAGAATAAATAAGAAAGATTTTTTCATTTTGCAACTAATGGGAACACATTTTAGATACGATAGAAGGTATGATAAAGGCTTTGCTAAATTTAATGCAGATGATATTGATAGAAATCTTGAAATTGAAGAGAAAGAAATTGTGGCCACTTATGCAAATTCTGTCCTTTATAATGATTATTTTGTAAATGAAATTTTTGATTTATTTAAAGATAAAGAAGTTGTTATTGTTTATATGAGTGATCATGGAGAAAGTGTATATGAGTATAGAGATAGAGCGGAGCATTTTGTGACTTCAAAATTTACTGCTGAAATTCCGTTTTTTTTCATAGTAAGTGACAAATTTAAACAAAATAATCCTAAGTTAGTAGATAAAATACTTAAAGCAAAAGATAGGCCTTTTATGATTGATGATTTAATCCATGTAATGGTAACTATTGGAGGTATTAAAGTCAAAGATTATGAAGCTACAAGAGATGTATTAAGTAAAGATTTCAACACTAAAAGAATTCGATTTTTTAATGGTAAAGTTGATTATGATAAGACATTAAAAAGTGAGAAAGCAAAGCATTGATTTTTATACAAAATAAAGCAATCTTAATTGCTGATGCTCATGAAAATAAAGAAAGAAAAGGATTTTGGAAATTTTTACAAGCTTTAAGAAGTGGTGAAATTTCTACCTCGCAACTTATTTTAATGGGTGATATTTTTGATTTATTGGTGGGTGAAATTTCTGCTACTCATGATTTCGCAAAGCCTTATATTGATTTACTTGAAGAATTAACCGAGAAAATAGAAATTATTTATTTAGAAGGAAATCATGATTTTAATTTAAAAAATCTTTTTAGAAATGTTAAAGTTTTTGATATTAATTCTCAACCCTTAGAGTGTTTTTTTACAAAAGATGAAAATCAAAAAATTCAATTGGCCCATGGAGATATTTTTTTAAAGCCTTTTTTGCAATTTATACTAAAAACTTTAAGAAATCACTATTTATTAATTTTTTTAAATTTTCTAAATAACATTACCTTTCATGCCATTTCAAAACAAATTTTAAAAAATCAAACAAACAAAAATCTTTTTTACAAAATAGATAATTTTGATAATCTAGTTCAAAAAAGATATGAAAAATATCAAGCAAATGGACATTGGGTCATCGAAGGACACTATCATCAAAATTTTATTTTCAATACAGAAAAAATTAATTATATTAACTTACCAAGTTTTGCATATGAGAGAAGTTTTTTTGTAGTAGAATGCCAAGACAAAGTAAAATTTCAAGAACAGAAGTTGAGGTGTTGAAATGTTTGAAGAAAATATCGTAAAAACGGGTTCAAATGAAATGGAGCTTGTTGATTTTCGTATCTTTAAACAAGGTCAAGATAAGGTTTATGAAGGAATTTATGGAGTTAATGTCTCCAAAGTGAGAGAAATCATAAAAATTCCTAGCCTTACAGAACTACCAGGAGTACCTGATTATATCGAAGGAATATTTGACCTTCGTGGTGTGGTAATTCCGGTTGTTAATCTTGCCAAGTGGATGCAAATCAAAGAGCCAGAAGGAGCTATGTTAAAGCCTAGAGTGATCATTACTGAATTTAGTAATATTCTTATAGGTTTTATCGTTCATGAGGCAAAAAGAATTCGCCGTATTAATTGGAAGGATATTGAGCCAGCTACTTTTTCTACAGGATCTGGAGCTTTAGATAAGGGTAAGATCACGGGTGTAACGCGTATAGAAAATGATGAGGTATTGCTTATATTGGATCTTGAGAGTGTGGTAGAAGAGCTTGGCATATATTCTCCAAGAAGCGATATTGATTATTCTCAAATTGAAAAATTTAGTGGTACAGCATTAATTTTAGATGATAGCTTAACTGCTAGAAAACGCGTTAAAGAAATGTTACAAAAAATGGGACTTCATATTGTAGAAGCTAAGGATGGAGTTGAAGGGATTGAAAAACTCGAAGAACTTTATCAGCTTTATGGTGAAGATTTACATAAGCATTTAAAAATTATAGTAAGTGATGTTGAGATGCCACAAATGGATGGTTTCCATTTCGCAGCTCATTTAAAAGCTGATGCAAGATTTAAAAACATTCCTATAGTATTTAATTCATCTTTGTCAAATGAATTTATGAATGAAAAAGGCGTTCAAGAAGCAGGCGGAGAAAGTTATTTGGTTAAATTTAATGCAGGTGACTTTTTTGCTGAAATAGCGCGTGTATTAAAAGAGCGTCAAGTACAGGAACAGGAGTAAGATATGGAAGATATGCAAGAAATACTTGAAGATTTTTTGGTTGAAGCTTTTGAGTTAGTTGAGCAAATCGACCATGATTTAGTGGAGTTGGAAACTAATCCAGAAGATTTAGAGCTGTTAAATAGTATATTTCGCGTTGCTCATACCATTAAGGGTTCATCAAGCTTTTTAAATTTTGATGTTTTGACAAAACTTACTCATCATATGGAAGATGTTTTAAACAAAGCAAGACACGGAGAGTTGAAAATTACTCCAGATATCATGGATGTGGTTTTGGAGTCAGTTGATAGAATGAAAACTTTGCTTAATTCTATTAGGGATAATGGCAATGATACGGCTATTGGAATGGATATAGAGCCAATTTGCACAAAATTAACTGCAATTTCTGAAGGCAATGATAGCTGCTCTGCTGAGATAAACTCTAGTGAGAATTCTGATGCAATTTCACAACCACAAACACAAGAAACATCGGCATCAGAACAAATAAAAGAGGAGCCAGAAATTGATGTAAATCAGTTAAGCGACTCTGAAGTTGAAGCTGAAATTGAAAGACTTTTAAAAGTCAGAAAAGCAGAGGATCAAGCTAGAAGAGAGAGAAAAAAACAAGAAGAAAAGGCTAATGTGGCCAAACAAGCTCCTAAAACACAAACAAATTCTGGAGCTAATGCAGATAAAAAAGTTCCTGCTGTAGGTGGTGCAAATAGCTCATCTATGGATCAAACTATCCGTGTTGAAGTAAAAAGACTTGATCATTTAATGAATTTAATTGGCGAACTTGTTTTGGGTAAAAACCGTTTGCTTAAAATTTATGATGATGTAGAAGAGCGTTATGAAGGAGAAAAATTCCTAGAAGAGCTTAATCAAGTCGTAGGTCAATTAAGCATCATAACAACTGATGTCCAACTTGCGGTTATGAAAACAAGAATGCAACCAATTGCAAAGGTTTTTAATAAATTTCCAAGAGTTGTGCGTGATTTAAGTCGTGAGCTTGGTAAGCAAATGGAGCTTGAAATTTCAGGTGAAGAAACAGAACTTGATAAGTCTATTGTCGAAGAAATAGGTGATCCTATTATGCATATGATTAGAAATTCATGTGATCATGGTATAGAAGATCCAGCCACACGCTTGGCATTAGGAAAGCCAGAAAAGGGTATAGTGCAGCTTAAGGCCTATAATGAAGGTAATCATATTGTTGTGGAAATTACCGATGATGGTAAGGGGCTTGATGCTAATGCACTTAAAGTAAAAGCAATTGAGAAGAATTTAATTACTGAAAGAGAAGCAGAGCAAATGAGCGATAAGGAAGCTTTTGCTTTGATTTTTAAACCTGGTTTTTCAATGGCTGCGAAGGTAACAAATGTTTCTGGTCGTGGTGTTGGAATGGATGTTGTTAAAACGAATATTGAAAAACTTAATGGTGTTATTGAAATAGACAGTGAATTGGGTAAAGGAAGTTCATTTAAACTTAAAATTCCATTAACTCTAGCAATCATTCAATCTTTGCTTGTAGGAACTCAAGAAGAGTTTTATGCTATACCACTTGCAAGTGTTCTTGAAACGGTTAGGGTGCCAATTGATAATATTTATACAATTGAAGGTAAAAATGTCTTGCGTTTAAGAGATGAAGTTCTTTCTCTTGTAAGACTTTCAGATGTTTTTGGAGTTAAGCAAGTTCTTGAAGGTGGTGATCAAACTTATGTGGTTGTTGTGGGTATTGCTGAAAGTAAACTAGGTATTATTGTAGATACTCTTGTGGGTCAAGAAGAGATTGTTATTAAATCCATGGGTGATTATTTGCAAAATATTCAAGGCATTGCTGGAGCTACCATTCGTGGTGATGGTAGGGTAACTCTGATTGTTGATGTGGGCGCCATGATGGATATGGCAAAGGAAATTAAGGTAGATATTAAGGCTCAGATTGAATCAAGTGCGAAAAAACCAAAAGAAAAACCAAGTGATTATAAAGTTTTAATTGTGGACGATTCTAAGATGGATAGAACTTTAATGCAAAAATCCTTAGAGCCGCTTGGAGTTTCAACTTTAGAAGCCACAAATGGTGTTGAAGCTTTAGGTCTTATTAAATCTAATGAGCATGATATCGATGCAGTATTGATTGATATTGAGATGCCAAGAATGGATGGTTATACTTTAGCAGGCGAAATTAGAAAGTATTCTAAATACCGCTATTTGCCTTTAATTGCTGTAACTTCAAGAACAAGCAAAACTGATCGTTTAAGAGGCGTTGAAGTAGGAATGACTGAGTATATCACTAAGCCTTATTCGCCAGAATACTTAGAAAATGTAGTCAGAAAGAATTTAAAATTAGGATAATGTCATGAGTGAGAAATTAAATCAAATTTTGCAAAGACAAAAAACGCAAATTGCAGGTGTTGGCACAAACCATAGTGATGATGATATTATTCAGTTGGTTGGCTTTGTGGTTGGGGAAGAGGAATATGCTATTCCAATTCTTAATATCCAAGAAATTATCAAACCTATAGAATATACAAGAGTTCCTAGTGTTCCTTCTTATGTTTTAGGTGTATTTAATATGAGAGGAAATGTTATGCCTCTCATTGATTTGGCTCAAAGATTTAATTTGGGTAGTTCAAAGATGACTCCTCAAACTCGTTACATAGTGCTTAAAGGGGAAAGCAATGGCAGTGGTGTTGGAGGAAATGCTGGTTTTGTGATAGATAGACTCACCGAAGCTATTAAAATTCACAGAAGCAGGATTGATCCGCCGCCTGAGACTTTATTGAAAGAAAAGGGTATGATTTATGGTATAGGTAAAAGAGATGATAATATCCTTACTATATTAAAAGTTGAAGCTCTTTTAAAGCGTGAATTTTAATGATAAAACTTTGTGTTTTTGATTTTGATTCCACTTTAATGGATGGAGAAACCATAGATATTTTAGCGAATGTCTATGGGGTAGGTGATGAAGTTAAGGCGATCACACAAAAAGCTATGGATGGGGAGCTTGATTTCTTTGAAAGCTTAGTTCAAAGAGTATCTTTGCTTAAGAATATGAAATACCAAACTGTTTTAGAGGTATGCAAAACCTTACCATTGATGAAAGGAAGTTGTGAGCTTATTGAATTTTTACATTCTAAGCAGATCAGAACTGTTGTTTTTAGCGGTGGTTTTCATGAGGGCATTGATTTTGCTCAAGAAAAATTAAATTTTAGTTTAGGTTTTGCAAATTTTTTGCATCATAAAGATGGGGTTTTAACCGGTCTTGTTGGTGGGGAAATTATGTTTGCAAATTCTAAAGGATTTATGCTTCAAAGGTTAAAGAAATTTCTAAATTTAAAAAATGAAGAAGTGATGTGCGTTGGCGATGGTGCTAATGATATTGCTATGTTTAAAGAGAGTGGTTTAAAAATAGCTTTTTGTGCGAAACAAATTTTAAAAACTTATGCAGATATTTGCGTAGATGAAAAAGATTTAAAAGAGATTATAAAGGTGATAAAATGAAAAAATTTTCCCTATGGTGTGATTTTATAGAAAATAATTTTTTGGACAATGAATTTTTAGATTTAATTGCAAAAAATGCGATTAATGGTGCGACTTCAAATCCTGCTATTTTTAAAAATGCTATTTTAACCTCGCCTATATATAAGGAAAAAATTACCAAATTAAGAGGCAAAAAAGCAAAAGAAATTTATGAAGAACTCGCAATTGCCGATATACAGAAAGCCGCCGATAAATTAGCTCCTTTGTTTTATCAAGGTAATGATGGTTTTATTAGTCTTGAGATCGATCCAAGATTTCATGATAACACAAGTCTTAGTTTGGGCGAGGCAAAAAGGCTTTATACAAATATAGCCAAAGAAAATGTGATGATTAAAATTCCAGCTACCAAGGCTTCTTATGAAGTGATGTATGAATTGATGAAAAATGGAATTAGTGTCAATGCGACTTTGATTTTTGATTTTGAGCAAAGCAAGTCTTGTTTTGAAGCTTTAAGTGCTGGACTTAAAGAATTTAGAAAAAACAATCCAAGATCAAGAGAGCCAAAAGCGGTTATAAGTATCTTTGTAAGTCGTTTTGATAGGCTTTTAAATGAGAGAGTAGTAGATAAAAATACCATAGGAATTTTAACAGCCACAAAGGCTTATAAGTATATTGTTTCACAAAATGAAGAAGGCATTAGAGCCTTGTTTGCAAGCACAGGTGTAAAAGGTGATGATTTAGCAAAGGATTATTATATCAAAGAACTTCTTTATGAAAAGGCCATCAATACGGCACCACTAGATGCAATTAGAGCATTTTTGGGTAAGGAATTGATCTTTAAAGAGCCATTAAAAGATGAGTGTATAGAGAAGAAATTAAATGCCAATATTTCACAAGATGAATTAACTAAAGCTTGCAAAACTTTGCTAGATGATGGTTTAGAGCAATTTTGCATAGCATTTGAAGATATTTTAAAAGCTTTGTAAATTAGCTTAATCTCGCTTGAGATTAAGCACTTACATCCGCTAGAGTTGGTCTTTTAACTGAAAAAATATTAGATGGCGATCTTCTGCCGTAATTTGGACATCTGCCTACTGCTTTCCATAAATTTTCTTTTATATATTTTGATGGTTTTCCAAATCTTCTTTCATATAATAGACAAGTTTCATCCCAAGATTTGTTGAGATTTTCTAGATCTTTTTTACCACGCATTCCAAAATAAGGAAAGTGGTGCAAAAAGTAACCAAAGATATTTTCACAATCTTGAGCGTATTTTAATGTATCTAAGATATGATAATGCCAAATTTATCAACATCTGTTGGTGGCACTATAGGTGCTTCTTTGTTTTCAAGACATAGAAAAAGAAATTTTCTATATTCGACTTCAATGAATTTAACATACTCTAAACTCCATTCTAATCCTTCATTTTTGTCAATTATTTTTACTATGATTGGCTCCAAGTCCAATCTAATCCAAATTATAGTTTAATAATGCTTTGTGTTATAAATGATTAATGAAAAATTATATAAAAACTAAACTTATAAATAAAGTGTTATAAGGCTTAGTTGCATGAAATAAAAAATGTCAGAAAAACATCGTAAAATAAGGAAAATATTGCAAGAATTAGAAAAGAAAAAGGAATTTCTCAGTTAGAATTATCTTTATTGCTGGGACATAAAAGTGTATCTATTGTCGCAAGCGCAGAAAGGCATTATAGAGGAGCACATTTTAATTTAAATCACTTGTTTCAGATGGCTGAAATTTTTGAAATAGATATTTGTGATTTCTTTAAATAAATTTATACTCTACTAAGCCAAAATCAGCTATAATAAACCCTTATTTTTTCAGAAAGGACAAAAGATGTTAGAAGGTATCGTTAGAGAGAGTATCGGTAGAAAAGCAGCTAAAGCTTTAAAAAGAGATGGTTATCTAATCGCAAACATCTATGGTAAAGGATTAGAAAACATCAATGCGGCTTTTAAAATAAATGATTTTATTAAAGAAGTTCGCAAAAAAACAAGCTTAATTTTTGATGTAAAAGTAGGTTCACAAACTTTAAGCGTTGTAGTTGTAGATTATCAAAAAGATCCTGTAACTGCAGAACTTAAGCATGTGGATTTAAAAGTTGCACAAAAAGGCGTGATTTCTAAATACATGGTTCCAGTAAAAATCACAGGAACAGCAATAGGTCTTAAAAATAAAGGTGTTTTAATCCAATCAAAAAGAAGACTAAAAGTAAAATGTGCGGCTGAAAATTTACCAGACTTTTTTGAGCTTGATGTAAGTAAGCTTGATGTAGGCGATGCTTTGCTTGTTAGAGATATAGTAGTTCCTGCGGGTGTTACTATGGTAGATGCGGATAGAGTTGCAGTTGTTGGCGTAGAAAAAGCTAGATGATTTTAGTCGTAGGGCTTGGCAATATAGGCAAAGAGTATGAAGATACTCGCCATAATGTGGGCTTTATGTTAATTGATTTGCTTTTAAAAGAGAGCAATTTTACAAATCTTAGTAATTCTAAATTTAAAGGAGAACTTTTTAAAATAGGTTCTTCCTTGCTTCTTCTTAAACCTAGTACTTATATGAATAATTCAGGACTTAGTGTCAAAGCCGTAAATGATTTTTATAAATGTGAAAGAATTATAGTTATACATGATGATATTGATATTAACTTAGGGGCTTTGCGTTTTAAGAAAGGCGGTTCAAGTGGTGGACATAATGGACTTAAAAGCATTGATAGTTTATGTGGAAGCGATTATGAAAGAGTGCGCATAGGGGTAGGAAAAGGAGAAAATGTAATTTCTCATGTTTTAGGTAGATTTAAAACTGATGAAGAAGTAATTTTAAGCAAGGTTTTAGAGCAGTCCAAAAAAGCCTTACTTGAGCTTATTAGCAGCGGTGATTTAACTGCTGTATCATCAAAATATAGCCTAAAGAGTTGAGTATGAGTGTATTTTTTCGTTTTATCTCAGCTATTTATCTTAAGAGTTTTTTTATTATATTTTTTTCTTTGGTTTTATTTTTTGTTGGCGTAGATTTACTTTTGAATTTTAAAAATTTGCCAGATTCTGCTAATCTGGATATCTTATATGTTATTTTTTTATCTTTTTCTGCGATGAGCTATATTTTGCCCGTGTCTTTGGTTTTTGCTTTAATCATGTCTTTAATTTCCATGATACGCAGCAATGAATTAGTTAGTCTTTATGCTTTGGGTTTGAGCAAAAATCATGTGATTTTATATCCTTTTTTATGGGCTTTGTTTTTTTGTCTTGTTTATGTGGGTTTAAATTCCACGCCTTTTGCGTATGCTGAAAATTATAAGGGAAATATTTTAAATAACGCAGTTTTAGCAAATCAAAGTGATAATATTTTTTTAAAATACAATGAACAATTTATTTATATTTCAAAGCTTGATCCCTTGCAAAACAAAGTGATGGAGATGAAAATTTTTGATATTAAAGATTTAAAACTCACTCAAGTTTCTGAAATTTCAAGTGCTTTTTTTGATAGAGACCATTGGGTTTTTGATAATGTTAAAGAGATTTATTTGCCGCAAGATTTTAACCTAAGCAAAGAAGGGTTGAAATTGGCGGAATATGATAAAACGCAAGCTTTATATGGTTTTAAACCAAGAATTATCGAAGGAGCTGCTAGCGTGAATTCAAATTCGATTATTGATGCTATTGAAGGAATTAGAATTTTTTCTCAACAAGGTATTAATACCAATGCTTTAAAAACTGAACTTTATATCCTTATTTTTGCTCCTTTTTTTGCTCCTTTTTTGATGCTAATAATGTATTATTTTTTTCCAGCAATAGGGCGATTTTTTAATTTAGCTTTTATTGGTTTTGTGTTTCTAATTGTTACGCTTGTAGTATGGGGAGTTTTATTTTTATTTTTAAGACTTAGTGAAAATGGTGTTTTGATACCAGAATTGGGTATTATTTTCCCAGTTTTATGCTTGTCTTTGGCGGCTTTGTTTTTATTTTTTAAACACAGATGATAAAGGAAAACTAAATATGGATTACGAAAGATTAAGAAAAGATTTTCAAACGCCTTTTTATATATATGATTTTGATGCTATTAAGCAAAAATTTCTTTCGTTAAAAGAGGCATTTAAGGCAAGAAAATCACAAATTTTTTATGCTGTAAAAGCCAATTCAAATTTAAGTCTTTTACAAATGTTAGCAAGACTTGATAGCGGCTTTGACTGCGTCAGTATCGGGGAAGTAAAACGCGCTTTAAGGGCTGGAGCTAAAAATTATAAAATCATTTTTAGTGGAGTAGGCAAGACTAAAGAAGAGTTAAAACTTGCTTTAGAATATGATATTTTGTATATCAATCTTGAAAGTGAAGCTGAAATGATGCTTTTAGAAAGTGTAGCTAGAGAGCTTAATTTAAAAGCAAGAATCAGTATCCGCGTTAATCCAAATGTCGATGCAAAAACTCATCCTTACATTTCCACAGGACTTAATGAAAACAAATTTGGCGTAGAAATTGAAACTGCTAGAAAAATGTATTTATATGCCAAAAATTCTTCTTTTTTGGAGCCGGTTGGCGTGCATTTTCATATTGGATCGCAGCTTTTAGATATTTCTCCTATTCATGAAGCTGCGGGCATTGTTGCAAAGCTAGTAAGAGAATTAAAAGCTCTAAAAATTGAGCTTAAATTTTTTGATATAGGCGGAGGTTTAGGCGTTGGTTATGAAGGAGAAAAAGAACCTGATTTATACGCTTATGCACAAGGAATTTTAGAAAATTTAAGCGGGCTTGATCTTACTATTGGAATGGAGCCAGGTCGTTTTTTGGTTGCAAAAAATGGAGAATTAGTTTGTAGCATTTTGTATGAGAAAAATAACAATCATAAAAGATTTATTGTTGTAGATGCTGCGATGAATGATTTAATTCGTCCGAGTTTATATGAGGCTTATCATGAAATTTTGTTGCCTTTTAGCGAAGGTGAAAAAAGTTTGTGCGATGTTGTAGGGGGAATTTGCGAAAGTGGTGACTTTTTTGCTAAAGATCGTCTTTTGCCTCAAAGTCAAAATGGAGATATAATGATTATTAAAAACGCAGGCGCTTATGGTTTTAGTATGAGTAGTAATTATAATACAAGAAATCGTGCATGCGAACTTGCAGTTGAAGATAGCGAGATTAGACTTATTCGTCAAAGAGAGAGTTTTGAAGATCAAATTGCTTTGGAAGTTAAATTTTTAAAGGCTTGAAATGTTTTTTTTAGATGTGCAAGGGACTTTGATTTCTGATGCTGATAAATCTTTGATTTGTGGAGCGAAAGATTTAATTGATTTTTTAAATGAGCGAAATTTGCCTTATGTTATCATTACAAACAATACAAAAAAACTTAATTTTTTAGAAAATTTAAGACAAAAAGGCTTAGCTATTAAAGAAAATGCTTATATTGATCCTTTTTGTGTTCTGCAAGATTATTTAAAACCTTGTAAAATTGCTGCTTTTGGAGCAGGTGAGTTTTTACAAAGCGTAGAAAAACTCGGTTTTGAACTTGATTTTAAAAACCCACAAGCCGTGCTTGTAGCGAGTTACGATAATTTTAAATTTAAAGATTTTGCCAGCATGATAGAGTTTGCAAAAGATGGGCTGAAAATGATTGCTATGCATGAAACTAGCATTTATAAAAAGGACAATAGGCTTTATCCAGGCGTTGGAAGTATTATGGCTATGCTTAAAAATGCTATAAAATTTGATTATGAAGTTATAGGGAAGCCAAGTTTTGCTTTTTATAATGAGGCTTTAAAGCTTTTAAAAATGCAAAATGAGGGAGCCGAATTTAAAGATATTAAAATCATTAGCGATGATTTTAAGGGAGATTTGTTAAAAGCTAAAGAACTTAAAATGAAAACTTTGCTTGTTTTAAGTGGTAAAATTAGCGATACCAAAGGACTTGATACAAGTTTGCTTGATGGGATTTATCCTAGTGTTTTAGAAATTACAAAGGAGCTAAAATGCCAAATTTAGAGGAATTTAGAGCAAAAATTGATGCAGTGGATGACCAAATTTTAGTTTTGTTAAATGAGAGAATGAATTATGTTAAAACCATAGGAGAAATTAAGCAAAATTCGGGTGGAACCATTTATCGTCCAGAAAGAGAAAGAGCGATTATCAATCGTTTAAAGAATACTAATTTTGGACTTTTGGATCAAAACGCTATTGAAGCTATTTATCAAGAAATTTTTGCTGTATCAAGAAATTTAGAAATGCCTCAAAGTGTGGCGTATTTTGGACCTGAAGGAACTTATACTCATCAAGCTGCAAGAAGTCGTTTTGGGGCTATGAGTCGTTATATCCCTTTAGCAACCATTGAAGATGTGTTTAAAGAATTAATACATAAAGAGGCAAAATACGGTGTTGTGCCTATAGAAAATAACACTGAAGGTGCAGTAGGCGTTACGCTTGATTGTTTAGGAAAATATCAAGAACTTAAAATTTTTGGCGAAATTTATATGGATATTCATCATTCTTTTGTGAGTTTAAATGAAAATTTAAAAGATATACAAAGGATTTATTCTCATCCACAAGGTTACAATCAATGCCGTAAATTTTTAGAAAGCCATGGTTTAAATTTAGTCGAATTTGTACCTTCAAAATCTACAGCTAATGCTGCTTATTTAGCTTCGCAAGATAGATATTCAGCAGCGATTTGTTCCAAAATAGCAGCCAAGCTTTATAATGTGCCAATTTTATTTGATACTATAGAAGATAATTTAGCAAATCGCACGAGATTTTTGATTTTAAGTGATATTAAAAACCCTAAAATGGATAATTGTAAAACTTCCATTCTGGCACATACGGCACATAAACCAGGAGGGCTTAGTGATTTATTGTATGAATTTAAAAGAGAAAATATCAATCTTACTAAGCTTGAATCGCGTCCTGTTAAAGCTAAGGAATTTTTACATAGCTTTTATATAGATTTTGAAGGACACATTGATGATGAAAATGTCCAAAGGGCTTTGAAGCAAGCTGATGAAATTGTTTGGTTGGGATCGTATCTATCTGGAGAAAAAAATGAAATTTAATGAATTTTTAGATAATTTAAGCACTTATGAACCAGGCAAAGATATAGAAGTGGTTGCTAAGGAATATGGCGTAAAAGAAATTATCAAATTAGCCAGTAATGAAAATCCTTTTGGTGCTCCACCAAAGGCTATTAAAGCCTTAGAAGAAAATGCTTTTAAAGCTAATCTTTATCCTGATGATAGTATGGTAGAACTTAAAAGCAAATTAGCACAAAAATACAGCGTTTTAAATGAAAATATCATCATTGGTGCGGGTAGCGATCAAGTTATAGAATTTGCAATCCATTCTAAGCTAAATTCTAAAAATGCTTTTTTGCAAGCCGGAGTGACTTTTGCGATGTATGAAATTTATGCTAAACAATGCGGTTCAAAATGCTATAAAACGCAAAGTATAACACATGATTTAGACGAGTTTAAAGCACTCTATGAAAGTCATAGAGATGAAATTAAAATTATTTTTTTATGTCTGCCAAATAATCCTTTGGGCGAGTGTTTAGATAAGGATTTAGTGCTTGAATTTATAAGGGGTGTTGATAAGGATTGTTTAATTATAATTGACGCAGCTTATAATGAATTTGCATCTTTTAAAGATAGCAAAAAGCGCTTAGAGCCAAAAGACTTGATAAAGAGTTATGAAAATGTGCTTTATTTGGGGACTTTTTCTAAGCTTTATGGGCTTGGTGGGTTACGCATTGGTTATGGTATAGCAAGCAAAGAAATTATTAGTGCATTTTACAAACTTCGTGCACCTTTTAATGTGAGTAATTTAGCTCTAAAAGCAGCAGTTGCAGCGTTAGATGATGATGAATTTAGTAAAAAAACCTTAGAAAATAATTTTTATCAAATGGAGCTTTTTAAGGATTTTGCTAAAAAATATAATATTAAATTTATTGAAAGTTATACCAATTTCATCACTTATTTTTTTGATGAGAAAAATAGCAGTGCTTTGTGTGAAGAATTGCTTAAAAAAGGTATTATTGTAAGAAATTTAAAAAGCTATGGTTTAAATGCGATTAGAATTACTATTGGGACACCTTATCAAAATGAAAGATTTTTTGTGGAGTTTGGTGGAATCTACAGCATGGTTTAAAATAAAATTTAATGTTTTTAAAAAGATTTTTAGCTTGTTTTATCGTATTTTTAAGCTTAAGTTCTTTTGCTAAAGACATAGAAGAAAAAGAACTTAAAGCAAAACTTGAAAAGGCTTTAGATTTTGCTGATGTTGTGGTCAAGACAGAACTTTTACTCAACCATAAAAAATCGTGCGTTTAGCAGTTGGGAGTATATATCTTAAAAAAACGCCTAGAGAGCTTACGGATTTGGATTTAAAAGAAATAGAAAAATAGCTAAAATAACAATGAATTTTCAAAAAAACGATGAGCTTTTAATCTATAATCTTTTTGAAATAAGTCAAAGCACCTTTTTTTCAAAAACGCTTTGATGAACTTTTAGGACAAAATAATTTTACAAACGCATATAGCAGTGTTAAAATCATTGATGATTATTTTTGTCCGCCTAATACTATTTGCGATATATCACCTATGCTTGCGAGATATTGGCTTTTTATGAAAGGGCAATATTGTATTAAAATTTATAGCCCTTATGTTTTAAATGAAAATCAAAAAAATCAAATTAAAACTTTGATAAAAATAGAACTTTTGGAGTGGTTTGGTGATGAAAATACTACCGAGCTTAAGTCTGTTGAATTTAAATTCGAAAAATTAAATTTTTAGTATTTTAAATCATTTTTGTATTTGGTTTTGAAAACGAACAAAGACAATATAAGCTTAAGATAAATTTCAAATGTATCAAAGTTATACAAAGTTACATAATTTTTATGTAAAAATTATTAAAAATTATGTTAAAATTGAGCAAACTATAGGGATGAGGATTAATGGATTTTAAAAATATGTTGCATCAAATTGGGCAACTTTATCAAAATTTAACTCGCAAGCAACGCATTGTTATTGCAGCAGCTATCGTGCTTGTTGTCGGTTTTTTAGTATTTTTAACTCTTTATCGTGGAAGTTCTAGCGGGACAAATAATTATGCGGTTTTAGTGGAAAATGTCAATCCTAGTTCTTCAGCTTTAATTGTTGCACAGCTTGAAAAAAACGGAGTGCCTTATCAGCTTAAAGATGAAACTACAATTTTAGTACCAAAAGATCAAGTTTATAGACAAAGAATGATGGTGGCTTCAGAGGGCTTGCTAAAAGACAGTCGTATGGGCTTTGAAGGCTTTGATCAGCAGCAATTTGGGGCTACAGATGAAGAACAAAGAATTAAATATCAAAGGGCAATACAAGGCGAACTTTCAAGGACTATTGAAACTTTAGAGCCTATAAGACAAGCAACGGTAAACATAGCTTTTCCTAAGGAGAGTGTATTTACTCAAAGACAAACCCCGCCTACTGCTTCTGTAGTGTTGAATATTAAAGAAGGCTTAAAGCTCACTAGAAAACAAATTGATGGGATAAAAAATATCATTGCAGCAGCCATTCCAAAAATGACAACTCAAAATGTAAAAATCACCGATCAAAATGGTGTGCCTCTAGATGAGCAAGAAGCTTATGATATTGATATCATTGCAGCGCAAATTAAATACAAAAGAGATCACGAGCAAGAATTGGAGCAAAAAATCGTTAATACCCTTGCTCCTTTTGCTGGCGGTGTTGATAAAGTTGTGGCTAATGTAAATATTGATTTTGATTTTTCTAAAAAAGAATCACAAAGCGAAATTTATGATCCAAATCCAATCATTCGTAGCGAACAAACCTTAAATGAAGAAAAACAAGGCAGACAAGATCCTCAAATTCAAGGTGTTCCAGGTGCGGTTTCTAATATAGGACCTGTGGAAGGGCTAGATCCCAATAATAAGCTTGAAATTTATAAAAAAAATCAAGTAACAACCAATAACGAGCTTTCAAAAACCATCACTAGCACAAAAAAAGAATTTGCTACTATAGTGAGAACTTCAGCTGCTGTTGTGATTGATGGAAAATATAAAGAAATTACCGATGAAAATGGCGATACAAAACTTGAATATGCCCCGCTTAGTGATAATGAAATGCAAAATATCAAGAATTTAGTTCAAAGTGCTATCAATTATAATGCTGCAAGAGGGGATGAAGTTACAGTAAGTAACTTAGAATTCCAAAAAACTACAGTCAAAGTGGAAAGTAAGGTTAAGACTTTTTATGCAAGATTTATCGAGCCTATTATCCCTCCTGTAAGATATATTATTGCTGCGATTTTGCTTTTTATTTTTTACAAAAAAGTTATTGCTCCATTTACACAAAAAATGCTGCAAGATGTTAATTTGCAAGAAGAAGTTATGCAAGGTGATAGTGTAGTGCTTGATGATGCTGAAGATGCTTTGGAGAAATTTAATGCCGCAAGGAAAAAGGTTGAAGAACAGCTTGGTCTTGGTGAAAGTATTAATGAAGATGAATTGCAATACGAAGTTTTACTTGAAAAACTTAAAACTATGGTTGGCGATAAAAGCCAAGAAATTGCAAGTTTGCTTCAAGGTTTGATTGAAAATGATGCAGAATTTAGTAGCGAACATAAGGATATTTGATGATCAAGCTTAGTGAAGAACAAAAAATGATTTATGATGATTTATCGATGCCTGAAAAGGTAGCGATATTTCTCATACAACTTGGTGAAGATGCTACAACTTCGGTATTTTCGCATATGGAAATTGATGTAATTACTGAAATTTCTCGCTATATTGCTATGGCTAAAAATGTTGATCGTGCAATAGCCACTGCGGTTTTAGAGGAATTTTATACTCTGCTTCAGTCTAATCAATACATTAAAAGTGGTGGTTTGGAATATGCCAAAGAAATACTTTACCGCACTTTTGGTCCTGAAATTGCAAATAAAATTTTAGAAAAACTTACCAAAAGTATGGAAAATAATCAAAATTTTGCATACTTGGCACAAATCAAGCCTCAGCAGCTTGCAGACTTTATCACAAAAGAACACCCGCAAACCATAGCTTTGATTTTAGCGCATATGGATTCTATTCATGCAGCTGAAACTTTGGAGTATTTTAGTGATGAGTTAAGAGCTGAGGTTGTGATAAGAATGGCAAATCTTGGCGATATTTCTCCTTCTGTGATTAAAAGGGTTTCTGCTGTGCTTGAAAGTAAGCTTGAAAGCCTTACTTCTTATAAGGTTGAAGTGGGAGGCCCAAGAGCGGTGGCTGAAGTGCTTAATCGCTTAGGACAAAAAGCATCTAAATCAACTATTTCTTACATAGAACAAAGCGATGAGCGCTTGGCTGAAACTATTAAAGAACTTATGTTTACTTTTGATGATATTTCTAAACTTAACACCGCGGCAATTAGAGAAATTTTAAAAGTTGCAGATAAGCGTGATTTGATGATAGGCTTAAAAGGCGCAAGTGAGGAATTGAAGCAAAAATTCTTGTCCAATATGTCTAGCCGTGCGAGCGAAGCTTTCCTTGAAGAAATGGGCTTTTTGGGTGCGGTGCGTGTTAAAGATGTTGAAGAGGCACAAAGAAAAGTGGTTGAAGTGGTGCAAAAGCTTGCAGAGCAAGGCTTGGTGCAAACTGGCGAAGCCGATGAGATGATAGAATAGGGTATTAAATGATTAAGCATACGAATGTGATTTCACAAAATAACTCAAATAAACATGTTATTGAAGGTTATCGCTTTAAAGTAATGTCAGAATTTGTAAGCGAGCAAGAAAAGCAGCAAGAAAAACAAAAGATTGAAGAAAACACTCAGCAACAACCTATATTACAACAAGAACAAAATGAGCAAGAAGCACAGCAACAAAATGTCACAGCAAAAGAAGAAAGTGCTTTTGCACCAAGTTTTGTAGAGGATTTGCTTAAAAAAACAGATGAAATGTCAGAAAATATTATAAAGCTTCAAATGCAAATTGAAAGTCAAGAAAGTGAATTTAGCAATCGTTTAAATGCTGAACTTGAAAATGCCAAAGAAAAATTCACAAAAGAAGGCTACGAACAAGCCAAGGCAGAATACGAAAAAGAGCTAAGTGAATTAAAAGATAAGTATCTAAAAAGTGTTGCAAAGCTTAATGAGGCTTGTGTAAATTTAGATGCTTTTGTGCAAAAAAATGAACAAGAATTAGCCGATGCTGCGCTAGATATCGCTAAAGAAGTGATACTTAAAGAACTTGAAGAAAATTCAAGCAAAATTGCCTTTGCATTAGCTAAGGATTTAATCACTGAGCTTAAGGGTGCCAGTGCGATTGAGTTAAAAGTTAATTCAAGTGATTATGAATTTTTAAAAGCACAATTTGAACAAAATTCTCAGATTAAGATCACTTTAGATGATGCGATCAGTAAAGGTAGTGTCATTGTTTTGAGTGATGTGGGAAATATAGAATCAAATTTAAATAATCGTTTGGCTAAAATCAAACAAATGGTTTCGCAATGAGTTTTTCTTTTAAAGATCTTGATCTTAAGGCTATGAGCGTTGAAGACTTGGAGCATTTAGCGCTAAATTTAAGAGAAAGGATCATTGATGTTGTTAGCAAAAATGGCGGACATTTAAGCTCAAATTTGGGCGTTGTAGAGCTTAGCATAGGAATGCATTATGTTTTTGATGCAAAGAAAGATCCTTTTATATTTGATGTATCTCATCAATCTTATCCGCATAAGCTTTTAAGCGGTAAAGAAGATATTTTTCACACTTTGAGGCAATTTAATGGACTCAGCGGCTATACCAAGCCAAATGAGGGAGATTATTTTGTAGCAGGGCATTCTAGCACTTCGATTTCTTTAGCAGTTGGGGCTTGTAAAGCTATAGCTTTAAAAAATGAAGATCGTATTCCTATAGCTTTAATAGGCGATGGGGCTTTAAGTGCGGGAATGGCTTATGAGGCTTTAAATGAATTAGGCGATTCTAAATTTCCTTGTGTGATCATTTTAAATGATAATGAAATGAGTATTTCAAAACCTATTGGAGCGATTTCAAAATACCTTTCTCAAGCGATGGCAACGCAGTTTTACCAAAGATTTAAAAAGCGTGTGGTAAAGATGTTGGATGTATTGCCAGAAGGTGCGACTTATATGGCAAAACGCTTTGAAGAAAGTTTTAAGCTTATTACTCCAGGACTTTTTTTTGAAGAGCTTGGTCTTGAATATATTGGTCCTATTGATGGGCATAATTTAAGTGAAGTGATTTCTGCTTTAAAACAAGCTAAAGCTATGCAAAAACCTTGTGTTATCCACGCACAAACCATCAAAGGCAAAGGTTATGCTTTGGCTGAAGGAAAGCATGCTAAGTGGCATGGAGTAGGGGCATTTGATGTGGATAGTGGAGAAAGTCTTAAAAAGAGTGATGTTAAAAAATCGGCTACAGAGATTTTTTCCAATACTTTGTTCGATTTAGCACAAAAATATGAAAATATAGTTGGCGTAACTGCTGCAATGCCTAGTGGAACAGGACTTGAAAAGCTTATTGAAACTTATCCTAATCGTTTTTGGGATGTAGCTATTGCAGAACAACACGCGGTTACTTCTATGGCTGCTATGGCAAAAGAGGGCTTTAAACCTTTTATTGCTATTTATAGTACTTTTTTACAGCGCGCTTATGATCAAGTTGTACATGATTGTGCTATCATGAATTTAAATGTTGTTTTTGCTATGGATAGAGCAGGGATAGTAGGTGAAGATGGGGAGACGCATCAAGGGGTTTTTGATGTGAGTTTTTTAGCTCCTTTGCCAAATTTGACTTTACTTGCTCCAAGAGATGAAGCTATGATGCAAGAGATTATGGAGTATGCATATTTTCATGAAGGTCCTATCGCTTTTCGTTATCCTAGGGGAAGTTTTATTTTAGATGATGAATTTCATCCTTGTAAGATAGAATTTGCCAAAGCACAGTGGCTTGTAAAAAATGGAAGTAAAGTTGCATTTTTAGGCTATGGACAAGGCGTGGGCAAGGCATGGCAGGTTTTAGAAAAATTGCAAAATGATGGAAAAAATGCTAACTTGATTGATTTAATTTTTGCTAAGCCTTTAGATGAGACACTTTTAAAAGTGCTAGCTAAAATTTCTCAAATTTGGTTTGTATTTAGCGAAAATGCAAAAATTGGTGGCGTGGGGAGTTTATTGCAAAATTTTGTACAAACTAATGATTTAAATATAAAAATTGTTTCTTTTGAATACGAAGATAAATTTATAGAGCATGGTAAAACTAGTGAAGTAGAAAAGTCTTTAGAACTTGATGTTCAAAGTTTGCTTAATAAGGTTAAAACCTATTTTTAAATAATAATTTGTATTGATTATTATAAATATTTAATAAATATTTTAAAAATTTATTTTATAAATATCTATAATCTTTTATTATTTAATAAAAAATATTATTTAATATAAACTTTTTTTAATCTTTTTTTTTATATTATAGCGAGTTATTTAAGAATAAGGTGAATATTATGGAATTTCTTCAAATTTTAAAAAAATATGATTTAAAAGCAACGCCACAAAGACTTTGTATTTTAAATATTCTAAAGCGTCATGAGCATCCAAGCATTGATGAATTATATGCTGATATTAAAAAAGATTATCCTACCATTTCTTTAGCGACTGTTTATAAAAATTTAAATACCTTGCAAGAAAATGGCTTGGTGGTTGAAATCAATGCAGGAAACAGAAAAACTTGTTATGATATTTACGAAGAAAAACACATTCATGTTGTTTGTTCAAATTGCGGTAATATCGAAGATTTACATTTTGAAGATGCGAAATTAAACGAGTATCAAGAGCATTTAGAACGCAAGCTTTCAAATTTGATCGAGCATTTAAGCGTTTGTGCTTATGTTAAAACTTGTTCTAAATGTAAAAAATAATGCTTTTAGGGCGTGCTCAAATTTCTTTTAATGAAAAACAAGCTTTTATAAAAATGCCTTATTTTTACAAGGCTTATAAATTTCAACATTTTATTTACAATGCTTCTTATTTTTATGATGATTTTTTTGAATATTTTCAAAATTTATCCTCATTTTACTTGCGTAGCATTGTTTTTTCAAAAGATAAATTCATTAAGCAGTTAAAAGGCAAATACGCTTTGGAATTTTATTATTCTTTTTATAGAATTTATGAATTTTTTTATTGTTTTTTCGATATTTTTGATGAAAAAATTCAAGAATTTTTTACAGAATTAAAGCATAAATTTTTACAATGTCAAAGAATGATTTTTCAAAATCAAGATCTTTATAAATCTCATTTTTTCTCTCAAAAATTACTCAGTTTTTTAAATTCGCAAGATTTTTATCTTTTTTTAGTTAATCTTGAATTTTTCATTCATCATGCTTTTTTATTTCAAGCAAAAAGTGTTTTGAATTATCAAAAAAAGCTTTTTTGTTATCTTAAAGAAAGTATTGATAAATTTTTAACTTTTATGGATGATTTTAAACATAAAAAATTGTTTGAAATTTATTATAGAATTTGTATTTTATTTGAAATTTTAAACCCTTTTTTTGATACAAAATTGATAAAAAAAATCAATAAATATTTTTTCATTCAAGAAGAAGAGGTAATACTTAGAAAAATTTCAAGTAAAAAAGATAAAATTATTTCTTTATTACAAGAAGTGCGAAAACTCAACTAAGGTCAAAAATGCAAAAACAAGAAAAAATCATAGAAATGTTTGATGAAATAGCGCCAACTTATGATAAAGCCAATAGAATTTTAAGTTTTGGCGTGGATGTGAGCTGGCGTAAAAAAGCTTGTGCTTATGTGCTTAAAACTCATCCTAAAAATGAGCTTGATATCGTAGATGTAGCCTGTGGAACAGGCGATATGATAGGCATTTGGCAGATGCAAGCAAAAAAAATGACCAAAAAAATTTTATCCATTAAAGGCATTGACCCAAGTCGTGGTATGCTCGAAGTTGCAAAGAAAAAATTTCAAGGCGTAGAGTTTATACAATCAGGAGCGCAAAGTTTGCCTTTAGAAAGCGATAGTGCTGATATTATTAGCATTAGTTATGGCATTAGAAATGTTGTGCAAAGACAAGAGGCTTTGAATGAATTTGCTAGGGTTTTAAAAAAGGGTGGAAATTTGGTGGTTTTGGAATTTACTAAACGCGATAAAGGAGGTTTTGTAGCATTTTTTAGGGATTTTTATTTGAGTAAAATTCTGCCCTTTTTAGGCGCTCTTGTGAGTAAAAATAAAAGCGCTTATGAATATCTGCCAAATTCTATAGAGGGTTTTTTAAGTAAGGAAGAATTCATAGCAGAATTAGAAAAATCGGGTTTTAAAATGCAATATTTTCAAAGCTTTAGCTTCGGTGTGAGTTCTTTATTTGTAGCGCAAAAACAATGACAGTTAGCGAGCTTAATTTAAAGGCGAAAACCCTTTTAGAAACCCATTTTGAAGATATTATTTTAAAGGGTGAAATTTCAAAAATCACCATACACGGTTCAGGACATTGGTATTTTGAGCTTAAAGATGAGAGATCAAGTATAGCTTGTGCGATGTTTATGGGGAATAATTTAAAAGTAGATTTTAAGCCAAGTGTGGGAGATTTTTTAGAGCTTAGTGGAAATTTGAGTTTGTATACCCAGAGTGGGCGTTATCAATTCATCGCTAAGAGTATGCAAAAAGCAGGTTTTGGAGATTTAGAGGCTAAATTTTTGGCCTTAAAAGATAAGCTTGAAAAAGAGGGTTTATTTAATCCAATTCATAAAAAATCTTTGCCTAAATTTCCTTTGAAAATTGGTATTATCACTTCGCAAACTTCAGCAGCTTTACAAGATATGTTAAAACTTATCAAACACAAAGAGTATTTTTTGGCTAAAATTTATATCTTTAACGCCCTTACGCAAGGACTAGCAGCACCAAATTCTTTAATAGAAGCTTTAAATAAAGCTGATAGTATGAAGCTTGATGTGCTTATTTTAGCAAGAGGCGGTGGAAGTAGAGAGGATCTTTTTTGTTTTAATGATGAAAACTTAGCAAGGGAAATTTTCAAGGTTAAAACCCCTGTCATTTCAGCTATCGGTCATGAGATTGATTATGTCATTAGTGATTTTGTATCCGATTTTAGAGCGCCAACTCCAAGTGCAGCCATTGATATTTTACTTCCGGCAAAACAAGACTTAGAGCAAGGTTTGGATATTTTAGAAGAAAGATTTAAAAATGTGTTTTTGGGTAAAATAATGCAATTAGAGCAAAATTTAAATTCTTTATTTAAGCTTTTTCAAAGCCATTCTTTGAGTAAAATTATCACACATAAAATCAAGCAGCTTGAGTTATTAAAAATTCAACTTGATCTAGCTTTAAAAAATAAAATTCAATATTGTGAGTTGAATTTAAATAATTTTCATCAAGCTTTTATGCAGCATGAAAGCTTTTTTAAAAAAAGTAAGGATTTAGTCAGCATTGAAAGAAATGGTAAAAAAATTCATTTAAATCAATTAAAAAGCGGCGATACTATAACGCTTTATTCGCAAGATTGTCAAAAAGATGCAACTATTATTTAAGGAGAGATTATGAGAAAAATCAATTTTAGTGCAGGGCCTTCAACTTTACCTTTGGAAATTTTGCAAAAGGCACAAAATGAGCTTGTGGATTATGAGGGTAAGGGTTATTCTATTATGGAGATTAGTCATAGGACTAAAATTTTTGAAGAAGTGCATTTTGGCGCTATGCAAAAAGCAAAAGAACTTTATGGCTTGGGTGATGATTATGAGGTTTTGTTTTTACAAGGTGGGGCAAGTTTGCAATTTGCTATGATTCCTATGAATTTAAATTTAGGCGGAGTTTGTGAATATGCCAATACAGGAATTTGGACCAAAAAAGCTATTAAAGAAGCTGAGATTTTAGACATTAATGTTAAAGTGGTTGCAAGTAGTGAGGATAAAAATTTCAGTTATATTCCTGAAGTGAAATTTAGTGATAATGCTGATTATGCTTATATTTGTTCAAATAATACAATTTATGGCACTCAGTATAAAGAGTATCCAAAAACAAAAACTCCATTAATTGTCGATGCTTCAAGTGATTTTTTCTCAAGAAAAGTAGATTTTTCTAATATTGCGATTTTTTATGGTGGAGTGCAAAAAAATGCTGGAATTTCTGGTCTTAGTTGTGTATTTATCCGCAAAGATATGCTAGAAAGAAGTCAAAGTAAAAATATCCCTAGTATGTTAAAATTCAGCGTTCATGCGGAAAATCAGTCTTTATTTAATACCCCGCCAACTTTTGCAATTTATATGTTTAATCTTGAAATGGCGTGGCTTTTAAATCAAGGTGGACTTGATAAGATCAATGAAAAAAATACTCAAAAAGCCAAGCTTTTATATGATACTATTGATAGTAGTGAAGGTTTTTATAAGGGTCATGCTAAGTCAGATAGCCGTTCTTTGATGAATGTGAGTTTTAATATAAGTAAAAGTTCTGATCTTGAGCCAATTTTTGTTAAAGAAGCCGAGGAAGCGGGTATGATAGGCTTAAAAGGACATAGGCTTTTAGGTGGAATTCGTGCAAGTATTTATAATGCCATTACTTTAGATCAAGTAAAAACTTTATGTGAATTTATGAAAGAATTTGCCAAAAAGCACGCTTAAAAATTTTAATTTTCCTTTGGTTAAAAATCAAAGGAAAATCAGTCTAATTTCTTTCTTTGATAAAATTTTCTTAATTTACTATCAAGCCTAAAGCAAGCTTTAAATAAAGCAGGCACAACAAGCAAAGTAAGTATAGTCGAGCTAATAAGTCCTGAAATTACCGCAATAGCCATAGGTGAATTGGCTTCATATCCTGCGCCCTTTGAGAAAGCCAAAGGTAGCATAGCAAAAATCATTGCAAAAGTTGTCATCAAAATTGCTCTAAGTCTTGATTTTCCTGCATAAATCAAAGCTGCATCCCCGTCATTTCCTTCAAGGCATTTTTTATTGGCTAAATCTACAAGCAAAATCGCATTTTTACCCACCATACCAAAAAGTAAAATAATGGCAACTAAAACAAATAAAGAAAAATTATTTCCGCTTAAAAAAAGTCCCACGCAAGTCCCAGCAAATGCTAAAGGCATAGTAATCATAATGACTAGAGGTAAAATCAAGCTTTCATAAAGTGCAGCTAAGACCAGATAAATTAAAATAACTCCTAAAATAATAGAAAAAACAAAGCCTTGCACCGTTTCATCTAAAAGGTTGATAAAACCTGAAAAAGCATAGTTTAAATTCTTACCCACGCTTAAAAGTTCTTTAGAGTGCGAAATAAGCAAATTTTGCACCTCGCTTAAAGAAATGCCATTAACTCCAGCACTAATTTTTACGCTACGGTTTTTGTTATAACGATTGATTGACTTGATATTTTGCTTATAGATAATATCTACAACGCTGATAAGATCTAAAATTTGACCTTGATTGTTTTTGATTTTTATCCTTTTAAGCGAGTCTAAATTTTGCTTGTAATTTTTATCAAAACTGATAACAATATCATTTTTTGTATTGCCATTATCCATACTTCCTACATTTAATCCAGCAAAAGAGTGTGCCAAAACCATAGCAAGATATTGTGGATTTACATCGAGTTTTTTAGCTTTTTCTTTATTAAGATAAATGCCAATTTCATTTTTTTGTGCCCCTAGATTATCATCAATATCAACAATATTTTCATTGCTTTTTAAGAGTTCTTTTGTTTTTTGGGCTGCTTGTTTGATATCGTTTAGATCTTCTCCTAAGATTAAAAATTGCACTGGATATTCTATGCCTGCACCTTCTATTTTTGGAATTTCAAGAACTTTGATTTTTAAGTCCGAATTTTGTAGATTCTCTCTATAAGCTGCTACAATTTCACTTTGCCTTTGTTTTCTTTTTTCCAATGCTTTTAATTTTACATAAATTTTTGCCTTTGTAGAATCCTTTGCATCATCATAAGCTACAAGCAAATATGCGTAATCAACCTTTTCATCTGCTTTGATCCAAGAAAGAATTTCTAAAGATTTTTCTTGCATGGCTTCTAAGGAAATATCTTCTTTGCTTTCAAGGTGTATTTGAAATTCGCTATCATCTTCCATAGGTAAAAAATCAAGTCCGATTTTAGTAGCCAGAAAAAAACAAAAGGCTATAAAAGCAAAACTACTAAGTATAAATTTGATTTTATTTTTTAAAATTACAAAGAGTAGTTTTTCATAACTTTGTTCTATTTTTTCGAAAATTTTCTCACTCTTTTGATAAAATTTACTCTCTTTGGGGTTAAAAAATCTTGCACTTAAACTTGGTATAAGTAAGATTGACACAAAAAAACTAATGGCTATGCCAGAAGCTACACTAATGCCTAGAGTGTTAAAAAACAAACCAGGAATGGAATTCATATAAGAAATAGGTATGAAAACGCAAAGCAAAACAACACTAATACTCAAAACACTAAAACCTATTTCGCTAATGCCTAAAAACGCAGCTTCAAGCGGTGGGTAGGTTTTGATTTTTTTAGCGATATTTTCAATGACAACGATAGCATCATCGATAAATATTCCTATGCTTAGAGTTAAGGCGATAAAGGTAAGGCGGTTTAAATCATAGCCCAAAAGATCAATGATAAAAAAGGTTGAAATGATAGAAGTTGGTATGGCGATACAAGCGATCAAAGTCGCGCTTAAATTTCGCAAAAACAAAAATACTATCATTACAGTTAAAGCTATACCTATACACATATCGATAATAACTTGAAATAAGTGTTTGTGGATATTTAAACTTTTATCATAAATGATATTAATCTCTAAATCTTCATCGATAATTTGCTCTAAATTTACCAGTGCGTTTTTAACATTAGTGATGAGTTGTAAAGTATTATAATTTGTGATTTTACCTAGTTCTAGCACCACACCTTCTTTGTCTTTGTAAATCGCGCTTTGTTTTTTGTCTTCATAAAGGGGAATGATTTTGGCAACATCTTTTAGAAAAACGCCACTCATTAGTCTTAATTCTTCTAATTCTTTGATTGAATTTGCTTCAAAATAGCCTTTGATTAAAAAAGTATCTTTGGAATTTTCAAGTTCTCCTAAGGCTTGTTTGAAATTTTGATTTTTAATCATTTGTGCCACTTCAAAAGCGTTAAGATGATATTTTTCCAGTAAATTTGGATCTAAAACAATGCGAATTTGTGGCTTTAAAAAAGCAGTATCTTCGATTTTGCCTACGCCAGAAATTCTTTGCAAAAAGGGTTTGATTTTTTCATCAACATTTTGCATAAGTTTCACACTATCATTGCTTTTTGAATGTATAAAAAGACTAATAGCCGCTCCAGCATCTGAAGCGACTTTTTCTACTTTTGCATTGGCGTTTAAGTTTAGAGTCCCAAGTTTATCTCTAACATCATTGGCTGCGATTTCTAAATCTTTATCAAGCTCAAATTCAACCATAGTGATGCTAAAATTATCATAACTTGCTGAATTGATTGTTTTAATGCTATCAATTTCACTTAGAGCATTTTCTATTTCTTTGGTGATTTTTGATTCTATGTAGTTTAAATCCCCATTGGTTTCAACCGTGATTTTAATCAAAGGAATGCTAACATTGGGGAATAAATTCACACTCATACTAAAAGCTGAAATAAGTCCAAAAATCACAAGAGCCAAAAAGAGCATCAATACAGTAATGGGACGGTTTATGGCAAATTTATACATTATTTTTCTTTAATTTGAATTCTACCTTCGCCAAAGAGTCCAGGAGTTAAATTTCTAGCCCTAACTTCGGCGTAAATTTTTCTTGTTTTTGTGTCAATGCTAGGATAAATTAGGCTGATTTTTCCTTGATATTCTTTAGTTTCTTTGTCTATTTTATAAATATAATTTTGCCCAATTTTTACCTTATCTTTGTATTGCTCATCAAAACTAATTAAAAGTTTTACTTCAGGATAGGAAAAGATTTCTAATAAAGGCTGACTTACTCCGCCAACTCCATCTCCAATATCCTTAAATTTTGCACTAATAATGCCATCATATGGAGCTTTAAGTATTTTTTTATCCAATAAATTTTCGTAATATTTAATGTTGATTTTAGTCTTTTGAAGCAAAAGACTTTGTTTTTCATATTCAGCCAAAATATCTTCATAGCTTTGCTTGTCAATCACACTTTGTACTTTTTTAAATTTTTCCAAGCGACTTTTGGCATTATTAAAGGCTACTAAGGCAAGCTCGTGATCGTTTTTGGCGTTTTGTAAGGCTATTTTTTCACTTGTATTGTCTAAAGTGAGTAGAATTTCGCTTTTTTTGACTTTTTGCGCAACATCGACTTTAATTTCTTTAATGATACCTATGCTTTCGATAGCCAGTTTGCTAGAATTTAGAGCTATTACATCAAAACTTGCATAAATTTCTTCTGCATGCAAAGAAAAAACACTCATTAAAAATAAAATAATTTTTTTCATTCTTCTACCTTTGTTTTAATATCAATACCAGCGGTAAAATAATAATTCGCCTTAGCAATTTCAAATTCATTTTTTGCAAATTCTAAATCACTTTGCGCTTTAAATAAGGTTTGCAAAGCCCCAAGGTATTCTATATAGGTGCAAAGTCCGCTACTGTATTTTTGATCTATACTTTCAAATGCAATTTGTGCGGCATTTAAGGCTGAATTTAGTGCCCAAATTTGTTGTTTTAAAACTTTTAAATTTTGATTTAAATAATCAAGCTCTAAAGTATTTTTTCTTTCTAAATAATTTAAATTTAAATTTTGCATTTGTACTTCTAATCTCTTACTTTCTAAATTTTGCTTTCTTGCGCCAAAGTCAAAAAGTTTCCATTCTAGAACAAGCATGATTTGATTACTTTGCCCACTTTCTTCTATTAGCATTTGTGCCATATCTTTATAAGGCCTAGGAATTTTGGGTTCATAATTGTTTTGATAAAGCATAAAATTATTTTGCAAAGAAATTTTAGGAAAATATAAAGATTTTGCGGCATTAACTTGTTCTTGCGAGATACTAATTTGCTCTTTTGCCATGGCAAGTTCTAAATTTTGGCTTTTAATATTTTGTGGTTCTTTGATATTTGCAAAACCTTGTGGGATAAGATCTTTTTTTAAAAGTTGCTTGATTTCTTTTTGAATTTGCAAAAGTTTTAATTCGTTTTGACTTAGTTCCAATAAACTTAAATGATATTTAGCTCTAATACTTTCTAATTCATCTTTTGCGCTTAGTCCCGCCTCGTGAAATTTCTCTAGTCTACTTAAAGTATTTTCAAGATAAAGACTTTGTTGTTTTTTAGCTTGTATGATTTTTTCTAAACTTTGATAATTAAAAAACAACGCACTAGCACTTAATGCAAGATAATTTTTACTCTGTTCTCCTCTTAATTTCGCAAGTTTGCTTTTGTGTTCGAATGTTTTGATATTAGCACTTCTTTCACCGCCATCTAAAAGCAAAAAATTTAAACTAAATTGTGCAAAGAGGCTTTCTTTGGGATCAATGATAAGTCTATCTTTGTGATTGCTGATATAGCCTGAATTTAAACTCAAATTTGGATAATAAGATTTAGTAATTTTTTCTTCTTCTTTACTAGCTTGTAGGCTTTTTAATTCTTCAATTAGATATTGTTCGTTTTGTGTGCTAAGTTCTATAAAATCTTTTAGATTAGAAGCACATAGTAAAACAGGTAGTAAAAAAACTAAAAATTTCATAAATAACTTTCAAAGGCTTTATTTGTTAGTATAGTTTAAAAAGGTTAAAAAAGATTTAAAAAATTTCTAAAATGGCATTTGTCGCCATTTTAGAATCATTTTATAAAGAGAATCTATTGTAAGAGTTTTAAAACATTTTGTTGTACAGCGTTTGCTTGACTCATTGCATAAGATCCGCTTTGTGCCAAGATATTGTATTTAGAGAAATTTGCACTTTCTGCTGCAAAATCCACATCTCTGATGGTTGATTCAGCTGATTTAACATTAACTTGAGTTACTGTAATGTTGTTGATGGTAACTTGAAGTTGATTTTGTACTGAACCAATGTCTGCACGAATTTGATCTAAATTTATTGTCGCAGTTTCTACGATATCCATCACAGCCATAGCACCTTTTAAAGTTGTTACACCTGCGGTTTGCTGGGTGCCGATGTTTTCGATTCTAAGCTCGCCTGATTTTAAACCATCTAAGAATAAACCTGAAGTTCCACCTGTACTAATGGTTGAAACAATTTTTAAATCTTCATTAACATTTACTTTAGAAATTGCAACTGAAAATTTAACAGCTCCGCTATTTACCGCATACATTTTTGAAAAAGAAGCCGCTGAAAAGGCATTATTAAGTGTTGAAAAGCCTGATCCGGCAGAATAAAATCCAGAGTCAAATTTAGAATGTAAAGGTCCTATATCTATAACATTTCCTACCATCGAAACAGCGGTGGTTACAAATGCACTAAAACCACTGCCTGCTGAGTAGAGCAAAGAAGTCATTTTGCTTAAACCTGTTCCTGCTAAAATACTTAAGCCCGATACACCTATTCTTACACTCGCTACACGATCAATTGCATTAAATCCCATAGCATCGGCTACTTCTTGAGAAATTTGTCCTTTAGTGTCTCTTAGTGAAACTGAAGTTTGAGAAATTAAATTTTCATGTTCAAAACCAAAGCCTGTTCCAGAGATAGCTATATCTCTACCATCGTTTTTAACGAGTGAAAGACGGCCGTAGTTTTCTCTCATATTTACAGCTATACCGGTACCTGTCCCCATATCACCAGTGATTTTAATACCTCTACCTTCTCTTGAGGTAAGAATTAATCTCCCATTTTCATCTCTTGCAGCTTCAACGCCCGTAGTGTCTTTTACAGAATTTATTGCATTAACCAATGCACCATTTTCATCACCAGCCATATAAGAAATATCGCCAATAACTACACCATTAATTGCAAAGTCTTTTCCGGTTTTCCCTTCCATAATCGGTGCCCCACCTACAGTTTGCACATTGTAAGTTGCACGAACACCTGTTTTATCAGCCACACGGTTAATCTCTTCAGCCAAAGCTCCAAGTCCTGTTCCAACAGAAGTTGAAATCACTACATCTTGGAATTTAAAGTCTTCTAAACCGTTATAATTTTTAATGGTTAAAGAAGCAACTCCAGAAGTTACGACATTTGTTCCTGTTTCAAATCTTGTTACACCAATCTTGCTTGATTGAGTAGCTCCGATTGAAGCTTTTATGGTTTGATTTGATTGTGCACCAATTTGAAATTCTTGATTGATAAAACCACCACTTAGAAGTTGTTTGCCGTTAAAAGAAGTAGTATTAGCAATGTTATCAAGCTCTTCCATCAAACGATTGATATCAGCTTGAAGCATATTTCTTGTTTTGGTGCTTTGTCCATCTTGTGCTGCTTGAGTTGCTTTAACTTTGATGGTATCTAAGATTTTTAACTGCTCATCCATAGCTTTATCAGCAGTTTGTAAGATACCGATGGCATCATTACCATTGTTAATCGCTTGTCCTAAGGTTGCTGCTTGAGATCTTAAGCTATCTGCGATGGCCATCCCTGATGCATCATCTGCTGCAGAATTAATCCTAAGACCTGAACTAAGTCTTGATAGAGATTTATCAAGCTCTCGTGAGTTGACAGTTGCATTGGCATGAGCATTTAAAGCGCCAATGTTAGTGTTTATTCTAAAACCCATTTTAAATCCTTTCAAAATATTGCTCGTTCTTTTAAAGCAATTTTTGTTCCAAATTTAAAAAGTGTTAAGGATAGTTAAGCAAAATTTATAAGTTTGATTTCTAATCTTTTCCTAAAACAATTTTTTATATAATTTCCAAGCTTTAAGGATAACCGACTGAAGACTTTGAATAAAGTTGAAAGGAGGTTGAGATGATTGAGATTATTGCTTTCGTGATAGTTTTAGTTGTCCTCATTTTAGCAGTTAAACACTAAAATGAGAACTAATAATTAAAAAACTCTTTGTTATTTTAGATTAGCCCTGCTTAGTTTGTCCTTAAAGTCATAAAGTCTTCATAAATAGCAGGGTGAAGACTTCAAAATTTAAATTTCTTTATTTCTTTTCTTTATTTTTATTTCTTTATGCCTTCTTTATTCATTTTATTTCTTTTGAAAAATTCAAATTTCTTTACAAACAT
>NZ_RYYL01000020.1 GCF_004378855.1 Campylobacter sp. US33a
CTGCCTATGCTTTCAGGATTGATATTAACGCTTGGCTTGTTTTCGCCAATTAGAACATTTGCGCCGCTTATGGTGTTTTCATTTGCAATCTCATCGATTTTTTGATTTAATATTTTTAAATCTTCATTGGTTGCAATTGTTGTTTTATCATTGATTTTTACAATACCATCTTTTGAATTTAAATTCATTTCTACACTATTGCTTCCAAAATCCACCTTATCCCATTTGCTAACCATTGCGATATTAACCGCACTTTGTCCATCTTTTAAAAAGCCACTTATGCTATCGTGGTTTTTAAGTTGTAAGCTTTTTCGGTTTGGATTTTGCTCATCTGAAATATCACTAAATTGCAAAAAGTTGTTTTTTAAAATTAAATCTTGAATAAATTCTTTGAATTTCTCACTATCAAATTTACCTACGATTTCATTTTTAAAATCTTCAAGACTTTTATTGATTAATTCTTGCACTTTTTGTATATCGATATCATCAGGCTTTATAGGATCAATTGGAGGTTTAATCTCGTTTTGACCTTCGCTTGGATTATAAGAAATATCATAGCTCATTTAAAAACTCCTTTCAAAAAACATTTAATGCTGTGATAAATATCACAAGAGTGATAAAATACAAAAACCTTAAAGCCATTGCAATTTAAGGCTTGCATAGCTTCTTTTAAGGCTAAATCTGCTAATTTATAATCTTCTCTTGTTTTGGCTTTCTCACATAGAAAGTCATGTATTACAACCGCACTTAAATACTCAGGTTTATTTGGTGGATATATACTCCAAAAAAGTCTAGGGATATTTGCTCCATTACTCTTAAAACCTTTTTCGATTTTTGCATTTAAACTTGGCAAAGAAAATTCATAATCTTGCATGAGTTCAAATCTATCCTTATCCGAAGGCTTTACAATCACTCTTTTTAGTTCCATACTATCCCCTTAACTTCATCCAAAGTTGTTGCCTTTAAAACTGCATCTTTTAAATTTCTAGCCTTAATTGTGTTTTCATTTACGCTTGATGCCATTAAAGCACCAAGTGCGATTAAGTCTTCTAAACTCATACTCACAGCTGTGTTGTCTTTGGCTATCCACACAAAGCCTTCAGGTAAGCTTTTGGTTATAGAAAAAAGACTAACGGTTGAAGTGAGCAAGTTTCTATCTTTTTCCGCACTTTGAAAGACTTTATCTTTGTAAGTTACACCACTTTCAATCGCTTCATCTCTTTTAGCATCGATTTCTTTAAGCTTGTTTTCTTTGGCATTTGCCAAAAGTTCTTCTTCGCTTGGGGGAGTTGGTGGTATAGGCTTAACAAGTTCCAATGCCTCTTCTTTTGAAATTTCAGTATAAATGCTAGTATCCACCTTAATATCATCTTCAAAACCATAAACTAAATTGTCTTTATCTTTGTAATATCTCATCTTTTTTCCTTATTCGTAAATTTTTGCTTTGATGTATTCAACAGCAGATAGCTCAATGCGATAATTTTTATTATTATCATAAGCCCAAGTAGGTCCTGCAGATATTTTATATGTGCAATTTGCTGGAATAATTGCAAAAAAAGTTCCTTGTTGGATTAAATTAGCATTTATAACAGTCCCACTTGCCTTAAGAGTTTCTGAATTAATAGCATTAGCTTTTATTAAATGATAAGTGCTGAATTGTTCTATTCTTGAAATCGCTTCAGCACCTATTTGTCGAAAAGTTGTTGTTGGAATACATATATTAACTTCAATATTTCCATTATATCCATCTTGATATGACCATTTAGATCCACTGTAGTACATAATAGGAGTTAAGTTTTTTGTTTTTATATTAAAAATTATCATGACAGGCTTATCACTGGAATTTGTATATATCACATTACTTACAAGCTCAACTTCTCTAACTTTAGAGAAAAGCCCACTGCTAAGTAAAGGCACTTGCTCTTTTAAAGTGAGTAAATTTACAAGCTCTTTATCTTTAGTGGCTTTTACTTCACTTGTAGGAGCTTTTTTAAATGCGGTGTTTCCTTCAAAGGTTTTATTTCCTTTGATGGTTTGGTCTGTATTAAGCAAAACACAGTTTTTAAGTAAATTATCTATATTACCATTAATGTTTTCTAGTAACTTTTCTAATGTGATTTTATTAATAGCATGTTTATCATCTGTAGGATTTGCTACGCTAAAAACTTGCTCTTTGTTGCCATTTAAATCTGCTTTTTTGGCAAGTTTTTTATTAAAATCATCAATTGCTGCTTCAATTTTAAGCTCAAGTTCTAATTTAATAGCATCCACATAATCTCTACTTGCCATAATTACACTAGGATCTAGCTTTAAAATGACTTCCTCTGCATTAGAAAGCTCCATTACTACTTTGATCATTAATTCCTTAGCACTGCCTTGTTCTAGTAGTGGCTTATAGGTGCGTGGGGTATTTCCTACGGCAATTAAATCTCCTTCTTCATTATAAATACCCACCGCATTTACTTCAAAACCACCTACATTGCTTGGCACATAACATTCTAAATTCACATAGTTAGGATTTTTCTCATCAATATACTTAGAATTAATATTTGCCTCATATACAATCTCTTCTAAATTCTCCATCTCTTCGCTTGGTAGAATAACTTTTGAGCTTAATTTAAAGCTTTTTAAATTAACCCCATTTCCACTAGCACGAGCGGCTATAAATTTAGCAATACCAATTTTAGTTAGTATGGTATAGTATTCACTTTTTGCCATTAATACACTCCTTTAAAATCAATATTAGTTTTTGAAATTTCGCAGATAAAAACACCAGTTGCATTAAAACTTGGTTTTTGCTTGCTTGAAATTTGCGTGGTTTGAAAAGGTAAAATCTCTAAAGCTTCTCCGCTAATTTCTACGCTAGCATTAAAGCTATCACTTTTGCTTTCAATCTCTATTTCAATACTTTCTAAAACACTTCTGACATTTTTAAATTCCAAAATCAACCTATCTAAAAGTGCTAAAGTTCTCTCATCAAAGCTGATTTCACTTGTGCTAACTTTGACTTTGAAAAAATAAGGCTCTCCACCATAATTAAACCATTCTTTAACCACTGCCGTTGGAAACACGGCTTTTAAAGCTTCTTTAATTGCCCAAGTAGTTCCGTTATACCTGTCTAAAAGTAAGGCTTTGGATATGAGTTTTCTAGCTTCTTTTTCTTCTAAACCATCAATACTCATATCATAAGCATTTGCTAAAATTGGAAGCATTCGCTTATCGCAATGCAAAGCTAAATTTGTGATACTTTCTATTTTTAAATCTTCAAATCTTTGCTTAGCACTTAAATCAATAGCTTTGCTTTGTTTTGGGTGGTGGTTTAGTATTAAAGTATTCATAGCACTGCCTTTTTTATGCTATCACTTTGTACAAACGAAGTTCGCCCAAAGTCGCTTTTACTGAAGGCTTCCCCACCCATTGCTACGCAATGCCCCTTCATAGCACTGCCTTTTCATAACTAAGTGAAAAGTTAAGAACGCCAAATTCATCATCAGCTATCAATATATTTTCCAAAGGCAAGTTTTTTAACTCTTCGCCTTCTTCATTTTTAATTTTTTCTTTAATGCTTAAAATTTCACTTTTATAAACTCCATCTTGATGAAGACATTTATATAAAAAACCAAGTGCTAAATCCACACTTAAATCAAAGTCTTTTTGTAAAGCATTAATCTTTTCGCTTATTTCATTAGCACGGCTTAGTTCCAAAAGCAAAAGTTTTGCCTCTATGATAAACTCTCTTTTCTTTGCAAGTTCAACACTCACTTCATCAGTTAAAGGACGCACTTCATCCGTGCTTAAATACTCTTTAACCACATCGACTGTATTTTCATCATTACTTTTAATGATAACTCTAACTTTTCCAGCTCCATTATTTAAAGCTTTAATTGAAGCTACTTTTGCACTTGCGCTTAAAGCGTGATAAATATAACCTTTCTCGCTTCCTGCGGTTGAAAATCTATGCACACTCATTACCGCTCTTTCTCTTAAGGCTTCATCGCTTTCTTCACTGGCTCCGCCTTTGAAAAATTCAAGTTGTTTTATTTTGGTTACAAAAGGCAAAGGGGTTTGTAAAAACTCGCATTTTATGTCTTTGCTTTGCACAAATTCATCAAGTTCTAAAATGCCCTCAGCTTTGCTTTCTCCTTTTTTGATAAGCACATCTTCTTTTAAGGTAGCAATATCAGCATTTTCATTTGAAAAAATCGCACCTTTTGGAATGATGACATCATAAGTAAGTAAGGTATTTAATTCAAACTCTACTTTTGCGATAGGTTTAGCACCTTTGAGTCTTTCTATTAAATAGCCATTAGCCACTACATTATCTAAATCGCTTCCCTTTGCATAATGAAGATAAGTTGCTTTTATACTTTCGTTTATCCTTGCTCTTATAATCATTTCCCTATAAGCAAGAGCTTCTAAAATGGCTTTAAATGGATCAGATTCTAAAAGCCCAACACTTTCTTTTAGAAAGCTTTTAAAAAGCTCTTCAAGATCTTTTAAAATCTTTTCAAAATCAAGCTCTTCTATGATTTGTGGATAAGGAATATCTTTTAAAAAGCTTTGTTTAAAATAGCTATCATTTGCACTTAAAAACTCATTCATTTTCCAAGCTCCATTGTTAAATCCCTATAATTTTCAAAAAGCAAGGTAATACTTAATTTGCTATCTTTGCATTCATTGAGCCTTACACCTTTAAGCTTTACTCTTTTTTCCCACTTTGAAATTGCCTCTGCTGTATATCTGGTAAGTTTGATTTTAAAATCATCATCGATTTTTCTATCAATTAGCGTATAAAGCAAAGAACCATACTCAGGTCTCATTACACGAGAGCCTAAAGGAGTGATTAAAATGTCTTTTATGCTTTCTTCAATACTTGTTAAATATTTCATCTACTTACCGCCGTAGCACCATCTGTACAAGAATGGATATGATTTGTTAAATCACCTTTGCTATCACTTATATTTCCACTTACTTTTAAATTGCCAATTAAATTTAAATTCCCTTTTATGCTAAAAGTCCCACTTGTCCCACCTTCGCCACTTGTGGAAATTGTCCCTGCAATTTGCGTATTACCGTTTAAATTAATGCTTGGAGCATTCACACTTACTTTTGTTGCATTAAGCGTTATGGTTTTAGCGTTTGTGGTATGACTTTGAGTGTTTAAGGTATCATTTTTATTATTGGTGGTTTTATCTACACAAGTAATGCTTATATCTTTAACCACATCAAGCTTTAAAGTGCTAGATTTTGAGTTGTATTCTAAATGTGTTCCATCTTCAAAGTCTATGTTAAAGGTATTTGTATCGGTATTTTTTGCTTTATGCTTTTCTTGATAAAGCCCACGCAAAATAACACCTGAATTTAAATCACCGCGCACAGGCATCACTAACACTTGTTCTCCTATTCTTAAAGGAGAAAAAGATACGGCGTAAGAATTAGCTAGACTTTGAAAAACTGGCAAAAAATCAGTCACCATTTCACCAATACTAACCTTAGCCTTACTGTCTTTAATGTCGCTAATGATTCCAATTTCAATCATTTTTTAAACCTTGTCAATTTTTTTATTAATGAGCTTTTCTATCCACTGCTCAAGCTTTACTAAAGCATCTGTTCCAATATAAGCCGCAAAGCCACCCACTGCTATACTCATTTTCATTCCCAAATCAAAATAACTTGCAAATTCAAAAGCTAGGTAAGCTACAAACATTGAGCCTATCATTCCTTGTAAAAATAGTTTGAATTTGCACTTTGGTTTTTCGCAACCTGCTAGTTTTTCTTTAGTGAAAATCGAGACTATACCTGCTATTATGCTAACTATTAAAAGTGCAAAATAGATAAAATAATCTTCAATTTTCATTGTTTAAAGCCTTGCTAATAACTCAAGTAAAGAAAATAAACTTAATGCTAAAAATGAAAGAGATACACAAAGCATTAAATTCAAACTGTATTTTTTAATCAGTCTCATTGATTTAACTCCTTAATTTGTATTAATTTAATTTCACAAGCCTTGTAATTTTCAAAAAGTTCAATATATGCATTAATCACATCTTTATTTTCTTTGATATTTGGTTTATCTAAAATTTTAAGTTCTAACAATTCATTTGGCACTTTTTGGTGAATGGTTTGTGTTTGACTTATCATTTGCGTTTTGCCACAAGCGCTCAAGCATATCATTAAAAACAGCGATAAACTCATCATTAGAAACATTTTCATATCTTTTTAACCTTTCTACTTTTGCTTTTAAAGCTAAGATTTCTTTATTTGCCTTTCCTAAGCTTTCAAGCTCGTTTTTGTGTCTATTTTGTAAAGCTTCTAAAGTCTTATTTAAATCATTATTTGCAGAAATTGCCTTACTTAAATTAGAGTTTAAAAGCTCGTTTTGTGTTTTTAAATTTTTGTTTTGCATATACAAAAAAACTAAAATAATTAGGGCGCAAAGCCCTAAAAATAATCTACTTGTCATTTTTTTGCACTTTGTCTTTGATTTTATCGCCAATATCATTAGCCTTTTTTTGATTATTGTGATAAACGAAAAAGCCAATACCAAAACCAATAGCAATTAAAATAAATGCTAGTAATAAATCAAACATTTTTACTCCTTTCTATTT
>NZ_RYYL01000021.1 GCF_004378855.1 Campylobacter sp. US33a
TATCACTCATCTTTTATCCTTTCTTAATTTATCCTATATGTAAGCCATTTTTCATGATTATAGTGGTGGCTAGTCTGCCTACAAATTTAGGGCATTTTTCTTTTTCCTCTTTATTGTTGGCAACCTTAATCATATATTCTTTGTTTTCCTCACTTTCTTTTTTTTGTGAGATATTTTTATCACCATTTATCCCCACATACAAAGCCTTAATATTATTTTGCCCTATAGTGTCTAAAGCTTTTAAGAATTCTCTGTGTTTTGAAGGATCAGAAGCGTTATTTGTCGCTTTAGTATTAAAAATATCGTTATCTATATCCTCTAAATAATCCATGCATTTATGATAAGCATCTATGGCTGCTAAACCTTTTGCTTCTCTATTTTTATACTCTTTATATAAAGCTTTTTTTGCTTCATCTTTATTGATAGCTTGTAATTTTTTGTTATAAGTTTCAATGCTTCTTCTTTGCTCTTCGTTGGCATTTTTAGGGATTAAAAAATCTTCTTCATGTTTTAGTTTTAAAAGTCTTGGTTTTGTAGGTAAATCATGTAAATAAGAATAAGTATTAAAAAAATCTATATCTTCTATGATTTTTAAATCTCCGGTTTTTGATCTTAACTCATCTAAACACAAATATGCAAAAAGTTTGTTTAAAAGATAATTTCTTACCTTTTTTGTGCCGCTTAGATCTTTATGATAGACAAATAAGGATTCTTTTTCCCCCAAACCTCCTGTTTGTAGTTTTCCACCTGTAAACATAGAAGTGAAATTAAAAGAAATAAAAGTATTGTTGATAAACATAGGATAAGAAATTAATCCTTCTTGTGCGTCTGTAGGTTTTTTCATTAACACATAGGGAGGACTGTATTTATCACTAAAATTTAAAAATTTCAATTTTTCGTATTCTTTTTTGCTTTTTTCATAGTGGGTTATCCATAATTGATTAACTAAATCTGTGATGATGACTTGAGGCAAGAATATAAAAGATTCTTTAGCAATATTGCGAATGGTTTTTAAAGTAAAATTAAATTTATATCTGAAAATTTGTTTTTTACTAATATTTGTCAAGTCTTTAAAACCTTTGCGATTTTTTAATTCTTTAAAAGTCATACCATCTACTAACATGATAGCTTCATATTTGTTTTTATTTTTTTGCATATAGCAAAGCTCTAATAGGGCCATTTTGCTTAGCTTTTTAAATCTTTTGTCAAATTCTTTTTGGTTGTGTATTGTAACTTTTTTCATATGAATATTTGATTTAGTCATCAAAAACAACAAATAACTCGCACCTATATTTTCATAAAGGGCTTTTTGTGCTTCAAGGGTTAAAAAATTAAGGACAGTTTTGCTAAGTTGCTTGGCAAATTTAAAATCATCTCCTCTTAAAAAATCCGCAAAAGGAAAGAATTTGTCTATAAAAGCATCCATCATAGCTACTATAGTTTTTTGTGGATTATAAGAAATTTTATCTATATCATTTTTTTCTATATATTCTGTTAAAGTGTCGAGTTCATCGCTGATATTGTTGCTTGATTTTTTTTCATCTTTAATTAATGCATCTAATTGCTCTAAATTGTGTTTTAATGCTTCATCTTGAGTTTGGGTATCTTGACTGTCTTGTTTTAAATAAATCTCAAGTTCTTTTTCATCGTTTTCATCGATTTCGCAGTCTTTTGATTGCTCTAAATAATCTACAAATTCTTCTATGCAAAAAATTTTTTTCTCAGTAAGTTTTGCTTTTTGTTGTTTTGAAAAGCATAAGGGGATTTTTTCTTCATTTATATTTAAAAGGACATCTTGAGGAAGTATATCAATACTTTCTTCCTCTTCTATTTGTATGCTTTCATAATTTGCAAATAATTTCCACCAAGCTTGATAATCGGTTTTAATAGACGAATAAAAATGCTTTATTACATAATAAGTTAAGGCAAGTAAAAGAACTTCTGTGATGGTAATATTTTTCTTATCGACAAATTTTTCCGAATAAGTTACACCTGTGTAAGTACCAATGTTTTGTTGTTTGGTTTGAATAATACTATTTATATAAGCTCTTAAGCAATCAATGCCTTCTTGAAAATATTGTTTTTGTTTTTCTAAAAAAGTTTTTTTATTATTTGCTTGATAAAAAACAGATTGTAAATAATAATAATTGTGTATTTTATCAGCATTACTAGGATTTTTTATAAAATTTAGATATTGAAATACATTTTCAGGATTGTCATCTGTGATACTATTTAATAACTTTTCTTTTTCTTTTACCACATCCTCAAAGCTTTGATAAGTTTGATAATTTAATTTAACAAAAGGACTTAAAGAAAGCACAAAAGCATTAGTTTCATTATCGATAATATTTATTTTATATTTACTATAATCTATCGTTACATCATAGTCTTTTGGAGCTTTGACTAAAATATCATTTTGTTTTTCATCTTTTATGGTATCTGGATAAATGATAGTATTTTCAAAAATTTCTTCTGTAAGTTTTTGATGAAGTCCAGCATTATATTTTTGCGGAGCATTAGTGATGATGAGAAAATTTTTTGCATGGTAAGATTCGCTTTTTTTATCCTTTAAATCCTTTATGATTTGAGCTAGCGCAATAGAGTTAAAATACGGACTTTCTATATAACTTAGTCTATTTTGATCTAAAGGTATTTGCCTTTTAAGTGCCTCTTTAATGGAGTATTGTTTATAAAGAATAAATTCTTCTTTGGGATTTTCAGTGAAAAAATTTGAAGAATTTGCACTCCAAAAATCTTTAAAAATTTCTTCATTTGATTTAAGACATATTGCTAAATCTTGTTTATGATATACTGATGATTGAAAATTTACCGCTCCAAAGCCTGAAAAATCAAAAAGAATTTTATCATCTATAATCAAAGTATAGTGATGAATTTTGTTTTCAAAAACAGTAAAAATATAGCCAATATCACTTATAAGTAGTTTTATAATAGCATTATAAAAGACATAAGAGTATTTATTCTCACTCCACTCTGAAATATCCTGAAAAACCCTCCATGATTCAAAAGCAATATCACTAGCAATTAATAATGGATGCGTTTTTGTCAAAAAGCTTTTTAACTTAAAGATATTAACAATATTAAGAAAAGCATTAATTATTGTTTTGTATGCAAACTCATAACCTTCTGCGTAAATATCTTTAATATTTTGTATCAATTCACCAAATATCAGTTCTATTTGTTCATTTAGTTTATATTCGTTTAATTTTTGATATTCATCAAATAATTTTAGTTTTTGAAGTATAGGAGTTTTTAATTTCTCATTAATACAAGTAATTAAAAAATCAATTCCTTTGTTTTCTTTTTTTGAAATTTGCGTCATAGCTTCTGAAGTAGTTTCATCTTCGGATTTTTCTAAGGCTTTTATAAAATCATCAAAAATGCTTGCCATATCACAAGATAAAGAAGTTATGATAAAGTTTGGAAGATTATTATCAGAATTATTAGAATCAATGAAATTTTTATAAGAATAATCATAAATTTGAACTTTTTTACCTTTAGAAGCAAATGTTTTAAGAGTGTCATATAAGTATTGATCTAAACCATAATAACAGTCCTTGGCAATTTCGTAATCTGATATTGCTAGATTAAGTACATTTTTTCTTGAAAAATTATTACAATATAAAACTATATTTTTAGCTTGTTTGCAATATTTATCTATCAAGTTTCTAAGTTCATATAGATTATAAATATATTGACAAGTAAATTCTTTATTTTTCATAATCTACCTTTAAATAAATATTATCTTAACATTTTTTATTTAAATAAAATTTAAGCAAAATCATCTATTAATCTCTCCAATCCATCTAAGTATATTACCCTTATCATCAATCTCTACTTCTAAATCTTTGTATTTGTTATAAAATTTAGGAGCTAAGATTTCATTAAAGTATTTTGTGCCTTTGGGGGTTGTTGCTACCCAGATATTGTATTGTGACCAATATTGTAGTGTATCCCAAGAAACATCACCTAAAATAAGACTATATCCATCCTCGTCTAATGTTTCAGGATCGTCCAAATCTCTAATAAATTTGTCTTGATAAAAGAAATTATCTCTAAAATATATCCAAGCTTGGTATTTATCTTCTTTATAATAAGATAAGTTTGAGGGATAGTCTATTTTATTTCTATCTTCTTCATCGCAATAAGAACCAAAGTCTATATATCCTGCTAAGAATAGTTGTCCTAAGATGTTTATATATTCACTTATATAGGTAGGTTTGGGTGCATTTAAAGAGAAAGGATTGCTAAGATTGTCAATGTTACAAGCATCCAATAAAATTAAATTATTACATTCCCATCTTGATGTGCCCATGCTTTTTCCGCAAATAAATAAAATATAATACTCAAATAACTCTAAAATATCCATTTTTGTTATCAGGCAAGAAGATATAATTAAAGAGGGATTATTGTAGGCATTTTCTTTTAATTGTGTTTTCTTCCATAAGCTATAATCTATATCAGGAAAAAATATAGCACATTTTTCTTCTTTATTCCATTTGATATATTTATACTTCATTTTTCACCCCATTTTCTATATGTATTGTTCTAAGATTTTCTCTTGGTTTGTTAGAATTTATCTCTATGATCTCGCCTCCACTTTTAGAAGCTTTTTTATATTGTATAATAGTTTGATCATCTAATTTTCTCATGTAAATTGGTTGTCCGTATTTTTTATCTACTTTATTTTCTAACTCTTTAGAATTTTTAGTTAACTTTTTCCATAATTTGTCCAATTCTTCTTTGTTTTCAACTATTCTTCTGCGTTTATCTCGGACATTTTTTGGCAGTTTATCCACTATCTGCAACACTTCATCCTTTGTCAATGATTTTTTCTTAATAATATTTTTTGCATTTTTGGGATTTTTCACTGTACCAAGCATTGCTAAGGCATCACCGATAATGCTGACATTTTCAAGTGATTCTAAAGCCTCATCTACAATACCTCCCAAAGGAGAAAATAAAGGCTTTATGGCTCCACTTGATTTATTTCTCCATTCCTCCAAATCATCAAATACTATCTCAATAAATTCTCCACTACCATCTTGTGTTTCTATTCTTATAACATTATCAGGGATGATTTCTTGAGTATTGTTTTCATTAAAATTTGCATTATTGCTTTTTATGACATTTGTATTATCTTTTATATTATCACTCGTAGACATATCTTTATCATCTGCATTAAAATAATCCTTAGTATAAACATTAAAGCAACACACATTTTCATTATCAAGCCACTCATCTAAGCCCTTAGCAATCTCAAAATCAATCTTTTGCATTTTAGCAGGAGCTAAAAAAACTCTATGGTGGATGATATTTTCATTTTCCCTATAATCTTTATTGTATTCATGTAACTCTGTAAAATATCCTGCTCCTAGATCTTTGTTTTCAAATTCTTTATAAGCACTTTTATAAACTTTAGCAATGTTTTTTGGGATAACAAATGTTAATTTTAGTAAATGCACACTAAGTCTAATTTCACACTCTTTAAAATCACAATCTTTGCTAAAGTCTTGTTTAAGGGTGTTTAGTATATTAACATCATTTAAATTTAACAAGTCATTTTTGGATAATTCTAATGTATCTAAACCTTGTTCGTTTTGATATAAAGTATTGTTTAAGTGTAAATTAGTGATTAAAAGATTGTCTTTTTGGTATTTGTGTTCTTTATAATACATTCTTAGTTTAGGTTCTCTTAACTCTGTTTGAGTTTTGCTTTGCTCTCCTAAGCCCTCCTTAGGATCAAAACTATGATCAAATTTAAACTTACTTGGAGTAAAGCTTACTTTTAAAGGAAAGCCTTTGTCTGTAATACAAGCTGAGATGAGTTCTTGTAATATAGCGTATTCTCCATTTACTTTCTTTTGAGATAAAGAACCTTTAACATTAACAACTTTAGTGCAAGGAACACTTACATTAGCTATAGCGTGAGGACAACCTATTATACTAGAGTTTAATAAATCACTTTC
>NZ_RYYL01000022.1 GCF_004378855.1 Campylobacter sp. US33a
CATTTCAATTTCCATCTTTCAGTCCCAACCAAAAATTCAAATCATTTCTTTGATTATTTCTTTAATCATTTCTTTATTTAAAACCCTTCCAAATTCTTATTTTATTTTTATATATTTTAATAATAATTTAAGCAAAACTAGCTATACTTTCATTTCCTTTTCTAAAAAAGGACCTAAACAAAGTAATTAAAAGCCTTTTTACTTTTATTTATGTTGAGTTTTTGTATTGTTCTTTAAAATTAATATTGTTGTTTCAAATCTTATAGTCAATCTTTGAAATCTAAATAAGTGATCGATTGAGCCAGAAAGATTTATTTTAAATCTTAATCAATTATAAAACTTTTTCTTTGAAGAAAAAGATTAAACTATCTTAATTGACTATACACCTTACTAGAGGCAATAATGACTTGCGAAGCAAGGAATATTGCAATTCTTTAGGTGGGTGCAGGGAGTTTACTCCCGCACGCAGAACGGATTTTATTCGTTCGAGTAGTTATTATGGAGAGTTTGATCCTGGCTCAGAGTGAACGCTGGCGGCGTGCCTAATACATGCAAGTCGAACGATGAAGCTTTTAGCTTGCTAGAAGTGGATTAGTGGCGCACGGGTGAGTAAGGTATAGTTAATCTGCCCTACACAAGAGGACAACAGTTGGAAACGACTGCTAATACTCTATACTCCTGCTTAACACAAGTTGAGTAGGGAAAGTTTTTCGGTGTAGGATGAGACTATATAGTATCAGCTAGTTGGTGAGGTAATGGCTCACCAAGGCTATGACGCTTAACTGGTCTGAGAGGATGATCAGTCACACTGGAACTGAGACACGGTCCAGACTCCTACGGGAGGCAGCAGTAGGGAATATTGCGCAATGGGCGAAAGCCTGACGCAGCAACGCCGCGTGGAGGATGACACTTTTCGGAGCGTAAACTCCTTTTCTTAGGGAAGAATTCTGACGGTACCTAAGGAATAAGCACCGGCTAACTCCGTGCCAGCAGCCGCGGTAATACGGAGGGTGCAAGCGTTACTCGGAATCACTGGGCGTAAAGGGCGCGTAGGCGGATTATCAAGTCTCTTGTGAAATCTAATGGCTTAACCATTAAACTGCTTGGGAAACTGATAGTCTAGAGTGAGGGAGAGGCAGATGGAATTGGTGGTGTAGGGGTAAAATCCGTAGATATCACCAAGAATACCCATTGCGAAGGCGATCTGCTGGAACTCAACTGACGCTAAGGCGCGAAAGCGTGGGGAGCAAACAGGATTAGATACCCTGGTAGTCCACGCCCTAAACGATGTACACTAGTTGTTGGGGTGCTAGTCATCTCAGTAATGCAGCTAACGCATTAAGTGTACCGCCTGGGGAGTACGGTCGCAAGATTAAAACTCAAAGGAATAGACGGGGACCCGCACAAGCGGTGGAGCATGTGGTTTAATTCGAAGATACGCGAAGAACCTTACCTGGGCTTGATATCCTAAGAACCTTATAGAGATATGAGGGTGCTAGCTTGCTAGAACTTAGAGACAGGTGCTGCACGGCTGTCGTCAGCTCGTGTCGTGAGATGTTGGGTTAAGTCCCGCAACGAGCGCAACCCACGTATTTAGTTGCTAACGGTTCGGCCGAGCACTCTAAATAGACTGCCTTCGTAAGGAGGAGGAAGGTGTGGACGACGTCAAGTCATCATGGCCCTTATGCCCAGGGCGACACACGTGCTACAATGGCATATACAATGAGACGCAATACCGCGAGGTGGAGCAAATCTATAAAATATGTCCCAGTTCGGATTGTTCTCTGCAACTCGAGAGCATGAAGCCGGAATCGCTAGTAATCGTAGATCAGCCATGCTACGGTGAATACGTTCCCGGGTCTTGTACTCACCGCCCGTCACACCATGGGAGTTGATTTCACTCGAAGCCGGAATACTAAACTAGTTACCGTCCACAGTGGAATCAGCGACTGGGGTGAAGTCGTAACAAGGTAACCGTAGGAGAACCTGCGGTTGGATCACCTCCTTTCTAGAGTACAAAGTAATAAGTCTCACAACTATTACTTCAATATAGACTCAATTGATTCTTGTTTAGATTTCAAAGATTGATGAAAAAGCTAATTGTTTATGGGGAATTAGCTCAGCTGGGAGAGCGCCTGCTTTGCACGCAGGAGGTCAGCGGTTCGATCCCGCTATTCTCCACCATAAAAGGGCCTATAGCTCAGCTGGTTAGAGTGCACCCCTGATAAGGGTGAGGTCACAAGTTCAAGTCTTGTTAGGCCCACCATAGTAATCAATCTTAGAAGAATGAATAAGATTTGAAGTAAAACTTTAAAATCTAAAGTAAGTATATGATTTATTTTATATACTTCCTTTAGGTTTTAAGCCTAAAAGTTCTTTATAATTATTATTGTTAAGAGTCACAAGCAAGTTTTAATAAAAACAATTTTACAGGACTTGTTAAAGGATGAAACTCAACTATCTTTTCTTTAGTAATAAAACTAGAGACAAGTTTCAAACTCACAGCTTATTTAGATATTAATTATATTAGTATTTATAAGTGTTTGAATGCTTTCCGTCTTAAGATAGCAAAGTCTTATCATAAAAACTTTAACAAGGAAGTGATGCGTTTTAGAATCAATAAAAAGGTAAAAAAGGTAAGCTACTAAGAGCGAATGGTGGATGCCTTGACTGGTAAAGGCGATGAAGGACGTACTAGACTGCGATAAGCTACGGGGAGCTGTCAAGAAGCTTTGATCCGTAGATTTCCGAATGGGGCAACCCAATGTATAGAGATATACATTACCTATATAGGAGCGAACGAGGGGAATTGAAACATCTTAGTACCCTCAGGAAAAGAAATCAATAGAGATTGCGTCAGTAGCGGCGAGCGAAAGCGCAAGAGGGCAAACCCAGTGCTTGCACTGGGGGTTGTAGGACTGCAATGTGCAAGAGGTGAGTTTAGCAGAACATTCTGGAAAGTATAGCCATAGAGGGTGATAGTCCCGTATGCGAAAAACAAACCTTAGCTAGCAGTATCCTGAGTAGGGCGGGACACGAGAAATCCTGTCTGAAGCTGGGTCGACCACGATCCAACCCTAAATACTAATACCAGATCGATAGTGCACAAGTACCGTGAGGGAAAGGTGAAAAGAACTGAGGTGATCAGAGTGAAATAGAACCTGAAACCATTTGCTTACAATCATTCAGAGCCCTATGTAGCAATACAGGGTGATGGACTGCCTTTTGCATAATGAGCCTGCGAGTTGTGGTGTCTGGCGAGGTTAAGCACACGCGAAGCCGTAGCGAAAGCGAGTCTGAATAGGGCGCTTAGTCAGATGCTGCAGACCCGAAACGAAGTGATCTATCCATGAGCAAGTTGAAGCTAGTGTAAGAACTAGTGGAGGACTGAACCCATAGGCGTTGAAAAGCCCCGGGATGACTTGTGGATAGGGGTGAAAGGCCAATCAAACTTCGTGATAGCTGGTTCTCTCCGAAATATATTTAGGTATAGCGTTGTGTCGTAATATAAGGGGGTAGAGCACTGAATGGGCTAGGGCATACACCAATGTACCAAACCCTATCAAACTCCGAATACCTTATATGTAATCACAGCAGTCAGGCGGCGAGTGATAAAATCCGTCGTCAAGAGGGAAACAACCCAGACTACCAGCTAAGGTCCCTAAATCTTACTTAAGTGGAAAACGATGTGAAGTTACTTAAACAACCAGGAGGTTGGCTTAGAAGCAGCCATCCTTTAAAGAAAGCGTAATAGCTCACTGGTCTAGTGATTTTGCGCGGAAAATATAACGGGGCTAAAGTAAGTACCGAAGCTGTAGGCTTGACTTTGTCAAGCGGTAGGAGAGCGTTCTATTTGCGTCGAAGGTATACCGGTAAGGAGTGCTGGAGCGAATAGAAGTGAGCATGCAGGCATGAGTAGCGATAATTAATGTGAGAATCATTAACGCCGTAAACCCAAGGTTTCCTACGCGATGCTCGTCATCGTAGGGTTAGTCGGGTCCTAAGTCGAGTCCGAAAGGGGTAGACGATGGCAAATTGGTTAATATTCCAATACCAACATTAGTGTGCGATGGAAGGACGCTTAGGGCTAAGCGTTGCTAGCGGATGGAAGTGCTAGTCGAAAGTTGTAGGTGCTTATACAGGAAAATCCGTGTAAGAATACACCGAGAACCTATAGGCTTTTTGAAGTCTTCGGATGGATAAGAGTAATGCTGATGCCGTCGAGCCAAGAAAAGTTTCTAAGTTTAGCTAATGTTGCCCGTACCGTAAACCGACACAGGTGGGTGGGATGAGTATTCTAAGGCGCGTGGAAGAACTCTCTTTAAGGAACTCTGCAAAATAGCACCGTATCTTCGGTATAAGGTGTGGTTCGCTTCGTATTAGGATTTACTCCGAAAGCGAAGAAACTTACAACAAAGAGTCCCTCCCGACTGTTTACCAAAAACACAGCACTCTGCTAACTCGTAAGAGGATGTATAGGGTGTGACGCCTGCCCGGTGCTCGAAGGTTAATTGATGGGGTTAGCATTAGCGAAGCTCTTGATCGAAGCCCGAGTAAACGGCGGCCGTAACTATAACGGTCCTAAGGTAGCGAAATTCCTTGTCGGTTAAATACCGACCTGCATGAATGGCGTAACGAGATGGGAGCTGTCTCAAAGAGGGATCCAGTGAAATTGTAGTGGAGGTGAAAATTCCTCCTACCCGCGGCAAGACGGAAAGACCCCGTGGACCTTTACTACAGCTTGACACTGCTATCTGGATAAGAATGTGCAGGATAGGTGGGAGGCTTTGAGTATATGACGCCAGTTGTATATGAGCCATTGTTGAGATACCACTCTTTCTTATTTGGGTAGCTAACCAGCTTGAGTTATCCTCAAGTGGGACAATGTCTGGTGGGTAGTTTGACTGGGGCGGTCGCCTCCCAAATAATAACGGAGGCTTACAAAGGTTGGCTCAGAACGGTTGGAAATCGTTCGTAGAGTATAAAGGTATAAGCCAGCTTAACTGCAAGACATACAAGTCAAGCAGAGACGAAAGTCGGTCTTAGTGATCCGGTGGTTCTGTGTGGAAGGGCCATCGCTCAAAGGATAAAAGGTACCCCGGGGATAACAGGCTGATCTCCCCCAAGAGCTCACATCGACGGGGAGGTTTGGCACCTCGATGTCGGCTCATCGCATCCTGGGGCTGGAGCAGGTCCCAAGGGTATGGCTGTTCGCCATTTAAAGCGGTACGCGAGCTGGGTTCAGAACGTCGTGAGACAGTTCGGTCCCTATCTGCCGTGGGCGTAAGAAGATTGAAGAGATTTGACCCTAGTACGAGAGGACCGGGTTGAACAAACCACTGGTGTAGCTGTTGTTCTGCCAAGAGCATCGCAGCGTAGCTAAGTTTGGAAAGGATAAACGCTGAAAGCATCTAAGCGTGAAGCCAACTCTAAGATGAATCTTCTCTAAGCTCTCTAGAAGACTACTAGTTTGATAGGCTGGGTGTGTAATGGATGAAAGTCCTTTAGCTGACCAGTACTAATAGAGCGTTTGGCTTATCTTTAATAAAGCATCACTTCCTTGTTAAGGTTTTTAGTAAAGCTTTGAATATAAATAATCATTCAAAGTGATATGGAAATCTTGCAAGTAGGGTTTATATTAGAACTTGCTCTTAACATTGTTTTTTAAGTATTCTAAAACAATAAAGTGATTAGCTTAATAAAATATCTAAATATAAGAATAAGATGAAAACTAGAATAAAAATGATTTCAATCTAGTTTTTATTATGCTATACTAAATAGAATATTTAAATAACAATGTCCGTGATTATACAGATGTGGAAACGCCTTGCTCCATCCCGAACCAAGAAGCTAAGCACATCGTGGGTGATGATACTACGCCTTACTGGCAGGGGGAAAGTAGCTCATTGCGGACTTGTTAATTCTT
>NZ_RYYL01000023.1 GCF_004378855.1 Campylobacter sp. US33a
AAATATGTATTTTTAACTATTTTTTGCATATTTTTATGTAATAATTACTATATTTTAGTAAAAATTACATATTTTTATGTATTTTTATGCAAAAATTACTAAAAATTGTGATATAATTATGTATAAATTAAAATATTTTAGATAATTAAGGTTTAGTTATGAAAAATTTTTTTTATTTTGGAAATATAATTTTCATAATTTTTGGAATCACGACAATTTACATTAGTAGTATAAAAGAATTAAGTATTTCTATAACTATATTTGCTGTAATATTTATTTTTCTGGGTTGTTTTAACCTATATAAAAAAAGATTTATGTCAAAAATTGAGAAAATATTTGTAATACTTTTTATATTATTATTGCTGTCCCTAGTATTATCTATATTTTTAAAATATTATAAATAAATACAAAAGGAGAGAATGATGCCAATTATTTCATTTTCGCATCCAAAAGGCGGAGTTGGAAAAAGCACATTATGCTTTAATTTTTTAAGCTATTTGCAACTTAAAAATATTGATTTTATCTGCGTAGATTTAGATGGACAAAATAGCATTAGTTCTTTGAATAAAATTAGAAAAATTAATGGACTAAAACCTTTCAATATAATATCTTTCAAAAGCGAAAGTGAACTCATTGAATTTATTAAAAATAATAAAAATAAATTCACTGTTATAGATACTGGAGGTTTTGACAGTGGATTTAACAGAATTGTGATTTCCATTAGCAATCAAATCATCACTCCATTTGGTGATAGTCCATTAGAAATTTTAAGGTTGAGAGATTTTGACAAAATCCTAGATGAAATTCAAAATCAAATCAATGAAGAAATTAAAATTGATTTAGTTATCAATCGCATAAGTTCGAGCATTAAAAGCTTTAACTATTTAAAAAAACAAATTGATGATTGCAAACATTTCAAACTTTTGCAATTTCCTATTAGAGATAGAGTTGCTTTTAAAAATTCTCTAATTGAAGGAAAGGGAGTATTGGAAATAGACAGCAAAAGTTTGTCTGATGCGAATGCCAAAAGCGAAATTGAATTATTATTCGATGAAATTTTAAAACAAGTAAAGGAGTAATTTATTATGGCAAAAAAAACTTTAGATATAAACACTTTAACGCAAGTTAGTCAAAGTGCAGAAATGCAAGAAAATACCAAAGAGAAAAAATACAAAGAACAAATAGTGCGAACTTCTATAATTCTGAGTATTAGCGAATATAATGAGATGAAAGAGTATTGCAGAAGAGAAGAGGAGAGTATGAATAGTCTTGTTAGAAAACTTTTGAAGAAAGAAGGCGTTATATCCAAAGAATGATTTGCGGAGTATAAAATGAAATATGAAGAATACCAAGAATACAAAAAAAACAAAAACATTAACTATGAAAATATTCTAGTTGGTATAGGACTTAATGAAGTTGATAATCTCAAACCATCCGAGTATTTTTATAAGGCTGTAGAAAATTCATCAACTTATGAAGAATTAGAAGAAAAGATTATAGAGTATTATAAAAATACAAACAATGAAGAAGAGATTGTAAGAACTAAAGAATGTGATTTAGTATCTCAAAGAATAGCTAAAATTATTGATGATGAAGGTTTTAGTTTTTCACCTATTACACTTAAAAATATTCATAGAAAAATATTTACGGATGTTTTTCCGCAAGTTATGGAAAAGTATGTAGGAAATTTTAGAAAAGTAAATATTTTTAAAGAAGAAGCTATTTTAAATGGCAAATCTGTAAATTATGCCAACTATGATGATATACTAGAACTTTTAGAATATGATTTTGAAAAAGAAAAAAAGAATGACTATTCTAAAATTAGTGATGATGAATTTATTAAAAAAATATCTAGTTTTGTTTCAAATATATGGCAAATACATCCTTTTAGAGAAGGTAATACAAGAACAATAGCAGTTTTTACAATTAAATATTTAAATAGCATAGGTTTTGAAATTAATAATGATATTTTTAAAGAAAATTCAAAATATTTTAGAAATGCCCTAGTTTTATCAAATTATTCAGACAAATATAGAAATATAGATATTTCATATTTAGAAAGTTTTTTTAAAAAGCTTTTGATAGATAAAAATTTAAGTTTAAAACCAATAGTTTAATTAAAAATGCTACTTTAAAACACTTACCAGAGGGGGATAGTGGTGGGATGAGACCTCCCCCTTTGGTAAAACATAGTTTTTAAAATTTTTAAGGATTAAATATGGGAGCTAATCCATTATTAGCAACAATCAATTGCTCTATTGGAAATATTAAAAATCATCTAAATGATAAAGATTTGTGTAATCTATTTTTAAAGATTAAAGAAAAAGAGCATAATTTGACAATTTTGGAAAAATATGCCATAAATGTAATGCAAACAGAAGCATTACCGCAAGAATTTCTTTGGTTTCAAAAAGATTTTAATATTCCCCAAGAATATATACAAAAGTAAAGCATTATGATGAAAAAATGATTTTGCAGTGATTGAGATTCGTTATTCTCTTTAGTTTGTAATGTAAGTTTTTCTGCTAAAGAAAGTGCATAAACTAATTGCTTTGGTGTTGCATTTTCATATTTTGAATAATCATATATCAATAACTCCACTAATACCTAAGAATATTTTTAACTTCTATTGATATCCCAATCATTTCTTCTTTTGTATCGAGATGGCCTAATAAATGAATCAAGCAGTTCCAACTCTCTTTGCATAGGCCAAGCCCAATATCTATGATATTCCAAATTTTCTTTCCAATAAAATTCAAGAGCTTCGATTTCTTTTATATAGTCATCTAAGGAAATGTTCTTTCTTAAACAATATTCCACATATTCTGGTTTAAATTTTAGTGGCATTAAAACTGTGCTTTTATTTTTTCTTTCATTACATTTCCTTTAATTCTTGTGTGAATATTCTTCTTTAAAATTTTCACTTTCCTAAAATACCCAATAGCTCATCAATTTTACCGGAGTCTAAAAGTTTTTGCTTTAATTCTAATTCTTGCTTTTTGAGTTCTAACTCAAGATTCTTGGTTTTTAATGCTTCTAATTCTAATAATGTTTTCATATCATTTTCTTTGTTAATATTTTCTTTATTATCTACTTCTTGATTTTCAATCATAATAGAATTTTTCAGATCGTGATCATATTCTTCTTTTTTAGATACAACGATATTACCATCAACATAATTATTTTTTTCATCTTTAGATATTGATATTTCTCTGATATCATAATCGTGAGGAGCGCTAATCAATTTTTCTCCACCATCATATTGAGCCAAAACAGTTGCAGTTTTTGAAATCTTAAATTGTTCAAAATCAAAATCATTTACGACAATTTGTCTTAAATGTTTAACATCTCTAAAACTACCCTTGCCAATAATATTTGGATTAATAAGATAGGAATCTCCTGCCCACATACCATACTTTTCTTTCATCTCCTCACTCATAGGTAATAAAACACCCTTTGCAATTAGACCTTTAATTGAACGAGAAACCGTAGATGTAGATATATCATACATTTTAGAAACATTTTTTCTAAAAGAACTATCGATGGTAATAATATTATTATAATCTATTCTTTTTACCACATAAAAAAAAATCTTAAATTCAGAATCTTCTAATTTATTCCCAAGATAATCAATATTCTCAACAAATAATTTTGTAAATTCATCTTTAGTTTGAACCTGCTCAACTTTAAATTCTTCTGATAAGATAATTTCACCTGTAATATTATCTACTACTTCTTTATTCTTTGAAAGTAAAATCTTTTTTTTACCAGCACCTAAATATTTAATTCCTGGAAACTTTTCTTCAAACTGTTTAATCTTTTCACTATCCTGCAACATTATCAAACCTTCACAATAAAATGTAACATTATTATATCAAATATATTGCATAAAGTTGCAACAAATTTAAAAATATAGAATTTTTATTGCATAAAGTTGCAACAAATTTAAAAATTAATAAAATATTATAATATAATTTACAAAATAAATAAATTTAATAATATTATATAAACTTAAATAGATTTCTTAAAATGTCACAAGTATTGCAAATAACCTAAAATTAGGTATTTAAAGAAAAAAATATAAAAGATTTTATTGCATATATAAAAGATTTTATTGCATATATAAAAGATTTTATTGCATATATGCAATAAATTTAAACTTAAAATACCTATTTTATAGTATTTCAAAAAGAATCAAAAATAATTTCCTTTCTTATTCTATTCAGTAATAAATAAAACAACAAATTAAAACTTAAACTTAAAAAAATGAAAATTCAAAAAAATATAAAAACTAATACAAAAATAAAAACATATATCAGAAATTAAAAATAATCCAGAATAAAACAATTGAAATAAAACAAATAAAGAAAATCATAAAGAAGAAACATAAAATTGATTAAAACCCAAAATAAAAAGAAAAAAATATTTTAAGTATTAAAATAAAAATTAAAAATAATAAAATAAATAATATTAATTAAATAAAAAACAAAATAAATAAAATATTATTTTTACAGCAAAAAAATAATTACATCTATATTATATCTCATTATTTCTTTATACCTTCTTACTCACACACCAAAAAAAACATAAACCATAAAGTTAAAATATTTTTAAAACAAAAAACTAATATAACTAAAATATAAAATATTCTAGATTTTATTGTGTAAAAACTAAAAATCTCAGATTTTACACACTTAATAATAAATTAAGATTAAGTAAAATCTGAAATACAATAAGGC
>NZ_RYYL01000024.1 GCF_004378855.1 Campylobacter sp. US33a
TATCTTTCTTTTTTAGTTTTTAAAGATTTATAATAAGCTTTTTCTGCTTTAGTCCAAGGAGCTATGCTTCCTTTAATGGGATCTTTTAAATATATACTTTGCCAATCTTTAAATTCAAGCAAAGTAGAAGCTTGTCCTGTGTAAAAGTTAGGATCTAGGTATTGGGGTTGATAATTAATATAAGGAGAGGTTCTTAAAATTCTATCGGCTTCAAACAAAGCTTTAGAATATTCTTGGGTGTATTTGCCTACCTTGCGCCCATCTTTTCTTTTATCAAATATAATTTGATTTGTATTTTTATCAACTTCTAATATAAGTCCATTAGAAGTATAAATCTCGTAAATATCTTTATTATCACTCATTTTTATCCTTTCATCCTATATATAAACCATCTTCCATGATTATAGTCGTGGCTAATCTGCCTATGAATTTGTTGGAATAATCTTGGGATTTGTTAATATCATTAAAATCTTCTTTATCTTTTCTTCTATTTCTTTCATTATCAACATCTTTATTATTTATCCCCCTATACATCACTTCTAAATTATGTTGTCCTATGGCTTCTAAATTCTCCATCAATCTTCTTGCCTTTTGCCTATCTTCTATGAAATTACCCTTTTCATCTTGGGTAGTATTATAAATACCATTTGCATATTCATATAAAATTTGTATAGCATCATTATAAGCTAAGATAGGGTGTTGTTTTATTACTGGGTGTTGTGTTTTATACTCTTCTTTTCTTTGAAAATGCTCTAGCTTATATGTATTACAATTTCTAAGTTCTATATTGTTTTTTTCAAAAAATTCCTTATCATTTAAGATGTATTTGCCCTCATTGATTTTATCTTCCATAAAAGCCCTTCTTTTCTCATCTAAAATAATATAAGATAAAAGTCTTTTTAAGGCAAATTCTCTAGCCTCATTTGAAGTTGTAGTGCAAGCAATACTAGGATAATAATTAAGCCCACCTGTGCACAATAAAGAACCAAAAATAAACTCAGATAAATCAAAACTCATAAATCTAGAATTTATCAATAAAGGATAGGTTAAGTATTCTTCTTTTTTTACAGCTAAAGGAAAATCATAATTGTAAGTAAATTTTTCATACATTAGTTTTTCATATAAAATTTTTAATCTTTCATAATTTGTAGGTAAAAGTGTATCGATAAAAGATCCTGCTAAATTTTTTAACACATCTACACTTAAATTTTTACTTACTTTAATAGAAAAATCAATAGCTAATTGTTTTCTTACTTTTGATATCAAATGAATTTGCTTAGCTTTATCCAATCTTGAAAAACTCTTTGACTTTTTTAACTCGCTGGCATATTCTGATTGACTAAAATAATAATAATTTGTTCCTATTTGATATAAAAAAAGCTTATTGAGTGGCTTTTTACTTTTTGGGTTGATTTTTATAAAACGCCCTTTAGGATTAAGCGCATAAAATATCCCTAGTTCTTTAAAAAAATGTGCTTTAAAACTAGAAAATAATTTATTGCCATAATGCTTTTTATCGGAGCTTGAATTTATAAAAAATAAAATCATTTTTTTAAAAAAATCAGGCTGACTCATAAAAAATTCTGTAAAAGGAAAAAGTTGCTTAATAATGCTAAAAAAAGTGATATCTAAGGATAGTTTTGCAAGCTCATTATCAAGCATAATTTCTTGAATACTTTTATCTAAATCCTTTTTTGTAGGAAGTGTTTGATTTGTTTGTATATTTTCTTCAAATTCAATTTCATCATCAAAGCTTTCATTTAAGGTGTTTAAAAATTTCGCATAAGTTTGATCATCTTCTTCGAGATCATTTTCAAACATAGCTTTAGCTAATTCATCTAAATAGATGACTTCATCTTCTTTTTTATTTTTATTTAACTCTTTGGATAAAAAGATGTAATTTTTTTTATCATTATCATAAAAATAAATATCATCGGGGATAAATGAAATATATTTTTCTGAATAATTTGGTATTTCAATCTTTTGATAATTGAGTGAAACTTCTTTATCGCCATAATCTAGATTTGGAATTACAATATTTTTAATGCCAAGAGAATATTCTTGCGTAAAAGCTAAGTCTTTTTGTAAAACATGCAAAGTTAAAGTCAATAAAACAACCGTTAAAGACGAGTATTTCTTAAAATCTATATCTTCATGTTTAGATACGAAAGGTTCTGTATTAATGATTTGCATTAGATCATAATGCGAATTAAACTTGTCTAAATAATCATTAAAAAGTTCTACATACACTTCTGTTTTTTCTTTTTCTTTTTTGCTGATTTCCTCAAGTTCTTTAGGTAATTTAAAAAAGTTATCAATATAAGCAAATTTTTGTTTAGCTTTTTCGTATTCTAATTGCTTGCCTATATACTTTGGTGAATAAAGTTTTGCCCAAGAAGATGTTTGATTATAAAACTCAAAATATCCCTTATATTTTTGATAAATCTGTCCATCAAGTTTCACAAAAGGACAAAGTTGCAAGACAAAATCATCTTCTTTTTTAACATCTCTTTCTATAAAATAAGAACCATAATCTCTTTTGCTAGGAAAATCGCCTTTTAATGCAAGTTTTTCATTTTTTGTAAGGGCTTTAGGACGATTTTTTATTATTGCTCCTAATTTTTTTTGATACAAATCTTCACAAAGTGCTGCATTGTTAAGCTGTGGTGGATTGGTAATAAACAAATAATTTTTACCCATTTTTGTTGTATTGATTTGATCGGTATTTTTTTTATCTAGTATCATTTCTACTAGCATGGAAGAATTTAAATCAGGATATTCTGCATAAAAGAAATGATTAAGTTCAGAAATATTTAAATTGATTGCTTTTTTTAATGTTGTATCAAAATTTTTTAAACTAGAATTAATCAAAAGTGTATTATTTAATTTTTCGTTTTCAATTTTTGGATTATTTTCTAAAAAATTATCAAAAATACCTTGAAATTCTTCATCTAAAATAATTTTATAAAAGCTATTTCTATAAAGGCTAATTGAAGGTGCATTAGCATAAGATGAAAAATCTAATAGTATTTTATCATCTATAATTAATACATCAGATAAAATTTCTTCATTGCATAAAGCAATAATAGGATAAAGTTTACTGGTAATAAGTTCTAAAAGTGGATAAGCAAAATCATAATAATATTTTTTTTCCTTATACTCTTGATATTCAGAGTAAGAATTATAAGCTTCAAATAATGCATTTACAACAAAAACATAAGGATTTTTTTTGACTAAAGAGATAGGTTTTTTAAGATTGGTTACAGAATCTAATATATTGATAAAAAATTTTGCTATAGCTCTAATAATTTGCTTATATTCATCATCGTTAGATTGAGTAATATTTTTTAAAAGTGTATTAAAAAGTGTATCTAGGGTAAGTTGTATCTTTGGTTTAATCTCTTGCTCAAAATAATCAGATTCTTTGATATTTTTTAATAATATATTTAATTCTTTTTGAATTTCTCTTAAAAAATTTTCAATATTTTCTTCATTATTTTCATCAATAATTTTATTAAGCGTTTTATTTTCATTTTGATTGATTATATTATTTAAAAATTTTAAATTATTAAAGATAATTTTTTTAATGCTAGATAAATTTTTATCAGAGCTAAAATTTTGTTCTTTTGTGATTTCATCTTTATTAGCTTGATTTAAATGTATAATTTTAAAAGTTTTTTTATTATCAATTTTAAAATTATCTTCAATAGTATGTAATGTTTTATACAAAGAATTCTCGGCTTCTTTATATCCATCAAAATCACCACATATAAAAATAACTTTATTGGCATTTTTGGTAAGATTTTTTATTTCTATTTCTAGGTTATGATTTGATGTGATTAAAGTAAAATTGTTTATTTTCATATTCTAGCCCCATTCACCACTACAAATTTACAAACATAAAGCTCTTGCTTTCTATCTTCATCTTCTAAGATTTCATCTAGTCCTTTTGCGATTTGAAGTTTTAAATTTTGCATTTTAGCAGGAGCTAAAAAACTAAAATGATATTCGTTTAATTCTTTATTGTCTTCTAGGGAATTTTTGATGATTTTATCATACTCATGTAGCTGTGTAAAATACCCTGCTCCTAAATCTTTATATTCAAATTCTTTATAAGCACTTTTATAAACTTTAGCAATATTTTTTGGGATAATAAAATAAAGTTTGATTAAATTAGTATCAAAACTAAAATTTAATTCTTTAAATTCATAATCTTTACTAAAGTCTTGTTTGAATTGATTAAGAATATTTATATCCTTTATATCTTTTAAATCTTGTTGTTCTATATTTAATTCACTTAAAGCTTTATTTTGTTCTTTTTTTTCATTATTGATCAAAAGATTATATATAGGTAGGTTATCTTTTTGAAATCTATCACTTTTATAATGAAGTCTTATTATAGGTTCTCTTAACTCTGTTTGAGTTTTGCTTTGCTCTCCTAAGCCCTCCTTAGGATCAAAACTATGATCAAATTTA
>NZ_RYYL01000025.1 GCF_004378855.1 Campylobacter sp. US33a
ATATCTTTCTCTTTTAGTTTTTAAAGATTTATAATAAGCTTTTTCTGCTTTAGTCCAAGGAGCTATGCTTCCTTTAACAGGATCTTTTAAATATATGCTTTGCCATTCTTTAAATTCAAGCAAAGTAGAAGCTTGTCCTGTATAAAAGTTAGGATCTAGATACTTGGGTTTATAGTCTTTGTAGGGGGAGTTTCTTAATATGCGATCGGATTCAAAAAGGGCTTTGGAATATTCTTGGGTATAATCGCCTGTGGGTTTAGCACTTCCTGAAAAAATGATTTTATTAGTGTCTTTATATACATCCATTATTAACCCATTGGGTGTATAAATCTCATAAGTTTCGCTCATTATCTATCCTTCTTTAATTTATCCTATATACAAACCATCTTCTATGATTATAGTAGTGGCTAGTCTGCCTATGAAGTTAGGCGGGGATTTTGTTTCTGATGTGATATCAGCATTTGCACTTGTCTTATTGGTCGTATCTTCTTTGCCTCTACTTGTATTAGAAGTTTTATCTCTATTTCCATTTATCCCCATATACATAGCCTTAAGATTGTTTTGTCCTATGATATTGAGTTTTTCTAGTAATCTTCTGGTTTTATTTTTATCTTCTATACATTTTCCTTCTTCATATTTGACAATATAAAGTCCATTAGCAAAATCTTGTAAAATTTGTAAAGCTTCATTATAAGCATGGATGGGACTATCTTCATCCTTTTTAAAAGCACTAATTTGCTTTTCTTTATTTCTAAACTCTTTAAACAAAGGATGATTACAAGGGAGTTGATATATAGTGCATTTTTTAAGTTCTAAAGATTTTAACTCTTTGAAATAAAAAGCATAATCATCTATAATATATTTTTCTTCTTTTACATCCTCTAAAGCAGTTGCATTTCTTTTCTCATCAATAATCAAATAAGACAAAAGTCTTTTTAAAAGAAATTCTTTATTTTCTTCAAGCTTTTGATCTATTTCATAATGAAAGGAAAAATGAGTGTCAAAAACTCCTGTGCAAAGATCTATGCCATAAAAAATTTTCTTTAAATCAAAGCTAATGAATTTTGAATTGATTGCAAAAGGATAAGTTATAAAATGATCTCTTATAACCGCCAAAGGAAAATCATCTTTAAAGGTGTAAAGCTGATAAACAATGCTTTCATATTGTTCTTGCAAGGCTTTATAATTTGTTGGAAGAAAGATATTTAGTCCTAGTTGTACTGCAGAATTAAACAAGAGTTCAATTAAATTCCATTTCATTGATTTTATAACAGTTTTAGCCTGAAGCCAATCTGTTTTAACTGCAATCTTTTGAATATGGGACATAGAACTAGCCTTATAATAAAGTTCTTTTAACAATTCTATATCTTTTGCATCTAATTTGTAGCGTTTTTCTATATTTTTTTTGATTGTGTTGAAACTATTAGTATCAATACCGTTTTTTACTTGTTCTGCCATAAAGGATATTTTTATTTTATTAAAAAATAATTCTTCTTTAATTGTAGAAAATCTTTTTGCGGCAATTTTCTTGTTTATAGTCTTAAAATATTTTTTTCCATATTTCTTAATTTCAACTTCGATTTGTGGCTGTGTAAATAAATATATAATGCCAAGTTGTTCGATTAAAACTTCTTTAAAACCTTTTTCTACATAATCAATACAAATATTTGCGATATTTTGAGCTACTTTAATAGGGTCTTTAATATGATAAATAAAATTACCCAAAGGTATAAGGCTACTTATTACTTCCCATAAGATACTGCAATAAAGCTCTATTCTACTTTCTTCAAGCTTTTGTTCTAAAAAACTTTCACCATAAATTTCTTGAAGTCTTTGTTTTAATTCTTCATCTGTTAATTCAATATTTAATTCTTTTAATAATTCATCGAAAAATTTTTGTATGTTTTTGTTGTTTATTTTTTCGTTTTTATCATTATCTTTACTGCTTTCTATAAAAATATCTAATAAATCTTGAGTGAAGTCGATAGCATTAACTTTTGGTTCAAAAATGCGTTCATTTTTTTCTTCAAAAATCCAGCAATCATTATCTTCAAACACAAAATATTTTTCTTCCAAATATCTTACACAAATATCTCCTAACATGTTTTTTACAAATTTTGACTCCAAATTGCCAAAAAGCTGCTTTGCACGATAAAGCTCCCAAGCAATTTGTAAACATTCTTTTATATTATAAGGTCTTAATCCCCTTAAGGTTTCTTGTTTGGATTCACTAGTTTTTTTAAAAACCGTATCTTGCAAATAACTTAAATATTGGTGAGCTAATTTTTTTTCTTTTTCTATGATGGATTCTTTGTCTTCGTTTTGTTTAAAGAAATTTTGGATATAAAAATAAGGAAGCCATTTTTTATCATTTATTTTTTTATTATAATCATCATAATTTGATTTTGACTCATATAGATAATATGCTGTTGCTACTTTTTCTATTAATGTTGGTGTCAAAAAAGCCGATTTGATTATACCTTCACAGGATTCTTTCATATCCTTATAAACCTTTTGCATATCTTCATAAGCTTTTTTACTATTCTCATAAGCTTCTTTAGATATTTTCACAAAAGGGCTTAATTGTAAAATATAAGGTTCATTTTCATCTTGTGGCATTTCTATGCTATATTCGCTATAATCCCTTGTACTGTCATAAGTTTTTTTTGATGTATCAATACTTTTTTTAATTCTTCTGTATTTATCTTGTATATTATAGTTGGCGATTTCTTGAGTTAAGCTTTCATTGAGTCCTGCATTGTATTTATTAGGGATATTTGAAATAATCAAATAATTTTTACTCATTTTAGTTGTATTTAAATCTATTTGTGCATTTTGATTTTTTTGTGTGAAAAATTCAGCCAATTTGCTTGAGTTAAAATTTGGACTTTCTATATAAGAAAAATAAATAAATTGTTTAATATCTTCTTGCAAATTGTTTAAAATAGCATTGTTTTTTAAATACAAATTAGATAATTGTTGCGTTGAAACAAAAGCGGGCAAATTGCTCGATTTTGAATCATTAGCTGTATTTTTACTCTCATTGTCTTTTTGTTCTGGGTTTAAAAAGATTTCACTAAAAATATTTTCAATGCTTTTTATTTCTTCGCTTAAAGTGATTCTATGAGCTAAATTTGAAGCGATATTGCTTTCATCGCTTCCAAGATACAATCCAAAGCCACTTAAATCAATAATTTCTTTTTTATCAATAATTAAAACACAAGATAACAAGCGAGAATTAATATAATGAATAAACATTGCGCATCTAGTGGCTAAAAATGCAGCTAAAGGCGTTAAAAGCGTACCATATTCTCTTTGAGTAAATTCATAATACTCGCTTGCAGAACCCATTAAAGAAAATAAACCAGCAGCCAAAATAGCTAGTCCTGCCCCACCTGTAAGAACGGCTATCACTGTAGCTATTATAACGCCTGCTATGGTGCTTAGTATTATTTTAATTTCTTCATCATCTTTTTCTTCGGCAAGTTTTTTAATATGTTCTAACAACTCATCGATGAATTTTTTATAAGTATTTTTTAAAGTGGGACTTATACTGTTTTTAAAAAAATTCGATTCTATGACATTTTCAATCTTTTCTAAAACTTTTTTCTTAAAACCATCAAATTTATCACCGCTTATATCATCAGGATCGATGTTTTCGATTAGTTTTTCTAAGGTTGTTATATCTTTAGAATCTTTGGCTAATTCTTTTAAAGTATTGATAAATTCAATGCAAAGATTATTTTTATCCGCGTAATAAAAAAGATTAAAATTTTTATCTTTATTGTGTTTCTTATCTTGAATTTCTTCTTTTAAGTCTCTTAAATAAGCTTTAGTACAAATTTCACTGCTTGATAAATCTTTTAAATTTACATTTTGTCCAGCATCAAGCTCATTAAGAGTATGGATATTTACTTCTATATTATTGTGATTATCGCGAGTTTGTTTTAAAATTTCTAGTATTTCCATAGCCAATATTTGATTTTTAGATAGGATGTTTCCTTGATGAAAACCAATATTTTTTAATATAGCGTGTAAAACAGAAAAATTAGGATAAATAAAATCAATCTGCTTGACTTTTTTATTGTCGATTGTTAGTTTTTTAATGGTCTGAATTAACTCTGTTTTAGAACTTATAAACATAAAAGATTCCTTATATAAAGCATTATTATATCATTTTTTATTTGCTAATATTTTAATTATCTATCTATCAATCTCCCCAATCTACCTAAGCACATTGCCTTAATTTCGAAGGAACAAAATTAAAAGAAAATTTACCGCTGCAAGCATAAAGGGATAAATCTTGCATTGCATGATA
>NZ_RYYL01000026.1 GCF_004378855.1 Campylobacter sp. US33a
TTATGTATTTTTATGTAATAATTACTATATTTTATGATATAATAATAAGAAAATTAATAGGAGGTAAGTTAATGAAAAACTCAAATAAAATAGACTTTAGACATAAAATCAAAAATCACACATATAATATAAAAAAAATTGCAAGCGATATGAAATTAAAGTATGATATGTGGAAGTGGATTTTGAATTTGCACGATTTCAAAAATCATAAAAATTTTTTTGAAGTTTACAAAGATAAACCTTTTATGAGATATTTTAGACCTCTATTTTTAATATTTTTTTTAATTCAAGTTCTAATTATTTGTTTATTTTTAATTACTTTGCCAATGAGTTTTTTTGGCTTTTTCTTTGTGAAAAATGGCTTAAAATCATTTAATCGCATTGATTATAGTCCAGCAATCGATTACACCTATGTCATTTTCTCTGAATTAGCCTTAGTGATTTTATTAATACTGTTTGGAGTAACTGGTAAAAAGATTTTTGGCTATCCAGCTTTATTATATTCGCTATATTTTATTTATGGAGTTATATTTAAAATGATTTTATAGAACTTATAGATTCTACACCAAAAGCTGATGGCTAACTTTGTGAATCACTACCACTTACAAAAGTGGTAGATTCTAAAAAACTACTGTTTAAAAACTTCTTTAAATTGATTAACAAGTTCCAAAATTTCATTATTGTCTTTCTTGGGTTTTGAAATAAATCCAGCTAAATTTAAAGCATCCTCTTTTAGTTCTTTATATTTTTCTTTTGCGAGTATATCAATAGCCATAAGCATTTCTTTTGATAAAAATGTGCTTTCTTTAAATTTCTCTTTAATAGCCAATTGATTTTCTCTTAGAAGATTTTGCGAAGCAAGATAAGCATTAATAGATTCTTTATTAATTTCATTATTTTTGATAGCTTGTCTATAAGTATCCATAGTATCAGCTTCAATATCTTTTTTATTTACTTTTCCTTCTAATTGATCTAATATGGCTTTTACTAAAGGCATTTTCACAGTTTTGCTTAAATATTCTCTAGATTTATTTTTCACATTGCAAGCTTGAGCAACTTCATCTTTAAGTTTTTCTTCTCTTTCTCTATTCAAAACCTCTAAATTGGCTTTTTCTTTGTAAAGATTCACAAGAATATCAAAAAGTTCTTTGGCTTCATTTCTTTCTTCAATAGAAATATGTCCATTTTTCATTGTTTCATTCTCCTAACATTATTTTGAATATTTTCTTGAACATTAGAGTCTTCTTTGACATTCCCATTTTCATCAAGCCAGTCGTTATCATAGGCTTCTTGTCTAAGCAAATCCATTGCAGATGTATCATCATATATATGAGTTTGATTACTATCTGATTGAATGCTTTGATTTGCATTTTGTTCTACTTGCTCGCCCATTGCATCGGAACTTTGAATATTTTGATTTTGTTCCTCATTTATGATATTTTCTTCCTGGCTTGGATTTTCTTCTGAAGCTTTATTATCATCAATAATATTATCATTATTGATGACGCTAAATTCTATATATTCATCCTGTTTTTTTCTAGCATTAAACTCCTCGCTAAAAATTATATTTTCTTCTAATTCTTTTTTAATATCCTTTATTTCATACTCACAAAGTTGTTGTCTTAAAATAGCGTTTTTCTTTTGAAGATTCTTTTTAAAATCTCTAAGTTCAGATAAACTACATTTCTTCAAGTCTCTTGTCAAATTTTGAAAATCTCTCACTTTAAGACTTGGATCATCTAAGGCGATAAGATTTTTCTCAAATGGAAAAACAAAAGCTTGCGTGTCTTTAAAATACTTTGTAAGTTCATTAAAATCATAACCGCTTTTTTCATCATCAACATATTCAGCATCAACAATATTATTATCAATATCATTATTATCATCAATATCATTTATTTGTTCTTGTTCATTACTTTGTTCTTTATTAGTTTCCTCTAATACTTCTTCTTGAGAATTCACAGTATTTTTTTCTAAATTTTCATCATTTTGATACTCAAGTAGAGCTTGTGACAATGAAATATTTTCATCCATATTATACGCAATACTTCCAATTAAATTATCTTTTTGAAAATCTTCATCGCTATAATCTTCCCCTTTTTCTAGTTTAGAAAGTTTATAAGCTTTATCATAAGCTTCATCTCCCAAAATATCAAAATCAAGTTTTCCTAAAGAATTTAATTTCTCTGATAAAAATTCCTGTTTGTGTTGATTGTCAAACGCATACCAAATTCCTTGTATTTTTTGCATTAAAATCTCATCATCTGTGAGATTAATTTCAGTATCATTGATTTTTTTCAAAAAATCACTCCCATTATTCATTTTACATTTTTTTAAATTATTTAAATATTTATCTTCTTCGTTATATAGAATAGATTTGTAAAATGAAGTCAGATCCATATCATTGGAAATTTTAAATATATCTCCTCTATGCTCAATATAACTCATTCTTTTCTCCTTTTTTAATTTACTTAATTTTTCACGCTCTTGTTTTTTTACGCATTTGGGCTTGTTGTTCTCTATACTCTTGTCTTAATTGTTTCATAGCGCTATCATTATCTGGTTCAATTTCATCTCCAACAATACACTCTTTTTTTTCTGAACGATTTTGTATTGATTCTTCAATCTTTTGAATTTTATTTTCCAACTCATCAATGGATTTAAAATTTTCATTTTTCAATGCTCTTAATTCTGTATAATCAGAACCAATTCTTTTTAATTCTGGATTTTCTTTACCAATATTAATCCATCTCTTAACGACAACATCTTCAATATATCTTTTAATTTCATTTGGTGATAATTGTTCTATTGTTTCATCTTTTGATATAGTCTTATTATTAGCAACCATATTTGAATTACTATTAGCAATTTGTTTTTTTAAAACACTATTTTCTTTTTCAAGGTTTTCAATTCTTTTAAATAATTCTTTAATTACATCACTATTATTTTCTTTTTCCATTTTACTTTCTTTTATTCTAATACTAAATTTTTTCAAAAAATCATTTATTTCTTTTATTGGGCGTTCTTGAAGTGTAAAATAATTTCTAGAGTTATTAAAACTATTAATCATTTCTTTTGATAATCCAGCATCTAGGATCTTTTCATTATAGTATTGCTCAAAAAGTTTTGAAATACTCTCTTGCACTTCATTCTTCGGCTTATGAACAATAACAAAACCTTTATCATTAACATTCTTATATTCTTGTTTCTTTGTATTATCACTAGTTGCCCCATTAAAAGATTTGCCTGCATTCTGATTTGATTTTGAGGCATACAAACCTTCTTCAACATAATTATTAATTTTTTTAACAATCTCATTAATTTCTTCATTGCTAGGGTTAAAATCAATAATATAGTTTCTTAAAGCCAAAGTCACATTATGAAAATCTTTAGATAACTTAATTCCATTAAGTTTAAAATTTTCAACGAATTTATCAACAATTTTTAAATCTGCTACCTTAGATTGTTCGATATTTTCCCTTAATTTGACAAAACCAAGATCATTTAGTTCCTGAGCATTAATATAATTTTTATCAAACATTTCAACTCCTTCATTAATATTTCCCATAATTAAATCATAAATCAAAATTCAAAATCTTAGAAATAGCTGAAGCTCTGTAAATTTACAGT
>NZ_RYYL01000027.1 GCF_004378855.1 Campylobacter sp. US33a
AAAGATACTAAGTCTTCCTAAACCACTGCTTTCATCTTTAGGAGAAAAATAATAGCTGGGTATATCTTGTTTTATAATATTATCTTTATCTAATTCTCCAAAGTAAAAAGGATTATTAGGGAGTTCGGTGGAGCCTGTAAGGAGGGTGGAGTTTAGGAAGATTTTTGTATCTAAACTTTTAAAATCTATCTGATATTTTTCTTCTATAAATTTTATATCTAAAACACTTCTATCTTTTGTAAAGATATCACAATGATTATCATAAATATGGATTAAATTTGACATAGAGATAAAAGAAGTGTTATTGGTATTAGATTGTAAATCTTGCAAATTTACTTTATCTAAGAATATGATTTTTATATTATTTGTTTTTAATGCTATAGTATTTGTGTTTTTATCATAAAATTGCTCTATACTGAATATTTTTTTAAAGCCAAATTAATATCATTTTCTTGTGTGTTAAATTGATTATTTAAATTATCTTGTAAGGAATTTTCATTATTTAAATAAGCTTGGATATTTTTTATTTTTTCATTTCTTTCTTCTTTTAAATTATTGATAGATTTATAAAGCTTTTTTCTAGCATCTAGATAGGTATCATTTAGACTTTCTTTATCTAGAATGAAGATTTTTGTAAAATCATTGCTATAGCCTAGATTGTTTATAGCAGTAGTTTGGGTGAAAAGTTCTTCTTCATCATAATTTACAGCTATAGAATTTTCACATTGGTATAAGGCTTTTAAATATACAGTGGATGAATTTTTATTTATTTTATTTATTTCATCGTTGTTTATAAATGCAAGTCTTGTTATAAATAATTCTCTGTCCATTTTTTCTCTAAATTCATTGAAAACAAATAAATATTATATCAAATATATTAAATTTTTGATAGTCTTTAAAGATTTTCATATATCACATACACACTCGCAATTAATATAGGAGCATTACACATAAACCCTATAAACCAACTTAATTTTTTGCGTTTTTCTCCTATGCTATAACATTTAAATAAATAAGCTTGTAATAAACAAGGAAGTATAACAAAAGTGATTGCCAAAAAAAACATAGTTGCAAAGGTTAAAAATTTAAAATAATTACGCACTCTATATTCTTGCGGTGATAATTTTTCAACTTCTGGAGGATCAAGCAATACAAGCGATTTATAAAATTCAAGATCATAGCTAAGATAAAATATGATAACAATAGCCATAAAAAAGATAATAAAAGATATTGAAAAATAAGATTTTACAAATTCTTTTATGTTAATCTTAATCCAATAATTTAAAATAGAAAAGATAACAAACACAGCTAAAGCTGTAAGATAAAATTTTATGATAATAACAATGGATAGTAACGAACCTACAAAAATAGAAAGTGTAATACTATCTCCCATTTAAACTCCTGTATCATAAAGCACATTATAAGCTTTATCTTTAAAATCAAGCTTAGTAATAAAATCTTTACTATAAAGTTTAAAATCTAAACCATAAGGGGTGAATTTTTGATAGTCTTGATAATCTTGATTGTAAATATAGTATTGCTTGGTTTTTGGGGATTGTAGGACATCAGCAAAGGTTATTTGTGGTATAATATATATCTTTGGTTTATAAGTTTCCATCTGTCTTGTAGAACCCCAAATGCTAAAAGTCTTCGTATTAAAATCCCAAGCTCCAACAGGTTGTCCTAGCTTGATAAAATTTCCTTCATCATCAAATTCGTGTCCTTGATCTAAAAAATCAAAGCTATCATAAACATAAACAAGCATTTCATCAACGCGGTATAGCACTTTTTCCCTATCTCCTTGAATTTCTTTTTTAATGCTTAATTTCGAAGGAACAAAATTAAAAGAAAATTTACCGCTGCAAGCATAAAGGGATAAATCTTGCATTGCATGATA
>NZ_RYYL01000028.1 GCF_004378855.1 Campylobacter sp. US33a
GTAGAAGCTTGAGATCTTAAACTGTCTGCGATAGCCATACCTGACGCATCATCTGCTGCAGAGTTGATTCGAAGACCAGAACTAAGTCTTGCCAAAGATTGATCTAAACTTTTGCTGTTTAAATCAGCGTTTGCCTTAGCATTAAGTGCTGCCACATTAGTGTTGATACGAAATCCCATTTTAAATCCTTTTAAATGAATTCAACCGCTTCCTTGCGATTGTTAAAAGCAATATCGTTAAGATAAAAAAATAATTTATAGTTTTTTGGATATTTTTTATAATTTTTTATCAAAGCAAGTAAAAATAGATGTTTGAAAAGTTTTTTTGGAATTTTCATATCAAAAAAGTCAATAAAAAAGTCAATAAAATTTAACAATTTGGCTAGAAAAATGACTTGCTTGTGTTGTCAAAATCTAGCATTAGTAAGGTTTTAGTGTCTGTCTTTAATATTTTGGTGATTTTTGTTTGATTTATTTGCAAATAATTCATCAATTTTTTCATCCCACGCAATGATACTTTGTAAATAATCGCCCCACCACTGCATTAATTTTGCTTTTGCTTTTAAATTTAAGGCATGATTGTAGCTTGCTTTTACTTTGTTTGATTCACTATGTGCAAGACATTGTTCTATAATATCACTTGAAATTTTATGTTTAAAACGATACTCGTGAGCTAGGGTGCTAAACATCGCGCGAAAACCGTGAGGTGTAAATTCATCTCCTGTATAACCAAGACTTTTAAACATCATACGCATAGTATTTTCTCCAAGAATTCCATCGTAACTGTTTGGACTTGAAAAAAGGTATTTTTTGGAAGCAAAAGTTTTGTAGCGTTTTAGTATATCGATAAGTTGAGAATTTAAGCTAATGTTGTGATTTTTTCTTGCCTTCATTTTAAAGGCTGGGATATGCCAAATTTGATTTTTCAAATCAAGCTCGCTCCATTTGCAAGTGCGGATATTAAATGCTCTTTGAACACTTAACATACACATAAGAGTTGCAACTTTAACTTCCAAACTTCCTTTATAAGAAAATATAGAAAGCAGTAATTTTTTTATGGAATTTTTATCCAGCAAAGTGGCATAATGTTTGGTATGGCGTTTGATGATTAAATCTTTGCGCGAAAGATTATTCATAGGATTATTTGCAATAAGTCCTTTCATCATAGCAAAACGAAAAATTTCATTTAATATAGAAAAAAATTTACTCGCACTTTCTTTTATACCTTTTTTTCTAAAAAGCTCAAAACTTTTTAATAAATCCAATATGCTAATTTTGTCTATTTCATAGTTTCCATAAAAAACAAAAGCAAAACGCTTAAGCAAGCTTAGTAAAGATTGATAAGTTTTATCTGTAACTTGTTTTTGTTTTATTTGCATTTTTTCTAAAGCAAGGGTTTGGAATGTTGTTTTTGAAATATCTTTAAGCAATGTCTTTTTAAGTATATTGCGTTGATTTCTTGCAAATTTAAGATTTATTAATGGATGTTTGCCTAGACTTTTCCTTTTGTATTTAAGAGTTTTTGTGCATTTGTAATTGTAAAAAAATGTTTTTGTTCCACTAGGATAAATGCAGAGTAAAAGATTGTCCTTATCTGCAACATAATATTTTACATCCTTTGGCTTTAAACTTCTTATTTTTCTTTCATTTAGCATAATAATCCTTTTAAAATAAAGTCAATAAAAAAGTCAATAGTATAAAAATTCTTTGGCTTAAATTTTTGAAATTTTTAAAGCAAAAAAGGGCTTTTGCTGGAAGTGCTTAGTAAAATGTAGGTCTTCGAATCAACTCTGCAGCAGATGATGCGTCAGGTATGGCTATCGCAGACAGTTTAAGAACTCAAGCTTCTAC
>NZ_RYYL01000029.1 GCF_004378855.1 Campylobacter sp. US33a
GATAACATTGCTAATACTACTTCTTTTAACGGCAAACAACTTCTAAGTGGTGGTTTTATCAATCAAGAATTTCAAATCGGCGCACAATCAAATCAAAGTATTAAAGCCTCAATCGGAGCTACTCAATCAAGCAAGATTGGTGTAACAAGATTTGAAACAGGAGCTAACGTAACCAAATCAGGCATTGCTTCTATGACTATTAAAAACTACAATGGTATAGATGATTTTAAATTTCAAGATGTGATAATCTCAACTTCAGTTGGAACAGGACTTGGAGCTTTGGCTGAAGAGATTAACCGTGTGGCTGATAGAACAGGTGTTAGAGCTAGTTTTAATGTTCAAACTGTGGGTGGGGCAGCTATTCTTAAAGGCTCTACAAGTGATGATTTCTCCATCAATGGTGTAAAAATTGGCAAAATTGATTATGAATCAGGTGATAAAAACGGTTCTTTAGTAAATTCTATCAATGCAGTTAAAGACACTACGGGTGTTGAAGCAGCTTTAAATGAAAACGGACAACTTGTTCTTACTTCAAGAGAAGGTAGAGGTATTAAAATTGAAGGTAGTATCGGTGCTGGTTCTGGTATAGCTGCAAATATGTATGAAAACTATGGTCGTCTTTCTTTAGTAAAAAACGATGGTAGAGATATAGCTATCTCTGGGACTGGTTTTGGTTTTGAAAATGAAAAACTTGTTTCTCAACAATCAGTATCCTTAAGAGATACTAAAGGACAAATTTCTCAAGATATCGCTGATGCTATGGGATTTAACTCAAGTAACCGTGTAGGTAGTATCAGAATAGGTGTTACCGCTATGTCTGTGCTTGCTGGAACAGGACTTAGTACAGAAGAATCTTTGCTTCACTCAGCAGGTAGTGGCTTCTCTGCATTTACAATTTCTGGAAAAAGTCAACTTAATATGATAGGTCAAGTAATCGATTTGGGTCCAAATCATAGTGCTTTTTCTAACGGATATACCGCTTTAGGATTTACCGCTGGTAGTGGTTTTTCAGCAATTAATAGTGCTTTATCGATGTTAATGTATTCTACAATGTATGGCACACAAACTGGAGCTGCTAATTTCTCTACAGCTGTTGCTATGAGTACTACAGGCATTCAAATCATTACTACAATAAGTACTGCTAATGGAGTTTCTGGTTTATATCAACATCTTGGTTTAAAAGGCGGTGAAACAAGAGCTGAAAACATAGGAACAGAACAAACCGCAGGTGTAACAACTTTGAAAGGCGCCATGGCTGTAATGGATGTAGCAGAAACTGCTATCACAAATCTTGATACCATTAGAGCAGATCTTGGTTCTATACAAAA
>NZ_RYYL01000002.1 GCF_004378855.1 Campylobacter sp. US33a
GCTAAGCACATCGTGGGTGATGATACTACGCCTTACTGGCAGGGGGAAAGTAGCTCATTGCGGACTTGTTAATTCTTATTCTTACTTACTACTTAGTTTAATTCTTGAATTAGTTTATTCTTTTTATTGGTTTCTAAAGTTTATTTTTATATGTTATTTAGTTATTTCTTATGGTTTAGATTTGTATTGTTGGTTATTGAATTATTCTAATGGCTTATTTGATGGGTTGGATTTGGGGATTTAGTCATTTTAACTTTAAAATGTTTATAGTGAGTTTGATAAATTTGGTTTTTATGTGTTTCTTTATAGGAATTTTAGTTCTTATATTTAGTTTTTATTAGATTATAATATATGGTTATTGTGTGGATTGGATTTACACTTAAAATTGATTTGTTTGTGTGTAAACAAGATTGGTATGAAAAAAATTATAAAAAATATAATGGGTAATATATGGAAAAATTTGTTGAAAGATTGCTTAAAGAAGATGGTAAGTTTGAACAAGATGCAAATAATGGCTTGAGTAATATAAATATATTTGAGGCTTTGGGTGTTGAAGAAAAAGAAAATTATCATTCAAAATTTATAGCTTATTTGATTGATGTGAATAAAGGGCATTACCAAAAAAATTTTGCAAAAGAGTTTTTGGAAAAACTTAGCAAAAGTTTAGCAAATACCAAATTTGAAAATTTAAATATAGGGGATATAAAAAGTGTAGAAACAGAATCTTGTATTAAAGATAATAGAAGGGTAGATATTTTAATAATATTAAGTGACAAGAGATATATTATAATAGAAAATAAAATTTATGCAAAAGATCAAAAAAATCAATTGAAAGATTATATTAGTTTTGTAAGAAAAAATATCAAAAATATAGAAGATTGTTATAAAAATATTTTAACTATATATTTACATCAAGATGAGTATACTAGTCCTAGTGATTATAGTTTGGGAAGTTTTATTATAAGAGAAAATTGGATTAAAGATAAAAATGAAAACAATATTTGTCATTATTTGAAGATAGATTATATATGGATTAAAGAGTGGATTGATGAGTGTATAAAAACATATGAAGAAAAACTAACCAAAGATCAAAAATTTGTTCTCGATATACAAAACATTATTTTTACTCTCAATCAATATAGAAATATTTTGCAATGGTATATAACAAACGAGTATATTCAAAGAGATGATGTGTTGAAATTTATTTTTCAAGATAATGTAAAAATGCAAAATTTAAAGAATGTTATGGTTTTATATAGATATAACAAAAACAAATCAGAGCTTAAAAATTTAAATGAGCAAGATTATAAAAAAGCTAAAGTTATCATCCAACATAAATGGAATAGTATCTGTGAATACATAATAGAAGAATTTTTTGATAATTTTGAATATATGGAAATTAAAATAGGTGATATAACTTTTATTGGTAACAAAATAGAAGAAAATCGTGTCAATCATGGTGTGTTTATGTTTTATCCTAAATCTTACAAAGACGAAAGTTTATACCCTTGTATATATTTATATTTTAAAAAAAGTTACTACAATACTGTTGGTTTGACATTTGAAATTTCAAATGATAATGATGAAGATATAGAAAATGAAAAATATCAAGAATGTTTAAAATTATTTAAAGATATAAAAGAAGAAAATGTTAGAAAATATCAAAACCACTATTATTGCGATAAATTAATAAATAATGAAAAACTAGAAGGAGAATATGCTTTTATTTATTGGTTGATTGAAAGTCAAAATTTTACAAAAGATTTTATTAAAATTTTAAATGATTTTTTTAATAAAAATCTTATACAACAAGCATATAAAGATATTGATGATATATTAAATTCTAAAATATAGCTTTTATAAAAGTAAATTTTAGTAAAATAAAAATTATTTTTTTTCAATAAAGGCGAATTAATGAATTTTAAATCTATAGATGAAAAAGAATTTCTCAACCCTTACTACCGCAAAAAGCCGATTTTAGAAGTAGAGTTAAATAAATTCATTAAAATTTTAAAAGATTATAAAACAAATTTAAAAGACAATCTCAAAAACAACGAAGACTCCCTAGTAGCAAACGCCCTTGGCAAATTTTTTGAAAGTTTGAGTTTTGAGTGTGAGGTAAAAAGCATACATAAAGGCAATAGCGGTATAGATCTAGCCTTGAAAAAAGATAAGCAAATTCAAGTTATCATTGAAGCAAAATTACCAAATTCTAAGGATTTTTTCAGTCCAAACAAGCCAAATTGCAAGGCTTTGCACGAGTGTATTTTGTATTATCTTCGCGAAAGAAAAGCCTTAAATTCATCGCTTAAATACATCATTATCACAGATTTTTATCGTTTTTATATCTTTAAGGCGGAGTTGTTTGAAAATCTTTTTAACAACAACAAATACTTCAAAGAAACTTTTGAAAATTTTGAAAGCAAAAATTCTCTTTTTAAGGGCAATACTGACGAGTTTTATAAAGAATGCGAAAAGCTTTTGAAGAGTCAAAAATATCTTGATTCTATCACGAGAAAAGATCTTTTTGATGAGCCTAGCTTAAAGGGTGTTTTTGTCGATTTCAAGCCTATTTTAGAGCAAGATAAATCAAGTTTTAGCAAACTTAAGCCTTTATTTAAAATTTTTCACAAAGACTTTTTACTAAGCGAATTTAATCCCAACGATGCAAATTCCTTAAACAATACCTTTTACAAAGAGCTTTTATATATCTTAGGACTTTGTGAAAGCAAACAAAACTCAAAGCTCATCATCACAAAAAGCGAAGAAAGCAAAGCAGAACAAGGCACTTTTTATACTGCTATAAATTCCAAACTTAAAGAAGAAAATTTTGAAACCATTTTAAAACTTTTGATTTTATGGCTTAATCGTATCTTATTTTTAAAGCTTATAGAGTCAAATTTGGTGCGTTTTAATGATGATAAAAATTTAAAATTTTTAAATTTTAAAAAAATACCTGATTTTGATAAGCTTAGTGAACTTTTCTTTGAAGTTTTAGCCAAAGAAAGAAGCACACGAAAGAAAAGTGAATTTGCTTATCTGCCTTACTTAAATTCTTCTTTGTTTGAAAAACAAAGCATAGAAAATACGCTTGAAATTTCGAGCCTAAACAACGATTTAAAACTTAACTACTACAAAAACACTGTGCTAAAAGATGACAAATGCAAGACTAAAAAAGGACAAGTGGGACTTTTGGAATATTTGTTTGAATTTTTGGATAGCTTTGATTTTGGCAGTGATGATGAGCAAAGCGAGATTTTGAGTCAAAAAGAACTCATAAGTTCAAGTGTTTTAGGAAATGTATTTGAAAAACTTAACGGCTACAAAGAAGGAAGCTTTTACACTCCAAGCTTTATCACTTCTTATATGTGTAAAGAAAGTATCACAAAGGTTGTGCTTGATAAATTTAATACCCGATTTGATCTTGATGCCAAAGATATAAGCGAGTTAAGACAAGCTTTGAGAAAAGAAGATAAAAAAGTGCAAAAAGAGCTTTTAAATTCTATAAAAATTTGCGATCCTGCGGTGGGTAGCGGGCATTTTTTAGTGTCGGCTTTAAATGTTATGCTTAGTATCTACGATGAGCTAAATCTTTTTGATGAGGAGTTTTACCTGGAAGTGCAAAACGATGAAATTCTCATCACTAACCGCAAAGGTGAATTTATAGAATACAAACGCCCGCATTCAGACAAGGACAAAGCCCACTTGATCCAAAAAGAACTTTTTTACACGAAAAAAGACATCATAGAAAACAACCTTTTTGGAGTAGATATCAACCCAAACTCATGCGAGATCACAAAGCTAAGGCTTTGGATAGAGCTTTTAAAACACAGTTTTTATCAAAGTTTTGATGATGAGAATTATCATGATCTTAAAACTCTGCCAAACATCGATATAAACATAAAATGCGGGAATTCTTTGATATCTTACTTTGAAATTGACAAAAGCCTAAGCCATTATCCTAATATCAAAGAACGCATGAATAAATACAAAAACATAGTCAAAGACTACAAAGAGGGCTTTTATACAGATAAAAGCCAAATCAACCAAGAGATAAAAAATCTCAAAATTTCTTTTAAAAATTTCTGCTTTGCGGATAAATTTAAAAAAGAGATGAAAAGTTTTAATGAAAAATGCGAAAAATACTCCAAAAAATACGGCAATTTCTTAGCTGTAAATGATGAGAATTTGAGAATTTTTGTCAGTGCGAATTTGACTCTTTTTGATTTTGATGAAAAAGAAGCCACAAAAGAATTTAAAAAACTCAAAGATGACTACAATGCTATTTTTAACCTAGAAAGCAATCATCCTTTTGAATGGCGTTTTGAATTTCCTGAAATTTTAGACGATGATGGAAATTTCAAAGGCTTTGATCTCATCATTGGCAATCCGCCTTATATAAAAGAAGCGGACAATAAAGAATTTTTTACTAATACAAAAAAGCTAAGAACTTATCAAGGAAAAATGGACATTTGGTATCATTTTGTAGGGCGTGGATTTGATATATTAAAAAACAATGGATATTTATCGTTTATCGCTACAAATAATTGGATTACAAATTCAGGAGCTAAAAAACTACGCAATATAGTTTTAGAAGAATCCCAAATTTTAAGCCTTGTTGATTTTAGCTCTTTTATGGTGTTTGATTCTGCAAGTATACAAACGATGATAATGCAATTTCAAAAAACAAAACCGCCTAAAAATTATGAATTTCATTTTGCTAAAATCACAACCCAAACTCCAATTTATGAAGATGCTCTAAGTATTTTAAAAAATGAAAAAAACCAAAACAATGAAATTTTAAGCATAAATTTAGCTCCAAAAAAATTCATAGATAAAACTTTAAATTTCACAAAAAGTGATTATGAAGAACTTTTCAATAAAATTCAAAAATATGGGAAATTTTATCTTGAAGAAAAAGAAGTCGCACAAGGGATAGTTTATCCACAAGAGAATGTAAATAAGAAGTCTTTAGAGATTTTGGGAAAAAATTTTTATATAGGACAAGGTATTCAAAAGCTAACAAATGAAGAAGTTGAAAAACTAAATCTTTTAAAAAATGAAAAAAATTTATTAAAACCTATTTTTGAAAGCAATAGCATAGAAAAATATTACGCTAAAAAAGATAATGATTTTTGGGTTATTTATACAAATTCATCATTTAAAAATCTAAATTCTATGGATAATTATCCAAATTTAAAAAAGCATTTAGATAAATTTAAAAAAGTTATAACTTCAGATAATAAACCTTATGGTTTGCACCGAGCAAGAGATGAGAAATTTTTTAAAGGAAGCCCTAGAATTGTGGCACTTAGAAAATGCGTAGGTGAGCCTAAATTTAGTTATGTTGATTTTGATTGTTATGTTTCAGCAACTTTTTATATTATCAAAACACAAAGAATAAATGTGAAATATTTAACAGGGCTTTTAAATTCAAAGCTTGTCGCATTTTGGTTAAAACATAAAGGAAAAATGCAAGGTAATAATTATCAAATCGACAAAGAGCCTTTGTTAAATATTCCTATAGTAGATATAAATTCTAAAAATCAAAAAATAGCCGATGAGCTTGTAAATTCAGTCGATGAGATTTTAGTTTTAAAAGAACAAGACAAAAACGCAAACACCAAAATCCAAGAAGACAAAATAAACTCTATCGTTTATAAACTTTACAACCTAAACGAAGAAGAAATAAAAATCATTGAAGGAAAACGATGATAAGGGATATATATAATATTGATTTAGAAATACCAAATAGTGGTATCTTTATAAAAGGTTTGGATAATGAGAAATTAACTATTTCTCTAGATTTAGTTAGATTTATGCAAATCAATAAGAGGCAAATAGTATCCTCAGGCAATAAACTAGATGTTGGAAAATTGGCTAAACCATTAAATCCATATATTATTTATAATATTTTAGAAGAAAATAATAAAAACAATTTTAATGATGTAAAAATTATAGATAAAATAGAAGATAACAATAATATTGTCTATCATTTTAATTTCGGATTAATATTAAATACTTTTATAGAAAAATCAAAAATTACAAGACAGATGGAGCAAAATACATCAGATAACTTGAAAGATCTGAATGAAATCAAAGCTTTTATAGCTCCTTGTTTTTTTTCCTATGGAATGGTAGGAGATGTTAAATCAATCCCTAAAAACGAACTTGAAGATTTAGAAAATGATTACGGCTATGAGGGAAAAGATTATAAAAGTATTTTTAAAAAAGAAGTTTATATAAATTTTAGTTGCTATGAGAGAGTGTATTTTTCTAATTGTGAGTTTAAATCTAAAGTTTCTTTACATATAATTGATAATGACAATACGGTTTGTTTTCTTAATGGCATGGATTTTTCTAATTGTATTTTTGAAGATGAAATAAATTTTAAACGCTTTATATCTGGAACATCTTTGCCTGAAAATAAATATTATAACAATGAACAGGACACTTTATTTAAAAATTGTATTTTTAAAAAAAGAGTTGTTTTTCATAATTCTAATTTTTTTAACAGTATCTATTTCAATAATTCCCATTTTAAAGATTATGTTGATTTTCATGAATGTGAATTTAAAAAAACTGCTTGTTTTTACGGAGTGAGATTTGATAAAACTCCAAATTTTTCTCAAGCTATCTTCAAAGAAAATTTAAATGTAGTTAATACAAATTTAAATTTTACTTTTGGCAATCTACAAGAGAGAATCAAACAAGAATACAAAGATTTTAATGAAACTAAAGAAAAAAAATCTTTAGATAAATTCGCAAATGATTTTAGAGATTCTTTCAGAACTTTTAAAAATGCTTTGATAAAAGATAACAATCTTTTAGACGCTTCAAAATTTCACAAATATGAGCTTTATTGTAAAGAGATAGAGCTAAAATTTAAAAAGTCCAAGATATTTTCTAGAGAATGGATGGACAAATGGCAACTTGTCTTTTATCGCAAGCTTTGTGATCATCATACCGATATTTTACAAAGTTTAAATTCGCTTATTTTGGTGATAGGGATTTTTGTGCTATCAAGCGTTGTGATGGTTTTTGGTTTTAACTATAGTCTTGGATATAAGCCTATTTTAGAGCATTGGTATTTTTCATTGGATTTTTATAATCATCATATAAATTCTATCATACAGGACAATTATTTGTTTGTGGTAAAAGTAAATTTTGCAATGCTTTTTGGTTATTTGATTTTAGTTGGATTTGCTTTATGTCTAAAATATATAAGAGAATTTTTTATAATCATATCTTATGCGATAACTCTTTTAGTCCTAGTGGTTTCACCGAAAATTCTTATCCCTGCTATGGGATTTTTTACAGATAAAAGAGCTATGCTAGATCCACTTAGCACAATGGGTGGAATTTATACAATCGTTTTTGGTTTTGTTGTATTTTCTTTTATAAAGACAATTAGAAAAAATTCCATAGTGCCAAGTTGAAAAATAGGAAGGATTAAATGATGAAAAAAACACTTGAAAAAATACTTAATACCTTAGAGAAATGTTGTGAAGAAACACATCAAAATGATAAGAGTGAGTATGAAATTAGAAGACAGTTATTTAATATTTTATCAAAAAACAATCCAAATAATATAAAAGAATATGATATATCTATTCTAAATAATGAAGAGATAAAAGGCAAGCAAGACTTTAGACAAAAAGATGAATTATTTCCTAGCGATGAAAAATGGTATTCAGTTTGTGGTAAAGACGATGGGATAATAGATATATGCTTACCATATGATAAGATAAAAAGTATTCCATGTAATGTTATTTTTAATAATTGCAATATTGATTTGCATATAGATGAGTCAAAAGGCGTGAAAAAAGATAATGTAGAGACAATTAAAAACCATTTATATTTTTATAATTGTACTTTTGAAAAGTCATTAAATTTGAAAAATATTATTTTTGAAAAAATATTAACTTTTAATCAGTGTGCGTTTTCTAAAGATCTAAAAATATATCAAAACCAATTTTTAGATCATTTGGTTTTTATAAATTGCTCTGTTGAAAACAAAAAAATTAAATCATTAGATTTGCAACAAAATATTTTTAAAGGATATCTTTTTATAAAAAATTGCACCATAGAAAAAATAAATTTATGGAAAAATAAATTTGAAAATAGGTGTTATTTTGTAGATTCTAAATTTGGATATAAAGATAATCAAAAAAAATTAAATTTTTCAAATACTCATTTTGAAGATGAAGTTTATTTTAACAACTCTGAATTTTCTAGTTATGCTGATTTTCACGAGTGTAAATTTGATAATATAACTTGTTTTTATGGAGCAAAGTTTTATAAGGCTCCGAATTTTAGTGCTTGTTATTTTAAAGAGCAAAAAGCTGCAAATTTGATTAATGTTGATATATATAAGCTAGATTTTAAATCAGTGGAGAAATATATAGAAGATAACTATCAAGATGAGACATATGAAAATAAACAAGAAATAACAGAAGAACAGCGTAATAATAATTGTAAATTAAAATGCGCCAAACATTTAAAAGATTCTTTCAGGGTTATAAAAGATATTTTAATCACACAAAATAATACCCTAGAAGCTCAAGAATGGCACAAGTTAGAGCTTTATGCGAAAGAGGAAGAGATCGCGATAAAAGCTAAAAGTGCGATTGATGTTACAGATTGTAAAAACGCTAGTGCAAAATTTTTAAAAGAAGAATTATATGATTTTACCGAATGGGTTAATTTTGTATTATTGTTTATATACAGAAACACTAGTAGTCACCATACAAGCTTTTTAAAAATACTTAACTTTACAGTTGTAATGATTGCGCTTTATGCTTCGTTTGTTTGGTGGTTACAAATTAATAATACTGTTCAGTTTGTTTATGAGTTTATATTTATAACAGCTTTTAGAGTAATTGTAATTATAGCTTTTTTGTCATATATTACTTATGAGGGTGCATTTAAATTACGCATATTTCGATTTTTATTATTTTTGGGTATGGGTTGCGGTATATTTTTATTATTCTTCTTTCAAAATCCAGAGCCTATCATTATATATTGTTATATTTTATTGGTTTCTTTTTTTAGTTGGATATTTTTTTCTGAAAAACTTTCGCGTTTTTTTGTTTTAACTTTGGCATATATTGTTTTTTTTAGTGTTTTAATTGAAAAACCACAATTTATAAACCCTTTTACAGGTATATTTTCATCGGGCAAACTTTATGAAAGTCAATTTGAAAAAAGTTTAAATGATTTAAATACGAGTGCTATTATAAATCTAGCAAGCATATTGCAGAATGATTTTAATCTCCATTTAAAAGATCAAAATATTTCTTTTACAGAGTTAAATTCAGCTAAAGCATTGATAGTAGCAAATAAAGAAAATCTTTTAAAATTAAACGATGTAAATTCAAATATAGCCAAGGAAGTTTTAGGAGAAGAATATACGCATACTATAAATCAAGACAAGATTATAGAAAACACCATAAAATCCACTAGTGTTTTATATGGCATTATCCTTTTGCTTTGTATTTTCTCACTCCAAAAAACCGCACGAAAAAATTCCATAGTGCCTAGCTAAGCCTTATGCTTAGCTAGAAAATACACCCCATTTGCGATTAAAACACAAGCACACATTACAAAAGCAAGGATTAGCGGAGTATTTGCGTCTAAAGCACCCACTAAAGATGAGATAAGTCCTGCTAGGGCAAATTGCACAAAGCCAAGCACCGCAGAGGCTGTGCCCGAGTGATCCTTAAAACGCGCCATAGCCAAAGTTGTGGTATTTGGAATGATAAAACCAAGTAAAGCGATACAAGAAAAAAGAGAAATTTCAAAAAGCCAAAAATTACCCTTTATAAAAGCGCCAAGCGTTAAAACACAAGCACATACAAGCATAATTAGTAGGGCATTTTTTAAAATCTTTTCAGGATCAAATTTGCGCACCAAACGAGCATTGATATTGGCAAAAGTCACAAAACCAAGCGCATTGATACCAAAAAGTGCTGAGTATTGCTGCTCACTTAAATTATAAACCCTAGTAAAAACAAAAGAAGAGCCGGTTATATAAGCAAAAAGCATAGCCATAGCAAAGCCTGCAGAAAAGATATATACGATGAATTTTTTATCCTTTAAAACAAAGATATAATTTTGCAAAGTTTGCTTGTTTGAAAATTTGATTTTTCCAAGGTGAGGCGCGGACTCTTTAAGTCCAAATGCTATCATGAAAAACAAAATAGTCCCCAAAATGAATAAAGTCGTAAAAATGCTATGCCACGAAAAGTATTCGAGTAAAAATCCTCCAAAAGTCGGCGAAAGCATAGGAGCAATAGAGCTAAAAACCATCATTAAAGCAAAGATCCCCGCTGCTTCTTTAATCTCAAATAAATCATTAACAATAGCCCTTGCTATGACTATCCCTGCGCATCCGCCCAAAGCTTCAAAAAATCTTAAGACAATGAAAGCTTCGATCGAGTTTGCAATCATACAAGCAAAAGATGAGGTTAAAAAAAGTGCTATTCCAATGAGTGCGGGAATTTTTCGTCCAAAAATATCGCTTATTGGTCCATAAATTAATTGTCCTAAAGCAAAGGCGACAAAAAAGCTAGTCAGCGAAAGCTGGGTAAGTGCTGTTGTGGTTTGAAAGCTTTGTTCTACATGCGTAAGTGCGGGTAAATACATATCCGTTGAAAGTGGAGCAATGCTTGACATCAAAGCAAGGATAATAATGAGTTTAAATTTAGCAAAGCCGTGAATTTTGGTGTGTTTTTGCATTTTGTAATCCTAATTATTTAAAAAATGATTTTAACAAGTCAATCTTAGAATAATCTTGTATAAAACAAAGAAAAATTACTTAATTTACCTTTTTTTAAAGACAATCTCGCTAAAGTTAAGAAAATAATTATAAGGAAAACAAATGATGCCTTTTAGTGATGAAGAGCTTGTAAAGCCTGTTAAAGCAAGTTTGGATAAAAGTATGTATATTTTAGAACGCGATGGCGGTGGGCTTGAATTTTTAGGCATTAAAAACGGCGTGGTTTATGTGCATTTAATCGGTGCTTGTAAGGGCTGTGCGGCAAGTGGAACAACGCTAAAATACCACTTAGAAAGACAGCTTAAAATCGACATACATCCTGAAATTACCATAGTGAATTTAAATGGCGGAGCGGACGAATTTGCAAAATTATAAAAAAATAGCCATAGAGCATTTTTTAAAAATGGATTTTAAAACAGCAAAATTGTATTTTTCTTTGGCTTATGAAAGGAGAAAAAATAAGCGTTTGTTTATCTTTGTCTCTCTTTGCGATATAGGACTTCATTCTCCTCAAGAAGCTTTGTTGCTTTTTGAATTTTATAAAGATAATTATAAATTAAAATTTATTGATGAAGAAATGGAAGAATTACTAAAAATTCGTGAGTCAAAGCACCAAAAAGTCGTAGATTATAACGAAGATGAAAACAAAGCTTTAAATTATGGGGATTTTTTGGAAAGCGAGAAAAATGTTGGCTTTAAAAGAAGTTTTGAAAATGTGATTTTTTCAGGAAAACTCATCATAAGCGATAGAGAAGATTTCATAGAATTTTTAGAGAAATTACTTGATAATGGCTATATCGAAATGACTTTAAATTATATAGAAAGTGTTTTGCCACATTTTTCAAACCACGCAAGATTTATAAAACTTCAAGAACGCCTTAAAGGATATAAAAGTGATAATAAATTATAAAAATACCTTCATCACAGATAATTCTTTAGAATGCCAAAAAGACTGTTTTTTTCTCAGCACAGCACAAAATGCAAAATTTGTGAATCAAGCTAGGCAAAATGGTGCAAACATTATCGATATAGAAAAAGCCAAAAAAATGCTTGAAATTGATGAAAACATTAAAATCATAGGCATTACAGGCACTAATGGCAAAACCACAACTGCGGCTGCGATTTACTCGATTTTGCTTGATTTAGGCTTTAAATGTGCCCTTTGTGGGACGCGTGGGGCTTTTATGAATGATGAGAAAATTGATGAAAAATCCTTAACCACTTCGCCTATTCTTAAAACTTTGGAGTATTTACAGCTTGCTACACAGAAAAAATGTGAATTTTTCATTATGGAAGTAAGTTCTCATGCTTTGGTTCAAAATCGCATCGAGGGCTTGAAATTCGCAGCCAAAATTTTCACCAATATCACTCAAGATCATTTAGATTTTCATAAAACTTTTGAAAATTATAAACTAGCAAAAGAAAGCTTTTTTACCGATGAAAGCTTGAAATTTATCAACAAAGACACACAAGCAATTAAATTTAATGTTAGAAATTCTTTTACTTATGGCATAGAAAATCCGGCTTTGTATCATATCAAAGCTTATTCTTTAGAGAGTGGAATTAGCGCAGTTGTGATGGCAAAAGATCAAACTTTCCATATAGATTCTTCCCTTGTGGGACTTTTTAATCTTTATAATCTTTTAGCCGCAAGTGCTTGTGTTAATGAGCTTGTAAGTCCTAATTTAAAAGATTTAGAAAAAGCTATTAGTGGTTTTGGTGGGGTTTGTGGAAGAATGGAAGTTGTAGCAGAAGGGGTAATCGTTGATTTTGCACACACGCCAGATGGCATTGAAAAAGTCCTTGACGCACTTAAAAATAAAAAACTCATTGTTGTTTTTGGCGCAGGTGGTGATAGAGATAAAAGCAAACGCCCTTTGATGGGAAAAATTGCAAAACATTATGCCAAAACGCTAATTATTACAAGCGACAATCCACGCAGTGAAGAGCCTTTGGATATCATTAATGATATTTTATCTGGGATAAAGGTCGATGAAAATGTATTTATCGAGGCGGATAGAAAAAAAGCTATTGAAATGGCTTTAAAAATGCGCAAAAATGATGAATTTGTCGTTATTTTGGGTAAAGGCGATGAGGACACTCAAGAAATTAAAGGAGTAAAATATCCTTTTAGTGATAAAATAATCGTCAATGAAATTTTAAATCAAAAATAAGGAATATGATGTTTGAAAATATGGATTTTTCTAAAATGGGGGAGCTTTTAAATCAAGTGCAAGAAAAAGCAAAAAGCATAGAATTAGAGCTTGCAAATCGCGAATTTAGTGCAAAAAGTGGTGCTGGACTTGTAAAAGTAAGTGCAAATGGCAAAGGCGAAATTATCGATGTGAGTATTGATGATTCTTTGCTTGAGGATAAAGAATCTTTGCAAATTTTACTTATCTCTGCGATTAATGATGTTTTGGCTATGGTGGCGCAAAATCGTAATAACATAGCAAGCGATGTTTTAGGAGGTATGAAACTATGAGAACAAATTTAATCAAAGGTGCTTTATTATCTTTGTTTGTTGTTGTTTTTGCTTTTGGGATTGAAAGACCCAGAATGGAAGATTTTATCACTTGTTTTGAGAAAAATAAGGCGAGTATTTTAAATTATGAAGGAATGAATGCCTTTGCTTTAAGTGAAAATTTGCTTGCTGTTGTGAAAAGTCCTAGTAAAAAATTAAATAAATATGTTAAATACGATCCTTTTTTAAATTTATACCTTGTAAGAACTGATTTTAGTTTAATTCCAGCAAAAATGACAGATGAGCAAAATTTAACACGCAATGATTGGGTGGGGATTTTAGATGCTAATACCCCTTTTATAGGACATTTGAAATATTTGGCTCAAAATATTGACGAAAAAGATCAGCTTGATTTTAAAACTAAAATAGGGCAGTTAAATACTCCGTGTTGTAATATGGTCGGAATTTCTCTTAATAATGGCGCATTTATTGGAAATCGTTATTTAAAGCATTTTATGAAGTATAATGATGTGTATTGGGGAGATATTGGCGCGGATTTTGAAGTGCGTGATGATAAAATTTATGTCAGCAATGTCAGAAAAACAGGGCAGTTTTTGGTTAATGATGAAATTATCAGCGTAGATGGTGAAAAAATTAAAAACATAAGAGAGCTAAATGAAAAGGTTTTATTTGCCGATAGGGGCAGTACTTTGTATTTTTCTATTTTAAGGGACAATCAAGATGTGAATGTTTCTGCGGTAGTTTTTAATAAAGACTTAAGTAAATTTAATTTACCAAATTCAAAACCAAAGCCTAAAATTTCAAGTTTTAGAAGCAATCTTGGCTTAAGTGTGAATTCAAATCTTGTTATAACCAAAGTGGAAACAAATTCAAAGGCAGATAGCGCTGGTTTTTTGGTTGGAGATAAAATTTTAAGAGTAAATAATCAAATCATTAATGATTTTAAACAGTTGCAAAATATTCTAGCGCAAGGAAATGATTTTAATGTTTTGGTGCAAAGATCGAGCAAAAAACTTCCTGTTGGAAATTTAGACAGCAATCAAGGCGATGGACAATTTCAGTTTTTCATAAGGCTTGCTAAGTGATTTTAGAACTTTTCAACAATCATTTAGAAAAAAACTTGCCTAAAGTAAAAAGCTTCCATCCTTTTTTTAATGAAGCCTTAGCGGTGATGTTAAAAGCAGGGGGGAAGCACTTTCGTGCTCAACTTTTACTAGGCATCGTAGAAGCAAAAACACCAAGCCTTATATCAAACGCCTTAGATGCGGCTTTAGCATTAGAATTTATCCATACTTACTCACTCATACATGATGATTTGCCTGCTATGGATAATGCGGATTTTAGAAGAGGAACTCCTACTTTACACAAAACTTATGATGAAACCACGGCTGTTTTAGTGGGCGATGCTTTAAATACTGAAGCCTTTTTACTTCTTTCAAAACTTGATTTAAAAGATAGCGTGAAATTAAAACTTGTAAATACCCTAGCTTTTAACGCGGGGCTTAATGGTATGATTATAGGTCAAGCAATTGATTGTTATTTTGAAGATAAAAGGTTAAATTTAGAAGAGCTTGAGTTTTTACATATGCATAAAACTGCAAAACTCATAGCAGCGGCCTTGAAAATGGGTTGTGAAATTTGTGAGTTAGATGAAAAAGAAAGCGAAAAGATTTATCAAATCGGCTTAAAACTTGGACTCATTTTTCAAATCAACGATGATATCATCGATGCGACTATGAGTGAAGAAGAAAGTGGAAAGCCCACAAAACACGACGAGCATAAAAATTCTTTTGTGAATTTGCTTGGCTTAGAAGAGGCTATAAATTCAAAAAATCGCTTAAAGCTTGAGTGCGAGCAAAGTTTGGCTAGTGTGGATAAAGTGATCGCAAAAATGATAAGCGATCTAATAAAACAATATCTTTAAGGAAAACAATGAACGATCAAGATATAGAAGCTTTAAAATTTGAAGACAAAATAAGAGAGAAGAAATATATGCTTTTTTTTAGTCTTTTATTTTGGTGTGTTGCTTTTGGATGGGGGATATATTTTAGTGAAAATCCTATGAATAGTGAGTTTCCTTTTATCCCTTCTATTTATCCGTACTATTCTCCTTATGTTTTTGCTGTTTATCCGTACTATTCTCCTTATGTTTTTGCTGTTTGCTATATTATTTTTTCTATTTTTTGGATAAAAATTCTTAATGATTTTGGCTTAAAAATAAAATATTTTATTTGGTTTTTAATCGCTACTTTTTTGTGGGGTATACTACAAAATGATATTTTTTATATACGCGCTGTAGATTATGATAAACACAGGGCTGTCCTAAGTATTCTTAAAATGGTTTTATTATTTTTTATGAGTGCAAGTTTTTGTTTATGGATAAGGTATTTAGTGAAAATTAGCGAAAAGAAGTTTTTAAAATGTGTGCTTATAAGCTCTGCTGTATTGGCAGTAGTTGCATTTTTATGTTTGTTTTATTTTAATAGAATTCCAACACTTAAGTATCCATTCAGCTCGGGAATGGCTCATATGGTTTTATTTTATAGCTTGGCTTTATTGGTTCTTGCAATCGCTTTGGCAAATTTTAATTTTGTAAATATTATAAAGGAAAAACAATGAATAAACTTATGCTTGCTAAACAGGCAAATACTTTAAGATTTTTAAGTGCAGATATGGTGCAAAAGGCAAATTCAGGTCACCCTGGTGCGCCTTTGGGAATGGCTGATATTTTAACGGTTTTAAGTTATCATCTTTCTCATAATCCTAAAAACCCAACTTGGTTAAACCGCGATAGATTAATATTTTCAGGTGGACATGCCAGTGCTTTGCTATATAGCTTTTTGCATTTAAGTGGGTATGATTTAAGTTTGGATGATCTTAAAAACTTTCGCCAACTTCACTCAAAAACCCCAGGTCATCCTGAAATTTCAACCACAGGCGTAGAAATCGCTACTGGACCTTTAGGACAAGGCGTGGCAAATGCAGTAGGCTTTGCTATGGCAGCTAAGAAGGCGGCAAAAATTTTGGGTGAAGATTTAATTAATCATAAAATTTATTGTCTCTGTGGAGATGGAGATTTACAAGAAGGGATTTCTTATGAGGCTTGTTCAATGGCTGGACTTCATAAGCTTGATAATTTGATTTTAATTTATGATAGTAATGAAATTTCCATTGAAGGCGATGTGGCTTTAGCTTTTAATGAAAATGTAAAAGAACGCTTTAGAGCACAACATTTTGAAGTGCTAGAAATCGATGGGCATAATTTTGAAGAAATTGATGTAGCTTTAAAAACTGCAAAAGCAAGCAAAAAACCTTGTCTTATCATCGCACACACAAAAATCGCAAAAGGCGCGGGAGAGCTTGAGGGAAGCCATAAAAGTCACGGCGCACCTTTGGGTGAAGAAGTGATCAAAAAGGCTAAAAAAGAAGCGGGGTTTGATGAGAATTTAAGCTTTGAGATAAGCGAAGATGTAAAAATTCGCTTTGAAAGTGCAGTAGAACTTGGGGATTTAGAAGAAGCAAAATGGAAAAGTGTGCTAGAAAAAAGCAGTAAAAAAGAATTATTAGAAAGACTTTTAAAGCCTGATTTTAGCAAGATTAATTTCCCTGATTTTAAAGGAAAAGACTTAGCCACAAGAGATAGCAATGGCGAAATTTTAAATGTCTTGGCCGCAAGTTTAGAAGGCTTTTTGGGTGGAAGTGCGGATTTGGGCCCTTCAAATAAAACAGAACTTCATAAAATGGGCGATTTTGTAGAAGGAAAAAATATCCATTTTGGTATAAGAGAACACGCTATGGCAGCAATTAATAATGCCTTTGCAAGATATGGAATTTTCTTACCTTTTTCGGCGACTTTTTTCATTTTTAGCGAGTATTTAAAACCAGCAGCTAGAATTGCAGCTTTAATGAAAATAAAACATTTTTTTATCTTTACACACGATAGTATAGGTGTTGGAGAAGATGGACCAACGCACCAACCTATCGAACAACTTAGTACTTTTAGAGCTATGCCAAATTTCTTAACCTTTAGAGTGGCTGATGGGGTAGAAAATGTCAAGGCTTGGCAAATTGCTTTAGAAGCTGAAGTGCCTTGCGCTTTTGTGCTTTCACGCCAAAAACTCAAAGCCTTAAGTGAGCCTATTTTTGGTGATGTGAAAAATGGAGCTTATTTGCTAAAAGAAAATGAAAATGCTAAATTCACACTTTTAGCAAGTGGAAGCGAGGTTAGTCTGTGCTTAGAAGTGGCAAATGAGCTAGAAAAGCAAGGCGTGTTTTGTAATGTAGTTTCTATGCCTTGTTTTGAGCTTTTTGAAAAACAAGACAAAGCTTATCAAGAAAGGCTTTTAAAAGGTAAAGTAATAGGAATTGAAGCGGCACATTCTAATGAACTTTATAAATTCTGTGATGAGGTTTATGGCATAGAAAGCTTTGGTGAGAGTGGTAAAGATAAAGATGTGTTTGAGTATTTTGGTTTTAGTGTTTCAAAGCTTTTAAATTTCATTTTAAAGAATTAAAATGAGTGCGAATTTCAAATTTCAAAAACAAGAGCAAAACGACGAGCTTATGGTTTTTGGAATTTGGGATAAAAACTCTATTGCAAATTTAAATCCAAAAGATATTTTAAGTCAAATTTCAAAACAAAATTTAATCTTAAATTTTGAAAATTTAGAAGACATTGATATGGCTGGAGTTTGCTTTTTTCTTGCTTTAGAACATGATTTAAAACTTCAAAGTATTAACACCCAAAAAAGCAATCTTCGTCCCCAATTTCAAAGCCTTTTTGAGCTTTGCGAGAAAAATTACACACGCTTTGTGCCTTTGAAAAAAGATAAGCTTGTTTGGAGTGATTTTTTTTATCGATTAGGGAATTTTTGCATACAAAATTTAAAAACTTTTCAAAAATTCATAGCTTTTAGCGGTATGATTTTTTATACTTTATTTTATACTTTATTTCAACCTAAGAAAATCCGCTTTATTTCTTTTTTATATCACATAGAATACTCAGCCTTCAGAGCTTTGCCTATAGTGGCTTTGACTTCTTTATTAGTTGGGGTTGTTTTAGCTTATCAGGCTGCTTATCAACTCGAACAATTTGGGGCAAATATTTTCATCGTTGATCTAACTGGAATTTCAGCCACTAGAGAGATCGCTCCCTTAATTGCCGCTATTGTAATTGCGGGTAGGAGCGCAAGTTCTTATACGGCACAAATTGGAGTGATGAAAATCACCGATGAAATTGATGCGATGAATACTATGGGTTTTAAATCAAGTGAATTTATCATTTTGCCAAGAATTTTAGCTCTAGTTGTTGCGATGCCTTTAGTTGTTGCTCTTGCTGATGCTGTGAGTATTTTGGGTGGAATGATTATTGCTGATTTAAATTTAGATATTAATTATAATGAATTTATGCGCCGTTTTAAAGAAGCAGTGGAACTAAAGCATATTATTATAGGGCTTATCAAGGCACCTATTTTTGGGTTTTTAATAGGCATTATCGCTTGTTTTAGAGGCTTTGAAGTAAAAAATACCACAGAGAGTATAGGAATTTACACGACAAAAAGTGTTGTAAATGCTATTTTTTGGGTTATAGCTTTTGATGCTTTATTTTCTGTTGTGCTAACGCAAATGGGGATTTAAATGATCATTAAAGCACAAAATATCATCACGCGTTTTGGCAAAAAGCTAGTGCATGATGGAGTAAGTTTTGAAGTAAGAGAAAACGAAATTTTTGGCATTTTAGGTGGAAGTGGGAGCGGAAAATCCGTGCTTTTAAAGCAAATGTTGCTTCTGGAGCATTTTGATGGTGGAGAGTATGAAATTCTTGGTACAAGATTAAAAAATATTAGCGAAAAAGATGCTTTAAATTTGCGACAAAAATGGGGAGTGGTTTTTCAATTTGGTGCTTTATTTAGCTTTTTTTCTGTGTTTGAAAACATAGCCATACCTTTAAAAGAATATACAAAATTAAACTCACAAACCATCAATGAGCTTGTAAGAATGAAATTAAAAATGGTAGGCTTGGATGAGAGTGTTTTAACGCAATATCCTAGCGAGTTAAGTGGCGGCATGAAAAAACGCGTGGCTATTGCTAGAGCTTTGGCACTTGATAGCAAATTACTTTTTTTAGATGAGCCAACTTCGGGGCTTGATCCACATAGTAGCCGCGAATTTGATGAGCTTATTTTAAAACTCAAGCAAAGTTTTGATTTAAATATCATTTTAGTTACGCACGATAAGGAGAGTATGGGAAATTTACTCGATCGTTTTATTATTTTAGAAGAGAAAAAAATTGCATTTTGTGGGACTTATGAGGAGTTAAGAGAGCAAAATGAACGGCTTTTTCAAAGATTTATGGGGTAGATTATGGAGAATAGGGCGAATTATTTTTTTGTAGGATTTTTTGTTTTTGGAGTGTTTTTTGCAGGCATTTTTTTTGTGATGTGGATGAGTGGCTTTTCTCAAAAACAAGAATTTGAGTATTATCAAATTTACACTCAGGAATCCGTCGCAGGACTCGGGATTAAAGCTCCGGTAAGGTTTTTGGGGGTGGAGATTGGTAGTGTTGAAGAGATTAATATCGACACTAAAGAAGGTATAGGTGTGAGTATTTTGATCAAAGTCAAAAAAGGAACTCCTATCAAAGAAGATACTTATGCAAATTTACAATTTCAAGGCATTACGGGACTTAAATTCATACAATTACAAGGCGGGAGCAATGAAGCACCTTTTTTGAAAACAAGTGATAAAAATATCGCTACCATTAAAATCAAAGAAAGTTTTTTAAGCACTTTTGATAGGCAAAGTGGCAAACTTTTTTCTTTAGTTGAAACTGCTGATAATAAAACAAAAGTTTTACTAAGTGATCAAAATTTGAAAAATCTTTCCATTGCACTTGAAAATTTGGCAAGTGTGAGTAAGACTTTAAATAAAGATACTAAAGTAATGACGCAAAAAATCATCAACGCCAGTGAAGATATCAGCAAAATGGCAAAAGCAATCGAAAAAACAGCAAATCACGAAAAATTCAATCAAACTTTAGATTCTATCGAAAAAAGTGCCAACGCTATTAATAATCTTTCACAAAAGATTTCAACCAAATTTGATGAATATGATGAAATTAAATACGATTTAGGTGTAAATTTAGAGCTTTTACGAAGGCTTTTGGTGCAAAGCAATGAATTTATTAGAAATCTTGAGCAAAGTCCTTCGGATTTGCTTTTTAAAAAAAGTTCTAAAAACCCAGCTCCAGGAGAGAAAAGATGAGAAAAATTTTACTTTGTATTTTTGCACTTTTTTTAAGTGCTTGTTCTTTTAGTCAAAAAGAAATCAATCCTCCTTCGGTTAAATTCATTTTAAATTCTGATGAACTTTTGGCTACAGAAACTTTGACTCAAACCCGTTTTAAAATTAAAATTTTGATGCCACAAAGTCCACTTTATTTACAAAGCAATCAAATATATTATCTCAAAAAGAACGAACTTAACAGCTACGCATTTCATATGTGGGAAAGCCCGCTTACTATGAGTTATTATTCATTTATGACGCATAAACTGCAAAATAGCGGTATTTTTGAAGCGGTGATTAATAAAAACAGTTTAATTTCGCCAGATTATATCCTAGAAAGCAGAATGGATAATTTTGAACAAGTATTTGATGATAATGATAATTTTGTGTGGCTTAAAATGAGCGTGAGTTTGATAAGGGCGCAAGATAAGACTTTGCTTGGACAGAGATTTTTTGATTATAGAACCGAGGTGGATAATCAAAATATACAAAGTGTTGTTGCTGCCTTTGATAAAACCTTAAATTCTTTGAGCAATGATCTTGTGGTTTGGATTAGTGAGCTTTTAAAAAAGGAATGAAAAGTGCTTATAAATGCCAAATGCATGTTGAAGGATAAATAATGAGTAAAGAATTAAAAATTTTAGAGCAGCATTTGGGAAAAGTGCAGGCTGTGGGTGAATTTAAGGCGAGTCAAATTTGTACGCAAATCAATGATGCGAATGATTTTATCGGAGCTTTGCAAGTTTTAGATCTTGCTTTAAGGAAAATTCATACAAGTATTAGCACATATGATACGAATTTAGATGAAAGTCAAAAAGGCACTTTGGATGCAAATATATCGCAGTTCATACAAAATTGTTCTTTTATGGGCACGGCACTTTTTGATAATGCTTTTAATGTTTATGTGGGACAAAAACTTTTTGAATTTGAAATTTCAAATCCGCTTTTAATACTGCAAAAATATGGCTACGAAGGTGTTTTGGCTTATGTTGAAGATAAAAGAGAGGAGCTTAAAGGCATTTTAGGCGAGCTAGCAAGCATCATTGCGATGGGGATTGATACTGATTTTGCTAATGCTTTAAATTCTACAAACGATCTTAAAAAAATCTTTTATTAAGCTTGTCAAATTCGGCAAGCTTAATCACTTCTTTTTTCTTACAATAAATTTTTCTAATAATTTTTTCAAATGACACAAGCTGTCGCAAGCTTATTTTATACTTCTTCTTGAAATCAAAATCAAGGAGAAAAAATGAATAAATTAACTTTATTTTTAGGCGGTGTTGCACTAGGTGCTTGTGGCTATGGACTTAAGAAGTGGTATGATAAACAATGCCAAAAAGAACAAGGCGATTGCGATGAGAATTTAGGCAATTTTTTTGAAAACACGACAAAAGACGAAGAAAACTTTAGTGAAGAAAGTTTAAACAAAGAAAAACTTAATGAAAAAAGACTTAACAATAATAGTGAAAGAATTATTGATTTGTTTTATCTTTTAGATAAATACAGCAAGCCTTTTTTGCAAGATTTAAAAGATAAAGAGTTTTTAAATTTCAAAGCAAAATACACAGATGATGTTAGCTATGATTTAAAAAATATAAATTTAGAATTTAAAGATGACTTAGAAGAAATCATTAGGCGGGCTAAAAATTTAAAAGCCTTAGAAGCTTTTTACGAAATCAAAAATAAATACACATCATTTATTTATGCCCTAAATAGAGAGATACACAGAAGAATAAGCAAAATTTTAGCAAAGCAAAAATGATTATTGTAGGAATTTTGGGAGTTTTAATTAGCGTAGTGGCTTTGTTTGCTCATGGGGTGTTTTGGATTGTATTTGGGAGTATATTTTGGGGCGTGATTTTAGCTTTTATGCTTTTAGATTTAAGCGGAAGTTATAGCGTAGTGGCACTTTATATACTTTTTGTAGTACTTAATTTAATTTTAATTTACAAAATTACAAAGGAGAAAAAATGAAAAAATTAGTTTTAGCTTTAGGTGGAATCGCACTAGGTGCTTGTAGTGGCAAAATTTATCAAGGTATTAAAAATACTTGGAATGAATTCATTTTTAAGGATCTTATCGCACTTAGAAAGGTCATCAAGCAATACGAAGAGATGGAGAAAATTTATCCTAGCTATTTAAATGATCCTAAATTTTTAGAATTTAGAAAAGCTTATAAATACGATGCAGAAGTCATTCATAATATGAAAGATCATTTATTTAGCGATTTAAAAAAGGAAAAGCTTATCCAAATAGGCACCACAATGGAAGCTTTTATGGAATATGGCGATAAATATCTTGAAAATGATGAAACGGCGTTGAAAATTAACTGGAGATTTTGTACTATGAAATTTAGATTTGATAGTGCTTTGTTCCAATTACAAGATATAAATAAGATGGATTAGGGGGTTAAATGCGAGAAAAATTAAAATAAATTTATCAAAATTTTGAACTTTTAAATACTCAATTTTCAAGTTATTTTAATGATAAAGAATTTGTGAATTTCAAAAAAGATTTTGAAGTGAAAAATGCTTTAAATTATCGTGATTTTGAGGAATTTGACTTAGAGGAAAAAGACAAAGAAAGGCTTAAAGACATGTAAATTTGTTTGTTAGCTTATGTGGATTTTGCGGTAAAAATACCATGAAAGAACAAACAATGCAAATAATTTCTAGGATTTTTATGCCTATGTTTCTTATCTCTAGTTTGTATTTTGCATTAAAAGAGGAAAAGTTAGATAAGCAAATTCGCAAGGCGTTTAAAGAAAAAGATGAGTTGATGAGAGAAAAATCTTTATGGATTTCCCAAGTCCTACCTTTTTAAAGTTTTGATTAAAATTTTTTAACCTTGTGTTAAAAAATTTATTGACTTTTTATGGCGGCGGGGGGGGGTATAATTTTACGGAATTTTTTAAGGAGAGAGAATGGCTTATAAATTTGATATAGATTTAGAGTTTTCAAGAGAATTAAAAAATGAAGAATTAAATGATCTAGTAAGTATCATAACGCACGATAAAGATGGTTCTGCAAGGTGGACGGAGCTTTTAAGCATTAGTGGGCTTTATAAAACACATTATCCAAATCATCAAAAATATTTAGAACTTATTTTAGAAGAAATTCAAAGATTTGGTGGAAATAGTTTTGTGAACGTTTTTAGAGGAAGCGGAGTTTTATACAAAGAAATTTTGTGCGATGTGGCTGATAAATATAAAGTTAATTACAACAGAAAAGCCGATACCGAACTCATAGAAACAAATCTTTTTATGAAAATTTTGGAAACTTCTTTAGATAAAATGAGTCAAGAGGATATAAAAACAATCTCTCAAGAATTAGATTTAAAGCTAACCAATTTTGATAGACAAGCTTTAATGGCAAGTTTGCAAATTTTAATAAAACAAAGTCTAATAATACCTTTTGTGATAAATAGAACTATTCTTATGGGTGTAGGTTGCATACCGCCTATAATTACTGGTGGTTCCATTCTTGCTGGTACTGCACTAGGGCGTGTTGCTACTATATTCACAGGTCCTATAGGTTGGGCGATTACTGGGGCTTGGACTGCTATAGATTTAGCAGGTCCTGCTTATAGGGTAACAATGCCTTTAGTGATACAAATAGCTTTTTTAAGACAATTATACAAAGCAAAACCCAAAGGTATTAATATTAATTCAATAATAGGAGGTTTTGAAAAAGTAAAAAATAATGAAAAATGAAATTTTTCCTTGCACGTCTTGTGGAGCGTGTTGTAAAAATATAGGCAAAGTAGATGAGTTAAAGGAATTTAATCAAAATGGCGTTTGTATGAATTTGCAAAATGATAATACTTGCAAAATTTATCATACTCGCCCTTTAGTTTGTAGAGTGGATGAATTGTATGAAAAATGTTTTTCTAAACAAATGAGTAAAATTGATTTTTATAATGAAAATATAAAAATCTGCAATTCATTACAAGAAAAATTTAATATAGAGAAAAAATATAGAATTAATTTTTTAAATAAGGAGAATTAAAATGGCAGTTCCATTTATTTTAGGTGGTATAGCATTAGCAACAGGTGCTTTTGGCGCAAAAAAAGCTTATGATGGTTTCAAAGATAAGTCTGAAGCTAACTCTATAAATGATAGTGCAAAGAGTATATTTAATTATTCAAAAGAAAAATTAGAACAAGCAAGAAGTGACGCAGAAAATTCTTTAGAAAATTTAGGTAAAGCCAAATTGCATATTCATCAAAATTCTTTTAAAGAATTCGTAGAAATTTTTTCAAAAATGAAAAATGTTGAAACGCAAGATTTTTCAAAAGATGATTTAAATTTTAATATTCAAGAATTTGTTGAATTTACTAGAGAAAGTGTAGTAAGTTTTACAGAATTAGCAGGAGGTGGAATAGCGTCTTTAGGGGCTGGAGCGCTAGCTGGAATTGGAGCATACGGAAGCGTTGGAATGCTTGCTAGTGCCTCAACAGGAACAGCAATAGCATCTTTAAGTGGAGCAGCGGCTACAAATGCTACTTTGGCTTGGCTTGGTGGTGGAAGTTTAGCTGCTGGAGGTTTTGGTATGGCTGGAGGAATGGCGGTTTTGGGTGGTATAGTGGCTGCACCCGTCTTGGCTGTAGGAGGATTTTTATATTCAAAAATAGGAGAAAAAGCTTTAGATGATGCAAGAAGTAATTTGGCAAAAGCTAAAACAGCAGCACGAGAAATGGATACTGCAACAGTAGCTACAAATGCCATTGAGACTATTGTTGTGAATTCTTTAGAAATGATTCAAAAATTAGATGGAATACTATCAAATGAATTGAGCACTTTTAAATCAATGGTTATTAGAGAAAATGATTATTCTAAATATAGTAATGGAGAAAAATCATATACGCAATATATTGTAAATTTGGTTAAGGCTATTAGCGGAATATGCAAAGTTAATGTTTTAACTGAAGAAGGTGAAGTCAATGAGGAATTTAAAAAAGCCGTGCAAACAGCAAAAGATTTAAGTAAAGAAATTCAAAGTTTATAAGAGGTGATTTCACCTCTTAAATTTAGGAGAATAAAATGAATAAGAAATTATTATTTGATGAATTAATTGATCAACTAGGCACACAAAGCTTAGCAAGACTCGATTTAAATATTTTTGATTTAAATTCTTATGGAGCAATGGTGGAGAGTGCAAAACACACTACAAATACACAAAAAACCATAAAGCAACATGGCGATAATCCAAATGGTTTTGGGCAGTCTTTTGAAACCTTAGAAGTGGGAAAAGAAAATATTAAAAACACTTATTATAAAACAGGAGAAAGAAGCTTTACTACAGATGAACTAGCTGATATTAAAGCGGTTTATAATAATGAAGAAATTGGTGGTAAATATAGCCAAGAAAGAAAAGAAAATATTTTAGCAAATTATAGTTCAGAAGAAATAAAGGCAATAGCAAAAAATGAAAAATTAATGAAATATGCCACCACAAATCACAATTTAGTTGATGTTGTTATAATTGATAAAAATGGCAATATTACCACAGAGCAACTAAAAGCTGTAAATGATAATATATTTAGCAACAAATATAATAGGTATTTTGAAGGAGTAGATAGCGTAAGAGTGGATGAAAATGCCTATAATAACGCTAAAGAAAAATTAGAACAAGCAAAGCTAAATTTTGAAAAACATCCCTCAGAAAAAAATAAAGAAACCTTAAAAGAATATGAAGAAAAATTTAGCAAACTTAAAATGGGTTCTAATAAAGAAGAAGCAGGATATGTAAAAGGCGATAAGAAAGATAAAAATCATACAGATACCAACGAGCCTATGAAAAATGCTTTAAAAAATCAAGCCAAAGAAACATTGAATAATATCCATCAAACAGGAATAAGTGATGCGGCAAGTGTTGTGCTTAGCACTTTTGCAAGTGGTGTTTTATGGGAAATTAAAGATGAATTTTTAGATAATAATTCACAAGATTTTAGCACTAGAATTAAAAGGATAATCACTGAAGTGATTAAAAAAGGTTCAGATTCTTATGCAAGAGGTGCAAGTTTTGGGATGATTGATGGTTTAGTAACTATAATATCGCAATTTTTTAAAAAGATAGGCGGGCAATTAAAATATCTTTGGACCAATATTAGAAATGCAGCAAAATCAATATGGAATGCGATTTATTCTTATATAACTGGAAAAATCACAAACTACGCAGAACTTATCAAAACCATTCTTAAATCTTTATTTTCAGCAGTTATGACTGTATTTGCAGTTGCATTAGAAGCAGAAATCTCAAATAAGCTAAAGCTAATTTTAGGTGAAACCATAGCGGGTATTTTGTCAATTGGAATTTCAATATTTGTTTGCTCTGTAGCTGTTATTTTGTTTTCAAAAACTATAGATTTGACTATCAATGCATTTTTTGGAATTTGTGCTGTAGCTAATATGGCTAAACAAAGAAGAGAAGAAATCGAAAGAGTATATGATGTAATTATGCCTAAAATGATGGAAAATCTTGATAATTTGGAAAAATATATCGCAGATTATACGATAAATTTGCAAAATATGGGCGAAACGAGTTTCAATGAGCTACAAAATGCTTTAAATAAAGAAAATTATGATAAAGCAAATCAAAGCATTATAAAATTAGCTAGTGTATATGGTGTCAATGATTTATTTGTAACAAGAGAAGAATTTGATAATTTTATGGCGAGTGACGAATCGTTTAAAATATAAACAAAGATAATATATGGCACACGATAAACTTGCAGTGCGTTTAGCACAAATTTTAATGCGTTTTAATGATGGAGGAAGCTTTAGTTTAGAAGAGTTAGCAAGTGAGTTTAATGTGGACATTAGAACCATACAAAGAGATTTAAACCAAAGGCTTTCCTTTATGCCTATTAAAAAAGAAAATGGAAAATATTTTTTAGAATCTTTTGCACTCGGCAAGCTTAGTTTCAAAGATATACAAAATTTTGCTATGCTAAGTGGCATTAGAGAGCTTTATCCTAAGCTTGATGAACGCTTTGTAACGGATTTGCTAAGTTCTAAGATAAATGGCATTTTTATGGTAAAAAATGATGGTTTTGAAAAGATTGATTATGAAAGTTTTGAAAAAATCAGCGTGGCTATTTTAAAAAATTTCATAATCACTTTTACTTATAAAGAGAAGCAAAGGGAGGTTAAGCCCTATAAACTTATAAATTATCAAGGAATTTGGTATTTAATAGCTGATGAAAATAATAAATTAAAACATTTTAGTATAAGCAAAATTAAAGATTTATCCACTACTTCAAAAAGCTTTATTCTAAAAGAAGAATTTATAAATCAAATTTTAAATGATAAAAATATCTGGCTAGATGATAGCAAAGAAGCCATTATAAGGCTTAGCAAAAGTGCCAAGGAGTATTTTTTTAGAAAAAATATTTTGCACAATTTTGAATTTATCGATGAAGATGAGCAAAGTTATACTTTAAAAGTGTATTTTTCCTATGATGATGAACTCTTAAACATGGTAAAACAATGGATACCTTATATAAGAATTCTAAAACCGATAAATTTAAAATCAAAACTTGAAATGATTTTAAAAGATTATTTGCAAAATTAATTTTTCATAAATTCAAAGATTTTTTGGTATAATCTTAGCTTTGTATTTTTTATGAAAGGAGAAAATTTGGCTAAAGACGATGTTATTGAAATAGATGGCACCGTTGTTGAGGCTTTGCCTAATGCAACTTTTAAGGTGGAGCTTGATAACAAGCATGTGATTTTGTGCCATATTGCAGGTAAAATGCGTATGCATTATATTAGAATAATGCCAGGTGATAAAGTGAAGGTGGAGCTTACGCCTTATAGCTTAGATAAGGGACGCATTACTTTTAGATATAAATAAAAGTCTAAGTTATTTAAAAGTTTTTTTTAGATAAAATTAGCATTTTTGCGACAAAATGTATCGAACTATATGAAGAGGTATTTTTAAAATTCACCACTTATTTTAAAAATAGTTGGTTATTCATAAAACCTGATGCAGTCGTAAATCAAGTGGAATTTATTTTAAGGAGAACTCATGAAAGTGAGACCATCGGTTAAAAAGATGTGCGACAAGTGCAAAGTAGTTCGCCGTAAAGGCGTAGTTCGCATTATTTGCGAAAATCCAAAACATAAACAAAGACAAGGATAAACATGGCTCGTATTGCAGGTGTGGATTTACCAAAGAAAAAAAGAATTGAATATGGACTCACCTATATCTATGGTATAGGACTTTTTACTTCAAGAAAAATCTTAGACAAAACAGGCATTTCTTATGATAAAAGAGTGCATGAGTTAAGCGAAGATGAAGCAGCAGCTATCAGAAAAGAAATCCAAGAAAACTATATGGTTGAAGGGGATTTAAGAAAGCAAGTTGCTATGGATATCAAAGCACTTATGGATTTAGGAAGCTTTAGAGGCTTAAGACACAGAAAAGGCTTACCAGTTCGCGGACAAAAAACAAAAACAAACGCAAGAACTAGAAAAGGTAAGAGAAAAACTGTTGGTGCAAAATCATAAGGATAAGAAATGGCAAAAAGAAAAATTGTAAAGAAAAAAGTAGTTAAAAAAAATATAGCAAAGGGTATTGTTTATATTAGTGCGACTTTTAACAATACCATGGTAACAGTTACAGATGAAATGGGAAATGCTATCGCTTGGAGTAGTGCAGGTGGTTTAGGATTTAAAGGTTCTAAAAAATCAACTCCTTATGCAGCACAACAAGCAGTAGAAGATGCTTTAAATAAAGCAAAAGAACACGGAATTAAAGAAGTAGGCATTAAAGTGCAAGGACCAGGAAGCGGCAGAGAAACCGCTGTAAAAAGCGTAGGTGCTATGGAAGGAATCAAAGTAACTTTCTTAAAAGATATTACTCCATTAGCTCATAATGGTTGCAGACCGCCTAAGCGTCGTCGTGTCTAAGAAAAGATAAAAATTAGGAGAATTAATTATGGCAAGATATAGAGGACCAGTAGAAAAATTAGAAAGACGCTTTGGTGTTAGCTTGGCATTAAAAGGAGAAAGAAGGCTAGCAGGAAAAAGCGCACTTGACAAACGCCCTTATGCACCAGGACAACACGGAGCAAGAAAAGGTAAAATCAGTGAGTATGGACTTCAATTAAGAGAAAAACAAAAAGCTAAATTTATGTATGGCGTGAGCGAAAAACAATTTAGAAGACTTTTTGCAGAAGCTGCTAGAAAAGATGGAAATACAGGGGTTTTACTCATCCAACTTTTAGAGCAAAGACTTGATAATGTAGTTTATAGAATGGGCTTTGCTACTACTCGTCGTTTTGCAAGACAACTTGTAACTCATGGACACATTTTAGTTAATGGAAAAAGAGTGGATATCCCTAGCTTTAGAGTAGAAGCTGGTGCGAAAATTGAAGTGATAGAAAAAAGTAAAAATAATCCTCAAATTACAAGAGCAATCGAACTTACTGCACAAACTGGAATCGTTGCTTGGGTGGATGTGGAAAAAGATAAAAGATTTGGAATTTTCACTAGAAAACCTGAAAGAGAAGAAGTTGTCATTCCAGTAGAGGAAAGATTTATCGTTGAGCTTTATTCTAAATAATAAAGGAGTTGAATATGAGATATATTACAACATCTGCTTATACACCGACAGAATTTACTATAGAAAATATCAGCGATAATGTGGCCAAGATCAGTGCTTGGCCTTTTGAAATTGGCTATGGCATTACTTTAGCCCATCCACTTCGTCGCTTACTTTATACTAGTACCATAGGTTATGCGCCAACAGCGGTGCATATTGATGGTGTGACTCATGAATTTGATAGTATGCGTGGTATGCTTGAAGATGTGGCTCTTTTTATTATTAATCTTAAAAAACTTCGTTTTAAATTAAAAAACGATTCTGAAAAAGAAACAATAGAGTTTCATTTTAAAGGACCAAAAGAAATTTATGGCAAAGATCTGCAAAATGAGCTTGTTGAAGTTGTAAATGCTGATAGTTATCTCGCGACTATTAATGAAGATGCTGATTTAAAATTCACTGTAATTGTAGAAAAAGGTATAGGCTATGTTCCAAGTGAAGAAATTAGAAATACTTTGACTGATGCTAATTTCATTGCTTTAGATGCTTTTTTTACTCCAGTTAGAGAAGCTGTGTATGATCTTGAAAAGGTATTGTTTGAAGATAATCCAGATTATGAAAAAGTGGTTTTTACCATTACAACTGATGGACAAATTACACCTAATAAAGCTTTTGAACATGCTTTAGAGGCAATGTATAAGCAATTATCGGTATTTGATAAAATCACCAATATACACAATGTTTTAAAAAGTCAAGCTTCAAATAATGACATTGAGAATGCGAAATTATTGCAAAATATTACGGATTTAAATTTAAGTGCAAGAAGTTTTAATTGTCTTGAAAAAGCAGGAATTGTTTATATAGGCGAACTTGCTTTGATGAGTGTAAATGAGCTTGCTGGACTTAAAAATTTAGGCAAAAAATCTTTAGATGAAATTAAAAGCATTATGGAAAGCATAGGTTTTCCTGTGGGGACTTCTAAACTTAGCGATAATAAAGATTTGCTTAAGAAAAAAATTGATGAATTAAAAGCACAAAACGAAGGATAAAGAATGAGACATAAACACGGATATAGAAAACTTGGTAGAACTTCATCTCATCGTGCTGCCTTGTTAAAAAATTTAACTATAGCTTTAGTTAATAGCGGTAAAATCGAAACAACTTTACCAAAAGCTAAAGAATTAAGAGGCTATGTAGAAAGATTAATTACTAGAGCAAGACTTGGAGACTTTAACGCGCATAGGGCAGTTTTTGCTTCTTTGCAAGATAAAAATGCAACGAACAAGCTTGTTACAGAAATAGCTCCAAAATTCAAAGAAAGAAATGGTGGTTATACAAGAATCATCAAAACAAGAATTCGCCGTGGCGACGCAGCCGAAATGGCTTTTATTGAATTTGTAGCTTAATTAATCCTAGCAAAGAGCTAGGATTTTCTTTCTTCTTTCAAATATACTTATATTATTTATGCAAAGCTGGACTTAAAAATGAAAATTATTTTTGTTGCACTGTTTTTTCTGAGCACTTTATTTGGAACAGATATGGAAAAAACTTTATTTGACGCTGTTTATAATAATGACATAAAACGATTGGAACAACTCATCAAACAAGGTGTAAATATTAATATCCAAAATCAGAAAAAACAAAGTCCTATCATGGTTGCAACATATAATAACAATATTAAAATGGTTGAAATGCTTTTTAAAAACGGTGCTGATGTGAATCTTCAAGATGATTATAAAAATACTCCGTTTTTATATGCCGGAGCAACTGGGCAGCTTGAAATTTTAAAAATCATTTATACAAAAGCAGACGCTATAAAACCATTAAATCGTTACGGTGGAAATGCCTTGATACCTGCTTGTGAAAAAGGACATGTTGAAGTTGTTGAATTTTTGCTTAAAAATACTAGCGTAGAAGTAAATCATATCAATAATCTTGGTTGGACAGCACTTTTGGAAGTGGTTATTTTGGGCGATGATACGCCAGAATATGCCAAAATTGTTAAAATTCTTGTAGAAAATGGTGCAGATATTTATATCAAAGATCACAAAGGAAAAGATGCTTTGTATTATGCCAAAAAGAACAAAATGTTTAAAATACTAAAGGTTTTAGAAAACCCATAATCACACAGTGGGTATTAAAATTTCAATTTTGTTTTGAAAAATAAATACTAAAAGTTATTTTAAGAAATTAAATTCGTGCAATTTTAAAAACTCTTGCTTAAAATTCAAATACTTATGATAATATAATTTTTTATTTTATTAGCAAGGAACAAATATGCAAGAAAATTCTCGTTTGCGTCTTGCCATACAAAAATCAGGCAGACTTTCAAAAGAATCTATAGAACTTTTAAACAAATGCGGGATTAAAATGCATATTCATGAGCAAAGTCTTATAGCTTTTGCGACTAATCTACCCATAGACATTTTACGCGTTAGAGATGATGATATACCAGGACTTGTTTTTGACGGCGTTGTCGATCTTGGTATCATAGGGGAAAATGTTTTAGAAGAAAATGAGTTGGAGCGAAAAAGCTTAGGCGAAGAAATAAATTATAAGCTTTTGACAAAGCTTGATTTTGGTTATTGTAGGCTTTCACTTGCCTTGCCACAAGAGAAAAAATTTGATAGTTTAAAAGATTTTGAAAATTTAAGAATCGCCACTTCTTATCCACAGCTTTTAAAACGCTTTATGAAAGAAAATAATATTAATTATAAAAATTGTATGCTTACAGGCTCTGTGGAAGTTGCGCCAAGGGCAAATTTAGCTGATGCGATTTGTGATTTAGTCTCAAGCGGTGCGACTTTACAAGCTAATAATCTTAAAGAAGTTAAAGTCATTTACGAATCTCGTGCATGTTTGATACAAAGATCTAGTGCTTTAAGCGATGAAAAACAAGCCTTAGTGGATAAGATTATGCTTAGAGTTGCAGGAGTAATGCAAGCAAGAGAAAGCAAATACATTATGCTACACGCTCCAAAAGAAAAACTTGATAAAATCAAAGCTTTGTTACCAGGCGTAGAAAAACCAACCATTTTACCTTTAGCACATGATGAAAAAAATGTGGCTTTGCATATGGTAAGTAAAGAAAATCTTTTTTGGGAAACCATGGAAGCCTTAAAAGAGGAAGGTGCGAGTTCGATTTTAGTTTTACCAATAGAAAAAATGTTAAAGTGAGAAAAAAATGCAAATAATAAATTTTAATGAATTAAATGAAGTCCAAAAACAAGAAGTTTTAAAACGCCCTGCAATAGCAGCAAAAGATGAAATTTCGAAAATTGTAAGTTCTATCATCGAAGAAGTAAGGCTTAAAGGCGATGAAGCCTTGATAGAGCAAGCTTTAAAATTTGATAAAACTCAAATTTCAAGCATAAAAATAAGCGAAGAAGAACTAGAAATTGCAAGTACTCGTTTAAGCAAGGATCTAAAAGATGCTATTTTGGTAGCCTATGAAAATATTAAAAAATTCCACGAAGCGCAAATTCCACAAGAAATCTCCGTTGAAACCACTAAAGGTGTTAAATGCGAAGTTTTAACGCGCCCTATCGAAAAAGTAGGACTTTATATACCAGGGGGCTTAGCACCTTTATTTTCAACCGTTTTAATGCTAGCAATTCCAGCTAAAATTGCAAAATGCGAAAAAGTAGTTTTAGCAAGTCCGGCTAAAATAAGTGATGCGACACTTTTTTGTGCCAAACTTTGTGGTGTAGATGAAATTTATCAAATGGGCGGTGCAGGAGCCATAGCAGCACTTGCTTATGGGACAAAAAGCGTTTTAAAAGTAGATAAAATTTTTGGACCAGGAAATGCCTTTGTAACCGAAGCAAAACGCCAAGTAAGTAGCGATTTATCAGGAGCAGCCATTGATATGCAAGCAGGACCTAGTGAAGTTTTAGTTATCGCGGATGAAAAGGCTAATGCGAAATTTGTGGCTAGTGATTTGCTTTCACAAGCTGAACATGGAGCAGATTCTCAAGTGATTTTAGTGTGCTTAAGCAATGAATTTGCACAAAAGGTAAGCGATGAAGTAAGCTTACAGCTTGAAAACTTACCAAGAAAAGAACTAGCAAGTAAAAGCATAGCAAATTCAAGAATTATCATTGCAAAAGATTTAAATCAAGCTTTAGAAATTTCAAATCTTTACGCACCGGAGCATTTAATCATACAAACACAAAATCCACGCGAACTTTTAAGTAAAGTCAAACACGCAGGATCAGTGTTTTTAGGCGAATTAAGCCCAGAATCCATGGGAGATTATGCAAGCGGGACCAATCATGTTTTGCCAACTTATGGGCTTACAAAAACGCATTCTAGTTTAGGTTTGGCAGATTTTAGTAAAAGAATGAGCGTGCAAGAGCTTAGCAAAGAAGGCTTTTTAAATTTAGGAAAAAGTGTTGAAATTTTAGCTGTGAACGAGCATTTAGACGCACATAAAAACGCTGTTTCGTTTCGTTTAGAAAGTTTAAAATGAGTGAAAAAATCCTTTTTATCGATAGAGATGGCACGATCATAGAAGAGCCAAAAAGCGATTTTCAAATCGATAGTCTTGAAAAACTTCGCTTTGAAAAAGATGCTATTCCTGTGCTTTTAAAACTTAAAAATTTTGGTTTTAAATTTGTGCTTGTTTCAAATCAAGACGGCCTTGGAACACAAAGTTTTCCTAAGGAAGACTTTGAAATAGCACATCAAAAAATGCTAGATATTTTGCAAAGTTGTGAAATTGTGTTTAAAGATATTTTCATTTGTCCGCATTTTGAAAATGAAAATTGCGAGTGCAGAAAGCCAAAAACCGCAATGCTTGATGATTATATTAAGTATAATTTATATGATAAAGAACAAAGTTTTGTCATAGGTGATCGTGATACTGATATGATCTTAGCTTCAAATTTGGGTATTTGTGGTTTAAAATATGGCGATTTGAGTTGGAAAGAAATAGAGCAAGAGATTTTAAATTCTTTTCGCACTGCAAGTATTTTGCGTGTCACTAAAGAAACAAATATCAGCGTTAAAGTGTGTTTAAATGGTGGTAAAGTGGCTATTGATACAGGAGTGCCATTTTTTAATCATATGCTTGAACAAATCGCAGTGCATGGCGGGATAGGACTTGAAATTTCTTGCAAGGGCGATTTGGAGATTGATGAGCACCACAGCGTTGAAGATGTAGCTTTAGCCTTAGGAAGTGCCATAAAAAAAGCCTTAGGCGATAAAATAGGCATAGCAAGATATGGTTTTGTTTTACCTATGGATGAGTGTTTGGCAAGTTGTGCGATGGATTTTTGCAACCGCCCACATTTAGTCTATAAAGCTAAATTTAAAAAAGAAAAATTAGGCGAGTTAAGCACAGAAATGATAGAACACTTCTTTTATTCACTAAGCTATTCTATGGGAGTGAGTTTGCATTTAAAAGTCAAAGGTAAAAACGATCATCATAAAGCCGAAGGACTTTTCAAAGCTTTTGCAAAAGCCTTGAAAATGGCAGTAAAAATAGAAAGCGAAAATTTAGCCAGCTCCAAGGGAGTGATATGACTTATCAAAATTTTAAAAATAAACTTGACACAAAAATTTTTGGTGAAGATTTAAATTATGAAATTCTACTTACAGTGCTAAATAACCCTAAACGCTATATAGGATTATTTAGGATTACAAATGCTAAAACAAAACTAATACAAAATATAACTCAAAGTTGTGAAATTAAATTTGGTGATTTTATAGAAGAGATTTTAAGTGAATATATTATTGAAATGGGATATAAAGCACTAGATAAAAATATAGGATTTGATGAAGAAAATAATAAACTTAATGCCGATCAAGTTTTCAATGATGAACATAATATTTACCTTATTGAACAAAAAATTAGAGATGATCATGATAGTACAAAAAAACGAGGGCAATATGCAAATTTAATTAAAAAAATCAAAACTTTAAAACAAAAATTCCCAAATTATCGCATTATTGCTTGTATGTGGTTTAGTGATGATAGTTTAAAGAAAAATAAAAAATTTTATGAAGAACAAATTAACAACAATACAGATGAAAAAGTTGACATTTTTATTTTCTATGGAAAAGAATTGTTTGAAAATCTTTTTCAAAGAATAGATATTTACAATGAACTTATTTCACATCTTAAGAAAAACAAACAAGAAAGAAGTAAGGATATTTTAAATGTTCCAGATTTTGATATAAGCGAAGAAATAAAAAATGCACTTTTAAAAACTAAGAAAAATTATCCAAAATTAATACAAAAGCTACTTTCCAACAAAGAAGAATTTGTAGAACTTAGAAAAGAACTTTTTCCAACAGGTAAAAACTTAAAAGGTTTACAATAATGCAAAAAGATATTATTTTACAAGGTAATTGTTTAGAAATTTTAAAAACCATTCCGGATAAAAGCATTGATTTGATTTTTGCAGATCCACCTTATTTTATGCAAACACAAGGTGAACTTTTAAGAACCAATGGCGAAGTTTTTAGTGGTGTAAATGATGATTGGGATAAATTTGAATCTTTAAAAGCCTATGATGATTTTTGTAAAATTTGGCTTAGCGAATGTAGACGAATTTTAAAAGACGATGCAAGTATTTGGGTTATAGGATCTTTTCAAAATATTTTTAGACTAGGATATATAATGCAAGATTTGGGCTTTTGGATTCTAAATGATATTATTTGGAACAAACCAAATCCTGTTCCAAATTTTAAAGGGACGAGATTTTGCAATTCCCATGAAACTCTTATTTGGTGTTCTAAACATAAAAATTCAAAATATACTTTTAATTATAAAACTATGAAATTTTTAAATAACAACAAACAAGAAAAATCGGTTTGGAATATAGGAATCTGCATAGGGAATGAAAGATTAAAAGGAATAGATGGTAAAAAAATTCACTCTACTCAAAAACCCGAAATTTTGCTTGAAAAAATAATCTTATCAAGTACAAAAAAAGGGGATTTAATTTTAGATCCTTTTTTTGGCACAGGAACCACAGGAGCTATTGCTAAAAAATTAGGGAGATATTATATAGGTATAGAGCAAGAGAAATTTTATGTTAAAATAGCAGAATCTCGAATTAGACAAATAAATATAATTGACAATGAAATTACTAGAAACGAACTCGAAACAAAACCCCCAAAAGTAAGCTTAGAAGAGCTTTTGAATGCTGGATTTTTAAGTGAAAATGAAAAATTCTATGATAAAAATAAAAATTATATTTGTTATTTAGTCAATGGTAATAAAGTAAGTGATGAGAACGAAATTTTAAGCATACATAAAATGGCAGCAAAATATTTAAACAAAGAAAATCATAATGGCTGGAGTTATTTTTATATTTTTAAGAATGAAAATTTTATAAGTATCGATTCTTTAAGATATGAGTATAAAAATTTTACAAATCCTGAAGGGGTAATATGAAACTAGTTATCATCGATACAGCTTGTGCGAATTTAGCTTCACTTAAATTTTGTCTTGATAGATTAGGATTTAATGCTAAAATCAGCAGAGATTTAAAAGATTTAGAAAATGCGGATAAGCTTTTTTTACCAGGGGTTGGTACCGCAGCAAAGGCAATGAGTAATTTAGAAAGTTTTAATTTAATAGATTTTTTAAAAAATACCAAAAAACCCTTACTTGGTATTTGCTTAGGAATGCAAATTTTGGGAGATTTTTCCGAAGAGCTCGATCAAAAAACTTTAGGAATTATGCCTTTTAAAACACAAAAATTTGATTTGCCAAAAGAATACTCTTTGCCACACATGGGTTGGAATGAAGTTTCAAGCACGCACCCACTTTTTAAAGGCTTAAATGGGGCTTATTTTTACTTCGTGCATAGTTACTGCATAGCATTAAATGATTACACTATCGCATCAAGCGAGTATGGAGTGAAATTTAGTGCGTCTTTAGCAAAAGACAATTTTTATGGCGTGCAATTTCACCCTGAAAGAAGCGGTGAAGCGGGCGAAGAGTTGATTTTAAATTTCATTAAGGATATGACATGTTAATCCCCGCACTTGATTTAATTGACGGAGAAGTGGTACGTCTTGTAAAAGGCGATTATGAGCAAAAAAAAGTTTATAAATACGATCCTTTGGAGAAATTTAGAGAATACGAAAAAGCAGGAGCGACTTGGCTTCATTTGGTGGATTTAAGCGGAGCAAAGGATACGAGCAAAAGACAACTTGCTTTGATAGAAAAGTTAGCTAGTAAGGTCAGTGTGAATTTACAAGTAGGTGGTGGAATTCGTACTAAAGCTGAGATAAAAGCTTTGCTTGAAAGTGGAGTAAAACGCGTGGTAATTGGATCTTTAGCGATTACAAACCCCGTGCTTTGCGAGGAAATTTTATCAAGTTTTGGAAGCGAAGCCATCGTTTTGGCTTTGGATACGATTTTAAAAGATGAGTATAAAATAGTCATTAACGCTTGGCAAGATACTAGCGATAAAAGTCTTTTAGAAGTTTTAGAATTTTATAGTGCTAAAGGCTTAAAACATATACTTTGTACTGATATTTCAAAAGATGGCACTATGCAAGGAGCAAATGTCTTACTTTATAAATTTATCTACGAAAAATTCCCACAAATTCATATACAAGCAAGCGGTGGTGTGGCGAGTTTAGAAGATCTTAAAAAACTAAAGGGCATTTGTAGCGGTGTAATTGTCGGAAAAGCTTTGCTGGACGGAGTTTTTAGCGTAGAAGAAGGGATAAAATGTCTAGCAAATTAACTTATAAAGAATTGATTATAGAAGTTTTAAAACAAGCCAAAAAGCCTTTAAGTGTGAGTGAAATTTGGCAAATTGCTCTTGAAAAAGGTTTGGATAAAAAACTTAGTAGTATAGGGCAAACACCTACTCAAACACTTTGGAATAGACTACTTACGGATAAAATTGATTTTATCAAATCTTCCATAAAACCGACAACTTTTTGGTTAAAGGAAAGAGAAAAAGAACTTTTAAAACTTGGAAATAAAAATGAAATTATCATCGAAAAACAAGAAAAAAACAATTTTCACGAAAGAGATTTGCACCCATTATTAGTAAAATTCTTATATGAAAACGCAGATTTTAATTTAAATTGTAAAACCATTTATCACGAGCAAAGTAAAAAGGGTAAAAGTGGCGCAGATAAATGGAATTATCCTGATATTGTGGGAGTTTATTTTCCTTATGATGATTATGAAAAAGAAACCATAACGCTTTTAGAAAATATCAAACAAAATAGCTATAAACTTTTTTCTTTCGAGCTTAAAATCACTTTGAATTTTTCGAATTTAAAAGAAAGCTATTTTCAAGCTGTGAGTAATTCTAGCTGGGCAAATGAAGGTTATTTGGTGGTTTTAAAAGAAATTGATAGTGAAGTTTTAAGCGAGTTAAGACGCTTAAATCAAAGCTTTGGCATAGGAGTGATAAAGCTTGAAAAAGATATTTTTAATTCTTCGATTTTGCTTAGTGCGAAAGAAAGAGAACTTGACATACAAACTTTAAATATGCTGATTAATAAAAATCCAAATTTTAAAGAATTTATAGATGATATAAATAAGCAAATCAAACTAGGCAGTGAAGCTAAAGTTCAAGCTAAATTTGACAAGATTAAAAGCGATGAAGAAATGCAAAAATATCTCAAAGAGAAAGGTATTTGAAAAGACAAAATGCTTACAAAACGTATAATTGCATGTTTGGATGTAAAAGATGGCAGGGTAGTAAAAGGGACGCAGTTTAAAAACCATAAAGATATGGGAGATATCATAGAGCTTGCAAAGCGTTATTCGCAAAATGGTATCGATGAGCTTGTATTTTATGATATAGCTGCAAGTGCTAGAAAAGAACGCATTTCAAGAAATTGGGTAAGCGAAGTGGCTAAAAATATCAACATTCCTTTTTGTGTCGCAGGAGGCATTAAAAGCGAAGAAGATGCAGCCGAGCTTTTAGCTAATGGTGCGGATAAAATTTCTATCAATTCTCCTGCGTTAAATGATCCAAGCTTAATCACACGCCTTGCAAAAAACTTTGGTGTGCAGTGTGTTGTGGTTGGCATTGATAGCTTTAAAGATGAAAATGGCAATTTAAAGGTATTTAAATACACAGGCGATGAAAAGACAAGCACGCATAGTGGAAAAAGCACGATAGAGTGGGTTAAAGAAGTCCAAAATTTAGGTGCTGGAGAGATCGTGCTAAATATGATGAATCAAGACGGCGTTAAAAATGGCTATGATTTAGAGCAATTAGCCTTAGTAAAGCAAGAATGCAAAGTGCCTTTGATAGCAAGTGGCGGAGCTGGAAAAATGGAGCATTTTTTAGAAGCTTTTGAAGTAGGTGTTGATGGAGCTTTAGCCGCTTCTGTTTTTCATCAAAAAATCATTGATATTAAAGAATTAAAACAATACTTAAAAACTAAAGGCATAAGCGTAAGGATATAAAATGCAAAATTATGAAAATTTAAATGAAAAAATCAATTGGCAAAAGGTAGATGGACTTATACCTGCCATAATACAAGATGCAAAAACTTGTGAAGTTTTAATGCTAGGATTTATGGATCAAAAAGCTTTGGAAAAAAGCTTAGAAAGCAAAAAAGTCGTGTTTTTTTCACGCACTAAAAATCGCCTTTGGATGAAGGGCGAAGAAAGTGGAAATTTCTTAAATATAGTGGATTTAAGCCTTGATTGTGACAATGACACGCTTTTGATTTTAGTAAATCCCATGGGTCCTACTTGCCACACAGGAGATATTTCTTGTTTTGAAAAGCTTTCTAAAAACGCAGATTTTGTCTTTTTATCGCGTTTAGAAAAGCTGATAAATTCACGCAAGAATGCTGATGAAAGCACTTCTTACACTGCAAAACTTTTTAAAAGTGGCACCAAACGCATTGCACAAAAAGTCGGTGAAGAAGGCGTAGAAACTGCGCTGGCAGCGACGATTAAAGACAAAGATGAGCTAATTTGTGAAGCAGCTGATTTGATGTATCATTTAAGCGTTTTGTTAGCAGATGCGAATTTAAGTTTTTCAGATGTGATTGCTAAGCTTAAAGAAAGACATAAAGAATAATTTGAAAAGGACTATTTTAGGCTTTTTAATCTTTTTTGTTTATCCTGCTTCGATGATGTTTCTTATCTTAATGCATAGAAAATATATTTCCGAAGTGCCTATGCTTAGTTCTCATGCAAGCGCGGAAATTTTTAAACGCATAAGTATTTATTATTTTTATCTTTTGGTAATTCATACCCCTTTATTTTTAGTGTGGAAAAAAGTTATTTTAAAGATAGAAAGTTTAAATTTTATAAATACTTTTTACTTTGGGATTGCTTTTAGTCTTTGTGTGTTTTTCTTGCTTACCTTGCCTTTAGATGGGCATTTAGCCTTAGTGCCTTTGCTTTGTGTATTGTTTGGTTTTGTCTTTGTTTTTAAATTTATTTATTTTTGTTTTAAACAAATTTCTCATTTTACTTGGAAAAAATTAATTTTGATTTTTACTTTTGTTTCGGGTGTTTGTGTAGGTTTGATTTATATCTTTTTTTGCCTTTATTATCAGCTTCATGTTTTTGATGATTATGATTTTTAGGTAAATTTTATAATATCCCCGCTCATAAAAGACCTTTGAATTTTATATTTTGAGCAGTATTTTAATTTTTTGTTTGATTTATATTAAATTTAAAAATAAAATAAGATTAAATTATGATAAAGTCTTTATTTAGATTGATTTTCAAAGGTTTAAAATGGAAAATTCACAAGAAAATTTACTTCAAAAGAAGATAAAAGAAATTCGTTTTAAAGCTATAGCGAGTATTGTTTGTGGCTTTTTAGGTATCATTCCTTATATTGGAGCTTTATTTTCTCTTGCGAGTTTGATTTTATTTTTTATTGTGCTTTATGATTTAAAAATCTATGGTGGCGCTAAAAAACTATTTACCAACTTCTTTATTGCGTTAGGAATTTTGATTTTTGGTAGTGTTATTGCTGTTATTGCTGTATTTATGATTTTAGAACCTCGCATTGGTTATAGTCGGTTTTATTTTAATGGGGATAATATCTTTTTAGGTATTGCTGTTTTTTTAATATTGTATGTCCTAATTATAGCTTTAATTTTTCCTTTTTTAAGGCCTTTTATTATGAAATCGCTAGAGTAACTAAACAAAAGTATTTTATCAATGTTTTTTGGGCTTATTTTATAGGGATTTGCACTTTGCCTTTATTTGGTTTAGGTGCTATAGGAATATTAATAGGTGATATTTTAAAGCTTGTAGCGTGGATAGAATTTAAAGAATTTGATAAGCAAGAATTTTCAAACAAAGAAGAAAATTCAAACAGACAAGAAATTTTAAATAAAGAAAAATTTGCACTCTCAATACAAAAAGTTATTTTCGATTTTGATTTAAAATGGATTAAAATCACAATGACTTTATCTTTAATTTTAAGTGCAATTGCTTTTGGAATTATAAATTTTGCCAAAATGATATTGTTTCAATCTATGTATTTTGAACCTATGAATTATGAGCCTAACGCTCGTCAAGACTTGTTGCAAAATCTTTTCAGCATTCATCCTTTTTTATTTTATTCGGCGATAATTTTAGCCTTACTTAGTGTGTTTTTATTTTGCAAAAAGTTAAAAACTTATAAAATATTTATTTATTTTCTTGTGTGGCAGGTTTTGGTTGTTCTTGGATCAAATTCGTATTCTATTTTAAAATTAATAATGAGTGAAAATATTTCTTTTGCGAATAATATTTTTGGGAAAATTATAAGCATAGCTTCCATTATTCTTGCCTTTTTCTTCTTTAGGGCCTTAGTTCAAGTTACGAAAGAAAAACTTTTTTATTTTGTTTTTGTATTTTTTGCTTGTAAGGAGATTACAATATTTGTAAAATGGATTGTTTTTAAGATAACGGGTTTAGAAACGCCAGTATCAATGATAGCAACTTATATTAATACTCCATTGATAATTATTTATTTGATTTTGTTTTTAATTACTTGGCTTAATTTAAAAGGGCAAAAAAGTGCAAAAATTAATCCTTAATAAAACAAATAATCTTGCTTAAGATTTTAATGATTTTATAGCTTATTGAAAAAATTAGAAAAAAGGGGCTTGATTTTTTTTGATAACATTTTTTCAAATTTTTAAAAGGAGAAAAAATGGCTATTACTTTAGCGGTTTAAAAGGGAAGTTTTATATATGTTTATGATGGAAACAAACAATTGTATGTTAAACCTGCAGGGCAGCTAGTTGGTTTCACAAGCTCAAATGTTAGTATAAAAAATTCGAGTTTTATATACACTTACGATGAAAAAGGAAGTCAAATATCTGTAACTCCTGTTTAAACTTTATACCTTTTTCAAGGCATAAAAATAATATCCACTAAGCTTTCATTTTCTAAAATTTCACATTCTTTTGGTGCTATCATTAATGCAGCTTTATTGTTAAGATTATTTATAATCGCACTGGAGCCTTCTTTTTTACCTTCCAAATTTGCCAAAATGCGTCCATTTTTAAATTCCACATTACAGGCGACAAATTCCAAATAGGGACTTTTTTTCTTATAGCTTCCTTGCAAAAAAGCCTTGCAAACATAGTCTTTTGGCTGAAGTAGCCACGCATTTATTATTTCTCTTGCATAAAGATTAAACATCACCATAGCAGAGTAAGGAAACCCAGGTAGGGCGATGATGAATTTTTCATCTATTTTAGCAATTTTTATATGACGCCCTGGTTTTATATCTGCTTTATCAATGATGAGTTCGTATTCTTTAATGGCTTTTTTTAAAAAGTCAAAATCTCCCATAGAAACGCCACCCGTTGTAACTAAAATATCACAACTTCCCAAAGCAGCTTTTATAGCCTTTGAAGTATCTTTTTCATCATCTTTTAAAAGAGCAAATATGCGGACATCGCAATTTAAATTTTTAGCCAAATTTGCTATGGCGATGTGATTAGAAGATCTAATTTGTGCAGGATTTTCCAAACTTTCGCCTAAATCTTTTATCTCACTTCCACTGCTTAAAACCCCAATTATAGGCTTTATAAACACGCTAATGTGAAAAAATCCAAGTTCGGCTAGAAGCGCAATTTCACTATAATTTAGCTTCGTGCCTTTTTTAAGTAAAATTTCACCCTTTTTGTAATTTTCGCCAATCTCTCTAACCGCAAAGCCTTTAGGAACTTTTTTTTCTATAAAAAGCGTATTATTTTCCACTCTTACATTTTCCACAGGCACCAAAGTATCGCTTCCTTCACTCATCAAAGAGCCTGTAAAAGTCTTCACACAAGTATTTGCTTCAAGCTTAAATTCGGGCATTTTTCCAGCAGGAGTTATGCCCAAAATTTTTAAAGGCAGATCTTGATCTTCAAATTTAATAGCATAGCCATCCATTGCTGAAGTTGGCATACTAGGTTGGTTTTCACTCGCTTTTATATCATTTGCTAATATGCGTCCCAAACACTGCGTTAAAGCCACTTTTTCCACTCTTTCGTAAGGCTTTATGTGAGAATGCAAGATCTCTAAACTTTTTTCATAAGGCATTAGCATTTTTACTCCTTGATACCAATGTAAATTTGGACTTTATTTGCAGTATAAAAGTCAAAATCTGTTTCAAATTTTCTTTGCAAATTTGAATTTTTGAAAAATTTATAAATTTCTTGCCAAAGTTTTGGTGTGATGATTTCAGGTTTTCCAAAGTCTTCAAAAAGCATATATTTTCCTTCTTTTATAAGCACTTTTTCACCCTTTTCTTTTTCTTTCACACCCACGCAGACTTTGTACTCTAAATTTTCTAAGTCTAAAGTGTTTTTATAATCATAATACACGCTATAAATTTCACTTGGTGTGCTAAGAATTTGATGAAAATTTTTCCATAAAGGAATGATTTGTGAAGTTTTAACATCACTTTCAAATTTGGCATTTGTCAAAGCGCTCACACCAAAAATACTAAATTGTTCTAACTCTTTTATCATTTTAAAAGTCCAGCACCGCAGAGTTTACTTGATCTTTCTTTAGCGTAAATTCTTTGCTTATTTATCACATCGTATTTCCAAATGGGCGCACTTGCTTTAAAATCTTCCACAAATTCATTGATGAGTTTAAGCCCTAATTTTCTTTGTTTGCTTAAAATCCCTGCTAAATACGAACTTTCGTGAATTTTTACATCGCCAATTGAATGTGCAAAAAGCAAAATCACTCCATCATTTTCAACTCTTTTTTGCCATTCATTAAACCAATTTTTTAAAAGCGGTTCGTAAATATCAAAACTTAGAGCTTCAATGCTATTTTCTTCACGCACTATGCCACAAAATGTAAGCAGTGTACCACAATTTTTATTTTTTGCAAATTCATACCATTTTGCATAAATTTGTGGGATTTCTAAAGCCCCATTTACAAGTATAAACTCACTCATTTTAGCCCCCACAAACCGGTGGTAAAAGTGCTATTTTATCGCCATCTTTTAAAGGGGTATTTTCATCAAAAATGATTGTTTCGTTTAAAGATACGGCGCAAAGTTCTAGCCATTCTTTTAAGCTTTCATCTTGTTTTAAAATTTCTTTTAATTCTTTTAAATTATTGATATTTAATTCTAGTTTGGGTTTGTTTATAGGACCTAAAAATTCAACACTAACCATAATTTCTCCAAAATTTTAAAAGTTTGAGTATAGCATTAAATTTTTTAGATTTTGTTTTAAAAGAATAGGATAGATGAAAATCTTAAAGAAATAAAAAATTTACATAAAAATAAATTTTAAAAAGCAAAACAATTAAAAAACCACAAAAAAACAAAATCACTTCTTTTATGGTAGAGGAATTCTCAAAGAAAAAAGAGTTTTAATAAAATCTTTAAAATCTTTAAAATCTTTAAAATCTTTAAAATCTTTTGTAAAAAAGTAAAGTGATTGAATTTCACTTTACTTGGTTAAAATAAACTTAGCTAAGTAAAACAAAATAGATTCATTTTACTGAGCTTTAAATCCTTAGAATCTATATTTAAACCCAACTTGCCCACTCACATAGGTTTCGTTTTTGCTATCTACTTTGCCTGCTAAGATTTGCTTAGCACCAATACCTGCATTAAGACTGAATTTCTCATTAATATCTACATTACCGCCTACGATGATTTGTCCATAAGTTTTTTTCTTATCATTAGCTTTTACATTGCTAAAGAAAGCATTGCCAATAGATAAATTTGCAACATAATCATCTCCACTATTAATAATAAATTGTTCTATTTTTGGAGTAATAAAAAGATAAGAGCTTTCACTCATATATTTTCTAAGCTCAGCACCAAGTTCTAAACTCACAGAATTATTAGTCATAGAATCAACATTAAAACCACCAATGTTATTATTTTCAGTGTAGCTTGGAGTATAAGAAAGATAATAATTTACACCCGCAAAAGGTTTGATAAATAAAGTATTATCACTAAAATCAAACACACGACCCACATTTGCACTTAAACCAAAGAATTTACTTGTAAAATCAGAAGTTGCTAAACCTTGTGTGGTAATATTGCTTTGATCGGTCGGAGAAAGTTGTGCGTATGCTCTTAAGCCAAGTTCCCATTTAGGTGCGATATTAATAGTAGAATAAAGTCCTAATTGGAAATTATCACTATCTTGCTCTAAGCTATTATCTTTGATTTTTGAGCTTGCATAAGTAAAATAAGTCCCTAATAATACACTATCATTAATCTGTCTATCCCCGCCTATAGTAGCACCATATATAGCCCCACTATCGCCATCTATAATATTTGCACCACCAAAAGCATTAGCCCAAATACTGTTTTTATAATCATCTAAATAATTTCCAGCCATATCAGTGCTTGCAAATCTAAGTTTAGAAAGTCTTGAAGCATAGTTTCCATAAGGATTATTTAGCATTGCTATTCTTTGTCCTATGGATACATCATTGCTTACACTTATGGTTGTGTTGGTTGCATTTGAAGCAGAGTTTAGATTAGTGATAGCTTTACCTGTGTTGTCTGTGTCTTTTTTGATATTAAGGGCTAGTTTGACGCCGCTAAGACTTTTTAGATCTAGTCCTAAACCTTGATCTGCAAGTCGGTCTGCAATACCTCTAAGATTAAGCACAGCTTGATAATCGGCACTTCCTTCTTTTAGTCCATATAATTTTACTACTTCTTTGTCTAAGTTTGGATTGTTTTCGCCTTTTTGTATTATTTCATCTAATTTTGTTTTTTGTTCTTCAAGCTGAGCTTTTATTTCTTGATCTTCAGGATTGCTAAATTCTCCTATTAGTTTTCCTAGCATAGCTGAGTCAATTTTTAATTGGGTTAGGGTATCTTTTAAAGTATCAGTCGCTTTGCCATTTGCTACCAAGCATTTGCTAGATCCGCAATTTACTTCTTTTAAATTGTAATCCACCAAAGTGTCATCAAGTACTATACTTTGAAAGGTATCTTGACTTTTATCTATATTGATATAATCACTTGCAAATTTGCCATATGAAGCTTCGGCTGTATTTGATGTGCTTATGTCTTTATTAAATCCTTGTGCTTGGATCAAAAGTGCGTCTTTAGTAAGCAAATCTTTAAAAGATGTGCCATTTACACTAAATTTAGAATTAGTGATATTTACATTTTTAGCAACTTTTATAGAATAATTTTGCGTTGCGTAAGGATTTCCAAATTCAAAAAAGGTATTATTTGCATTTAAATTTCCATTCACGATAAGATCATTGCCATATACAGATACTCTTGAGCCTTTTAACGCATCATTATCTACCAAGCTAGTTCCGCTAAGGCTTAAATCTCCATTGATCACCGAGCCACTTTGATTAACATATAAATTCATATCTTTTAGTATAGTTTCTTTAGCATTTACATAAAGATTTGCAATGCTAGAACTTCCCATACTTAAAGTATTTTTATCGCCCAAATCAAAGACATATTTAAATTCATCAGTATCGATATCTTTACCTTCTGGATTTAAAAAACCTTCATCATCAAACCTAGAAATATTTGATTTTATGGTTAAATCATTGCCTTTTAAACTATCTCTATCAATTAAAACTACATCTTGCCCTTTAACTTCAAAATAATCTTGCAGATTTTTTCCACCTAGTTCTATTTCAATTGGCGTTGTCGGAGCTTCAGCTAAGGCATTTTTGAATTCAAATTTATTGCCATTGCATTACTACAAAGCACAGCACCTAAGCTAAAACCTACTAAAACTTTACTTGCCGAAAATGAAATTTTCGTCATAATTTCTCCTTAAATTTTTGTTTAAAAAAGGAAAAATTATAATCCCCCCCCCCCCTTTTTTTTTAAATTAAACTTAAATTTATATGAAAACTTTAAAGAGTAAATAAAAATTTTAAAGCATTGTTTTTGGTTTTTATTATGCTTTACTTAGAGCAATAATAAAAGTGTACGAGTGAGAGATTCTTCGCCTAAAGGCTCAGAATGACGAAGAATACTCACAATGACAGTACAAAACAGTCAATTATTTTTCAACAACTTCTAAACTTGCCATCATTCCTAAATCTTCGTGTTCTAAAATATGACAATGATACATTCTAAGCCCTACAAAATCTTGTTTCATTCTTAGTCTTAATTCTTCATTTGGGCGCACATTAATTGTGTCTCTTAAGGCTCTAAATTCTGCTTTTTTAAGCTCGCCTTTAAATTTAGATGAGATGAGTTCAAATTGTGTTCCATGTATGTGGAAAGGATGATCCATGTGGGATTTATTGATGATGATCCAATCTTCTGCTTCACCAAGTTTTGATCTTTCATCCACTCTTTTCATATCAAAAACCTTGCCATTAAGTAAAAACATAGAAGCTAATGCGCTTTTCATTTCACTTTCGCTTTTTTTCATAATGCCGTGCATTTTATGATGATCTTCGCTCATAATAATTTCTTTGAAATTTTTTGGCTCTTCTAAAGGTGGAAGTTGTCTTAAAATTTGCGGGATATTTTTAGCGCTATTTTTAATACTAACATCAGCTAAATGTAGAGTATATGGGCTTTCTTTTACCATCATTTTATCTCTATCATAATATGTACTTTCAAGTTTTACTTCGCCTTTTTTATCACTTATGATTAAAACTTCCACGCGACTTGCAGGGCTTAAGAAAAGTTCTTGCATTTCAACAGGTTTTTCTATAAGTCCGCCATCTGTGCCTACAAGTACAAATTTAGCCCCGCTAAGACGCAAATTTAAATACCTAGCTGCACAGAAGTTATAAATGCGAATTCTTTGATTATCAACTTCGATTTTAGGCTTTAGTTGCCCGTTGATTAAGACAATTTCTCCTTCTCTGCCGTTTAACCAGTCGACTAAGGTATTGCTTGGAATTTGTGCGTTTTCATCAAGTCTTAAATCACTAATTACCCAATCTTGTTCTTTTAAATGTGACAATGCATCTTTTTTAGCTTTGACTACAAACACTCCCGCAAGTCCTTTAAAAACTTGTTTTGAGGTTGTATAGTGAGGATGTGGATGATACCAATAAGTTCCTGCACTTCCCATTGGTAAGGTAAAGCGATAAATTCTTTCTCTTCCAGCAAGTATTGGATCGTGTGGATTGCCATCTTGTTCAGGTGGTACAGGCATACCATGCCAATGGATAGTAGTGGCTTCATTTAGTTTATTTTTAACTAGAATTTCTATAGTATCGCCTTCATATGCCTCGATTTTTGGGCCAGGGATGAGTTTATTATAAGTGTAGCATTTGGTTTTTTTGCCCTTGGCAATTTCTATCTCACTCTCTGCTATTTCTATAGTGGCGCGAAAGAAATTTTTTTCTTTGCTTTCATTTTTAAGAAGTGTTAAAGGAGCTAATTTTTTCCCGCTTGCAATTTCGTTAATATTTAAAAGTTTTAAATCTTTAGGTGCAAAGTCAATAAAAGAAGTATTCATATTATTATGGTTTGAGTGATCCATTGTGCCGTGATTCATTTTAGAATGATCCATAGCATAAGCAAAACTTACACTTGCTAAACCTAAGGTATTAAATTTAAGAAAGGTTCTTCTATCCATTATTTTTCCTTTTTTAGTTAGATTTAAAATTACGGCTGAAATTATATAAGTTAATTTTTACAAATTGGTAAATATTATCAATTATCAATTTATTTAAATGTTAAGAAATTTGGTATCATTTTGCAATAAATTTAAAAGGATGATGATGTTAGATTATTTAGATGGGTTAAAAACTACTCCAGCTTATATTTTAGAAGAAGATAAACTTAGAAAAAATTGTGAGCTTTTAGCAAGTGTGGGAGAAAAAAGTAGTACAAAAGTGCTTTTGGCTTTAAAGGGTTTTGCCTTTTCAAGGGCGATGAAAATCGTGGGAGAATATTTACAAGGTTGTACTTGTAGTGGGCTTTGGGAAGCAAAATTTGCTAAAGAATTTATGGATAAGGAAATTCATACTTATTCTCCTGCTTTTAAAGATGATGAAATGGATGAAATAATAAATTTATCACATCATTTAGTGTTTAATTCTTTAAATCAATTTGAAAAATTTAAAGAAAAAGCAAAAGAAAAATCTTTAGGAATTCGTTGCAATGTAGAGTTTTCTTTGGCACCAAAAGAGCTTTATAATCCTTGTGGAAGATATTCAAGACTTGGAATTCGTGCTAAAGATTTAGAAGATACAAATTTAGAAGGGCTTAGCGGTCTTCATTTTCACGCACTTTGTGAAGAGAGTGCAGATGCTTTAGAGGCAGTTTTAAGAGCATTTGAAAATAGATTTAGTCCATGGATAAGAAAGGTAAAATGGGTAAATTTTGGTGGTGGTCATCATATTACTAAAAAAGGCTATGATGTGCAAAAACTCATTGATATTTGTAAAAAATTTAGTGATAAATATGGTGTGCAAGTTTATCTTGAACCAGGCGAAGCGGTAGGTTGGCAGAGTGGGAATTTAGTCGCTAGTGTGATTGATATAGTAGAAAATGAAAAGCAAATTGTCATTTTAGATACTTCAAGCGAAGCACATATGCCAGATACTATCATCATGCCTTATACAAGTGAAGTAAAAAATGCTAGAATTTTAGCCACGAGAGAAAATGAAAAAATTTCAGATTTAAAAAAAGGCGAATTTGCTTATTGGCTTACTGGAAATACCTGCTTAGCTGGTGATGTGATGGGCGAGTATGCTTTTGATAAAAAATTAAATATAGGTGATAAAGTGGTATTTTTGGATCAAATTCACTATACCATAGTAAAAAATACGACTTTTAATGGAGTGAGATTGCCAAATTTAATGTTCTTAAATTCAAAAAATGAGTTAGAAATGGTGCGCGAATTTTCTTATGAGAATTATTCTAAAAGAAATTAATTATGTATATTTAGCATAATTAATTAAAAAGATACAAGATTTAAAAAATAGCATTTGTATTTTTTAAATCTTTCAAACTCCTAAATTATCAATTTTGATAGTTAAATTCAGTGATTTTTAATTTAAATAGTATTACCATTAAAAGCGATAAAAAATCAAACAAAAAGTAAATATTACGCACTTTTGGCATAATATAATTTTTGTTGTGGTTTTATCAATTTTTTTAAAGTGAAAGTTATGGATATTTCAAAACTAAAAATTGCTAGAAGTCTTTATTATAAGTGTTTAGGGGAACTTTTTACCTTCTCGCTTTCTGGGCAAAGATTAACGCATTTAAATGAGTATTTAAGTGCTATGAAACAGGGGCTTTTTGATGAAAGTTTGGCGTCTTGTTTTGATTTTTTGCTTGAGAATTTAGAAAAAACGCAAAGTCCTAAAGATTTTTATGAAGAATACGACAAGCTTTTTTTGACTTTAAAGAATGCTATCCCTATAACTTTTTCTTATATAGAAGAAGGTTTTGAAAATTCAAAAGCTTTATTAAATGTGAAGCAAATTTTAGCAAAAAGTTCTTTGCGTCGTAATGAGAAGAATTTTAAAGAAAGTGAAGACAGTGTAGGTTTTTGCTTTTTATTAATGAGTGAATTTATAAAGGAAGAAAACAATGATTTAGCTAAAGAGCTTTTTGCAAAGCTTATCAATAAAAACATTGATGAATTTTTAAAACTGATTTTTGAGAATCAAAATGCAAATCTTTACAAACAAGTTGCTTTGATCGCAATGGCATTTATGGAGTTTGAAAGATTTTGTTTTGAACTTGAAAAACCTATGACAATATCTTCTAAAAAAGTTCAAAATGATTTATCACGTTCTGAGTTTTTAAGAAGAGAATCAAACAAACAAAGGAGGGCTCGTGAAAAATCGCAGGGAATTTCTTAAAAAATCTGCTATTGCCTTAGGAGCTACAGGAGTGCTTGGTGGTGCAAGTGTAGTTTTAGCGCAAGATGAAGAAAGAAAAGATCTTGTTAGAGGTAAAAGCAAGAAAAAAGAAGTGCTTTATCAAAGAAGTGCTAATTGGGAAAAATATTATATAAAGGCTGAGTGATGTCAAGTATAAATGAAAATATTAAGCTCAATCGTCGCTCTTTTCTTAAAATGGCAGCGCTTTCAAGTTTAGCTACACCGCTACTTGCAAGAAGCGAAAATTTGAGAGAAGCAAATGCAGATGAATTAAAAGAAGCTTATGAAGGAAGTAAAAAGGTTAAAAGTGTTTGCACCGCGTGTTCTGTGGGCTGTGGAATTATCGCAGAAGTGCAAAATGGTGTTTGGGTGCGTCAAGAAATTGCACAAGATCATCCTGTAAGTTTTGGCGGACATTGCTGTAAGGGCTCTGATATGATTGATATGGTGCGTTCACATGTGCGTTTAAAATATCCTATGAAAAAAGAAAATGGAGAATGGAAACGCATCAGCTATGAACAAGCCTTAAATGAAATTGGAGAAAAGCTAGCTACCTATCGCAAGGAAAATCCTGAAAGTGTTATGTTTTTAGGATCTGCAAAGCTTAATAACGAGCAAGCTTATTATATAAGAAAATTCGCAGCTTTTTTTGGCACAAACAATGTAGATCATCAAGCAAGAATTTGACACAGCGCAACAGTCGCCGGTGTGGCGAATACATTTGGTTATGGCGCTATGACAAACCATCTTGGAGATATTCAAAGAAGTAAATGCATTATTATCATTGGTGCAAATCCTGCGGTAAATCACCCTGTAGGCTTTAGACATTTCTTAAAAGCAAAAGAAAAAGGGGCTAAGCTTATCGTTGTAGATCCTAGATTTACTAAAAGTGCAGCCAAAGCGGATATTTATGCAAGAATTCGTCCAGGGACAGATATAGCTTTTATGTATGGAATGCTAAAAATCATTTTCGATGAGGGCTTAGAAGATACAAAATACCTTGATGAAAGGGTTTTTGGTATAGATAAAATTCGTGAAGAAGCGGCAAAATGGACTCTTGATGAGGTAGAAAATGTTACTGGAGTTTCTAAAGAACTTCTCATTCAAATCACTCATGAGGTAGCTAAAAATAAACCAGCAACATTAGTTTGGGCTATGGGCTTAACACAGCACACCGTAGGAACTTCAAATACGCGTTTAGCACCTATTGTACAAATGGTTTTAGGAAATATAGGTAAATTTGGTGGCGGAGTAAATATTTTACGCGGACACGATAATGTGCAAGGCGCCTCAGACATGGCGTGTTTGAGCGAGAATTTGCCAGGTTATTATGCTTTAAATGAAGCGACTTGGAGATATTATGCCAAAATTTGGGGCGTGGATTATGAGTGGCTTTTGGGGAATTTTGTTAGTAAAGATTGGATGCATAAAACTGGACTTTCACTTGCTAGATGGTGGGCTGCAGCACTTAATGGTAAAGATGGAAATGATAAGGTTGATAATGCAGGAACACCTTTAAAAGCTTTAATGGTAATGGGAAATGGTATCACTTCAACTGCGCAACAAGTAAAGGTTAAAGAAGGTTTGGAAGCTTTAGAACTTTTGGTTTTGGTTGATCCTTTTGTCAATGAAGCAGGGATCATTTCTGAAAGAAAAGATGGAATTTATCTTTTACCTGCTGCAACGCAATTTGAAACAAGCGGAAGTGTAACAGCGACAAATCGTAGCGGACAATGGAGATTTAAAATTATAGATCCGCTTTATGAGAGCAAAGAAGATCAAGAAATTTTATTTGAACTTGCTAAAAGATTAGGTTTTTATGAAGATTATACCAAGACTTTGCGCGATGAAAAAGGTGAGATCGTTTGGCCTGAAAATGCAACAAGAGAAATCGCAAGAGCGGTTAGAAGTATAGGACTTAATGGTTGGAGTCCTGAAAGACTTAAAAAGCACACTTTAAATTGGGATAAATTTGACGAAGTAACTTTAGAGGGCAAAGATGAGGTTGCAGGGGAGTATTATGGGCTTCCTTGGCCTTGCTGGAGTGATAAGCACCCAGGAACTCCTGTGCTTTATAATACTGATATCGAGGTAGCAAAAGGCGGTATGGGCTTTAGAAACAACTTTGGACTCGAGTATGAGGGTGAGAGCTTATTGGCAAAAAATGCACCGCTAAATTCGCCTATTAATACCGGTTATCCGCAAATCACAAAGGATAATATAGAAAAAATTCTAGGTATCACTTTAAGTGCAGAAGAAAAAGAAAAAATGGGTGCAACTTGGTCTTATGATGATAGTAATATCATAGCAACTAAATGTATAGAAAAAGGCGTAGTGCCTTATGGAAATGCTAAGGCTAGAGCTGTAGTTTGGACTTTTAAAGATCAAATTCCACTTCACAGAGAGCCACTGCATTCTCCAAGAGCAGATTTAGTGCAAAAATACCCTAGTTTTGAAGATCAAAAAGCACTTTATCGCGTGGATACTAAATTTATTTCTGTGCAACAAGCTAAGGATTATTCTAAAGAATTCCCGCTTAATCTAGTCACCGCAAGACTTGTGAATTTAAATGGTGCAGGTATGGAAAATAGAGCTTCTATGTATTTAACGCGTTTAACGCCTGAAATGTTTTGTGAGATTAATCCCGAGCTTGCACTTGAGCAAGATATCAAAAAGGGCGATATGATTTGGGTGCATTCTCCAGAAGGCACTAAAATTCGTGTGCGTGTGAAAATCAATCCTAGCGTGGCAAAAGATATGATTTTCTTACCTTTCCATTTTACCGGCGTGATGCAAGGGGTGGATTTAACGCATAATTTCCCACAAGGAACTAAGCCTTACGCAAGTGGTGAAAGTGCCAATACCGTGACAAATTATGGCTATGATATTATGTGTCAAATTCCAGAAACCAAAGGCGGATTGTGCCGTATTTCAAAAGATGGAGTGTAAAAGATGAGTAAAGTCAATTTTGCAAATTTGGAAAAAGAACGCTTGAAATTCTTTTGCGATAATGAGCGTTGTATTGATTGTAATGGTTGTGCGGTGGCTTGTGATGAAGCACATGAGCTTCCTATTAATATCCGCAGGCGCCGCGTTATTACTTTAAATGAAGGTGTGCAAGGCAAAGAAGTTTCAACTTCAATTTCTTGTATGCACTGTGATGATGCGCCTTGTGCTATCGTGTGTCCTGTGGATTGTTTTTATATCCGTGCAGATGGTATTGTTTTGCATGATAAAGAAATTTGCATAGGTTGCGGATACTGTCTTTATGCTTGCCCTTTTGGCGCACCGCAATTTCCAAAAGACAGTGTATTTGGCAACAAAGGCATTATGGATAAATGCACCATGTGTGCAGGTGGGCCTGAAAGTACAAATTCTGAAAAAGAAAGAGAGCTTTATGGGCAAAATCGTATTGCTGAAGGAAAAGTACCTGTGTGCGCGGCAATGTGTTCAACTAAAGCACTTTTGGTAGGAGAAAGTTCTAAAATTGAAGAGATTTATCATAATAGACTACAAAGTAGGGGTTATGGCATAGCCAATCCTTCGCAAAGTATAGAGTGGAAAATCGCTTATATAGGAAAGGAACGCTTATGAAAAAAATATTTTTAGTACTTTTAGCAAGTTTTGCGAGTTTGTTTGCCTATGGCGATGAAAGAATGGGGCAAGATACGCAAATTTGGGCTCAGCAACGCATAGAAAATATAGCAACCTATGATACCTTTGGTAAGCTTTGGACAAGTTTGCAAGGAGAATATATCGCAAGCGTTGCTTTGATCTCTATCATAGTGGTTTTATCGGCTTTTGCTCTACATTTTATGGTTATAGGTCCTAAGAAATTTTCTCACGATGGAAATAAAATTTATGCTTTTAATTTATTTGAAAGAATTTTTCATTTTATCGCAGCACTTTCTTGGATCATCTTGGTGCCAACGGGTTTGATTATGATTTTTGGTTCGTATTTTGGTGGAGGTGTTTTTGTAAGGGTTTGTAAAAATTTACATGCTTTTGCGACGATTTTATTTATCATTTCTATTATCCCTATGTTTTTGTGTTGGATAAAAAGAATGTTGCCGGCTAAATATGATATCAAATGGCTTATGATAGTTGGGGGCTATTTAAGCAAAGTAAAACGCCCAGTGCCTGCGGGTAAATTTAATTTTGGTCAAAAATCTTGGTATTATATCGCTGTATTTGGTGGCTTTTTGATGATAATTACGGGTGGATTTATGTATTTTGTTGATTTTGATTCCACTGTGGTTCAAAGCGTTTTTGGATTGAGTCAAATTGATCTTTTAAGACTTAGTGCTATTATTCACAATTTCTTAGGAATACTTTGTGTGGTGTTTTTTTGCGTTCATATTTATATGGCTGTTTTTGCCATTAAAGGAAGTATCCATTCTATGGTTAGTGGCTATAAGGAAGAAGAAGAAGTTTATATCTTGCATAGCAAATGGTATGAAGAATTAAGTAAAAATAAACAAATCAATCCAAGCTTTAGTTATGATGAAAATTCTAAAAATTAACGACACGATAGGGTGTGATAAAATTCAAAATTAATAAATTCAGGTGGCATAGGCACTGATTTTACAAAATCTTGGTAGGTATTTCCTGCCAAGAAAGAAGTTAGCTCAATATCATAACTTACACTGCGATTTTCACCTTTTGTATTTTTAAAATTTTGAGTGTTAAACATTTCTCCGTTTGCATCACCTCTTTTGTCCACTATGGTAAATTTTAAAACACAATTTTTAACGGGATATTTGGAAAAATTATTGAGTCTTCCGCTGATAATTATACTTTCGCTTCTTAAATTTCTTTTGTAATTTATATTTGTAATACTTGTTTTTTTGGTGTATTGATTGATGGTTAAAAAAAGCGAATAGCTTAAAATTCCTATAAAAATCACATTAATACCATAAAAGATGGCTGCTATTTGTTTGTTTTTAATTTTGAGAAAAATCAATATACAAATGAGTATAAAACAAAGCAATAAAATAATTGAGATGATGAAATGAAAACCTGTAAAATACATTTAAAAACACTTTGAAACTAATTTGATGTCTATATTATCATTATTTTGAAAATTTTCAAAACTGATTCTTTGAATTTGTGTTTTTCCTTTTTCTAAATCATTTAAAATTAAACTTTTTATTTTAATAGGAATAAATTGAAGTTTATAACGCGTTAAAATATTATCATTAGGATTGCTTTTTTGATAAATTTTTGCCGTAATTTTACAAAATTTGAAATTATATTTTGAGTGATTGCTAATGTCAAAATCGATTGCAAGCATAGCTGAGCTTTGCAAATTTTTAATAGATAAAATTTGAGTGCTTCTATCGCGAATTTTTTTATCTAAAAAATTGTAGCCAAAATATCCTAAAGCTCCTGATAAAATAAAGGCTAAAAAAAATATAAAAAAGGCCAAGAATGGTTTGTGTCTTGCAAACAAGCTAAGAATTAATATAAGTAAAAAGAATATAAGTACAAGGGTAAAAAAGAGATAATCAATTGTATATAAATGATTGATATAAAACATCAAAATTTCTCTGATATTTGTCATTTTTACCCTTTAGAAATTATTGTATAGAGCCTTGTTTTTTGATGTCTTTGGTATCCACCCAAATGTTTGGCACTGCTCCGCCTGGAGTTAAGAAAATTTTAGCATCTTGATTTACTTTTAAAGCCTCATTAAATTTACCTTGGACTTCAATTTGTTTTAAATTCAGTAAAGGAATGTTTAGGCTGTTTGCTATTTCTTTATTTGCATAAGATTGCGCTTGAGCTTCTATTTTAGTAGCATCTGCTTTAGCTTTTGAGTTAATAATAGTAGCATTAGCTTCACCCTCTGCTAAGATTGCTTTTCTTAAAGCTTCTTGTTGGGCACGAACTGCTTCTTGTTGGGCAATTTGTACGAGTTCAATTTGCTCTTTTACTCTAGCCGGTAAGATGATTTCTCTTAATTCTACAGACTGTAAAAATACAGGTTTATTGACAAGAGATGAAACATTTTTTGTAACTTCTTCACGGATTAAATCTGCTATGGCATTACGATTTGCTGGCAAAGTTTCTGCTGTATATTGACCTATAACACTTTGAACGACATTACGCACTGTTGGATCGATAATTTTATCTTCCCAGTTTAAATTCCAATTCGCTATAGTATTTGAAACTTGTTCTGGATTAAGATTATATTTAATGGTAATATTAACAAGAACAGTTAAACCTTTTTTATCAAGCACAGAAATGGAACTTTTGTTGATAATACCCGCCCCAGTTTGTATGCTACTTGTGCTATCTTGAGAAGTGTAAGTCATTTGCCTTTGTCTGGTATCTACAATGATGATTTTTTGAATGATTGGGACAAAAAAGTGAAGACCAGATTTTAAAGGTTTTGGATCATAACTACCTGTGGTTACCTTGATTCCCATTTCCCCTTCATTGATAATAGCAAAAGGTTTTGCAAGAACTAAAAATAAAACAATGATAATTATTCCATAAATTAAAGGCGAAAATTTCCCAAAACCTTTGAAATTAAATTCAGGCACTTTAAAATTGAAATTTTGACGATTGTTTTGGTTGTTTGAATTTCCATTTTTTTTATTAAAATAATCATTTAAATCAGCTGGCATTTATTTCCTTTTTTAGATATAAGTTAACATTGATGCGTATTTTGCATTGCGTCCATAAACCACATCAAAGAATGCATCTTGGAGTTTTTTTGTAATTTCTCCCCTTGCGCCATTGCCTATAATTCTTGTATCAATGTTGTTAATAGGCGTTATTTCAGCAGCAGTCCCAGTAAAAAATGCCTCATCTGCTGTGTAAGCTTCATCTCTTGAAATTCTTTGGCGAAGCACAGCAAGACCAAGATCGTGAGCGATTTTAAGCACAGTATCTTGAGTGATGCTTTTTAGGGAAAAATCGTTTGGCGGAGTGATTAAAACTCCATTTTTTATTATGAAGAAACACTCTCCTGTTCCTTCCGCAATGAAACCTTCTTCATCAAGCATTAAAGCTTCTTCATATCCTGCTTCAATTGCTTCAAATTTAGCGATTTGAGAATTTAGATAGTTTGCGCTTGCTTTGGCTTTTCCCATGCAAGATTTTACGCTATTTCTTGCAAAAGAGGAAATTTTTACCTTAATGCCTTTTTCTAAACCTTCTTCACCAAGATAAGCACCCCATTCCCAAGCAGCAATTCCTACTCTTACTGGAGCTTTTACATGATAAAGTCCCATAACACCATCACCTAAAAAAATCAAAGGACGAATATAAACATTGCCTTTAAAATTATTTGCTTTTAGGAGTTCAATTTGTGCATTTTCAAGTTCTTTTTGAGAAAAAGGACAGTTTAAAAGAGTGATTTTTGCAGACTCTAAAAGTCTTTTAGTGTGATCTTCGAGTCTAAAAATCGCTAAACCTTTATCTGTTTTATAAGCCCTAGTTCCTTCAAAAACAGCATTGCCATAATGCAAAGAATGGGTTAAAAAGTGCAAATTTGCATCTTTAAAATCAACTAATTTACCATCCATCCAAATTTTATCTGCTGAGATCATTTTTTTAACCTTGTAGTTTATATATGCTTAAAAAGCATTAATTTTATCAAAAGTAAATTAATGATAGGCTTTTTATGTTTTTAAATTTAAAAATTCAAAAGAATTAATTTTTGCAAAAATAAAAATAATTGTTTTTATTAAATTTCATTTGAAATAATTATAAAAATTAAAAAGGAGAAAAAATGCCAATAGTAAACATAAAATTAGCAAAACCGGCTTTAAGTAAGGAGCAAAAAGCCGAGTTAATAAGTGATATAACCGAGCTTTTAAGCACAAAATATGGCAAAGCAAAAGAAAGAGTTGTCGTAATGTTAGAAGATATTGAAGGCTATGATATAGGCTTTGGTGGGGAAAGTGTGGAAGCGATAAAAGCAAAGGCAAGCAAATGAATAGTTTGAAAATAGGCGAAAAAGCACCAAATTTTGAGCTTTTAAACCAAGATGGTGTAAAGATAGCCTTGAAAGACTTTTTAGGCAAAAAGGTGATTTTGTATTTTTATCCAAAGGACAATACCCTAGGTTGCACACAAGAAGCGTGTGATTTTAGTGCAAATTATGATAAATTCGGTGATAAAAATGCTGTGATTATCGGTATAAGTCCCGATAGTGTAAATTCACATGAAAAATTCATTACTAAATTTGATTTGAAGCATATTTTGCTAAGTGATAGCGAAAAGGAAGTTGCTAAAATGTATGGAGTTTGGGGACTTAAGAAAAATTATGGCAAAGAATATGAAGGCATTATCCGCTCTACTTTTATCATCGATGAAGCTGGAAAAATCAGCGAAATTTATAGCAATGTTCGCGTAAAAGATCATGCTTTAAAAGTGCTTGAAAGTCTTTAATGCTAGTGCATATTTGTTGCAGTGTGGATAGTCATTATTTCATAGAAGAGTTAAGAAAAGAATACCCTAAAGAAAAAATTGTAGGGTATTTTTACGATCCAAATATCCACCCTTTAAGCGAATATGAGCTTAGATTTTTAGATGTGAAAAGGTCGTGTGATAAGCTTGGAATTAAACTTTATAAGGGCAAATACGAGTATGAAAAATGGCTAAAAGCCGTAAAGGGCTATGAAGATGAGCCTGAAAAAGGTGCAAGATGTGAAATTTGCTTTGATTTAAGAATGGGCTCTAGTGTGGAATTCGCAGCAAAACTTGGAGAAAAAAAGCTTACAACCACGCTTTTAACAAGTCCTAAAAAAGATTTAGAGCAGTTAAAAAATGCTTTGCAAAAAGAATGCGAACCTTATGGAGTGGAATTTTTAGCTCCTGATTTTCGCAAAAATGGTGGCACGCAAAGGCAATTTGCTTTGGCAAAAAAAGAAATGCTTTATCATCAAAATTATTGCGGTTGCATTTATGGGCTTAAGAAGCAAAAGCAAGATAAAAGCTTTATTGATGAATTAATGTCACCTATGAATGGGCAAATAATGCCCGCAAGCATAGAAGCAAGGATTAAGCTTTATAAAAAAGTGAATTTGCTTGAAAAAAAGGGTGTTAAATTTGAAATTATAAGGCAAAAATTTTTAAATTACCGACTTTTAAGTGCTTTAATAAAGCTTGATAAAAAGGCTACAAAAAGCCATATTTTGTTTTATTCTCATTTTAAAAATCATTACACAAGATTTTCTTTAGATGAAAACAATCTAAACCAAAATTTAAAAAATGGAATTTATAAAAGCACAAAAGATGAGATGATTTTTATAGAATTTAGTCGTTTTAATACTTATTTTAAAAGCAAATGGCAAAGCTTTGAAGACTTTTTAAAACACCCTTTAAGCGTAGAAGCAGAGATTAAATTTCGCACGAAATTTTGCGGAGCTTATGATCTTTCGCCCATAATTGTGCTTGAGAAAATTCTACCCGTAAGATATGAAATTATAGCAAAAAGTGAAATTTATCACGATACAAAAGAAATCATTGAAAAATTGTCTTAAATTTTTAAATAAAATTGATTTTGTTAATATAATTTTTAATGATTTTTTTATATAATTAAATTTTTTAATTGTTTTTAAGGCTAATTAATGATAGATGTAATGCAAATTCAAAAAATTCTACCTCATCGCTACCCTTTTCTACTTGTCGATAAAATCACAGATTTAAAAGTTGGAGAAGTAGTTAGAGGATATAAAAATATTAGCATAAGCGATCAAGTTTTTATGGGACACTTCCCAGATCATCCAATTTATCCAGGAGTGCTTATCTTGGAAGGTATGGCGCAAACGGGTGGAGTTTTGGCTTTTGAAAGTATGGATGATAAAGTCGATCCAAAAAGTAAGGTGGTATATTTTACAGGTATAGATGGAGCTAAATTTAGAAGCCCTGTAAGAGTTGGCGATAGACTTGATTATGAAATGTGTGTAGTTAAAAATCGTGGAAATTTATGGATTTTTAAAGGTCAAGCTTTTGTGGATGGGAATTTAGTTGCAGAAGCAGAGCTTAAAGCAATGATAGTGGATAAATAATGAAGCAAATTCATCCAAGCGCAGTGATTGAAGATGGAGCTATAATAGGCGATGATGTAGTTATCGAAGCTTATGCTTATGTAGGCAAGAATGCAAGAATTGGCAATGAAGTTATTATTAAGCAAGGCGCTAGAGTATTACCAAATGTTAGCATAGGTGATAATTCTAAGATATTTTCCTATGCAATAGTAGGTGATATTCCTCAAGATATTTCTTATAAAAATGAGCAAAAAAGTGGGGTTGTTATAGGTAAAAATGCCACTATTAGAGAATTTGTGACTATAAATTCAGGTACAGCTAAAGGTGATGGTTTTACTAGAATTGGCGATAATGCCTTTATAATGGCGTATTGTCATATCGCGCATGATTGTCTTTTGGGGGATAATATCATCATGGCAAACAATGCTACCTTAGCAGGTCATGTGGAACTTGGTTCTTATTCTGTTGTAGGTGGACTTACTCCTATCCATCAATTTGTCAGAGTAGGTGAAGGTTGTATGATAGCAGGAGCAAGTGCTTTATCGCAAGATATAGTACCTTTTTGTTTGGCTGAAGGAAATCGTGCGAGTATTAGGAGTTTAAATTTGGTAGGAATTCGTCGCCGTTTTGATAAAAGTGAAGTTGATATTTTAAGTAAAGCCTTTAGATTTTTATTTAGACGAGGAAATATTAAAGATAATGCCTTGAATTTATTAGAAAATACTTCGAGTGAGAATGTAAAAAAAATGTGTCAATTTATTTTAGAAACAAAAAGAGGAATTCCTATTTATAAGGAAAGAAATAATGGTTAAAAGATGTAGTTTTTGCAATGAAATTGAAAGCGATGAGAGAAGAATTTTAACTAATGATTATGATAATGCTTTTATTTGCGAATATTGCGTGCAAGGTGCTTATAATTTAATTTATGGAGAAGAAGAGCCTAAGCAAAATGATGAATACACGCCAAAGGATTTTTCTAGCATCACTCCAAAGGAGCTCAAAGCGCATTTAGATAAGTATGTAATAGGGCAAGATAGAGCTAAAAAAATCTTTAGCGTAGGGGTTTATAATCACTATAAAAGACTTTTTAGAGCAGATTTAGAAGACGATGATACCGAACTTTTTAAGTCAAATATTTTACTTATTGGTCCTACAGGAAGCGGAAAAACATTACTTGCGCAAACTTTGGCTAAATTCTTAGATGTACCTATAGCCATTTGCGATGCGACTTCTTTAACAGAAGCAGGTTATGTAGGAGAAGATGTGGAAAATATCTTAACGCGTTTGTTGCAAGCTGCAGATGGAGATGTGCAAAGAGCACAAAAAGGTATAGTTTTTATTGATGAGATTGATAAAATTGCTAGAATGAGTGAAAATCGTTCCATCACTCGTGATGTAAGTGGTGAAGGTGTACAACAAGCCTTGCTTAAAATTATCGAAGGAAGCTTAGTTAATATACCACCAAAAGGTGGTAGAAAACACCCAAATCAAGATTTCATACAAATTGATACTTCGAATATTTTATTTGTATGTGGTGGCGCTTTTGATGGACTTGAAACTATACTAAAACGCAAACTTGGCGATAAGGTGGTTGGATTTTTTGATGATAAAAACAAAGAAAGTGACAAAGCTTTGCTAGAAAAAATTGAACCTGATGACTTAGTGCATTTTGGGCTTATTCCGGAGCTTATTGGTAGATTACATGTGATTGCATCTTTAAATGAGCTAAATGAAGATGACATGGTGCGAATTTTAACAGAACCTAAAAACGCGATTATTAAGCAATATCAAAAGCTTTTTGCCATTGATGGAGTGAGATTAAAATTTGAAGACGATGCTTTAAGAGAAATTGCAAGACTTTCTTTGGAGAGAAAAACTGGAGCAAGAGGGCTTAGAAGTATTATAGAAGAGATAATGGTGGATTTGATGTTTGAACTACCAGAATACAAAAATTATGATATTATCATCACAAAAGATGTAGTAAGTAAAGGCGCAAAGGCTTTATTGATTAAAACACAAACAAAACAAAAAGGTGCAGTATGATATTAGATCAGCTTATAGGTTTTTTTTCTAGTGATATGGGTATAGATTTAGGAACGGCTAATACTTTGGTATTGGTTAAAGACAAGGGCGTAGTAATTAACGAGCCTTCGGTTGTGGCTATTGAAAGAGAGAAATACGGTGGGAAAGTAAGAATTCTTGCCGTAGGTAAAGAAGCAAAAGATATGGTGGGCAAAACCCCAGGAAATATTGAAGCTATTCGTCCTATGAAAGATGGCGTTATTGCTGATTTTGATATGACTGAAAAAATGATCCGCTATTTTATAGAAAAAACACACCGCAGAAAAAGCTTTTTACGTCCTAGGATTATCATTTCAGTGCCGTATGGTTTAACTCAAGTGGAAAGAAAGGCTGTAAGAGAAAGTGCTTTAAGTGCAGGGGCTAGAGAGGTATTTTTGATTGAAGAACCTATGGCGGCAGCTATTGGAGCAAATTTACCTATACAAGAACCTAAAGGAAATTTAGTTGTAGATATTGGTGGTGGAACAACTGAAATTGGCGTGATTTCTTTGGGCGGACTTGTGATTTCAAAATCTATTCGTACAGCCGGCGATAAATTTGATATGAGTATAGTTAATTATGTCAAAGAAAAATACAATCTTGTTATAGGTGAGAGAACAGGTGAAGAAATTAAAATTACAATTGGTTCAGCTGTGCAACTTACCAAAGAATTATCTATGATAGTAAAAGGACGCGATCAAGTTAGCGGACTTTTGAGTCGTATAGAGCTTACAAGTGAAGATGTAAGAGAGGCTATGAGAGAGCATTTAAAAGAAATTGCCGATGCTTTAAAAACAGTACTTGAAATGATGCCGCCTGATTTAGCGAGTGATATAGTAGAAAATGGCGTGGTTTTAACAGGTGGTGGAGCTTTGATCCGTGGGCTTGATAAGTATTTATCTGAAATTGTCAAACTTCCTGTTTATATTGCAGATGAACCTTTGCTTGCAGTTGCAAAAGGCACAGGTAAAGCTTTGGAGGAAATTTCATTATTGCAGCAATTAACAAATGAAGAATAAAATTCGTAATGTTTTAATTTTATCTTTTTTAGTATTTATTTCTTTTTATTATGGGGGAGTGATTAAGAAAAATATTTTAAATACCAATGATGTTGTGATTACAAGCTTTTATGACTTCATTGAGTATTTAAAAAATAAATTTAATGAGCATTTCGATCAAGCCGATGAGATTCGAAATTTGCGAAGTGAAAATGAAGAGCTTAGAAAAACAAGTATTTTAGTATCTTCGCTTAGTAATGATTTAAATCAAATTCTAGAAGATAGAAATTCTAGTCAATATTTTCCTAAAGTGTCTTTAGTCAGAGCGATTTCGTATGTGCAAGTGGGTGATTATAAAAAGGTGTGGCTTAATTCTTTTATTAGAGAGCATGATAGAAATAGGGGACTGATTTATAAAGGCTACACAGCAGGTATTGCGATCAATAAAGAAGATCGACTAATGGGTCTATTACAAGGCGATGAGCAATGCGTTTTTTCTGTATATATAGGTAAAGATCGTCTGCCTGGTTTGGTACAAGGACAAAATGATAGGGCTATGGTTAAATTTATTCCCAAATGGGCAAAGGTTCAAGTCGGTGATGAGGTTGTAACTAGTGGCTTAGATGAGATATTTTTCCCTGGAGTTCCTGTGGGTAAAATTACAAAAATTATAGATGAAGATATGTATCAAGTTGCTTATATAGAACCTTATGCAAAAATCAATACCCCAGCTTATCTTTATATGGTTGAAAGTTTTTAAAATTTAATCATATTTTATTTTTAAGTTCCAAGCTTAAAACCTTTGTAAAAAGATTTCCATAAATAGTTTTTTCATCTATAATTTTACAACTTTGCAAAAGATCAAAATCTTCTTTTAAGCAATACAACAAAATTTCCATAATAATGCTTGCATCTTTAGGATCTATATGAGTAGGGCATTCTTTTGCATTAGTATAATGATGGTGTATTTTTCTTATAAGCATTGTGTTACGAATTTCTACAATCAACATTTCAAGCGGGGCTTTAAAAAACATAGAATTTTCTTTAATATTAATAGAAAGATAAAACATATCAAGCCCATAAATTTTCTTATCATAAGAATCAAAGAAATATAATGATTTATTCAAATTATCTTTAAAAGTATGTATCATAAGTTCTAAAATTTTGATTTTTTGTTCTTTGGTGTAGAAATTTCCTATAGGGGAAAAGCAAAATTCAAGTAAAGACTTAATCGAATACCACTCGCTAGCTCCAAAAGAATAAGCTCGCATTTTTTCTCCGCGTTTGGAGCGAAAAATTTTAGCTTCCTCATTGTCAATATCTTTATAGATAAAAGGCACAATAAAATCTCTATAAGCGGGATTTGGAAAGGCAGGATGAAGTATCAAAGAACCCTCATTTTCATTCTCAAAAATATATTTTAAACCACCGATATATCCTTCATCAATAATACGAATTTCATCATTTTTAATATTGTTTAAAAGTTGATAAAAATCAAAGTCTTTACTGTCCCAGATTTCGGTGGGATAGCGAAAAACTTCACAAATTTTTTCTTTTACCTTACCATCTAATTCTTTTTTTGTATTTTTTTCAAGCCAATTTGCTATTGTTCTGCGATCTTTTTCCAAAACTGTTGCAAATTTACTCATACTTAAGCCAGATTTTTTAAAAATTTCTGATAATTTATCAAGAGAGCTAAGCATTTTGAATTCTTTGGGCAGATATAATTACTTTATGTAACATTTTTATGATTTATTCCTTTTTTATTTTGTAGATTTTTGAAAAAATTTTAACAAATAATTAAACAAAAATATAAAAAATGCACAAAAAATATACATAAATTATCAAAGCAGTTTAAAATTTATACATTATGTAACAAAATAAAGCATTTAATTTTTTTTTCAAAAGCTTTATAATGCAAATTCAACATTACAAGAAAGGAAAATCATGGGCAGTGTTTATGAACAAACTTATCAAGAGTCCTTAGCTACTCCTGAAAAATTTTGGGCTGAAGCAGCAAAAAAAGTCCATTGGTACAATGAGTGGGATAAAGTACTTGATGATAGTGATGGGCATTATAGATGGTTTGTAGGTGGATGTATGAATACTTGTTATAATGCACTTGATTTGCACATTCACAATGGTAGAGGCGATCAGCTTGCTTTAATTTATGATTCACCAGTTACAGATACGAAGAAAAAATATACTTATAAACAACTTAGAGATCGTGTAGCAAAAGTAGCAGGAATTTTAGCAAATAAAGGCGTGGTTAAAGGAGATCGTGTTGTTATTTATATGCCTATGATACCTGAGGCTGTTATTGCTATGCTTGCTTGTGCAAGGCTTGGGGCAATTCACAGTGTGGTATTTGGAGGTTTTGCAGCGCATGAACTTGCTACAAGGATAGAAGATGCCAAACCGCGTGTTGTGATTAGTGCAAGCTGTGGTATTGAAGTGAGTAATATTATAGAGTATAAACCTATTTTAGACGAAGCAATTAAAAAAAGTTCTCATAAACCTACAACTTGCTTGATTTGGCAACGCCCACAATATAGAGCTAATATGCTTCCTTGGCGTGATGTAGATTGGGAAAGCGAAGAAGAAAAAACAAGAGGGGTTGATCCTGTTCCTGTTTTGGCAACAGATCCGCTTTATATACTTTATACCTCAGGAACTACAGGTTCTCCAAAAGGCGTGATTCGATCTAATGGCGGACATTCTGTTGCGATGAAATGGTCGATGGATAATATCTATAATGCAAAAGCTGGAGATGTATTTTTTACAGCTTCAGATGTAGGTTGGGTTGTAGGACACTCTTATATAGTTTATGGACCTTTGATGAATGGTTGCACCACTATTGTATATGAGGGAAAACCTGTCAGAACGCCTAATCCTTCAGCATTTTGGAGAATTATAGATGAGTATAAAGTTAATGTGCTTTTTTCAGCTCCAACAGCTTTTAGAGCGATTCGAAGAGAAGATCCAAAAGCAGAATGGCTTAAGAAATTTAATCTTGAAAGCTTAAAAGCGATTTTTGTAGCAGGGGAGCGATGTGATAGTGATACTTTAAAATGGATACAAAAAGTAACCAAAAAACCTGTTGTGGATAATTGGTGGCAAACTGAAACAGGTTGGGCAATCGCGGCAAATCCTATGGGTTTAGATCCTCAAGTAATTAAAGCAGGAAGTCCAACAAAACCTATGCCAGGTTTTAATCTTAAAGTTTTAGATGAAAATGGCAAGGAGCTTGGAGCTGGAAAAAAAGGTGCTTTATGTCTTAAACTTCCTTTACCTCCTGCTTGTTTGATGGGAATTTGGGAAAATGACGAAAGATATCGTAGAGGGTATTTAGATCAATTCCCAGGATATTATTTAACCGGAGATACTGGCTATATTGACAAAGAAGGTTATGTTTATGTTTTAGGCAGAATGGATGGCATTATCAATGTCGCAGGGCATAGACTATCAACAGGCGAAATGGAAGAGATTATCTCTAAGCATCCTGATGTTGCAGAGTGTGCGGTAATTGGCGTAAATGATGAATTAAAAGGCGAGCTTCCTATGGGCTTTATCGTGCTAAAAAATGGAATCGAAAGAGATCATAGAGGCATAGTAGAAGGCGTGGTTGCTTTGGTGCGTCAAGAAATTGGCGCAGTAGCTGCTTTTAAAATTGCTACTGTGGTTGATGCTTTGCCAAAAACAAGAAGTGGAAAAATTTTGCGTAAGAATTTAAGAGAAATTGCAGATGGCTTGCCTTTGCAAATTCCAGCCACTATAGAAGATGAAAAAGTTTTAAAAAATTGTGAAAAAGCAATTAATGCTTTAGGTTATCCAAAAAACAAAGGAGAGAAATAAAATGAGTGCAGGAAAAAAATTTAAAGAATTGGTTAAAACAAATAAGCCCTTGATGATAGTAGGTGCAGTTAATGCCTATTCAGCTTTGCAAGCTACAAAAATAGGGCATAAAGCCCTTTATCTATCAGGAAGTGGTGTGGCAAGCGCGAGTTATGGCTTGCCTGATCTTGGTATTATCGCACTTGAAGAAGTTTGCATTGATGTTAGACGCATTTGCTCAAGAGTGGATACTCCTTTGCTTGTTGATGCAGATACAGGCTTTGGCGGAGCTTTTAATATAGCAAGGACTATTAAGGAATTAATCCGCGCAGGTGCAGCAGCCACACACATTGAAGATCAAGTCGCACAAAAAAGATGCGGACATCGTCCAAATAAAGAGCTTGTAAGCACAGAAGAAATGTGCGATCGCATTAAAGCAGCTATGGATGCTAAAATCGATCCTGATTTTGTTGTTATGGCAAGAACAGATGCACATGCCATTGAAGGACAGCAAAGAGCTATTGAAAGGGCTTTAGCTTATGTTGAAGCAGGGGCTGAAATGATTTTTGCAGAAGCCATTCATACTTTAGAAGAATACGAGCAATTCACAAAAGTGATTAAAGTGCCGGTTTTGGCTAACATCACTGAATTTGGAAAAACTCCTTATTTTAGCACCAATGAGCTTGCTAAGGTTGGCATTTCAATGGTGCTTTATCCTTTAAGCGCAAATCGTGCGATGAATAAAGCTGCAGTGCAAGTTTATGAAAGCATATTAAAAAATGGACATCAAAAAGAAGTCTTAGATATCATGCAAACAAGAGAAGAGCTTTATGAAATGCTTGATTATTATGCTTATGAGAAAAAATTAGATGATTTATTTAAAAGGAGTGCTAAATGAGTGTAAGTGAAGCAAAGAAAAAACAAGGCGGATTAGCAGGAGTTATTGCGGGGCAAAGTGCAATTTGTACTTGTGGACTTGGAAATGGGCTAAATTATCATGGATATAGCATAGAAGAATTAGCACAGAATGCAGAGTTTGAAGAAGTGGCTTACTTGCTTCAATTTGGAGAATTACCAAACGCAAAAGAATTAGAAAATTACAAAACAAAAATCATTGCTCAAAGAGCTTTGAGTGAGAATTTAAAAAGTGTTTTAAAGGCTATTCCAAAAGAAGTTCATCCTATGAATTTAATGCAAGCAGCTGTTGCAACATTAGGAGCTTTAGAAGGTGAAAATGAAGATTTTAGCAACCAAGATGAAAAAATCATCAGACTTTTAGGAATTTTACCAAGTGTGCTTTGCTATTGGCATCATTATGTGAATTTTGGTAAAGAAATTGATTTTGACTCTAAACAAACAAGCATAGCGGGATATTTTTTAGAAAAATTAAAACTTGAGAGCCCAACAGAAGACTTTATCAAGGCTATGCAGTGTTCATTAATCCTTTATGCAGAGCATGAATTTAATGCTTCGACTTTTACAGCTAGAATTTGTGCTTCAACAAAAAGTGATATTTTTAGTGCAGTTGCTGCGGCTATTGGGGCTTTAAGAGGGCCTTTGCATGGTGGAGCAAATGAAGCGGCTATGCATTTGATACAAAGTTTTAACAGTGTTGAAGATGCCATTAAGGGCGTGAATGAAAAATTAGAAAACAAAGAGCTTTTAATGGGCTTTGGACACCGTGTTTATGGACTTGGTGGTGATCCTAGAAATGCACTTATTAAAGTATGGAGTAAGCATTTAGGGGGTGATAATTTATTGTTTAAAATCAGCGAAGCTATAGAAGTTTTGATGAAAGAAAAACGCCCAAGTTTACCGCCAAATGCGGATTTTTATAGTGCTTCAGCTTATCATTTTATGGGAATTCCGACTGAGTATTTTACGCCGATTTTTATTATGAGTCGCGTAAGTGGTTGGTGCGCACACATTAAAGAGCAAAGAGCAAACAATAAACTCATTCGCCCAAGTAGCGAATATATAGGCGTTGAACCAAGAAAATTTGTAAAAATTCAAGACAGATAAGGAGAAAAGATGAGTGATATGGGAATTTTAGAGGCAAAACGCCCTGAATTTGATGAACTTTTAACAAAAATTGCAAAATATGCCAATGAGTTTGAAATCACAAGTGATTTGGCTTTAGAGACAGCTAGATATTGTTTAATGGATACTATAGGTTGTGGGCTTTTAGCGCTTAAATATCCTGCTTGTACCAAGCTTTTAGGACCAAGTGTAGAAGGGGCTGAATTTAGACCTTTGGGTGCGAAAGTGTTTGGAACTTCTTATCAATTAGAGCCAATCCGTGGGGCTTTTAATGTGGGTGCTATGGTAAGATGGCTTGATTTTAATGATACATGGCTTGCAGCTGAATGGGGACATCCAAGTGATAATTTAGGTGCGATTTGGGCAGTGGCTGATTATGTGAGTCGTAAAAATATCAGCGAAGGAAAAGAACCTTTAAAAGTAAAATGTGTGTTAGAAGCTATGATAAAAGCTCATGAAATTCAAGGGGTTTTAGCACTTGAAAATTGCTTTAATAAAGTAGGAATGGATCATGTTTTACTTGTAAGAATAGCAAGCACTGCAGTAGCTGCAAAGCTTTTGGGTTGTGATTTTGAAGAAATTCGTAATGCCATCTCTCATGCTTTTATTGATGGTGGAGCTTTAAGAACTTATCGTCACGCGCCAAATACAGGTAGTAGGAAAAGTTGGGCAGCAGGTGATGCTTCAAGTCGCGGGGTGGATCTTGCTTTAAAAGCTAAAACAGGAGAGATGGGTTATCCTTCAGCTTTAAGTGCTAAATTTTGGGGCTATGAAGATGTGAAAATGAAAGGACAAAAACTCACCATTCCTCAAGAATTTGGCTCTTATGTAATGGAAAATGTTTTGTTTAAAATTTCTTTCCCAGCTGAATTTCACGCACAAACCGCAGTAGAAGCAGCTTTGGCCTTACATGATGAGGTAAAAGATCGTTTGGATCAAATAGAAAAAATCATCATCACAACTCAAGAATCAGGCCATCGCATCATCAATAAAGTAGGTGAGCTTGCAAACCCTGCTGATAGAGATCATTGTATCCAGTATATGGTCGCTGTGCCGCTTATATTTGGACGTTTAAATGCAGATGATTATGAAGATAGTGTTGCAAGCGATGAAAGAATTGATGCTTTAAGAGCTAAAATGCAAGTAGAAGTGGATGATCGCTATACAAAAGAGTATTTAGAAAGTGATAAAAGAAGCATAGCTAATGCCGTGCAAGTTTTCTTTAAAGATGGCACAAGCACAAAAAAAGTCGAAGTTGAATATCCTATAGGACATAAAAGACGCAGAAATGAAGGAATCCCTCTTTTAATCGCCAAATTTAAAGCCAATCTTGCTACGCGTTTAAGTCCAAAACAATGCGAAAAAATCATGCAAATTTGCGAAGATCAAAAAAGCTTAGAGCAAATGAATTTTAACAAATTTAGCGATCTTTTTTGGATGGGTTAAGGTAGACACAAGACTATTTTAGTCTTGTGTTTAATATAGTTAATATAATGAATAATTTTTAGGATTAAAATGTTATTTGAAAAAGCTATTCTAAAAGAATTTAAAATACTTTATAAACTTGATAACTATCATGAAATTTTTGCTGTATTATAAGATTTTTGGTAAATTACTTTGATAATAGTCATTTCTTGTTTTATGCAAAACATTTTTATGTATTTATTTGCAGTTTTATTTATTGGCATGGGACAAAGGGCTTTAGCGACTATTTTACACGAGTCAGCCCATAGAATATTGCAAAAAATAGAAAATTAAATGATTTTTTAGGTAAATATCCAAGCGGATATCTTATTTTTCAGACTTTTGAAAAATACAGACAAAGTCATGTTATTAAACATCATGGTTTTTTAGGAGTTGAAAATAAAGATCCTGATTATGATTTTTATATACAATCAAAGCTTTTTGCTTCCCGTTCTTTAAAAGAATTTATTTTTAGGCACCTTATCTTGCCTTTGTTTTTGGGTAAGACTTTTGATTTTATTTCTTATCTTATAAGAAATCGCTTGGGTGATTTTAAGGATAAAGAAATTAAATATCTTATTTTATTTTGGATTGCTATTTTTGGTATTTGTTTTTATGTTAATGTTCTTGATATTTTGTTAATGTATTGGTTTGTGCCTTTACTTACAAGTTTTTCTATGGTAGGACATTTTATAGAGATGGCAGAACATTTTCCTATTATAAAAAACAAAAGAGAAATAGAAAAATCTTGGAATAGATTTGGCAATAAAATTGAATTATTTTTTACTGGCTTACATAAGGAAAATTATCATTTAATCCGCCATTTGTTTGCAAATATTCCTTTTTGGAATTTAGATAAAGCTCATAATATTTTATGTAAAAATGAAGAATACAGACTTTTAAACTCTAATATGGGAGGTATTTTTAGCTCTTCAAATAAAGCTTCCTCTCTATGAAAAAAATAATTAAAAAGGAGCTTAAAATATGCTAAAAAATCCTAAATTTCAAGCTTTCTTTTTTGCTTTTTTAGCCGCTATATTTAACGCTTTTGTTGGAATTTTTAGCGTTTTTCTTTTTAGAAAAGGTTTTATGAGTTTTGAAGTAGCTTTTTATAAATGTTTTGTGGCTAGTTTGATTTTGTTTGCGATTTTAATTTATATGAGAAAATTGGGTGCTTTGCTAGTTTTTATCAAACAGAAAATTTTCACACTTTTACTTCTTGCTTTTTTTGGATTTTTTTATGCTTTATCATTTTGAGAGTGCTGCTTATACAAGTATAAGTGTGGCTAATGTAGTTTTTGTGCTTTTTGGTGTGGGGATGATTATCGCTTTTATTTGTGAAGCATTGGATGCTAAACGCTTTTTTCATTTAAATGAGCTTTTGGCTATGGTTTTTGCACTTTTGGGGCTTTGGATGATTTTTTTGGCTGAAGGTGGAACTTTGGAAAATTTCACTCATTTAAAAGGCCTGATAAATGCTATTTTAGCAGGACTTGGTTATGCTTTATTTTTGTTTTTTACTAGAAAATTAAAACTGGGTTTTGGATTAATTCCTCTTTGTGCTTTGCTTTTTATAGGAAGTTTGTATTTGAGCACTCCTTTATTTGGAGCAAATTTAAATCTTAATTTTTCTTTAGAGAGTTTTATCTTAATTTTAGCTTTGGCGTTTTTGCCTACTATAGGTGGATTTTACTGCACTACTAGAGCCTTAAGTTTTGCAAAGTCAAATTCAGTCCAGCTTATAGAACTTAGTGAGCCTTTATTTGCTATGCTTTTTGGGTTTTTATTTTTGGCTCAAAGTATTTCATTTTTGCAAATTTTAGGTGGAGTTTTTATACTTTTTGCTATTTTTATCCACTAAATATCAATTTAAATTTAATGTAAATGAGAAATTGTTTTAATGTATTACATTTTTAAAATATTTTGTATTATTTATATAATATTAAATTCATTATAAATCTGTTTTATATACTAAAATTTAGTTAATAAAATAAATATTTTAAATTTTTTAACATTTTTTAATTAAAAATGTTACAAATTTATACATTTTTAATTAAAAATTTTTATTTTTAATGAATTTTTCTATCTGTAAAGATAAATTATTGCTAATATTCGAACAGATTATCACGGTAATAAAATACATTAAATAAGCAAAAATAAATTACGAATATTTTAAAGGATATCAAATATTGATTAAAAAATACAAAATAAAAACTTTAGCAATAAAATTATGCGAACGCTTGCAAAAACCAAAATGGCTTTTAATTTCAGTTTTTATGCAGTCTATGATCGTGGCAATAATGGCATTTGTTGTAGAGATATTACTTGGGACGCAAGTTATTGATTATTTACAGGTCCCATTCTAAAAAGCAAATTTGAAATGAATTTTTGGATATTTTCTATGTATTGATTGACTTTCATGCTAAAAATAATATTCTTAATGTTTTTCACTTTATAGTAACCATTTTCATTGCCATTTAATTTGCAGAGATTTTCTTGATATTTTTTTGCAATTTTTAAAAGATAAATAGACTTAGCCAGACCTTTTTTAGAATCTATATCCACTGCCATATCGCAAACATCATAATATCTGGCTTTACAAGATTTATAAAAAAGTTTTTGGGGTAAATCAATTAAATTCTATGTCGATAAACATAGGTTTGCCACTTGATAAATTGGCTAACTTGTTTAACATATCATTTTTGTTAAATAATTCCACCCAGCCTTGTGCGAAGCAAAGTTTTGTATTTTTTTCACAAAGCTTAGAGCTTAATTCTTTAGCTTTTATCAAATCTTTTTTCACATCTCCCCATGCATACCCATAAGCAAGTCCTGCGTAAATGATATCATGTCCTTGTTCGCAACCTTTTTGGGCTAAGAGAATTGTCGAGTTTATATCTTTTTTATCAAGTTTAGAAATATGTAATCTACTAAAGCAATACTTGAGTTGTGATCTAAAAAATATTGTAAATTGCTTTGATAAGTTTTTTCATCTAAATCTTTTAAATACTTAAATTTTATGTAATTAACTTTTGCACAAGATTCTAATCTTCCTAATTTACAAGCTTTTTGCATGAGTAATAAAGCTTTGTTTAAATCTAAAGAAAGTCTTACGCCCATTTGAAATTCTGAACCCAAATTTCCACAAGCACCGGCGTTGTTTTCTAAGCATTCTTTTTGAAAAAGGCTTAAATTCTCATCAAAAAATATTCCCCATTTGGAGCAAAGATAAAATTTTCTTTTAAAGGCTCATTTAAAATTTCTTTTAAATTTTCATCCACAAATTTTTCAATGCCTAAATTTTCTTTTATATTTTGAGGTAAATCACTAGCTAGAGCGCAAATTTGATAAAAAAGATTATTAAAAAAAGATAAAATTTGGATTTTTTCACTTATTTTTCCTTATAAAATAAAAATGATAGCAAAATAAAAGTGAAATTTGTATAAAATTTTAGAGTGCAAAAAACACTCTAATAAAATCAGTTTTTCTTTTTAAATATCTTATAAAGCGGACAATAGCTATAAACCGCACTTAATAAAGGAAATAAAGCTACAACCCACCACCAGCTTTGGCACACAAAGCCAAAAAAGAAAAACCAAATTGCTGCGATTATTAATCTTATTGTTTTATCAAAATTACTCATTTTTAACCTTTCTTATGCTTTAGCATTTATCATAGCTTTCATTACCATTGGTTTCATCAAATAAACTTTAACAAACCAATTCATCCAGCTTTCTCTTGTTGCGCCCATACATTCTAAAGTCGGAGCTGTGCCTTCATAGTCAAATTCAACCATCACGGCTTTTCCATATCTTGTCAGCAAAGGACAAGCAGTGTAGCCACTAAATTTGGCAGTGAGTTCCTTGCCTTGTAAATGCGAAAGTATGTTTGCGCCAATTACTGGGTATTGCTTTCTAATACTTGCGCCTGTTTTTCCTTTAGGAACTCCGGCACAATCGCCTATGGCAAAGATATTATCGTATTTTTTGTGTTGCAAGGTGTATTGATCCACATCAACCCAGTTTCCTTCTACATCGCCTTTGCTAACCCCAAGTCCTGCTTCGCTAATAATTGGAGTTGTAATCATTCTAGGTATGACAAATAAATAATCAAATTTACTCTCAAATCTTTCTTTAGCAACCTTTTTAACCCCATTTTCACTATAAGGCATAAGCTTATCAAAAATAGCGATATTATTTTTAGTATCAACTTCAACGAGCAAATGTTGTTTTAAATAAGGCATTTTTCTTTCTATATAAAATTGCTCTATCATCATAGCGTGAGCTGGGCTTGAAAGCATGGAATTTCCACCCACGCAAAGTAGCATTTCAACTTTATCTCTTGAATTTTCTTTCACAGCTAAATCTTCAAGTAAAAAATTCACTTTTTTATTTGCCCCACCGCATTTAATCGCAGTATTTGGTTCTGCAAATACAGCTCTTCCGCCATTTTTTACAAGTTTTTGTATAAAATCTCTTGCTTTTACAGCTCCATTGGCAGTATAAATGCTTGTGATATTTGAATTTGGATCGTGTATGGTATTAAGATCAAGTCCTTTTACCTTTTCAAATTCATAATGCACGCCTGTTGCGATGATGAGGTAATCATAGTTGTATTCTGCATTTGTTTCAGTTTTAAGCTTATTTTGCTTAGGTTCTATTTTACTGATATCTTCTTTAATCCAAGTAATGCCATCTTGAATGAGATCGGCTTTATTATACTCCACATCTTCTTTTGTGTAAATTCCAGCCGCAATCAAAGTAAAACCTGGCTCATAATACATGGTTTCTTTTTTGTCAAAAAGTGTGATTGAGGCACGAGGTAGAATATCCTTTAAATGTGCTGACATGGTAATGCCTCCAAGTCCAGCTCCAATGATAGCAATTTTTGGTGCAAAAGAATTTTCTGCCTTAACTTGTTTTGGTAAAATCACATTACTAGCTCCTAATGTGGCAACTCCGCCAAGTCCCATAAGTTTAAGTAAAGCTCTACGATTTTTTTGGTGAGAATCTTTCATGAGTCATCCTTTATATTTGAAAGTAATTCATTTTACTTATATTTAATTTTTATTGATGTGATAAAGTTACAAAATAAGAAAATAGTTGTTTTGAATTTGGAATTTAAATTTTTGGAACTTTTTTTGCTTTTCTCGTATTAAGATAATAGATTAAAGGATTAATCAATGAGAATTGCACTTGTTTTTGCATTTTTTACCTTGAGTGTTTTTGGGGTGCAAATTAAAGATGTAGCAAATACAGTAGGCGTTAGGGATAATCAACTCATAGGATATGGTTTGGTTGTTGGACTTAATGGAAGTGGCGATGGGACTAGTTCTAAATTCACCCTACAATCCATTTCAAATTTACTTCAAGGAATGAATATCAAAGTCAATCCTAATGATATCAAGTCAAAAAATACAGCCGCAGTAATGGTAACGGCAAAGCTTCCAGCCTTTGCAAAATCAGGAGATAAGCTTGATATCGTCGTTTCGTCTATGGGCGATGCAAAATCTTTGCAAGGTGGGACACTTTTACTGACAGCATTGCGCGGAATTGATGGGGAAATTTATGCTATTGCGCAAGGTTCTCTTTCTATTGGCGGTTTGAGTGCTAGACCAGGAGGAAATGGGGGAAATCACTCCACTGCTGCAACTGTTTTAGGTGGAGCGCATGTAGAAAGAGAAATCATGCAAAATTTTGAAAACAATGATTTAACTTTAAGTCTTAAAAATGCAGATTTTAAAACAGCAAGTGATATTGAAAGAGTTTTAAATGCTATGTTTGAAGATGGAGTGGCAAAGGCTGTGGATTCAAGAACGATAAAACTTAAAAAACCTGAAGATCTTTCAGCGGTAGAATTCATGGCAAGGGTTTTGGAGCAAGACATTGCATATACTCCAGAAAGCAAAGTCATTATTGATGAAAGAACAGGGACAGTTATTGCAGGAGTGGATATAGAAGTAGAGCCAGTGCTTATTACACATAAGGATATTACTATAAAAGTAGACCCTAATATTGCAACACTTGATGCTACACAAGGAATGGATATGAAAGATGGTGGAATGATAGATCCTGCATCAAATATGCTAAGAATCAATACGCCAAAAACCACAGTGGCAAATATCGCAAGAATGTTAAATAAGCTAGGTGCTACGCCAAATGATATTATCGCAATTATGGAAAATTTAAAAAGAGCAGGCGCGATTAATGCAGAACTCGAGGTTATTTGATGAGAGTAGATAATTTTTTAGCAACTTATAATACGAACAATCCTTTATTGGAAAGTGTGGCAAAAAATTCTTCAAGTTTGCAAGCAGTGAAAAATTATGCAAGTGTAAAGTATAAAGTTAATGAAAATGAAGTGGTTGCAAATTCTGATTATGATAAGGCTTTAAAAGAGCAAACTGATGCTTTTGAGGCCTTTTTGATTAAAAGTGTGCTAGATGTTTCACTTAAAGAAAAGGCTTCACTTTTTGGCAAAGATGCCAGTGATGAAATTTATTCATCTATGTATAATGATACTATGAGTAAGGCTTTAAGTGGCGGACTTGGCTTTTCTAAATTATTATTTGATTTTTTGAAAGAAAGGAGTTAAATTTTTTAAGTTTTAGCCGATCTTGTTGCTAGGATAAAGATTGAAGGAGAAAAAATGATAAATCCAATTAAACAAGGCTATGCGACAGGCATTGCGGTGAATAATGCAGACAGTAAAAACAAACAAACAAAAACTAATGAAACTCAAAAAATGGAAAGCGATAGTAGGGTTTCTAAAATTGCAGAGCAGATTAAAAATGGAACTTATAAAATTGATTTAAGTGCTACAGCTACTGCAGTTGCGGATTCTTTACTTTAAACCCCTTCTCCCTTTTTTGAGCAAATTTAATTAAGGGAGAAATTTATGATTAAACAATACTTAGATACGGCAAATTCTATTCTTGAAAAGCTTATTAAGCTTACAGAAAGCGATATTAATGATATACAAAATGCCAAACATGAAAATGTTGCTAAAAGCGTAGAAGAAAAAAATAAACTCATTGCAGAGTTTCAGCTTGCAAAAAAGCAGCTTGATGATGAATTAATAAGACTTAATAATAGCAATCCTAAAGGTTTTATAGAGCTTTTAGATGATGAAGATAAGACTAAATTGGCTGAGTTAAAACAAAATCTTCAAACCCTACATAGTAAAAATAAAGAATATGCTAAATTTGTACTTATTGTGAAAGATTTTTTTGATGGTTTGTTAAACACCATGTTTGAAAATGGAAATGGAATGAATAATGCTTATGGAGATAAGAAAACAGAATTGGAATCTCTTTTTAAAATTAATGTTTAAACGAAGGAGCGAAAATGAGTATTTTTTCTAGTTTATATACAGGAGTTTCAGGACTTAATGCCGCTGAAATTCAAATTGCAACCACAGGAAACAATATTTCAAATGCTAATAGCACTTTTTATACGCGTCAAAGGGTGGTACAAACAACAGGTGGCTATATTACTGCACCAGGTGGTGCACAAGTAGGAACGGGAACTTCTATAGAAACTATAGTGCGCCTTCATGATGAGCATGCTTATTGGAAATTAAAAAACGCCACTACTCAACTTGAATATACACAGTATATGGGCAATATTTTAACAGAGATCAGTCAGCGCTTTCCGGATATACAAAGTACAGGTATTTTGAAAGATTTAGAAAGTTATAATAAGGCGTGGAATGATTTTGCATCAAATCCTAATGAGTCAGCAACAAAAATTGCTCTTATAGAAGCTACAAAAACTCTAACACAAAATATCAATAACACTTTTTCAAATTTAGATAGAATTCAAAAAACAATTAATGATGATATTAAGCTTACTGTTGATGAAATCAATAAAATTGGTTCAGAAATCGCAAATATTAATAAGCAGCTAAGTGGCGAAGAGATTTTAGATAGTGAACGAGCTAATGAATTAAGAGATAGAAGAGATGAACTTGAACTTCAGCTTTCTAAACTGGTTGATGGGGTTGCATCTAAAAATAAAATCACTCAAGATAGTTCGCTTGATTCTACTATTACAGATGGTGGAAAGTATTATAATCTTAGCATCGAAGGTATGACTTTGGTTGATGGCGATAGCTTTCATCCTTTAGAGCTTGAATTTGACAATCAACAAGAATCTTATAGCATACTTTATAAGATGAGTGATGAGAAGGTTATTGACTTAACCGGTAAATTAAAAGGTGGAAAATTAGGCGCACAACTTGATTTGCGTGGAAGATATTATGATCAAACTGAAAATAAATATACTGATGGTATGATACAAGAATACAAAGATATGCTTGATACTTTCGCAAAGACTTTAATCACGCAAACTAATAATATTTACGCTTCATCTGCAACCGAAGGAAAGGTTTCTGATCCTTTGAAAGGTTTGTCGCGTGATTTTCCATTGATGAGCTATGATAAAAATTTACAAGCAGGAACTTTTGATATAGTGGTTTATGATGCTTCCGGTAAGGAAGTAGGCACAAAAAGTATTACTATTAATGAAAATACTACGATGGAGTCCTTGCTTGCGCAAATTAATGCAGACACTGATGATAATGGTGACAACAACAATACTAATGATGTTGACGATTTTTTAAGTGCTTCATATAATTATGATGCAAAAACCGGTAGCGGAACTTTCCAGCTTAGTCCAAAAAATGGACATAGAATTGCAATAAAAAGTAATGATACAAATTTTGCTGGAGCTTTAAATATTGGAGGTTTTTTTAGTGGAAATGATGCAAGTTCTATTAAGGTAAATTCAAACATTGAAAATAATCCTGATAGCTTAAAAGCAAGTTCTAATGGGGTTGATGGAAATAATGATGTTGCAAATGCTATAGTGCAACTTCAGTATGAAAAAGTGAATTTTTATAATGAAGACGGTACGGTGAGCAATTTAACTATGGAGGAGTATTACCGAAAATTCACAGGACAAATTGCAAGTGATGGTGAAAATAACAATATAGTTCATTCAAGCAATGCAACGCTTTATAATTCTGTTTATGGCGAGTACCAGTCAAAAACAGGTGTGAACACTAATGAAGAATTAGCAGCCTTAATCCAATACCAATCAAGTTATGGCGCAGCAGCTAAGATTGTCTCAACTGTGGATCAAATGCTTGAAACCTTACTTGGAATCAAGTCTTAATTTTAACTTTGAAATTTGCTCTATGAGTCGATAGGGCAAATTTTATATTTAAATACAAATGCAAAATTTCAATCAATTAAAAAAAGAACTCGATCGATTAGCAAATGAGAAAAACACTATCCAAGCTCTTTTTGATGCACCCGATCCTTTGCAAATAGCCAAACGCCATAATGATGAATTTATTGCTTTAATTTGTGCTTTATTTGCTTATGGAAATGCTAAAAATATAGTGAATTTTTTAAACAAGCTTGATTTTTCTTTGCTAAATTTAAGCCAAAATCAAATTCAAAAAGAGTTAAAAAACTTAAAATATCGCTTTCAAAACGAAGAGGATATCACGCAGATTTTCATTACCTTTTCAAGATTAAAAAACGAAATTTCGCTTAATGAACTTTTTACCAAGCCTTATGAAAAAAGACAAAATATCACAGATTCTATACTAGCATTTATGCAAAAAATCAAGACTTTAAATTCATATTCAAGCTATGGTTATGACTTTTTCTTTAGTAAAATTTGGCAAAACACCCCCACTTCGCCACTTAAACGCTACAATATGTATTTAAGATGGATGGTTAGAAAAGATGAGCTTGATCTTGGGCTTTTTGCAAAAATTGATAAAAAGGATTTGCTCATACCCCTTGATACGCATACACATAAAGTTTCATTAGAACTTAAGCTTTTAAAGCGTAAGATTTATGATTTTAAAAGTGTTTTAGAACTCACGCAAAAATTAAAAGAATTTGATCCAAATGATCCTGTAAAATACGATTTTGCACTTTATCGTTTGGGGCAAAGTAAGCAAGATTTAAAATAAAAAACTTATAATACACAAAAATTAAAAGGTTTAAAATGCAAACCATTCTTTCACAACTTAATGAGCTTGAAACATTTTATTATTTTGTCTTATTTTTTATCGCGATTTTTGCTGGATTTATTGATTCTATTGTTGGCGGAGGAGGGCTTATTACATTACCTGCTTTACTAGCTTGTGGCATAGCGCCGCATTTGTCAATCGCCACAAATAAGCTTCAAAGCGTTTTTGGCTCTTTTACTGCGGCAATGACCTATTATAAATCCACTACCATTAAGCATTTGGCTTGGGGTGTGACTTTCACTGCGCTTGGAGCAGCTTTAGGGGCTTATAGTGTTTTGCTTATTAATTCTGAATACCTAAAGCTTATCATTTTGATTTTTCTAACTTTAACCTTTCTTTATACAGCTTTAAAGCCAAATTTGGGGAGATTTCCTACTAAGGCAAAGATAAAAAATATCAAAATTTTTCATATCATTTGTGGTTTTACTTTGGGATTTTATGATGGATTTTTAGGACCTGGAACGGGTTCGTTTTGGATTTTTGCTTGTGTGATGTTACTTGGTTTTAATATGAAAGATGCAAGTATGAATACCAAAATCTTAAATTTTTCAAGCAATATAGTTGCTCTAATCATCTTTTTATGGCGTTATGAAGTGCTTTGGCTTGTGGGTTTTTTGATGGGTTTTGGGCAAATTATTGGCGCGTATTTGGGCTCAAAACTTGTTTTAAAAACTCAAGGAAATTTCATTAAAAAATTATTTTTATTTGTTGTGGGTGCAACTATTGTAAAAGTTGCTTGGGATTTTTTTCGTTAAAATTTGGAATTTAATGGGTTAAATTCCAAATTTGGGTTATTCTGATTTTAAGGCAATCAAAACGCCTTCTATCATTTTTTTAATATCTCCATCTAAGATATTATCCACCTGCGAAAAGGCTTCGCCGCTACGATTATCTTTAACTTGCTGATAAGGAAAAAGCACATAAGAGCGGATTTGATGTCCCCAGCCTATCTCGCTTTTTTCACTTGAATTCGCACTATCTTGTTGCTTCATAAGTTCAAGCTCATAAAGGCGCGATTTTAGCATTTTAAAAGCAGTGGCTTTGTTTTTGTGTTGGCTTCTATCATTTTGGCATTGCACGACTATTCCGGTTGGAAAATGTGTGATTCTAACCGCACTTTCTGTTTTATTGACATGTTGTCCGCCTGCACCACTTGCTCTATAATAATCAATCCTTATATCTTTTTCTTCGATTTCAATTTCAATATCATCATCAAGTTCAGGGCTTACCATAACACTTGAAAAGCTTGTGTGACGGCGTCCAGCACTATCAAAAGGTGAAGTTCTTACTAAGCGATGAATGCCATTTTCTGCTTTTAAATAACCATAAGCATTATCGCCCTTAACCAAAAAACTTACATCTTTAAGTCCTGCTTCTTCACCTTCTTGAAAGTCTAAAGTTTCTACTTTAAAACCTTCTCTTTCGCAAAACCTTAAATACATTCTATAAAGTATGCTAGCCCAGTCATTACTTTCTGTTCCGCCCGCTCCAGGATGGATAGAAACAATAGCGTTTTTGCTGTCATTTTCCCCACTTAAAAGCATAGAAATTTCAAGACTCGTGATAGTATCTTCAAGGCTTGGTGCATCGTTAAATAATGCTTCTAGCGTCTCTGCATCGTTTTCGCTATTAGCTAAATCAAAAAGTTCACTCGCATCATTTAAGGCATTAAAAGCATTTTCGTATTTTTTAAGTAAATTGGTAATTTTTGTCTTTTCTTTGCCGATAATGCCTGCTTGTTTTACATCACTCCAAAATGATGGAGAATTTTCAAGTTCTTCAATTTCTTTAAGTCTTGTTTTGATTTCATCAGGTTTTATGATAGAGGCTATATTGCCTACTTTATTTTTAAGAGTTTTTAAAAGTTCGCTAAATTCGTAATTATCCATAATTCTTTCCTAAATTTCATAAAGCGTAATTTTAGCAAATTGCGTTAAAAAAGTCTATAATGTGAGTTTTGGTAATTTTTGTTGTTATTTGTTAAATTTGTTTTTCAAAAGAAAATTGAGTTTGATGCGAAATAGACCTTATCTTGGTATAGATTTGATTAATTACACTGTTTAAATATTTTCTTAGATACTTTTCTACATTATATAAAGATGACCACTTCAACTTTTTTCATAAAATTTCAATAAAACACATTTTTCTTATGCATAAAAAACCCTTAAATATTATTTTGATATTATTTTGATATCAAAAAAACGAATTTCAATACAAAAATTAAATAAAAGTGAGAAAAATGTCAAAACTTTATCTGATGTCTTTAGGTTGTAATAAAAATTTAGTCGATAGTGAAATCATGCTTGGGCGTTTGCAGCATTTCACCCTAGTTGATGATCCAAGCCTTGCTGATGTTTTGATTGTCAATACTTGCGGTTTTATCGATAGTGCAAAAAAAGAAAGTATAAATGCTATTTTAAATTTACACGAACAAAGAAAAAAAGATTCTCTTTTAGTCGTTACTGGCTGTTTGATGCAAAGATATCGCGAGGAGCTTATGAAGGAACTTCCCGAAGTTGATCTTTTTACCGGCGTGGGAGATTATGAAAGAATCGATGAAATGATACTTAAAAAGATGAATTTATTTTCAAATTCTACCTATTTACAAGGTGAGAATAGCGATAGAATAATCACAGGAAGCAATTCTCACGCTTTTATAAAAATCGCTGAAGGATGCAATCAAAAATGCTCATTTTGTGCAATTCCAAGCTTTAAGGGTAAGTTAAAATCGCGTGAAATCTCAAGCATTATAAACGAGCTTGAAAGCCTAGTAGCCAAAGGTTATAAAGACTTTTCATTTATTGCACAAGATACGAGTTCTTATTTGTTTGATAAGGGCGAGAAAGATGGACTAATTAAACTCATTGATGCAGTAGAAAAAGTAAAAGGCATAAAAGCGGCAAGAATTTTATATCTTTATCCTACAAGTGCGAGTGAAGCGTTAATCAAACGCATTATAAATTCCAACATTTTTGTAAATTATTTTGATATGCCACTTCAACACATCAGCGATAAAATGCTAAAAATTATGAAGCGTGGAGCAAATAGTACAAGGCTTAAAGAAATGCTGACTTTAATGAAAAGTGCGCCAAATAGCTTTTTACGCACTGGTTTTATCGTAGGACACCCAGGGGAAAGTAACGCAGATTTTGATGAGCTTTGCGAATTTATAAAAGAATTTGGTTTTGATAGAGTGAGTATTTTTGCATATTCTAAAGAAGAAGATACTGCCGCTTTTGATATGGAACAAGTGCCATTTAAAACTATCAATAAAAGACTAAAAATCATCGAAAAAGTCGTAGATGAGGTAATAGAAAAAAGCTTTGAAAAAGAAGTGGGTAAAAAGCGTTTGGTGGTTTGTACCGGAGAAAGTAGTGAAGGTGAGTTTTTCATCGCAGCTAAAGATTTAAGATGGGATAGAGAAATTGATGGGGAAATTCTCATCAATGAAAGCGATTGCGGTGATTTGGAAATGGGGCAAATTTATGAATGCGAAATCACACAAAATGTAGATAAAAAGCTAATCGCTAAGGCTTTAAGAAAAATTGATGAAAATTAAAGATGAGATTTTATCTCTACTAAAAAAGGGTAAAAATTTACTTGCTTTTTCTTATGGGAGTGATTCTAGTGCGCTTTTTCATCTTTTAGTGCAAGAAAAAATTAATTTTGATCTTGTGATGATAAATTATAAAACGAGAAAAAATAGCGTTTTAGAAGAAAAAAGCGCAAAAGAGCTTGCTTTGAAATTTAATAAAAAGATTTTTATCGCCCACGCGCCTAAATTTGAAAATAATTTTGAAAAACAAGCAAGAGATTTTCGCTATGAATTTTTTGAAAAAATTTGTCTTGAAAAAAATTACGAAAATCTCATTTTAGCACACCATTTAAACGATGTCTTTGAGTGGTTTTTAATGCAACTTTCGCGTGGGGCTGGTTTGGCTGAAATTCTAGGAATGAATGAATTTGAAAAAAGAAAAAATTACAATATCATCCGCCCTTTGCTCGGTATTAGCAAAGATGAAATAAAAACTTTTTTAAAACAAAATGAAATTTTTTATTTTAATGATGAAAGCAATGAAGATGAAAAATATTTTAGAAATTATATAAGAAAGCATTTTTCTAATGATTTTGTAAGCAAATTTAGCGAAGGTTTAAAAAGAAGTTTTGTGTATCTAAACGAAGATAAAAATAAGCTTTTCAAAAATGAAATTAAAGAATTTAAAGGGATTTTAATCTGCGCTAAAGATGAAAGCTTAATTGCAAAGGCTTTAAAAATGCAAGGCATTGTGCCAAGTGCCAAACAAAGAAAAGAAATGCTAAAAAACGATTGTGTGATAAGTTCTAAAATCGCAGTGGTTTATAAAGATGAAAAAGCCTTTGTTTTCAAATATGAAAATTGCGAAAAATTGCCAAAAATTTTCAAAGAAGAATGCCGCTTGGCAAAAATGCCAAAATTTTTAAGAGCTTATTTTTATAATCATGGCATTTTACCTAATGAATTTTTAAGCTTTTGGGCTTAAATTTAAGATTCTTTGATAGCTTAAATGTGTAAGAAAAATCACAAAAAATACAGGTAGAAAAAGACCCAAAAACGGCACTGAAGCAATAAGATAAAAACAAAGTGTGGAGAATTTAAATTCAAAAGGTGAGTTTTTGGCCCAGAAATTTTTGTATTCATCCTTTGAAAAAGCGCAACTTGCAACATCTAAAAGTAATAATTGATGGAAGAGATAATAAAATACAAAATAAAAAATAAAAAGATTAATAAAAGGCAAAAAGAGTAAAAGCAAAGCAAGAAGCAAAAAAGCGATGAATTTGACAAAAATTTTAAGCAAATCTTTCATCACTAAAAAATTTGAAACTTCATTTTCAATTATATGCCCATAATGTTTAGCGTTGATTTCTTTGACTATAAAAGGCGTTAAGAAAGATACGATAAAAATGGCAAAAAATACCGAAGCAAATACTGTAACAAAACCTGCCAGTAAAAAACTTAAGGCATGGATGATAAATTGCACGATGCTTAAAGCATAAAACCAAGCCAAAAAAGAGTCAGGTTTTACACTAAAAAATGTATTAAAATAATCAAGCAGAATTGAAAAGGCAAAATAACTCAAAACAGTGAAAATGACAAGGCTAACCAGCAACGGTAAAAGTGAGAATTTTAAAAATCTTGTGCTCAATAAATCTCTCAAAGATAGCATTAAAATTTGTATCATTTAACGCCCTTATAAGCAAGTTCAAGTTTTTCATAAATAAGGTCAAATTTAAGTTCGTTTTCTAAAATTTGATTTAAAATTTCATTGTCTTCAACTCCATTCCAAATTTTTTTATAAGTACCTTCTTTGTAGCCGTGATCTTGACGGAATTTATTTAAAACATTTTTTCCTATATAAATTTTATAAAGCTGATGCAAATTCAAACCACATTTCATCGCTAAAATAAAATACGCTGATAAAAGCTCGCCTAAATCAAATCCAAAACCGCTGCATTTATGGATGATAAGCTCAATGTCATTTAAAATCCCATAAGTATCACTTTCGCTTGGCTTGCTTTTTTCTTTGCAAAAGTCGTTAAAAAGGCTGACTGAGGCAAGATCTTGTGCGATTAAATTTTTGTCTGTGATGTGTTTTGCCTTGTATTCTTCAAGTAAGAGACTTAAGATAAAATGCCAAATATCGACAATTTCTATACAAACATTATCCCAATTTGTCGGTGCACTGATATTTTTCCAATGTTTCCAAGCAAAAGAGTCGATGAGTTCTGCGCATTCCATATAAATGCAACGACGAAAACTGATCAATTTACCTTCTTTAGTATAGCCATCTTCCCAGCCCACGCCATTGGTTTCATCATTTAATTTTTGCTGAAGAGTAAGCATGTTTTCTAGAATTTGAATATTTGTCATTTTTTAGCCTTTGAAGTCTTTTATCAAAAATTATACTTAAAGAGTTATAAAAACTCTTTAAATTAGGCATAAAGATTTAAGGAATTTGAATTTTTATCCTCGTTTTGTTGCTCCATTTGTTTTTCAAGCTGTTTTTTCATTTGCTCTAAAATTTCTTCGATCAATTTTTTGCTATCTTCTAGCATAGAGGTATTTGCGTTTGTATCAGGACTTTGGTTTTCTTTAATGAGATTATTAAGTTTATTGGTGAAGTTATTCATAATGGCATTTTTATGATTTTCATCTTTTGGAGTTGGTAAAACATCTGCCATTTGCATTGCTGAAGTGATAAGTTCTTTAGGGTTTAATTCCCCAACCTTAGAATTTGCAAGGAATTCTTGCATCAAAGGCTTGATCTCTTCCATAGCGTTTTTAATTTCATCAAGTTCATTTTGCGTAAGTTTAGAACCTTCAAAGCTAAAGCTAAAACCGTATTGTCTTTTTAAATTTAGGGTTTTGCCTTCTTCGTTGTTATTATAATTAATACTTTGATTATCATACATTGCAAGGCTTAGATGCTTGCCACTTTTTGTGGTATAGTCCATTGAAAAATTTTGATTTTTACTGATATCAACTTGCATAAAAACTCCTTGAAATTTATCATTTTTTGCAAATCGACATTTTTTTATTTTTCTTAAATTTATAAGAGTATAATTTTATCTATGGACGAAAGAATTAAAAAATTTATCGCCTCTTGTAAGCTTTTAAGCTGGGCTATGAGAGATGAAAAAGGTGTTTATATCGCTAATGCTTTTTATGCTTTTGATGAAAGAAATTTGGCTTTAATTATCGCTTCACATGAAGATACAAAGCATATAAAACTGGCTTTTAAAGAGTCAAAAGTTGCGGTAAATATCGCCAAAGAAAGTACAATAGCTTTTTTGCAAGGCGTGCAAATCAAAGCAAATTTTTGTAAAGCCAATGAAATGCAAATTCAAATTTATTATAAAAAATTTCCTTTTGCAAAGCTTTTGGGTGGCACGATATTTGCTTTAGAAATTGAATATGTAAAATTCACAGATAATAGCCTAATGCTTACAAAAAAACTTGAATTTTACCAAGATTTTGTTAAAAAAAATGAGTTATGATTTTAGTTTTAATTCAAACTATAAATTATGGAAGTTGAATGTTTAATGTAATTTATGCACTTTTTTTTAGAGAGCTAAAAACTAGATTTGGCAATAATAGACATTTGGGATATTTTTGGGTTGTGGGCGAGCCTATGAGTGTTGTATTGACAATCACAGCTATCGTAACCGTAATAAGAGAATATCATCATCAAGTGATGCCACAAGGAATTTCTATTTTTATGTTTTTGGTTGTGGGAATTGTGCCTTATTTTATGTTTAGAAGTATTGTTACTCAGCTTATGAATGGCATTGGTGCAAATTTATCTTTATTTGCTTATAAACCTGTAAAGCCTATACATGTATTTATTTCTAGAACTTGTTTGGAATTTTGTATTTATTTTGTGATTTTTGTTTGTGTGTTGTTTTTAGCAGGTTGGTTTTTTAAGATCGATGTTTTTCCAAGACATTTTTTAGATGTGATGTTTTCTTTGTTTTTGCTTATTTGTTCAGGCTTTGTTTTGGGTATGAGTTTTGCAATGATAGCTTTTTTTTTCGAGCCTTTAAAAACGCTTTTGAATTATTTTAGTATAGTGTTTTATTGGGGTTCTGGGGTGATTTTCCCCACTTGGCTTATGCCAAGACCCTTGCTTGATGTGTTTTATTATAATCCCTTGCTTCATGTTATGGAGCTATTAAGATATAATTTTTTTGATAATTATCCCTTGCAAGATGAATATAGCTATATTTATCCTATGTATTGCATTACTATATTGCTTTTTATATCTTTAGTGGCGTATTATCACAATAGACAAGCATTAACGGCGGCTAGAAAATCATGATTAAAATTTTAAATTTAAGTAAATCTTATCCGCTATTTAATGGTTCTAGGCATTATGTTTTTAAGGATTTTACTTTTGAATTTCCTGAAAATTGTAGTATTGGCTTAATGGGCGGCAATGGTGCAGGAAAATCAACTCTTATGAAACTTTTAAGCGGTGCTGAACTTCCTGATAAAGGAAAAATTATTACCAACAAAAAACTCTCTTGGCCTTTGGGTTTAAGCGGAGCTTTTCAAGGTTCTTTGAGTGCTAGAGACAATGTAAAATTTGTAGCTAGGGTTTATGGTTATAAGGGCGAGGCTATTAAGGAGAAAGTGGAATTTGTGCAAGATTTTGCTGAGCTTGGTAAATTTTTTGATGAACCTATGAAAAATTATTCTTCAGGAATGAGTGCTAGGATAGCTTTTGGTTTAAGTATGGCTTTTGATTTTGATTATTATCTAATTGATGAAGCAGGAGCAGTCGGCGATCCAAAATTTAGGGCAAAAAGTGTTAAACTTTATAAAGAGAGATTAAGTCGCTCAAAAGTGATTATGGTTTCGCACAATGTGGCTGAAATTAAAGAATGGTGTGATAAAATTATTTTTATGAAAGATGGAAAAGCAACGGTATATGATGATGTCGATGAGGGTATAGCCGTATATCAAGGAAAGAGTAAATGAAAAATAAGTTAAAGAAACTAAACGCATTGCTTTCATTTAAAACAGTTTGGTATGTTATGATTTTAGTGTGTTTGTATTATTTATTTATTGCTGCAGATCGCTATGTAACCACACTTAGCTTGGGTGTAAGATCAACCAGTGGGAATAATCTTCAAACCAGCGGACTCATTTCTTTGCTTTCTAGTACTTCAAGCACTAATGAAGATATTAAATATCTTCAAGCTTATATTGGCTCGATTGATATGTTAAAAATTTTAGATAAAAAAATCAAATTACGACAACTTTACCAAGAACAAAAAATCGATCTTCCTTTTAGAATTTATGACTCTAGTTCTTTGGAAAGTTTTTTAAAATATTATCAAAGCAGGGTTAAAATCAAAGTCGATGATAAAACAGGACTTTTAATCGTTGATGTAGAGGGCTTTACTCCAGAATCTTCTTATTTAATAGCAAAAACCATTATGGAAGAAAGCGAAAAATTCATCAATGAAATTTCTCACAAAGCTGCAAGGGATCAAATGGCTTTTGCGGAAAAAGAACTCAATAATTTTAAAGAAAGATTGCAAAAAGCAAAAGCGGATTTGATTAAATTCCAAAACAAATACGGTGTTTTTGATCCGCTTAAGCAAGCTGAAGCCAAGGCGACATTGGCGACTCAAATTGAAAGCTCTATAGCACAAAAGGAAGCTGAGCTTTCTACAATGTTGAGTTATATGAATGAAAAAGCTCCACAAATCGTAGGTCTTAAAGCTGAAATTTCAGCACTTAAAAAACAACTCGAAAAGGAAAGTGCTAAAATTTCTTCTTCAAATGCCTCTAAAAAGCTTAATAATCTTGCTGCGCAGTATCAAGATTTAATGACTGAAGCTGAATTTGCACAAAATGCTTATACAACGGCTTTGCAAACCTATGAAACTACTAGGATAGAGGCAATGAGAAAGATTAAACAGCTTGTAATTGTGCAAAGTCCTACTAAGCCAGAGAGTGCAACTTATCCTAATAAATTATATAATATAGCGACTATTTTTATGATTTTAGTTTTAATTATTGCTATTGCAAGGCTTGCAAAAACCATTATAGAGGAGCATAAATATTAATGAAAAAAGTTATAATTTCACTTATATTTTTAAATCTTTTCGTTAAAGCGGTGGATATTTCACAAATTTCAGCAGTGCAAAGCCAATTATCTATGCAAGACAATAACCTTAGTGCAAATTCTATAACTTTGCCTGATCAAAATATTAGCTCTTCTTTAAAGCCTATTGCACCTGTTTTTGGCGCGCATTTATTCAATGGAAATTTCAAGCAATTTACTCAGCATGTTTATAATCCTGAGTATAAAATTACTGTTGGAGATCAAATCAGCCTTAAAATTTGGGGTGCCGTAGAATTCACTCAAATTCTTGTTGTAGATTCGCAAGGTAATATTTTCATACCGCGTGTTGGAGCTATTAAAGTGCTTGGTGTGGCAAATAAAGATTTATTATCGGTTATCCAAACAGGAGTGAGGCAAATTTATAAAAATAATGTTTTTGTTTATGCAGACTTAAATATTTATCAAAATGTCTCCGTTTTTGTAACAGGGAATGTCAATCAGCCAGGGCTTTATCAAGGACTTAGCTCAGATTCTATTATCCAATACATTGACAAAGCAGCGGGTATAAATTTAGATTATGGAAGTTTTAGAGATATTCAAATTTTAAGAGACAATAAAATCATCGAAAGTATTGATTTGTATGAATTTTTACTTCAAGGTAAAATGAACCTTTTCCCTTTTAGAATGGGCGATGTGATTTTAGTTGGCGATGTAAAAAAATATGCTTTTGCTAATGGAGATGTGCAAAGACCGTTTAGATTTGAAATTGCAGATGATGTTAAAACTTTGCAGGATTTAGCAAAAATTTCAGGTGCAAAACCTATTGTTACTAATGCTGTTGTGAGAAGTTATGGTGAAGATCATAAGTTGCATGTGAATTTTTACAGCAAAAAAGATTTTAATACAATTCTTATTAAAACCGGCGATGAGGTGGAATTTAGACCTGATTATGTAGCCGAAAAAATCAGCATTAATATAGAAGGTGAGCATAATGGCTTACATACTTTTGTAGTAAAAAAAGGTACAACTTTAAAAGATGTAGCGGAAATGATTAATCCTAATGAGCAGTCTGATTTAAATTCACTTCAAGTTTTTAGAAGAAGTGTTGCTAGAACCCAAAAAGAACTTATAGCTGCACAGCTTAAAGAACTTGAAACCTTGGCGCTTACTAGCTCTTCAGTCAATGCTGAGCAAGCTAGCATTAGAGCACAACAAGCCAAGACCATACTAGAATTTATTGAAAGGGCTAAAAAGGTTGAGCCAAAAGGGCAAATTGTTATTGATAATACTAAAGCTTATGATTCTATTGTTTTAGAAGAAGGCGATGTGATTAATGTCCCTAGCAAAAATAATCTTGTGATAGTTCAAGGCGAGGTCTCATTACCAGGAGCTTTTGTATTTATGGATAAAGAAAAAATGAGATATTATATTGATTTAGCTGGTGGATATAGTGATAGAGCAGATACTTCAAGGGTGTTATTAATAAGATCAAACGGAAAGGCAGAAAAATACAGTGCTGGATGGGGAGGCGGAAGTGCAACAATGAAACCAGGGGATTCTATCTTGGTTTTACCAAAAGTGGATAGCCAGAATTTACAAGTCTTTAGCATGCTGACTCAAATTCTTTATCAAATTGCTATTGCAACAAATGTTGTGTTGAATTTATAATGAAAACTAGGATAACGAAATGAAAATTGATGCTTTAAAAATCGCCAAAGAAGTTTTTGAAACCGAAGCAAAATCCATACAAGATTTAGCTTCAAATTTAGATGAAAATTTCAGCAAAAGTGTAGAGCTTATTTTAAATTCCAAAGGGCGCCTTGTTATTACTGGTATGGGAAAATCAGGACACATTGGTGCAAAGATAGCTGCAACTTTAGCAAGTACAGGAACGCCTAGTTTTTTTATGCATCCCGGAGAAGCTTTGCATGGAGATCTTGGAATGCTTACTCCAGAGGATGTTGTTATTGCTATTTCAAATTCAGGTGAAACTGAAGAGGTTTTAAAGATCATTCCGGCTATAAAACGCCGCCAAATCAAACTTATCGTAATGGCAGGTAATAAAAAATCTACTTTGGCCAAACAGGCTGATTATTTTTTAGACATTTTTGTGAAAAAAGAAGCTTGCCCTTTGCAACTTGCACCTATGTCTTCGACTACAGCTACTTTAGTGATGGGCGATGCTTTGGCCGCTGCTTTGATGAAAGCAAGAAATTTCAAGCCTGATGATTTTGCACTTTTTCATCCAGGTGGAAGTTTGGGTAGGAAGCTTTTAACTAAAGTTAAAGATTTGATGGTCTCCAAAAAACTTCCTATTGTTAAGCCTGAAACTTGTTTTAATGATCTTGTAGATGTTATGACTAGTGGAAAATTAGGACTTTGTATAGTGCTTGAAAATGAAAAATTAGTAGGCATTATAACAGATGGGGATTTGCGTCGTGCTTTAAAAGCGAGCGATAAACCAAGATTTGATTTTAAAGCTAAGGAAATCATGAGCAAAGATCCGAAAGTCGTTGATGCTGATGCTATGGCAAGTGAAGCAGAAGAAATCATGTTAAAGCATAAAATCAAAGAAATTGTTGTAGGTAAAGATGGAAAAGTTGTAGGTATCATCCAACTTTATGCGATAGGGAATGTTTAAAATTTAATGAGAAGTATATGAAGGGAATTATTTTAGCAGGTGGAAGTGGTACTAGATTATATCCTATTACTAGGGGGATCAGTAAGCAATTATTGCCAATATATGATAAACCAATGATCTACTATCCTTTGTCGGTTTTAATGCTCTCTGGAATTAGAGAAATTTTGATTATTTCAACTCCTAGAGATTTGCCAAGATTTAGAGAACTATTGGGAAGTGGACATGAATTAGGCATTAATTTGTTTTATAAAGAACAGCCAAATCCAGATGGTTTGGCACAAGCTTTTTTATTAGGTGAAGAATTTATAGGTGACGATAGTGTATGTTTAATACTAGGTGATAATATCTTTTATGGCCATACTTTGACACAGTTTTTGGAAAATGCAATTCAAGATGTTGTAAATAATTCCAAAGCAGTTGTATTTGGATATCATGTTAATAATCCAGAACGCTATGGTGTGGTAGAATTTGATGAACATAATAAGGCTATAAGTATTGAAGAAAAACCTAAAGTGCCAAAGAGTAGTTATGCGGTTACCGGCTTATATTTTTACCCTAACGATGTGATTAAAAAGGCTAAATTAGTTCGGCCTTCAGAAAGAGGTGAATTAGAGATTACAACATTAAATCAGTTTTATTTAAATGAAGATAGATTAAGTGTGGAACTAATGAGAAGGGGTTTTACTTGGTTAGATACAGGAACTCATGACTCTTTAATACAAGCAAGTCTTTTTGTTCAAACAATAGAAGAAAGACAATCTTTAAAAATAGCATGTTTGGAAGAAATAGCTTATAATAAGGGCTATATTAATGAGAAAGAATTGTTAGATCTTGCCAAGTCGCTAAAGAAAAACCAGTATGGTGAGTACTTAGTTAATATTATCAAAAATACGCATTTAAAATAGGGATATGATGCAGATATTGGATACAAATTTTAAAGAAGTAAAATTATTAAAAAAAAGGATTTTTTCAGATAATAGAGGATATTTTGTTGAAAATTTTCATCAGCAAAAAATTGAAGAGTTTTTGTCTAAAAAAATATCTTTTTGCCAAGAAAATGAAAGTTGTTCTAAAAAACACACTTTAAGAGGATTGCATTATCAAATGCACCCTTTTTCTCAGACAAAACTAATCAATATTATTAGTGGCGGTATTATGGATATAATTGTAGATTTACGCAGAAATAGTCCAACTTTTTTAAAACATATAAAAATTATAATGTATGCTAATGACAATTTGCAATTATTTATTCCTCGTGGGTTTGCACACGGCTTTATTGCTTTGGAAGATTTTACTAAAATTAGCTATATGGTGGATAATTTTTATAATCCGCAAAGTGAAAGAGGAATTTTATATAACGATCCCTTATTGGGAATTGATTGGGAAGTGGAAGATAAAGATATAATTCTTTCTGAAAAAGATTCTTGTTTACCTAGAATTAAAGATATTGAAGATTTTTTTGATTATAGTGTAGATTATTATGAATAATAATATAGTTGTTTTTGGTTCTAATGGGCAATTAGCTAAATCCTTGCGACTTATTTCAAATGATTATAAGAGTTATAATATATTTTTTATAAGTATAAAAGAACTAAATATACAAAATAAAGAATTACTGAGTGAGTATTTGATAAATAATAATATAAACACTATAATTAATTGTATGGCATATACGGCTGTAGATCAAGCTGAAGTTGAAAAAGAGAAAGCAGACGAAGTTAATAGTAATTTTGTTGATTTTATAGCAAAATTTAGTAAAGAAAATAATTTTAAGTTTATTCATATTTCTACGGACTATGTTTTTAATGGAAAGACAAATATTCCCTATAAAGAATACGATAAAACAAATCCTATAAATGAATATGGTAGAACAAAATTAAAGGGTGAGCAAGCTATTTTAAGTATAGCTCCAAAAAATACCATTATCATCAGAACTTCTTGGTTGTATAGTATTTATGGAGAGAATTTTGTCAAAACAATACAAAAACTTGGTATGCAAAAACAAGAGATCAATGTTATTTTTGATCAAATTGGAACACCAACTTATGCAAAAGACTTGGCGGAAGTAATTTTAAATATCTTACCAAAGATAAGTAATGATAAACCAGAAATTTATCATTATTCCAATGAGGGAGTTGCTAGTTGGTATGATTTTGCAAATGAAATAGTAGAATTATTGCAATTAGAATGTAAAATCAATCCTGTAGAAACTAAAGATTTTCCAACATTAGCATCAAGACCTAATTATTCGGTATTAAATAAACAAAAAATTAAAGAAAAATTTCATATACAAATCCCTTATTGGAGAGATAGTTTAAAAGAATGTATTAGACAAATGCAAAAGGAATTAAATCGATGAAAAATTTATTATTAACAGGAACTGCTGGTTTTATTGGTTCAAATTTTGTTCAATATTTTTTAAAAAAATATGAGGATTATAATTTAATTAATCTTGATGTATTGACATATGCTGGAAGTTTGGAAAATTTAAAAGAATGCAAAAATCATCCAAGATATAAATTTATAAAAGGAAACATTTGCAACAAAGAATTGATAGAATTAATTTTTGAAGAATATAATATTCAAGGAGTAATTCATTTTGCTGCAGAATCTCATGTGGATAACTCTATAAAAAATCCAGAAATTTTTATAAAAACTAATGTAAACGGAACTTTTAATTTGTTGCAAACAGCTTATAAGTATTGGATGAAAAAACCTTTTATTAGTAAAGAGAATTATGAAAAAAATAGATTTCACCATATTAGTACAGATGAGGTTTATGGGAGTTTAGGTAGTGAAGGATTGTTTAATGAAGAAACTCCTTATGCTCCAAATTCGCCTTATTCTGCCAGTAAAGCAAGTTCTGATATGCTTGTAAGATCATATCATGAAACATATGGTTTAAATACCATTATAACTAATTGTTCTAATAATTATGGTCCAAAACAACATGATGAAAAATTAATACCAACAATTATAAGAAATGCATTAGCAGGGAATAAAATTCCAATTTATGGAGATGGAAAAAATATCCGCGATTGGTTATATGTTTTAGATCACTGCAAGGGAATTGATCTTGCTTTTCATAATGGAAAAGCAGGTCAAACTTACAATATAGGTGGAAGAAACGAAAGGACAAATTTACAGATTGCTTATAAAATATGCGAGTTGTTAGATCAATATAAGCCAAAAAATGTTAGTTATAAGGAGCAAATTGCCTTTGTAGAGGATAGAGCAGGACATGATAGGCGTTATGCTATTGACGCTAGTAAAATAGAAAAAGAACTCGGTTGGAAGGCTGATGAAAATTTTGAAACAGGTATTATTAAAACTATAGAGTGGTATTTAAGAAAATATGAATGATACAATTGCAGTTTTGCTTGCTACATATAATGGTGAGAAATATTTAAAAGAGCAAATTGACTCGATTTTAAATCAAACTTATAAAGATATTAAGATTTATATAGGTGATGATTGCTCAAAAGATGGTACCATTGGTATTATTAGAGCTTATAAAGACTTATATCCTGATAAAATTGTATATTATCAGAATGAAGTAAATATAGGTTTTATTAAAAATTTCGAAAAACTTCTTCAAAGTTGCAGTGAAGATTATATAGCTTTTAGCGATCAAGATGATATTTGGTTATCTTCTAAATTAGAAGAGCAGATAAGAGCAATTAAAAAAGAAGAAAAAAATGATTTATCTATAATGACTCATAGTGATTTAATTATGATAGATGAAAATGAACAAATATTACACAAATCTTTTTTTAAGTTTAAAAAATATAAATTAAAACCAGAAAAAGATTTGGGACATATACTCGGACCTTGTGGAGTTATGGGTAATACTATGATGATAAATAGAGCTTTAAAAGAAAAAGTATTGCCCTTTCCAGAAAATATCGATTTTCACGATTATTATATAGCTGTTATGTGTGAACTTTTTGGAAAAAGAATAACAATTTTTACTTCTTTGGTATATTATAGGATTCATCAGAATAATACAAGCAATAATAAATTAAATCCCTTGGTTTTTAACAACATTCCATATAAAAATACTCAAAAAAATATAACTCTTAGAGCTATAAGAAAAAATAATAAAATCAAAAAAGATGATTTAATAAAAATTAATTTTTTAATTAGATATATTGAGAATAATTGTAGTTTTTTTTATTATTTTAATATAATTAGATATAAACTTCTAAAAAGAAGTTTTATTTATAATGTATTATTTTTTTTAAAAATAATACATTATAAATTAATAAAAAAAAATATATAATTTTTAAAAGAATGTTGTTTTACAATAATATTAAAAAGGAATAAGATGCTAGAACAGATAAACTCTAAAGTTATTTTCGTAGATTTTTTTGATACTTTGGTTTTTAGATCGACGTATCCTGAAAACACTAAAAAAATATGGGCAAAAGAGTTAAATTTTATAAACGAAAGACTTTATGAATTAAGAAAGGAAATAGAAAAAGAATTATGTGAAGAAAATTATAAAAAAAATGGTTCCTATGAATTTAAATATAGAGATATGTGCAGTAGGCTTTATGCTCAATTTTCATCTATAATATCTTTTGAAGATTTTTATCGTCTTGCGCAAAAAACAGAATTGCAAGTAGAAAAAAAAGTACAATATCCAAATATAGCATTAATTAAGGAGTTAAAAGAATATAAAAATAACAATGGTGCGAAAATCTATTGTATAAGTGATTTTTATTTTGATAAGAATATGATGTTGAATCTTGTTAATTTTCATTCATTGGATTTGATTTTAGATGACTTATTTGTTTCTTCTGAATTTATGCAAACGAAACACTCGGGACAATTATATCAAATAGTTTTAAAGAATATCAATGCAAAGTTATCAGATGTTGTTATGATTGGTGATAATATTTACTCTGATATTGCTATGGCAAATAAAAATAATATAAAAACTTTACATATCAATAGCAGTAAGCAATATGATTATTATGAAAAGATGAAACAAAATGAATTTCTAACATTTACACAATTTGAAAATATTTTACATGAAATTCCTGAATACAAAAAATTTATTTTTCCAGAGATATTACTTGTTTTGTATTTATTTGTTAATCAAATTTCTAATATTGTTGTAAAAAAGAATATAAGAAAGATTTTTTTTATTGCGAGAGAAGGTGAATTTTTAAAAAAAATATTTGATATTTATATTAAAAATTCTAAGTATGAAAATATAAAAAGTTGTTATCTTTGTGTATCTAGAAAATCAACTTTTATGCCATCTTTGACTGAGCTAAAAAATGAAACCTTTGAGAGATTATTTAGACAGTATAATAACATGTCTATTAAAGAATTTTTATCAAATTGTTCTTTTACAGAAAAAGATATCACTACGGTCAAAAGTTTTTTTCCAAAACTAAATTTCAATCTTAAGATAGATAATTTTAATAATAGTATCGAATTTAATACTCTAAAAAAATCTAAAAATTTTCAAGATTTGTTTAATAAAATAAACCGAGAGTGCAAAAGTAGTTTGTTGACATATTTAGATGGTATTGGTTTTTTGAATAATTCTTCATTATTAGTAGATGTTGGATGGAAAGGAACAATTCAGGATAATATAGCTTGTTTATTAAAAGATAAGCGAATTGAAGGGGCTTATTTGGGATTAGTAGATTTTGGTTCTGCGTCTGATAACAATCAGAAATTAGGGATTTTATTTAATCCGAGTAATTGTTTTAATACAAAATGTAAAAATAGTGTATTTAATGAATCTAGGTGTTTATATGAATTATTTCTCGAGGCATCTCATGGAAGTACAATTGGTTATAAAAAAAATAGTCCAATTTTTGAAGTAAATCAAGAAGAAGAACAAAATTTTAATAATTATATTCTACCTATGCAAAATGAAGCTTTGGTAGTATGGGAGAAAATATGTAAATTTTTATATCCATATTATAACCAAGAAAAATACTTATATGATATAATATCACACAAGTATTTTGAATTTATTTTAAATCCTAGCAATAAACAAATTGATTTTTTTGCATCATTAAAACATTATGAAAATTTTGGAGAATTTGGTTTTTCTATTTTTACTAATAAAAAATCAAGTGTTGTAAAAAATATTCTTAATTTTTTAAAATATCGAAAAAAATATTTAAGTAGTGCTTGGTGGAAAGCTGCAAAGTTAAAACAAGATAATTTAAATTTTATATTGTACATTTATCGCTGTTATAGAAAATATCATTTCAAAAAAGGAAATAAATGAAGATAGCTTTTTTAATAGGTAGTCCCAATATTAGTGGTGGAAGTTTTGTAATATTTGAGCATGCTTTATTTTTAATGAGAAATAATCACACAGTTGTTATGATTACAACCGATGCATTGAGTTATGACATGAAAGAACTAAATTGGCATAATGATGCAAAAAATCTTTCATGGAGGACTTATCAGCAAATTGGTAATATTTCTTTTGATATTGCAATAGCAACTTGGTGGAGAACTTTTTATGAATTACATAGAATTCAGTCAAAAAAATATGTTTATTTTGTGCAATCTATAGAATCAAGATTTTATAATCATACAGAGAAACCATTGAGAAAGCTTGTTGATTCTACATACATTTTAGATATACCCATTATTACAGAAGCAACATGGATTAAGAAGTTCCTTTATGATAATTATAATAGGCATTCTTTTTTAGTGAAGAATGGTATAAGAAAAGATCTTTTTCGTCATGAAGGTGAATTTTGCCAAAAGAGAAATGCAAACGATTTAAGGATTTTGGTGGAAGGTCCTATTGATGTGGATTTTAAAAATGTAATGAAAACTATAAAATTATGTAAAAAATCACAAGCAGATGAAATATGGCTTTTGACATCATCTAATGTTGAAAAAGTGCATGGTGTAGATAAGGTTTTTTCTCGTGTTTCTATTGAACAAACACCATATATTTACCGATCTTGCGATGTTATTGTAAAATTAAGTTATGTTGAGGGGATGTTTGGTCCGCCATTGGAGATGTTTCATTGTGGTGGAACTGCTATTGTTTATAATGTTTCCGGTTACGATGAATATATAAAAAATGGTGTTAATGGCTTAGTTGTTGATACTGATAATGAAGATAAAGTGATAGAATTTATTAATGAGTTAAAAAATAATACAACAAGAAGAGATGAATTAAAAAAAGAAGCTATTAAGACAGCAGAACAATGGAAAGATTGGAGTGATAGCTCAAAAGAATTTGAAGAAGCTTTGGTTGTTATAGATAAAGAAAATTATAGTAGTGCAGATTTATTGAAAATAAATTCTAAATTTTTGTTTGATTGGTATGTTATTGCAGAGAACTATAAAAATCAACTAAAAAATAAAAAAGCTAATTCTCATTTGAAAAGAGTTATTTGTTGGCATAAAAAAAGATTTCCAAAAATCTATGATTTTATAATAAAAAAGAGAAATAATTACAAATACAGTTAAATTCGATAGATAAAAATTTTTTATCAAAATTAAGGAAAATATAATGAAGCAGGAATTATTAGATTTTTTAGAAAGATTAACGGATGTTGATAAGAACTTTATATATAAGGATTTTAATCAATATTGCTTGTCGGACGATATTCTTAATATTATAGATATATTAAAAACCAGAAATATTGAAAAAATGCTTATTCTATGGGATAAAATTTTATCAAGCGGTTGTGTTCAATTACAACATCCATTAAATAATAATATCACAACTAGAGCTGTGTTTAATTTAACTTTAGGTTCTGTTAATACTATTTTTATGATTGACTCAGAAAATAAACATCCATGGATTTTTACTCAAGCGACAGATTTTATGAATCATATAATAGTTGATGATGTGATTTTTACGGTACGTGGAAATTGGCCAGTGGTAAATTTATTTAGATGGAAACAAGTATCATATGAGTCTTTAAAATACTCTGAAGAAAAAAAAATAGGACTAACTATGTCTATGGAATTACCACAACATTTTGTTTTTCATATAGGGCAATTTTTTTATTTAATGGATCAGAATAATATTATTAAAAACACGCAAATAAATCCGGAAAAATGTTTTTTTCTTTTTCAAAAATATGTTAAAAACACTCTAAATTTAGATAAGAATAATGTATATTTGTATCCAATGGGTATAAGTAATTATGCTACTAGAGAATTTGAAAAAGCTGTATATAGAGAAGCTATGGAGACGATAGAAATAGAAGAAGAAAAAAATCAATTTGATTTGATTATTTGGATGGGATTTTCTTCTGGGAATTATCGTAAGTGGATTGAAATGGAAAAAGGGATAGTGAATTTTATATTGGAACTTAATAAATATTTCAAAAATATAAAATTGTATTATAATGGCTTAACTGACTTTGACAGTATCTTGAACATAGCTCATCAAAACTATGGAAGTAATTATGACCGTAATAATGATATTTTTAAACGGATTTATTTAGAAATATCAAAAGTTGGTGCTAACTGCACTTGTGTATCATTAGATAATATGGACTATAGACATAAAATTGCTATTTGCGAAACGGTTGATATTTGCATATCAGAGTCTAATACTACAGCTTTAGTACCGTTTTCTTTTTGCAATAAAATAGGTGTAAATTTGATTCCCCCACAGAATCCATTATCAAGAAAAGTGGGAACAATTGTCACTAATGATGATAAATACATCTTAGCCTCTAGTGATAATAAGAATTATCATGTTTCTTGGCAATATTTATTTAATTTATCTGCAGAGTTGCTAGAAAAACTTAAAGCAATAAAAATGCACCGTTTGGATGTTCCATCTATCACTTTGTTAAAATGTCAATACGAATTAGAACAAAAACTAGGGATTAAACTTCCTATAGAAAGTGTAGCTTTATATAATGAATTAGAAAAACAAATCAATACTTTAGCCTTACATAACAATACAAGTTTAAACCAAGCATTAGAAAGTGTCAATACAAACAATACTTTAAATTCTACTTTGCAACATTCCTTACAAAGCAAAGATCAAATCATACAAAATCTAGAAGATAAGATTAAAGACATAGAATTTAAACTTCATTTCAAAACAGCCAAAGCAAGAATTCAAAACCACTTAGCTTATAAACTTGGAAGTGCTTTAATAGAAAATTCAAAAAGTATGTTTGGTTACATAAGAATGCCTTTTGTATTATCTTATATAAGAGATAAACACAAACTTCAACAAAAAAAGTATAAAGAAAATATTAAAAAACATCCAGAACTTACTCTGCCTCCTTTAGAAGATTATTTGGATTATGAAGAAGCTTTAAAAGAAAAAGAATGCTTTACTTATAAACTTGGACTTGCTTTAATGAAGGCTGATAGGGAATGGTATAAAGGCGGGTATATAAGGTTTTATTTTGAAAGTAGGAGAATGAAGAAAGAGTTTTTAAAAAGGAAAGAAGTATGAGTGTATTAAAAACTTTAAGTACATAGTTTTAACAAAAATGCCTTTATAGCAAATGAAGCCTTAAACAAAAGCAAAGCATTGTTTTTTGGTACTTTAAGAAGTATTGCAAAACAGATTTTAAGATGAAATTAAGATAAAAAATAAAAGTTAATTTTAGGAAAGGATGGAGATGAAATTTACAGCAATAGTTCCATTGTATACAGATGTAGATATGAAAAAGAATTTTTTATTAATCAACAATAAACCACTTTTTTTATATATATTTGAGACTTTAATACAAACACCGATGATTGATGAAATTATTTGCTATTGTAGTAATGAGGTAGTTAAAGATTTTTTACCCAAAAGGGTAAAATTCTTAAAACGAAACAAACTATTAGATCAAGATGGTACGAATTCTTTTGATATTTTAAAAAATTTGGGAAATGAGATTGAAACCGATTATTTTATTTTATGCTCAGTCACAAGTCCATTTATAAAAAGTTCTTCTATTGTTAAGGGAATAGAAGCAATTTTAGAAGAAAAAGAATATGATTCCGTTTTTTCCGTGGTAAAACATCAGACATATGCATGGTTTTTAGATGTGCCATTAAATTATTCCTTAGAAGCGAAGAAAAGAACTAATAAAATCGAGCCTTTTTATTCTGAAACTAAAGGCTTTTATATTTTTGAAAAATCTTTAGCGTCGAAATTTGGTAGAGATATTGGATTTAAAAGCAAAAAAATAGAAGTAAGTCAAATAGAAGCTATTAATGTAAAAAAAGAGTCGGACTTAGAACTGGCACAAATAGTTGCAAAAGCTATAAATTATAATTATACAACACCTTATTTTTTGCTTTCTAAAATATGCACACATCTTATTTTAGATATGGATGGAGTTATTATTGATTCTGTTGATTTGATGGAATTATCTTGGGAATATTCTGGCGGGATTTCTCATGCCCCCTTTAGCGAATACAAAAAGCTTATTGGGCTACCATTTAACGATATTTGTTTAAAGCTTGGAATTGAGGTCCAAGAAATTCCCGCTATTAAAGAAAAATATTTTACTTTTAGTGAACAAAATATTAAAAAAACAAAGCTTTATCCAGAAGTTAAAGAAACTATAGACTTTTTAAGAAATAAAGGTGTTAAAGTAAGTATTGTTACTTCTAAAAGTTATCATTCTGCTAAAAATATTATTCAATATTTTAATTTAAACATTGATTGTCTTATCGCCCCAGATATGCCACACTATATAGGTAGAAATAAACCATTTGGAGATCCCTTATTGGCAGCTTGTTTAAACAATAAAATGGAACCATATCATAGTATATTTGTTGGAGATATGCTCTCTGATTATCAAAGCGCAAAAGAAGCTAATATTGATTTTATTTTTGCGGATTATGGTTATGGAAAACTTGAAATTACAACTAATAAAATTGAAAAATTTGCAAGTTTAAAATTGCTATCAATATAAATGAATGGGAAAAAATAATGAAAATTAATGTATTTTTACCTTGTAGAAAAGGAAGTCAAAGGATTTTAAATAAAAACACTAAACCTTTTGGAAAATTTAAAAATGGGCTTTTGGAAATAAAGCTTAAACATCTAATACAAAGCAATTTGATCGATAGAATTTACTTGAGTACAAATGATGATGAAATTCTAGCTTATGCTAAGAATTTAAACCATAAAAAACTTGTTTTACATAAGAGAGATGAGAAGTTAGCTTCAAATACAGCGAGTGCCGATGATCTTATAAATCACGCTTATGAACTTATACAAGATGGAGAAATTTTATGGACTCATGTAACCTCGCCATTTTTCACAGATCGAGATTATAATAAGGTTGTTAAAACTTATACTAAAGTTTTGCAAGATGGGTTTGATTCTTTGGTAAGCGTAACGCCGTTAAAAGGTTTTTTTTGGAATGAAAATGGCCCGATAAATTATGATATTAAAGTTAAAAACTGGCCTCCAACTCAAGAAACCCAAACAATCTATGAATTAAATTCGGCTGTATTTTTGGCAAATGCTAGTATTTATAAAAATTTAAAAAATAGAATGGGCATCAAGCCTTATTTTTACGAAACAGATAAAATTAAAGGTTTTGATATTGACTGGAAGGAGGATTTTTTAATGGGTGAAGCCATATTAAAAGCAAATTTAGTTAATGGGGGGGGGTAAGTCTTAAATTCTCACTCCTAATTTTAAGGAGTGTGGCATGAAAATTAGCGCATTAATCCCCGTTCGTTCAGGTTCTCAAAGAGTTAAAAATAAAAACATAAGACCTTTTGCAGGAAGTTCTTTGCTTGAAATAAAAATCAAGCAAATGCTAAGAATTAAAAAAGCAGGTTTTATTGATGAAATAGTTGTAAACTCTAATAGCGATGAAATGCTAGAAATTGCTAGATATTTGGGAGCCAAGACGGTAAAAAGAGATGAGTATTTTGCTCTTGATTTGACACCAAATGAAGAAATTTATGAAAACTATGCAAAAAATCTTGATTGTGATGTTGTTTGTTTTTGTGATGTAACAAACCCACTTATCAAAGATGAAACTATTTTGAGAGCTATAAGTTTATATAAAAATCTTGAGCAGGAATTTGATAGCGTGGTAAGTGCAAATGTTGTTAGATTTTTTATGTATAAAGATGGAAAGACTTTAAACTATGATGAAAATCACAAGCCTAGAAGTCAAGATTTGCCTTTGATTTTAGCTTTAAATTATGCTATACATATTTTAAAGAAGGATTTTATGCTAAAACATAAAAGAATAGTTGGCTTTAAGCCTTATCTTTTTGAGATTGACAAAATGGAAGCTTTAGATATTGATGAGAATTTAGACTTTGAAATAGCAGAAATTTTGTATAGTAAATTTTATATAGAAGGAGAATAAATGAAATGTTATCTATGTGGTAGTGAAAGTCATCACAAAAGAGAGGGAAAAGTAAGAGATAATCCAAATATAGAGATATTAGAATGTGATGAGTGCGGGTTGGTGTTTTTAGATACGCAAAATACTAGCGAAGAGTTTTATGTACAAGGCAATATGCATAATCAAGAAGAAATCTATAAGCTGGCACAAAGAATAGATTTTATAAATGATATGTATTCTTTCAATAAATCTAGAATGGATTTTATACTTAATAATGCTATTGGCAAAGATATTTTAGATTTTGGAAGCGGATATGCTGGTTTTTTAATGCAAATTAAACCATTTGCCAAGAGTGTAGCAGGAATAGAATTAGAAGAGCAAGTACAACCTATTTATAAAAAACACAATATCCCTTTATATAGAAGCATTAGTGAATCTATGGGGGGGGGGGACAAAATATGATATTATAACAGCCTTTCATGTAGTAGAGCATTTGCAAGATCCTATTGCGATGTTAAAAGAACTTTCTACTTGCTTAAAAGAAAGTGGAAAGATAATTATAGAAGTTCCCAACGCAAATGATGCACTACTTACCATCTATAAAAATAAAGCATTTAGGGAGTTTACTTACTGGAGCCCACATCTCTATCTTTATAGCCTTCATACACTAAGGCTACTTGGGAAAAAAGCAGACTTAAAAGTTGAGTTTGTAAAACATATTCAAAGATATCCATTGTCAAATACTTTATATTGGTTGGCAAATGGACTTCCTGCAGGACAAAAGCATTGGGGAAATTTTATAGATAATCCTATTTTACAAAATGCTTATGAGCAAACTTTAGCATCACTAGGTGCTACAGATACATTAATAGCGCAATTTAGTTTGGAATAATAAGGAGAAAATAAAATGAAAAAAGCTTTAATTTGGGGAACTGGATCTGTTGGAATGTCTGTAATATGGCATATTAGTTTAGATCATGAAATTGTTGGTTTTATAGATAGTGATAAAAGAAGACATAGTATTGCTGGGGGGGGAGGGGGATTGTGATCCTATAAAATATAATAATCATTCTTATGAAATCTATGCGCCAAGTAAAATAAAAGAATTAGAATTTGATAAGATATTTATTGCAAGCGTTGTTGATCATTTTATAGATGAAATAACTCAAAATTTGAAAGATTTAGATATATCTAAAGAAAAAATTGATTTTGGAACTTTTGGCAAAGTAGCAAAATTTGCAAGATTAAATTTTATAAAAACTCTTTCCATGCGATTTAAAGAAAATAATACAAAAGGCGCAGTAGCAGAACTTGGAGTATGGAGAGGTGAAACTGCAAGATATATCAATGAATTCTTTAAAGATGATATTTTTTATTTGCTTGATACCTTTGAAGGATTTAGTGAAAAGGATATAAGCAAAGAAATAGGCGTAGCAAAAAAAGCAAATACAAATGATTTTAGTGATACTTCATTAGATTTTGTAAAAAAACAAATGTTGCATTTAGACAAATGCTATTTTATCAAAGGCTATTTCCCGCAAAGTGCCACGCAAATTCCACAAGATGAAAAATTTAAATTTGTAAATATTGATGTAGATCTTTATCAACCTATTTTAGAAGGATTAAAATATTTTTATCCAAGAATGGTAAAAGATGGTGTTATTTTAGTGCATGATTATTTTCATCCTTATTATACAGGGACTAAAAAAGCTGTGGATGAGTTTTGTGAAAGCTTAAATCTAAAAGCACTCCCAATAGGTGATGCTTTTAGTGTGATGATTGTCAAAGAATAAATTATTTTATGTCTTGAAAATATCAAGACATAAAAATTTTTATAAAAACTTAAGCAAATATTATCCTTAATTTTTTATGTTTGCTTTCTCTATCTTCTAAGCCATTAAAGCCACCATTGATTTTTTTAGTCATTGTTTTAATATCATCTTTATCGCAAAGTTCATTTAAATTCTCTCGTTTCCAAAAATAAAGTGCCGATTCTAAAGCCCCTTCATCGCTTAGACAATACTCAAGGGTTTCATCTATGCTTTTTCCTATACTTTTGGCAAAATCTTCATAGTTATTTTTGCCTGTAAGCTGGATAAAGCCTCTTCCTCGGTATTTGTAGCCATCTTTGCTGGCTTCATCACCATTTCCCATGCAATTTGCATAAATTTTACTAGCGATTTTTTCAGGATTTCTCTCGTATCCTTTCGCCTCATCTATGCTTTTAAAATATTTTGGAAACGCTGCTAAAAGAGCATTTGCGCTGTAATTTAAATTTTCTTCTTTAAATTTAAAATTGCCACTTTCATGAGCGCATTGGGCCAAAAAGCCACAAACGCGATTTAATGTGTTGATTTCGTATTTTTCAAACAAAGATAGCAAAGTGTTTAAATTGAGATTTATCCCTGCTTTATTTAAATTTTCTTGTGTTAGATTTGCCTTAAATTTCTTTAAGCGATCGTTTTTGTGATTACTAAATAGATTATTTAAAGTGCTAAGTTTTATTTTATCAATTAGATAGTGTCCTATATTTTCATGGGTTTCGTCTGGAATTAATTTAGTTCCTGTTGATTTTAAATTGTTATAAGTAGTAATTCCATAAGTAAAATTGCCTTTTATTTGATTAGCTAAATATATACAAGCAAGCTTTTCGGTTTTGGCGACATAAACACTAATTTGTATGCCTATTTGATTAAAATCATCTTTTTCTTCATTTTTAATGTCTGAAATTCTTCTTATTATTACCCAATTATCTGGTAATACTACTCCTGTTTCTTTTCCCATTTTACTCTCCTTATATTATAAGCCAAATTTTTTGGGCTAAATCATCATTTATGGGCTTATTATCTATAAACAATTTTTGATTATTTATAGTGATTTTATGCGTGCTAAAATGTTTTAATATTCGCTTAAAAAAAATTGGCCTTTTGATTAAATATCTATCTTGTTTTTCTTTATATACGCTAAAACTTAGCTCTATGTTTAGTGTATAATTTGGATAAAAAAGCATTTTAAATGCCTGTTCTAGCGGAATATTAAGGCGTTTTTCTACCAAAAAAGCTAATTTTTTGTAGTTTCTTTTAGAGAATTCTTTAAGCTTTTCTTCGCAAAACGCCTTTTCATTTTGTAAAAGAAAAACAAAATGTCTTAAAGAAATGGCTTTTTTCATTGATTTTCCATCCATAAAGGTTTTTTCTCAAATCCTATATGATACACAACCCATTGTTGCACCACTTGATGTTCCCCAAGATTTAAAACATTGAAATTTTTCTCACAAGCTATGATATGTCCTTTTGGGAAGCTATTTAGACATTTGTTTAAAAATTCCATATCTTGCTTGGCTTGTTCTTCGGTATATAAAGATTTCGTATCCTTTTGTCCTAAGGTGATTCTTTTGATAAAACCTACCGAACTTAAATCAAAAATTTTAGCCACAACTACTCCTTAAATATTTGATAAATTATTTTTTATTCTGTTATACTGTCTGCGTCATTGGCGGTTTGTGTATTTTCTATTTGCCTAGCTGTACTTTCCGCTTTTGGCTGTATAGAGTTTTGGATGATATCTAAAACTCTTGAGAGTCCTTCGCTCATTCCATCGTCTCTAGCGTGTAGTTCTACATGGTATTTTGCAGAAGTGTCTGTTCTTCTAGTGTTTTCTTTATGAGAACTAATAGAGCCTTTGACAGAAACTCTAGCTTTAAAGCAAGCAAAGCCAACGGAAGCTTCAGCATCTAAAGATCCGCTTTTGTCGCTTGATTCTTTTGATTCTTCAGCGGTTTTAACTTCCATATCAAAGGTAATATCTAGGCTACTAATAGCTAAACTCGGTACTTTAACAATAGCAAGCAATGGAGCTTGAATGCTCATTTTTTGAGTACTACCATCTTTTTGTATTTGTTCATAATGAAAATCAGCAGTTCTGATGGTTTCTCCATCTTCTTTCATTCCTACGGTTTTAATAAAATTTGCTGTAGTATTTGCGAGTTGTAATTGTGCATCGCAAGCTGCTTGTAAAGGTCCACCAATGAGTGAAGCCATCGGAAGCCCTGAAAATTGATTGATAATTTCTGTTGCCATTTTTTGCTCCTTATAATTTTAATTTTATTGTTAATTTGTTTTATTTTCTACACTTTCTTCTTCCTCCTTTCTTAAGATTAGATCTTCTTGATAGCCTTGTGCATTGTTGATAAGTTCATTTATCATTCTTGAAGTGCCTTCAGGTAAATCATGCTTACTCATAGTTAAGCAAATATGCGCCGAAAGTCCTTTTTCTTTGCCAAAACCAGCTCCAACGACATCGATTTTTAAAGAAGGTAAATCTTTAAAATCTTTCATATTTTCGTTATTTGTGTTTGGATTTTCAAGTCCTACTAAACTTACATCAAATTCTGTTTTGATGCTTTCTATATGAATGGGGGTTATGGGCAAAAGATTTATATAGGGAACGCTGTAATATTTTGTTTTAAAAATTTTAGAATTAGAATCAGGAATTCCTATCTTAAGTCTTTTTGGAAAAATCCCCGGTAGTAATTCATCTGTAACTTCTCCTTTTTCATCTTTTTTGAATTTTCTTTCAAAAAATGTAAATATATGGGAAAGTTGAGATTCTTCGACATCGCTTTGTGCTTGTGCGACTGATTTTGCGATAGAAATGATAATATCGCTTAAAGATTTATTAGTTTCATTAGCCATTTTTTTGCCTTTTTAAAAATTTTTTGCATCATACAATAATCACTATATAGTGATTATTCAAATGTTTTCATTTGAATAATCACTATGCCTTTGTCAAGAGTTTTTAATATTTTTTTCTTAGTTTTTGTATTTGATTATTGACTTTTACAATTCTTTTTATATACAATTTCGCTCGGATAAAAAAGCTCTATGTTTTTGTGATTTTATAAATTCAAGGAGATAAAATGTTTTTTAAAAAAATATTATTGGCTTTTGTTGTTTTAGCTATAGGAATTTCATCTACTTTTGCAGGGGTTTTAAAGGAAAAGACTAATTTAACGCAAAAATGTGAGGTTTATGCTAAAGAAATTGGTGGAAAAAATATAGGTGATGTTTATCCTTATTTTTCTAATAAAAATGGCAAACAGATGAACAGAGATGGATTTTCTTATCTGAATTTAAATTCTGGTAAAACTGATGCTTTTATCCGCGTGTATGAGTTTAAAAATGCTTCTTTAGAACAGGCTTATGAAAATTTAAAAAGCATTCTAAAAAAGAATGCAAATATCAAAATAAGAAGTGTTTTGCCTAAGAAAAATGCAGAGGATGCTTTAGAATACGAAGAGAGTGTTGATAAAGATGAAAATGATGGATATACTTGTTATGTCTATAAAGGTCCTAGCGAACTTTGGATTAATTCTATTCCACAAAAAGGCGAAGAATTTATTTTTATTTTAAAACAAGTCGGTGAAAATTCTAAGCTTTACTATTATGAAAAAATAACTTTTAAGGATTAAATTTAGAGTGATAGTTTTAAGCTTTTATGCAAAAATAAAAACATAATGAATGTGACTGGCTTAATATAATTTGCTTTAGCAAAAGCTAAAAGCTTTTAAGTTATAATCTCTCTTTTATTTTCAAAGAGAGATTATGCAATTTTTTAGTGTTTCAAAAAAACTTATTTATAGTGTTAAGAATTTCTACGAAATAAATTTTTTTCATATTTTTAAAAGTATTAAAAATAGCGATTTTTTCATAGGTTGGGGTAGGAAAAAATCGGGCTTAGAAGCTATGGAATTAGCTAAAAAATATAATGCTAATTTTACGCTTTTAGAAGATGGCTTTTTGCGTTCTTTAAATTTGGGTGTGGAAAATAGTCCAAGTTTTTCTATTGTTAAAGATGATATTGGAATTTATTATGATGCGACTATGCCTTCTAAACTCGAAAATATTTTAAATACCTATGAATTTGGCTTTGAAGAATTAGAGCAAGCAAAAAAAGCTATAAGGCTTATAAAAAAGGAAAAACTTAGCAAGTATAATAACAATCTTTGCGTGCCAAAAGAGCTTTTTAGCGCCAAAGAAGAACGCATTTTGGTTATCACACAAGTGGCAAATGATGCTTCGCTTAAATTTGGTTTAGCTAATAATTTTTCAACTCAAAATATCATAAATGATGCTATCAAAGAAAACCCAAATGCTAAAATATATATCAAAATTCATCCTGATGTATTAAGTGGTAAAAAACAAAGTGATTTTGATGTAAAAGATTTGCCAAAAGAATGTGTAATTTTAAAAGAAAACTATAATCCTATTGAGCTTTTGAGTTATTTTAAAAAGGTTTATACCAAAACTTCTGGTATGGGCTTTGAAGCTTTGCTTATGAATTGCGAGTGTGTTTGTTATGGTATGCCTTTTTATGCGGGTTGGGGGTTTACACAAGATAAGCTGATATGTAAAAGAAGAATCAAAAAAAGAAGCTTAGAAGAGGTTTTTTGTGCTGCTTATATCCTATATAGTGAATATTTTAATCCTTATTTAAATCAAAAAAGTGATATTTTTGATACCATTAGAACTTTAGCAAAATATAAAGATGTAGAAAAACAAAATTCAAACAGACTTTTTTTCTTAGGTTTTACTTTATGGAAAAGGTCATTTATAAAGCCTTTTTTTAAGGCTAAGGATAATAAAATCATTTTCCTAAATTCCTTAAAAAATCTTAAAAAATACAAATTGCAAATTAATGATAAATTTTTTATTTGGGGTAAAAGGATAGATTTTGACACGCTTAAAAATACTCTTATTTTAAAAGCAAAAGATGAAAATTTAAAGGATTTTATCCCGCAAATTTCTTTTGTTGAAGATGGTTTTATCCGTTCGATTTCTCTAGGTTCTGATCTTACACGCCCTTTTTCTTTGATCGTTGATGATAAAGGGCTTTATGTTGATCCAAACAAAGAAAGTCACTTGGAAAATATCTTACAAAATGAAATTTTTGATGAAAAATTATTAAAAAGAGCAAGTAAAATTATAGAAATTCTTATTAAAAATAAATTCTCAAAATACAATGGAATACAACATAAAAATTTAAAAATCAATGCCAAAAAAGGACAAAAAATTATTTTGATCCCTGCACAAGTTGAAGATGATATTTCTATGATTTTGGGTGGTTTTGGTTTAAGCACTTTAGAATTTATCAAAGAAGTAAGAGAAAAAAACAAGGATGCTTATATTATTTTTAAGCCTCATCCTGATGTGTTAAGTGGCAATCGTGTAGGCTTAAAAGATGAAAAACTTATCTTAAAATACTGTGATGAAATTATAAAAAATGTAAGCATTGATAGTGCTATTAACGCGTGTGATGAGGTGCATACTATCACTTCTACTTCAGGCTTTGATGCGCTTTTAAGAGAAAAAAAAGTTTTTACTTATGGTATGCCTTTTTATGCGGGTTGGGGGCTTACACAAGATAAATATAAATGCGAGAGAAGAAGTAGAAAATTAAGTCTTGAAGAGCTTGTAGTTGGAGCTTTGATCCTTTATCCAAGGTATATTAACCCAAGAAGCAAAGATTTATGTGAAATTGAACTAAGTTTAGAAATGATGCTAAAAATGCAGCGAGATTATTTCACAAAGTGGCATATAAAAATGGTAAGTGATTGTAAAACTTTTATCATTAGAAAAATCAGAAGAATGATAGAATTTATACTTAAAATTCAGTGAAGATTAAAACAATTTTATGAAAATATTTTTTAAACAAATTTGCTAGGCAATTTGCATTAAAACGCACTTTTTAAGCAAAAGACAAGTGTTTTAGCGCCTAAAAATTTAATCAAATAAAAGGCTTATATATGAAGGATCGTTATTTATATATCCTGCTTATCATCGCTATGTTTTTATGGGGATCTTCTTGGCCCACTTCTAAAATTTTAACAACTTATACAAGTCCTGCTGTGATTACTTTTTGGCGTTTTTTATTTGTATTTTTGGGTTCTTTTTCAATGCTTTATTTTTTAAAAATACCACTTAAAATTCCTTTACAAATTTTTAAATGGGTGTTTTGCGCAGGTATTTTAAACGGACTTTATACTTTTGTTTTTTTCATTGCTTTAAGATATGGAGAAGCCGGAAAAGGTGGTGTTTTAGTAACTACGATGATCCCTATTTTTTCTTATATATTTTTTATGTTAAGTATTGTTTTAAGAAAAAATGAAAAATTAATCCAAAGAGTAGGAAAAAGTGAAATTTTAGGACTTATTTTAGGTCTTGCTTCGGGGCTTTGTTTATTGAATCTTGGCTCACTTGATGAAATTTTTGGCAAATTCAATACACTCTTTTTACTTTGTGCTTTGATTTGGGCAAGTATTACGCTTTTCACACACAAGGCAAAAGGCACACATCCTTTAACGATTAATCTTTATATTAATTTAATTTCTACTTTAATGTTTTCATGGGTTTTGTTTTTAGATGAGCCGTTTAAGGTTTTGACAAGTGATGCAAAATTTTGGATCAATATGTTTGTTGTTGTGATTTTATCAACTATAATTGGCACGAGTATTTATTATTATGCTATACATAGACTTGGCGGAGTAAAGGCAAATTCTTTTGTTTTAATTACCCCTGCAAGTGCGTTAATCTGCAGTTTTTTCATCTTAGATGAAGTACCTACGGTGCTTACTTTGATAGGTTGTATTTTAGCGATTTTTGCTATATATTTTATTAATATTCATAGCAAGAAAAAATCTTAAGATTTTAAAGACGAATTTAAAATATCGCTTATAAACATATGTCCTGGTGCGTGAGTGATTACAAAAGGTAATTTTGCTTTCATTATCACATTTTGCGGCGTTACTCCACAAGCCCAAAATACAGGAATTTCTCCTTCTTTTATGATAGGATCGTCGCCAAAATCCGCTTTTAAAATATCATTTATACCGATTTCTTTAGCATTATCTATTTGCACAGGAGCTCCATGAACTAAAGGATAATTAGCGGTAATTTCACTGGCTTTTTTAGCATCATTAGGAGTAAAAGGACGCATAGAAACAACCATTTCTCCACTAAAAACTCCAGCACTTTTACAAGCAATATTGGTTTTATACATTGGCACATTGCGTTTGTGGCTTATGTGTCTTATTTCTAAACCATTTTCAAGCAAGGCTTCTTCAAAAGAAAAACTACAACCCAGTAAAAAGCCTACCAAATCATCACTATAATACTCGCTTACATCATAAGCTTCTTTAGTTTTTACTCCATTTTCATAAATGAAATATTTTGGAATATCTGTGTAAATATTTGCATTTTTAGCAATTTTTTGAGTGAATTTGCCATGCACTATCTCTAAAAGCGGGCATGGTTTTGGATTAAGCATACAAAAAGTTTCAAAATCTTTAGCATATTCTTTAGGCAAAATGACTAAATTTGCTTGTGCATAGCCTAAAGCCACACCTGAAGTTTGCTCTCTTATTTCACCTTTTGCGATTTTTTCTCTTAGCTCTTTTGGACTCATTTTTACTCCTTAAAATAAATTTTCAAAGTCAAGATTGATTTTTTTATCTAGACTTTTAAAATTTTCTTCCCTTTGTATATAAAGTTTTGTAGCCTCTTGCATACTGATACTTTGAAATTTAAAACTCGTACCTAATTTTGCTTGTGCAAGCAAGGGCAAATCATTTTCTATAACAGAAGCTATTTTTGTATAACCTCCAGTGCTTTGTCTTCCTGCCATTAAAATGATAGGCAAGCCACTTTTTGGTACTTGGATACTCCCAAAAACTGCAGGATCTGAAATGATATCTGCTGAGTTGATATGTTCTATAATGGTATCAGCTTCTGCATAAATTGCCATTCTATCGCTTTTTAAACCAATTTTATAAGTGGTATTTAAAAAGGTATTTAAGCCATTTTGTGTAAAAGCATCATCATTTGTGCCTAAAATCACGCGTATTATAGGCTCTTTGTCAAATTTAAAAATAGGATTTTCGCATTCTCTTTTTTCTAAATTAAAAGGGATAAAATTATTATTTAGTTCTAAGACATCATCTTTTTGTAAGGCTCTTCCATCAAAGATTCCTACGCCCATTTTTACATCACTTGATTTTGAATTTAAAAAGCTTTTTATTTTAAAACCACCTGCTACGCATAAATATCCGCGAAAACCTATTTTTGCTAAACCAAGTTCTAACAAATCTCCTTTTTTTGCTTTATAAATCTTGCAAGTTTGAATTTTTTCATTGTTAAGTTTAGCGTCAAATTCGGCTCCACTTAATGCAAAATAGCTTTCATTTAAAAATTCATATTTTCCACCTTTTAAGCAAAGTTCAAGTCCTGCTTCATCTTGTTTATTTCCAAGTAAAATATTAGCAGTTCTTAAAGAAAGCTCATCCATTGCACCACTTCTTGCTATGCCAAATTTAGCGTAATTTTTGCGTCCAAAGTCTTGTATGGTTGAATTTATAGAAGCTTCAATGATTTTTATACTCATAAATTTCCTTTTGATAGACTTTTTTTACAACTTGTTCTTTAATATCGTAAAATTCATCTTTTGAAATGGCTTTAAATTTTAAAAACATCCCTGCTTGCAAAAGAGTGGGATTTTCTTCATCATCTTTATTAAAAAATTCCAAAGGAGTTCTAGCGATGATTTGCCAACCACCTGGACTTGATATAGGATAAACTCCGGTTTGTTTATCGGCAATGCCTACACTTCCTGCTTCGATTTTGGTTCTAGGACTTGAGAGTCTTGGAGTAAAAAGTCTTTCATCAAGTCCTCCAAGATAAGGAAAACCCGCCATAAAACCTAACATAAAAACAAGGTAATAAGGCTTTGTGTGAAGATGTATGAGTTCTTCTTTTGAAAGATTATTGTGTTTGCATACAAATTCTAAATCAAGTCCAAATTCTTCATCATAACAAAGTGGAATTTCAATACAAAGATTTGCTTTTTGATCGGATATTTTTATATCTTTTTTTATGCTTTCTAAAAAATTAAGCAAAGTATTTAAAGAAAGTATGCAAGGATTAAAATAAATGAGCAAACTAGCGTAAGCACTTACAAGCTCATTAATGCCATAAATTTCATTTGCATCTATACTTTTTTGAATTCTAGCTTCTGTGCTTAAAACCAAAGCATTGATTTTTGGTGAAATTTCTTGTTTAAAACGCAAAAGCACCGCTTTGCTTCCGCTAAAATGCACACTAAACATTTCATACCAACTTTATCATAGAAGTGATAGATAAATAAGACATTAGAATTACTATTAAAAGTCCAAAAATACTCATCCATTTAGGATGTTTATAATCTCCAACTATGCTTTTTTTGTGTGCTGCAATAATCATTACAAGTAAAGTAATGGGCAAAATCCAGCCATTGATTGTACCAACGATGATTAGTATGCTTGTAGGGGATTTTCCAAGCGTATAAAAAACCAAAGTTGAAACAATAATAAAAAAGATAACCACAAAGCGATTGTATTTTTCTATTAATGGGTGAAAAGATCGTATAAAGGATACAGAAGTGTAAGCAGCTCCAATTACCGATGAAATAGCAGCAAAAAATAATACTATACCAAAGACTTTTAAGCCCACATCACCTAAAACATGGTAAAATACAGAACCAGCAGGGTCTTCTTTATCTAATACAAAACCAGAACTAACGACCCCTAAAACCGCTAAAAATAAAATCACGCGCATAATTCCTGTAATAACCACTCCACTAATTGCAGCTCTATTAATATGATTTAAATTTTCTTTACCGCAAAGTTTTGCATCTATGAGTCTATGTGCTCCTGAAAACACTATGTATCCACCAACCGTTCCACCTACCAAGGTTACTATAGAAATTACATCAATTTGTGCAGGCATGAATGTTCTAAAAAGTGCTTCGCTAATAGGAGGTTTTGAAGCAAAAGCCACATAAGCAGTAAGTATAATCATCACAAAACCCGCTAAAACAATAAATTTATCCATCAATTCCCCAGCTTTTTTAGAGATAAAAATTCCGATAGCAAATATTGCACTAATTACCGCAGCATCTTGGGGACTAATGTTAAAAATTATACTTAATCCAAGTCCAGCTCCTGCTATATTTCCCATATTAAAGAAAAAACCACCTAGAGCCACTAAAGAAGCAACAAAATAACCTAAATTTGGCAAAACCATATTTGCAACTTCAGTTCCCCTTTTTCCACTTATTCCTATAATACGCCAAACATTAAGTTGTGCTCCTATATCTAAAATAATAGAAACAAGTATCACAAAACCAAAACTTGCAAGCAAACTTCCTGTAAAAGTTGCAGTTTGAGTTAAAAATCCAGGGCCTATGGCAGAAGTTGCCATCAAAAAAGCAGCGCCTAAAAGTGCCGTTTTATTTACCATTTTCATCCTTTTTTTAAAATTTTCAATTTATAAATTCACTTAAAGCTTTCATTTGAATTTGTTCTTTTTCTAAATTCTCTTTGATTTTTTTAACAAATTCTAACGCTTTTATGCCATCTCCATGCACACAAATGCTATCTGCTTTTAAGTCTATTTCTTTGCCATTTATGCTTGTAACTTTACTTTCTTTTATCATTTTTATCACGCGTTTTATCGCTAAATCTTCATCTGTGATTACCGCACCTTCAAGCTTTCTTGAAACTAAAGTTCCATCATCATTATAAGCGCGATCTGCAAAAACTTCATTAGCGTATTTTAGACCTTTTTTCTTTGCAACTTCTTCCATAGCAGAATTACTAAGTCCTAAGAAAATGATACTTTCATCAAAGCTAGCCACCGCTTCGCAAAGTGCTAGAGCCAAATTTTCATCTATTGCAGCCATATTATAAAGTGCTCCATGGGCTTTAAAATGTTGTATTTTCATACCTTTTGCTTTAGCAAAACCAAATAAAGCACCTAGTTGATACAAAGCATAATTTTTAGCTTCTTCAAAGCTTAATTGCATATTTCGTCTTCCAAAACCCAAAAGATCGGGATAAGACGGATGTGCTCCTATACAAACACTATTTTGCTTGGCTAAATTTAAAGTTTTATCCATCACGCAAGGATCGCCTGCATGAAAACCACAGGCTACATTTGCAGAACTTACAAATTTTAAAATTTCTTCATCCATACCCATTTTGTAGGCACCAAAACTTTCTCCTAAATCACTATTTAAATCTACTTTGAACATTATTTTGCCTTATTTTTGATAAATCTTTATTCTATTGTATCTTTTTTTATTAGAGAAGAAATGATATTTGTTTAAATAAAAATATATGAAAATTATTACAGATTGTAACGAGTATTAAGATGAAATAATGTATTATAAAAAATATTTTGAGGAATGAAAAAATGCAAGAAAATACCAAAAAACATATATAAAATATAAAAATATCGGCTCTAAGTAGCATAGGAATAGCTTTTATAGCAGGAATTTTAGCTTTATTCGCTATAACACTAAAGAGTATTGATTTATCTTTTATTAAATTTGATTTTGAAGATCTTATGAAAATAACTGCGTTTTTAAATTTGCTTTCTTTAGGGTGTTTTTTGATTGCGATTTATGGAGTTAAGAAATATTCTAGTGCTAGAAATTTGTTTGTGAATATTTTTATTATCTTTTTTTGTCAATATTGTATCATCCATAGGGCTTTTTTTAAATCTTAATTTCATGGAAAATCATTATTTTTTTAGATCAGAAAAAAATTTAGCTAATGCTTTGCTTTTATTAACTTATTTCTATACTTTTATGTGTATCATTTTTTTAGCTCTTAAAAATTTTATTATGAATTAGCAAGGGTGACTAAGCAAAAGTATTTTATCAATGCCTTTTGGTGTTTGTTTATAGGAATTTTATTTACACCCATTATGATAGGCATAGTGTTACTTATTATTGGTATGATTTTTTATGTTGTAGCTTGGGTGGAATTACAAGAATTATCCAGCGAAATTCCTCAAACTTTAAAATCATATCAAACTTATAAAGGTAATTTAAATCTTGTAAAAACGCTTTTTATGGGTGCGGGAATTTTGACTTTGATATTATATTTAGGAAGCTTTCTTTTGGAATTTTATTTTAAAGATGAAAGTTTTTCTAATATGTATTCTACTATCCAGATTTTAGTGATGACTATTTCGTTGATTTTGGGTTTTATAGCTACGATTTTATTTTGCAAGAATACAAAAAAATGGATTTTAACTTTGTATTTTGTGTTAGGACTTTTTTCTATTTATGCGGTTTTTATTTTCGTTTTAATTATGGATTTATTTTCCTTGCATTTTTTGTATTTATCGGTGATGATTTTAGTATTCTTAGGGGTATTATGGCTCCTATAAAATGCATTTTTGTTGTTTTATTTTTATTAAAACTAAGCAAGATAACTCATATTGATCTTTTTAAAATAGCCTCTTTATCTTTTATTGCATCCACATTACCTGAAATTTTTAATATCATTTATTTTTTTGAATTTGATTTTAAATTATATTCTGAAAACATCTTAGCTTTTATGTTTTATGCCGATATACTTTTTATCATCTTTTTCATCGTCGCTGTATTTAAAATGAAAAAAGATAAAATGAGTTTTTAAGCAAGGAATTCCTTGCTTAAATTTGGTATTTATTTAAATTACTAGTGATAAATTCTTTTAAAGCACTTTCAAGTTCAGGTCTTTTTATCGTAATGCTTTGCGTGATTTTACCTTGAAATTCGCATTCTAGTATATAAGTAAGAATTGATTTTGAATACACATAAAATACAAGATTTTCAACGAAAGCAAGATGAAATTTGATCTTTTTGCTAAAATCAATATCGATAATAAGCTCTTGTTTTTCTAATTTGATTTGGGAAATTCTTTTAGCTAAGGCAATCTTTTCAAAATACTGAAACACTTCTCCGCCACTTTGTGGAACTTCTAAAAATTCTACAAAACCTTTCTCATAAGCACTTCCACCTAAATTTAACCATTTTTGATAATACACATTCCAAGAAGGCCAAGCAAGGGCGCAAAGTTTGTTATTCCAAAAACGATTATTTTGTCCCCAAGCATGTAAAATCGAAGCATCTTTACTTTTTATCCAAGAAATATTGCCATAATAATTATCATCTAATTCATAAATTTTTAAGCCTTTTTCCAGTAAATATAAAGAAAACAAAAATTGATCACTAAGTTTTGCTTCATCAAAATAATTCTCATTTGTAGCAATAAATTGATAAATAAAATCATAAAATTCGCAAGGATTTTTAAGATTATCACTAAAAACTATAATACCTGTTGAGTAATTTTTAATGTCTTTAAATTTTACAGGAGTGAGCTTGCCCCCCCCCATACTCATCGTAGCAGAGCCTTTAAAACAAGCAATCTCATAACCTTTACTTTTAACCTCCTTTAACTCATTAATGCCTTTAAGCAAAAGCATATCAAAGTCAAGATAAATAATGCACTCGCATTCTTTTAAAAAATTCAAAGCTTCAAATCTTGCAAAAGCCATATGTGTGTAGCGTTTTAGTGTAGAGCTTTGTATATCTAGTTTAAAATCGGCATTGAAATTTTTGATTTTTGCTTCAAAATCATCTATCGTAAAATCCATAAATTTAATATTTGGCACAAGTTTTTGCATAACTAATTTATCATTTTGGCTAAAACCATCGTTGATAATATAAAATATCGTTTGTGAAATATCCATTTTATCTTTGATATTTATAAGCAAAGTTCCTATGGTAAAAGCACTATCTTTAGTAGCAGCAAGTAAAATTCCGAATTTGTATTTCATAAAGTTTTCCTTAAAATTAATTTTATAGGCTTCATAAAAGGTTTTTTGCTATCCATTATGAAATCTTTTGGGCTAGTGATGAATTTTCTAAAAAGTCTGTAAAATCTAAAATGCGAAAATTTAGATTGTGCAACAAGGATTAAAGTATTATCTTTTAAACTTCCTTTTAATTTTTTCTCTTTAATTTCATAAATATAAGGCTTATAAACAAGAGAATTTAGCTTATAATTTTGCTTTTTTACACTATTAAAATCAAGCAATTTCCTACCAAAAAGCACTAAAGAATAAAATTCTATCCTAAAAACCCTAGTATAAATACGCCCATTTTCTTCACTTTTTTTGTAATAACTTTTCCCAAAGCTGTAAAATTCATATCTTAAATAATGTATAAATCTCAAGGCTTTTTCTTCATCAAAATTAAATTTCCCTTGCGATATGCTTAAAATATGTTCTAAAAGTTCTTTTTCATTTTTTGCTTGCAAGTTAAGATTTTCAAATTGATAAAAGGCATTTGCACAAACTATACAAGGTTTTTTAGCCAAAATCGCATAAACCCCAACGCCAGAATTTAAAGTCAAAACCGCATCGCAAAGCTCTAAAAGATCATTTAAATTTGTGTTATCTGGGGCAAAAACTAAATTATTATAAGCTTTTTTATCCACGCTAAGACTTAAAGGATGTTTTTTTACCACAAAAACAATATTTTCTAAAAATAATTTTGTCGCAAGTTCATTTAAAATATCTAAAAAATTTTCATACAAAAAGGGTTCGTAGGTAAAATTTTTAAGCACAGAATCGCCTTTAACTTGCAAAGGCACAAAGAAAATCTTTTTATGTCTTAAACCTAATTTTCGCCTTAGCTCATCGCTTCCTTTACTTGCTCCTTGCTCTTCTAAAAATTTGTCTCCCTTTAAAACTTCTTCTATGTAGGCAAGCGTTTTAGCAATTTGTTCTTCATTTAAAGCTTTGTTCCAATTTTTTTCATCATAAGAGCTAGAATCGTAGTTAAAGCCCTTATCATCAAAAAACCAAGAATCAGGCAAAGCACCTCTATCATAGACAATAAAAGGTAAATTTTTCTCTCTTGCAAATTTAAAAATTTCAAGTCTTTTTTCATCGGCGTGAGAATTAGGGAAAATGATGTGCGTGATATTATTTTGATGATAAAATTTTAAAAAACTTTTAGAGTCAAACTCATCTTTTTCATTAAAAAAATAATATTCCTTAGCTGAAATCATTTTTTCAAAATAAGGCATAATTGCTCGCAAGCTGTAATATAAATTTGAATTTTGCTGAAAAAATATTAATGCATTGCGATTTTTGGCTTCATTTTCCATTAAAGTATCAGGATTATCAAAAATACTCTTATGATTTTTAAGTTTTTGATAAAATTTTTGATGATTAAGTTCTCTATTATCTAAATATCCATTTTGATTGGGTTCAATATGCCAAAGATGATAAAGATAAATTCCATGCACACAAGCTTCATTTCCTGCTACTGCAAATAACGCTCTAAAGCCTTTATAATCATTAAAACTCCAGTTTCTATAGTCAAATTCTAAATTAGCAGGCATTGCTTCAAACTGGGCGCAATTTTTTAAAATTCGCATCATTAAATCAAAATCTTCATAGCCATGTCCTACGAAATCCTTATCGTTGCCACCAAGTTCTAAGAATTTAAAACGATTCATTACAATGGTGCTTGAGGCAGGAGTAAGAAATTTGATGAGTTTGCGTTCAAAAAGCATATCGTGTTTAATGATATTATCCCATAAAGAAGGCTTATGTGCTTTTAAAAATTCAGTGGCAAATTCATTTAAATACACACAGGGTAAAACCAAAAAAGCATTAGGATTTTTATCTATTTCTTTTATATTTATTAACTCTAAAATATTTTCTAAATTTTTTTCGCTTATCGCACAATCAACATCCAAAGACATCACCACATCGCTTTTTGCATTAATAATGCCTAAATTTCTGCATTGTCCTTGCGAAAAATTTGAGATTTGAGTTTCATCTTTAAAATAACGATGCCCTTTGCTTTCAATCAAATTTTTAAGCTCTGGGTGCTCTAGTGATGAAAAGCCTTCTACGAAAATATATTCCACTAAATCATCACTTTTATATTCATTTGCTTTGTTTATCACTCTTTCTTTGATATAAGGTCGTTCTTTGCTTGTGCCAAAAGGGATGATGATAGATAGTTTTGCCAAATTTGACTCCTAATTTTTATTGAAAAACGATAAAATTATAGATAATCGATACTTAAATTATACTTTTACAATAATAAACTAACTTAGAATTACAGATAAACTATAAATTAAAAGTAGAAAAATGAAAGTTGTCGATAGAATCAATGAAATTTTAAAGGAAAAAAATATCAGCAAAAAAGAACTAGCCAATCGCTTGATAAATTTAGGAATGAGAGCAAATAAAACAGGCGAAATTCCCACGCTTTCAAGTATCTATGCGTATTTAAATGGAAATATAGACATAAAAGCAGATATGATACCTTTTATTGCCGATGCTTTAGGGGTTTTTGAGCAAGAACTTTTTAGTGATAAAAAAGAAGAAAATTTTAAAATTATCCATAAACTTTATAGAAATAAAACTTCCAATCAAAACTATAGTAATCTTTTAGAACTTCTTGAATTTCTTTCGCCAAAGAATTTAGAAATTTTAGAAGAAATTTTGCTTCAAAATAAAGCAAAAAGCTTAGAAATTAGCTCTTTGCTTAGAAAAAATCTTTAATCTTTTCTCGTTTTTGCATCAACAATAAATAAAGGTTTATCAAGAAGTTTAAATTCACTTATGAAATTTAAAGTTTTATCGCTTGTTGCCCATTTGATAAATTTGCTAGCTTCTGTGTAATTTACATTTTTACAATGTTTTGGATTTGTAGCGATTATGGAGTAAAAATTTTTAAGACTATCATCACCCTCATTTACAACTACTAAATTTGGATTGCCTTTTTCATTGGCTTCGTATTTGATATAAGTGCCACGATCAGTCAAAATCACACCTTTTTTTTCTTCAGCAATTTTAATACTTGCTAACATTCCCTGTCCGCTTTGTTGATACCAGCTCTCTTTTTCAGGTACACCGCCAAGGTTTTTCCAAAGGCTTTTTTCTTTATTGTCAGTGCCTGATTTATCGCCTCTTGAGATAAAAGTAAGTTTTTCATTTTTGATAAGTTCTAAGCTTTCTTTTAAATTTTTACCTTTAAATTTAGGTGCTAAAGATTTATCCGCGATGATGATAAAATCATTATACATCACAGGCGTTCTATCCACGCCAAAACCTTTATCCATAAATTCTTTTTCAGCCTTTGGAGAATGTACAAAAAGTACATCAGCATTGCAATCTTCGCCCATTTTTAAAGCCGCACCTGTTCCTACTGCAACCCATTTTAAGGTATTACCACTTTCTTTTTCATAAAGCGGTTTTAAGGCATCTAAAAGCCCCGTGTTATCAGTGCTTGTAGTAGTTGCCATTTTAAGTTCTGCTGCACTTGCACTTAGGGCTAAAGCAAGAGCTAGAGAGATAAATTTTTTCATATTGACCTTTCAAAATAAAATTAAACCTTTATTTTAACATAATATGCTAGAATAACGCATTAAATTTTAGGGGTAAATTTGACTTATTTGATCGAAGCATTAAAACAAGCGTTAAATTTGATAATAGGTGGCGATGAAAGCGTTTATTCTGCTATACAAACAACGGTTTTAAGTTCTAGCATTTCCATAGTTTTAGCCTTGCTTGTGGGTTTTCCTTTGGGTTTTATTTTGGGATTTTTTGAATTCAGATCAAAACGCTTTTTAAAGCTTTTGGTTGATACAAGCCTTTCTTTTCCTACGGTTGCGGTGGGACTTATTTTATATGTTTTGATTTCAAGTCGTGGAATTTTTGGGGATTTTCATTTGCTTTTTACAATTAAAGCTTTGATTTTAGGACAATTTGTTTTAGCTTTACCTATCATCATCGCTCTTTTTTCGTCTTTGATTGAAAATATGGATAAAACGCATCTTTTACTTATCAAATCTTTTCATCTAAGCAAACTGCGTTTTATTTTGACCATCATTTATGAGCTAAGATTTGAGCTTGTCAGTGTAATTGCTCTAGCTTATGGTAGGATTGTTGCTGAAGTGGGAGTTGCGATGATAATAGGTGGAAATATCAAGTATCATACACGCACGATCACAACGGCCATTTCGCTTGAAACAAATAAAGGCGAATTTGCAACAGGTATTGCCTTGGGGCTTGTTTTAATTATGATAGCTTTTTGTTTGAATTTTCTTATACATACTTTAAAGAAAGCCCCAAAATGATAGAAATTAACAATTTGCAATTTGCCTATAATGACAAGAAAATTCTTAGTATTGAAAAACTAGAAATTGCAAGCGATAAAATCAGTATCTTAATGGGTGAAAATGGAAGTGGGAAAAGCACATTTTTGCGTATTTTATCCTTTTTAGAAGGAAAATTTGATATTAGTTATTGGGGTAAAAAAAACTTAAATTTAGAAGAAAAGAGACAAATTCGTTTACACTTAGCCCAGCCAATTTTGCTAAATCGCAGTGTGAAAGAAAATTTCATTTTTGCTTTAAAAACATATAAAATCAAAAATACAAAAGAACGCATAGAAGAGGCTTTGGAGTATTTTAAACTTGAAAAAAATTTACTCAAGAAAAACAAAAATGAACTCTCATCAGGACAAATTCAAAAAATTTCTTTAGCACTTGATTTTGCTTTAAGGGCAAAATTTTATCTCTTAGATGAACCGAGTGCGTTTTTGGATAAAGAAAGTATTGTTTTGCTTAAAAATGCGATAATAAAGATGAAAAAAGAGCATAAAAGTGGCTTTTTAATCGCAAGTCATGATAAAATTTTTTTAGACACTTTGGCGGATTTTAAATTTTATTTGCATAGCGGAAATATCTTAGAATTTGAAAATACTAATGTTTTTGCTCTTGAAAATTCTCAAATTGATTTTGGCGATATTTTAAATTTTTATCCTTTTGATGAAGGTAAAATAGCGATTAATCCTTATGAAATTCATCTAAATAACAAGCAGTCATTTGTTATAAATAAAGCAAAAATTATAGCCATAAGAAATAAAAAAAATAATGTTTTTATAAGGGTTTTGGCAAATGAGAAAATCCTGGAATTTGCCTTAGATAAAGGGGAGTATTTGAAGAAAAATTTAAAAATTGATGATATAATTTGCCTTAGTTTTAATAAAAATGCAATCAAATATTTAAATTAAGGACAAATGAATGCTTCAAACTTGTATTTTCCCAGCAGCGGGCTATGGGACAAGATTTTTACCTGCGACAAAAACTTTACCAAAAGAAATGCTACCTATACTCACAAAACCTTTAATCCACTATGGAGTAGATGAGGCTTTAGAAGCAGGTATGGAAACTATGGGTTTTATTACAGGACGGGGAAAAAGGGCTTTAGAAGATTATTTTGATATTTCTTATGAATTAGAGCATCAAATTTCAGGTTCTAAAAAAGAATACCTTTTAAGTGAGATTAGAACTCTTATCAATCGTTGCAAATTTACTTTTACCCGACAAAACGAGATGAAAGGGCTTGGTGATGCGGTTTTGAAGGCTAAGGTTTTAACTGGTGATGAGGCTTTTGGTGTTATTTTAGCCGATGACTTGTGCGTGAATGAAGAAGGTGTAAATGTCATGGCTCAAATGGTAAAAATTTACGAAAAATACCGCTGTACCATCGTTGCAGTAATGGAAGTTCCTAAGGAACAAATTTCAAGTTATGGGGTAATTGCTGGAAATTTTGTAGAAGATAATTTAATCATGGTAAATTCTATGGTTGAAAAGCCAAATCCAGAAGATGCACCAAGTAATCTTGCTATCATAGGAAGATACATTTTAACCCCTGATATTTACGGCATTTTAGAACATACTAAAGCGGGTAAAAATGGAGAAATTCAACTTACTGATGCCTTACTTTCTCAAGCAACGGAAGGCATGGTTTTAGCGTATAAATTTCAAGGTAAAAGATTTGATTGTGGAAGCGTAGAGGGTTTTGTGGAAGCGACAAATTATTTTTATGGAAAAAGCAAATGTTAAAAAATTCTTTATTTTTTAAATCCCAAAATTTGCAAGCCATTAGCGCTTATGCAAGTCGCATTAATGATGAGGTGCAAAGTGGGGAGATTGGCTATTATCATCTTGTGGATACAAGCTTAAATTTGATTGATGAATGTAAAGAATTTGCAAAAAAATTAAGCCATATAAAAAATATTATTTTGGTAGGCATGGGCGGATCAAGTTGTGGGGTAAAGGCTTTAAAAGAGATGCTATTTGATGAGAAAGAAAACGATGTAGAGCTTTTTATCATCGATAATACCTCAGCCCACAGCCTAAGCAATGTGCTTGGTAAAATCAATCCTAAAGAGAGTTTATTTATCATAGCAAGTAAATCAGGCACTACGATAGAAGTGGTTTCGCTTTTTAAGCTTATCGTGCATTATTTTGATTTCAAAAATGAAGATTTAAAACAATCTTTTGTTTTTATCACCGATGAGCTTTCAAAACTTGATGAGCTTGGCAGAAATTTGGGCGTAAAAACCTTTTTTATCCCTTCAAATGTAGGCGGAAGATTTAGTGTGCTATCAGCCATAGGCATCATTCCTTTAACGCTTTGTGGTTATAATACAAGGGCACTTTTAGAAGGTGCAAAAGCTTGCTATATAGATTTTTTTGAACATAAAAAAGATGAGATTTTGCAAAAAGCTTATCATTATTGCACTCATAAAAGTGCGCATATTAATGTTTTATTTAGCTATAGTGATGCTTTTAAGGGTTTTAATGAATGGTATGTGCAATTAATTGCTGAGTCTTTAGGCAAAAAGAAGGGTTATAAAAGAGTGGGCTTAACTCCTGTTGCATTAATTGGCGCTAGAGATCAGCACAGTTTTTTACAGCTTATCATGGATGGACCTAAGGATAAAACAGTTACTTTCATCAAAATTTTAGATAGCCAAAAGTCCCCTATCATCCCAGATATCAGTTTTGAACCGTTAAAATCTTGTGATTTTACAAATAAAGTAAATTTACACGATCTTTTAAATGCTCAATGCGATGCGACTATACACGCTTTAATTGCTGAAAATTTAAGCGTGGATTTAATCGAGCTTGAAAATCTTGATGCGTGGCATGCGGGGTATTTGATGTATTATTACGAGCTTTTCACTTCAGCTTGCGGGGTAATGCTTGGTATTAATACCTACGATCAACCAGGTGTTGAGGTAGGTAAGCTTATATTGAAAAATATGCTTAGCCGTTAAATGCTAAGCTAGCTTGTGAATTTGTAGCATTTTGTTCTAAACTTGTAGAACTTGTTTGTGCGAAGTAAAAAGCCACTGCGATATTAATTACCATAGCGATAAGCAAAAGTGGCATGGTGCGTTTTATGATATCCATAGGATTTACTTTTGCAAAACCTGCCAAAGCTAAAATTCCACCCGAAATCGGACTTGCAGCGCGCCCTAAACAAGAAGCAATTTCTATAGGTAAAACAAAGCTTATAGGTGCAACTCCAAGCTTTGTAGCAATATCAGGTGCTAATTTACCAAAAGCATTAAAAGCAGCTATTCCACTACCCATAATCACACTTGCAAAATACACCAAAAAGCTTAAAATCACAATGCAAGCAAGCACTGCCACCCATGCAAAAGAACTATCATTTCCGAAATTTTTCATTGCTTCTACTAAAACACCGATACCACCTAGTGATTCTATGCCTTTAGCAAAAACACTTGCGGCGATTAATATGCTTACCACGCTTACGAAAATTTCAGCCATGCCCTTTAAAATCACAACCACATCTTCACCAAGTTTTTTAGCATCTTTATGTCTTATAAATTCAATGATAAAAACTATAGTAATGCTGATAAAATTCGCACTTACAACATCAAGTTTTATGCCTAAAAAATAAGTTACAAATAAAAATACAACAGGAAGCCATGGAAAGAAAATATAAATCGTAGGGCATTTTGGATCAATAATTTCTGGGATATCTACCTCATCATTTAAAACACCTTTTTCTTTGTCTTTTTTATCTATCCAAGCAAAATAAAAAGGAATTAAAATTGCAATAGCTACTACATAAAAAATCACACTATAAAATTGATAATTTAAAAAAAGCCCCACGACATTATCACTTTGTCCTACCATATTTGCCATAGTTATAGAATTTGCATCTTTTGGCCCATAATCAAGCGCGATGAGCGAAAGCACACAAACAGCTGTGATAGGACGAATTTTTAAAGAAATTAAAACAGGATATATACAAGCCAAAAGCAAAAGCAAAAGTCCTGTATAACTTGAAATAACGATTTTTAAAGCCATACCCACAACAAAAGTTCCGCTTAAAATCAAATATTTATTTTTAATTTTTCCTAGTGGTTTATTAGCCAAAAATGCAAGTTTTGCTGAAGCGTTAATGTGTTTCATATAAGCTGCAAAACCTGCCACACTCATAATGATAAGCCCTGTACCACTAAGCTGCTCTTTAAAAGTAGCCACTATAAAAGCATAACTATCTAACAATACACTTAAAATGCTTGTATACTCTCTACTAGGAGCCTTTGGTATAGGCACATTTAAAACATAAAAAGCAAAAATAAGCAAAATAAGCCCTGAAAATAAAAATACAAAAATAGGATTGTATTTTTTAAGCACATAATAAGCCACGGCTACAACTGCTAAAAGCGTGGAAAAGATCATAAATATTGGCATAGTTTTTCCTTTATTTAAAATAGGTTTATTATAGCGTAAAATTTGAATTTTATAATAGCAAAAATTCTTTGAAATTTTTTATTATAGAATTTAGTCACTTGCTTTAAAGATGGATTGTTGTATGCGTGAAATTTTTTAAACTTGATGCAAAATCTCCTCTAAAATAATCGTAGCATATGAGCCTTTTTGTAGGAAAAATTCCATACAAAAATGGGCTTTTTCTTTATCATATCGCCATTTAAGTTCTTCTAAATATCCCCACATAAAACGCCTAGAACCTTGCATTTTAGATTTAAATTCTAAAGCATCTTTAAAGATTTCATTTTCTAAATTTAAAGCTAAACCTTGAGTCGTTTCATAAGCTTTATTTCCGATTAAAAGTCCCATGGCACTGATATCTCTTTGATTAAAACGCAATACCTCACTTTCTAAATCTTCGCACAAAAAGCATTTTCCAAAAGGATAGTGTCCCAAAACTTCACCTTTTAAAAGCTTAAAAAATTGCTTTTGATTTTTAATTTGCTTTGCTTCTTCTTTACTGATTTTATAAATTTGAATGAGTTCTGCCACGCTAAAATCTTTTGCAAAATGTGATAATTCCACTCTTTTACTTAAATATCTGTTAAAAAGCTCGCTTTGAAAAGCTGAAATTAAAAATTCTTTCATCTTGACATTTTTCATTTTCTTGCCACGCAAAATTTCAAGCCCTTCTTTGTAATTGTCCCCAAATTTTCCAAAACGCTGATAGCCAAAATAATTCGCAAAGCCTTGCTTGTCTAAATTCATCAAAGCTTGTTCGAGTTTTAAGGCATCACTTGGTAAAACTTTTTTTAAGCGGATGAAAAAAGAATTTCCTTTTAAATGCCCGATTCTTAGCTTATTTTCATGAGTAAAAGTTTCTAAAATTTTAAGCTTAGGATGCGAAAAATTTGTAAGTTCATTTTCAAATTTCTTAGGCATAGAGATATACTGAAAAGTACTTCCTTGCTTGTCTTTAAGCCCCGCATAACCAAAATCACGCATCTTAACCCCACATATTTGGCTTAAAATTCGTAAAGCTTCACTCGTACTTAAATCTTTTTTGTTAATGTGTAAAATTAAGTGCTCGCCTTTGCCGCTAAATTCATACAAAGACCTTTCGCGTACCACAAAATCATCGCTATTTTTGCTAAAATACGCATTAATAGGACTGTGTTTTAAAGTGTATAAGGGTTTAAAAATGGTGTTCTCTTCCGCTAAATTCATATTTTCCTTTCACTGCTTTACCAAAAATATTTAATTTTACACGATGCTTTTTGGCAATTTGTTCTATAATTTTGCGATTTTTTTCATCAAAACCAAATAAAATTTCATATTCTTCACCGCTATAAAGTATGTAATTATCAAGCTTTTTAAACCACAAAATACCGCATTTATTTTGTGCTAAAAGCCTTGATAAATCTTTACTTAGACCATCTGAAATATCCATAGCGCAACTTATAAAAGGCGCAAGTTCATAAAAAAATTCCGCTCTTAATTTTGGCTTTATAAAACGATGATTTGAACTTAAAATCCCGCCATTTTGCAAAATTTCAAGTCCTTTTAAACTTTGCCCTAATTCTCCCGTGTAAGCTAGCAAATGTCCTTTTTTTAAGCCTTTTCTAAAAACCGCATTTTTTTCTATTTTAGAAATGATGGTGATGCTAATATCTATTTTATCGTTACTTATTGTATCACCACCTATGATTTTTATGTCAAATTTTTTAGCAGTTTTTAAAAAGCCTTTCTGTAAAGCTTTGATTTCATCAAAACTTAAATTTTTAGGCAAAGCAAGTCCTAAAAGTGCGTATTTTGGTCTCGCATTCATCACAATGGCATCTGAAATATTAACAAGCATAGCCTTTGTAGCAATTTGTTCTAAATTTAACCATTTTCTTTTAAAATGCACATTTTCACAAAATAAATCTTTGCTAAAACACCAATTATCGATAATCGCACCATCATCACCATTTTTTTCATTTAAAAAGGCTTTAATTACAAAATCTTCTTTATTCATGGGAAAAATTTTATAAAATTTCCTTTTAAATCTTACTTTTATAGTTTAAAAAAATTTTATATAATTGAAAGAAAAATTCACTTAGGATTTCTTATGAAAAGCTTACAATTACGCCTTTTTAGATTTGATCAAAGCAAGGATTATGAGAGTTATTATAAGCCTTATGTTTATGATGATTATGAAAAATTTAATACACTTTATGATCTATTTTTAGGGGTGCAAGAGGACGATATTTATTTTGATTTTGAGAAAAATCAAAATGCTTATATTTTTGTTAACAAAACTCCAATGCAACTTTGTGCTTCTTTAAAATATATTGTCCAAAAATTTGGCTTAGAACTTGTTTTAGAGCCTTTAAGCACCAAAAGAGCCAAAAAGGATTTTATTTTTGACAAAAGCGATTTTTTGGCTAAATTCGATCATGTAGCTTCTTTGGTAAGTTCTGAAGATAAGCGTTTGTATGAGAATTTGGAGTATTTTTATTATACGAGTGAGATTTTGGCCTTTCATCCTGAATATATGGGTGATGCTTTGTTTTATTTTGTGTTTGAAATGATAGAAAAATATCCAGATAAGAAAATGAAATTTTTAAAAATTATTTCTGATACAGAAAAAGGAATTTTTTATCATATCAAAGGCGATGATATTCAGCTTGAAAGTGCTATTTTAAGTCTTCAAGAAGAAATTTTAAAACTAAATATGTTTGATGAAAAATTATTAAATCCTGATAAGAAAATAAAACACAAAGAAAATAATTGTCAAAAAAAAGAATTTGAAAACATAAAGCATTATTTTGAAAATTTTAATATAGGATGCTATGGTTTTAAGCCTTGTGAAGGCTTAAAAACTCAGCTTTTGGCTAAATTTATTGATTTTGAAAATGCAGACAAAAATAGTGGCTATGAGCTTTTAAATTTAGATAGCGAACTAGCTTATAAAATGGCTGCAAATATTGTTTTGGATGCTTATGATAGCGGATGTGATTTTTTGGTTGTCGATAAAGTGAAAGATTTTTATATGTTTGATACTTGTGCAAAAAAATTAATGCAAGTCAGCGGAAGGAATTTTGAGGATTTTTATATTTTAAATCGTATGGAATTTTTAGGTCTTATACAAGGTATTCAAAATCCAAGCTTAAAAGAGCATTGTCTAAAAGTGAGTTTGGTATGAAAATTTGCATAGAGTGTAAAGATGTATTGACGGAAAGAACCTTGCAATTATTTTTAAAAGAATATTTGGTGATGAAAAAGGATTGTGACTTTATCATCACAGATACTAAGTTAAATTCTTCTATACCGCAATTTATCGTTAATAGTGACTCTTCTTTGCTCCAAAGTCCTTTCAGCAAAAAAGAGCTCATTGCAACTTTAGAGCAGTTTTACAGTGGGTTTTGTTACACAGCTGATAAAATTTATGAGAAAAAAAAGAAGGTTTTAGAAAAAAAAATTGATGAATTAAGCAAACAAATGTATCAAGAATGCGTAGAAGAAGTTGGAAAAATTGCCCTTAAATTCCGCGACAAACTTTTAAAAGCTTTGCAAGATGAGTAATGATTTTAAAAGCGTAAAAGATTTTTTGGCTAAATTTGATAAAAAAGAAGAGAAAAAAAAATCTCAAAAAAATCAAAAAAACACAAAAGATCTAAAACTTTTTTCGTTCATAGAGAGTGGTAAATTTAAAGGCAAAAAACTTCGCTTACCTAGCCTTGAAACTACTAGAAGTACAAAAAGTATTGTCAAAGCTTGTGTTTTTAATGTTTTAAGAACAAATTTAAGGGATAAAATTTTCATTGAAGCTTTTGGTGGCAGCGCTTTGATGGCAGCAGAAGCTTTGAGTAATAATGCTTTAAAAGCTTATGCTATAGAATTTGATAAAAAAGCTTATGAGATCGCTGCGCAAAATGCTAAGATAATTGATGAAAATTTAATTATTTTGCATGGAGATACTTTTAAAATTTTACCCACATTTGTTGAAAAAATCGAGCAAGAATTTGTGCTTTACTTTGATCCGCCTTTTAGTATCCGTGAGGGTTTTTGTGATATTTATGAAAGAGTTTATGCTTTAATTGAAAATTTAAACACAACGCACCTTGTTCAATTTATTATCGAGCATCATTCTTATATAACAACTCCACAAAATCTTTGTAATTTTACCCGAGTTAAGCTAAAGAAATTTGGCGCGACGAGTTTAAGTTTTTACGAAAAATTAGATAAAACTTTTTAAAAAGTTTGTTTCGCTTTGCTTAATAGAAGCCTTTTTTTGTTATAATTTCAAGTTTTGTAAATTAAATTTAGCTAGGAATACTCATGCCAAAAAGAACTGATATAAAAAATATTTTACTTATAGGAAGTGGGCCTATTGTGATAGGTCAAGCTTGTGAATTTGATTACTCTGGCACTCAGGCGGCTAAGACTTTGAAAGAATTAGGTTATCGTGTTGTACTTATAAACTCAAACCCAGCGACCATTATGACGGATCCTGAATTTGCTGATGCAACTTACATAGAGCCAATAACAAAAGAAAGTATTTTAAGTATCATCAAAAAAGAAAAAATCGATGCTATTTTACCGACTATGGGCGGACAAGTGGCTTTAAATGTGGCTATGGAAGTCTATGAAAGCGGACTTTTGGGTGATGTGAAATTTTTAGGAGCCAATCCAGAAGCAATTAAAAAAGGTGAAGATCGCCAAGTCTTTAAAGAGTGTATGAAAAAAATCGGTATGGATTTGCCAAAATCCATGTATGCGTATGATTATGACGAAGCTTTAAAAGCTACGCAAGAGATCGGTTTTCCTTTGATGATCCGAGCTTCTTATACCTTAGGTGGTGCTGGAAGTGGCGTGGTTTATAATATGGACGAGTTTAAAGAACTAGCAAATACAGCCTTAGCCCTTTCTCCAATACACGAAATTCTCATTGAAGAGAGTTTGTTAGGGTGGAAAGAATATGAAATGGAAGTCATACGCGATAAAAATGATAATTGTATCATCGTGTGTAGTATAGAAAATCTTGATCCTATGGGCGTGCATACAGGAGATAGTATCACAGTTGCGCCCGCGCTTACTTTAACAGATAAAGAGTATCAAGTCATGCGTAATGCTTCTTTTGCTATTTTGCGTGAAATTGGCGTTGATACTGGTGGAAGTAATGTGCAATTTGCTATAAATCCTAGCAATGGTAGAATGATAGTTATAGAAATGAATCCAAGAGTTTCAAGATCAAGTGCTCTAGCTTCTAAGGCAACGGGCTATCCTATAGCTAAAGTCGCTACGCTTTTGGCAGTAGGTTTTAGCTTAGATGAGATTAAAAACGATATTACGGCAACTCCTGCTAGTTTTGAGCCAGTGATTGATTATATTGTTACGAAAATTCCAAGATTTACTTTTGAGAAATTCCCAAATGCAAACACCACTTTAGGCACAGCGATGAAAAGCGTGGGCGAAGTGATGGCGATTGGTCGTACTTTTAAAGAAAGCATACAAAAAGCACTTTGTTCTTTAGAGAGAAATTTAAGCGGTTTTGATAGAGTGAAATTTGAAGATAAAAACGATCTTATCTTTAAAATTCGCAATGCCAATGAAAAGCGTTTATTATATATCGCACAAGCTTTTAGAGAAGGTTTTAGCGTTGATGAATTGCATGAGCTTTGTAAAATTGATACTTGGTTTTTAACGCAAATTAAGGAAATTGTAGATTTTGAAGAACAAATTGATATGGATATTTTAAATAATAAAACTCTTTTAAGGAAAGCAAAAACTATGGGATATTCAGATAAAATGATCGCTTTGCTTGTAAATTTAAAGGACAATTTAGAATTAAGTCAAAACGATATTTATTATGCAAGAATGAAGCAAAAAATTATCCCAGAATACAGCGAAGTTGATACTTGTGCGGGTGAATTTGAAGCTTTAACCCCTTATCTTTACTCAAGCATAAATGTTAGTGAACTTACTCAAAGCAAAAATGAAGCAAGAGATAAAAAAGAGAAAAAAGTGATGATTATAGGTGGTGGACCAAACCGTATAGGACAGGGAATTGAATTTGACTATGCTTGTGTGCATGCTTCTTTTGCATTAAAAGATATGGGTATAAAAACCATTATGTATAATTGTAATCCTGAAACCGTTTCAACCGATTATGATACGAGTGATATTCTGTATTTTGAACCTATTGATTTTGAGCATTTGCGTGGGGTGATTGAACGCGAAAAGCCTGATGGACTTATAGTGCATTTTGGCGGACAAACACCGCTTAAATTTGCTAAACGTCTTAGTGCTTTTGGTGCTAAGATTATAGGCACAAGTGCTAGAGTGATTGATATGGCAGAAGATAGAAAGAAATTTGCTGAATTTATCACAAGACTTGGTATTAATCAACCTAAAAATTCTACCGCTACAAGCGTAGAAGAAGCCGTTTTAAAAGCTAGTGAAATTGGCTATCCTGTGCTTGTAAGACCAAGCTATGTTTTGGGTGGGCGTGCAATGCGTGTTGTAAGCGATGAGGTTGAGCTTAGACTTTATATGCAAGAAGCGGTTGATGTAAGTGATAAAAGTCCTGTTTTAATCGATCAGTATTTAGATAATGCAACTGAAATTGATGTTGATGCTATAAGTGATGGAAAAGATGTTTATGTGGCTGGGATTATGGAGCATATTGAAGAAGCTGGGATTCACTCAGGCGATAGTGCATGTTCATTGCCGCCTTGTAATATCGATGAAAAAATGCAAGAGCAAATTGTGCAAAAAACCGCAGATATTGCTTTAAATTTAGGCGTTGTAGGACTTTTAAATATACAATTTGCCATTTATGAAAACGAACTTTATATGATAGAGGTTAATCCTAGAGCAAGTCGCACCGTGCCTTTTGTAAGTAAAGCTACGGGAGTACCTTTAGCAAAAGTTGCAACGCGTGTGATGTGGCAAGGAAATTTAAAAGAAGCTTTGAAATTTTACGATGCTTTTGGTGTGGTGAATTTTGATGGCAAAATTTTGCGTCCTAAATCTTCAAAATATATTAGCGTTAAAGAAGCGGTATTTCCTTTTGCAAAGCTTAGCGGAAGTGATTTAGAGCTAGGGCCTGAAATGCGTTCAACTGGCGAAGTAATGGGGATAAGCAAAGATTTTGCTAATTCTTTTGCAAAAAGTCAAGTTTCATCTTTTAATCATTTGCCAGAAAATGGCGTGGTTTTTATTTCTTTAAAAGAAAAAGATAAAAAATATGCTAAAAAGTTAGCAAGCGAGTATTCAAAGCTGGGTTTTAAACTTATGGCCACAAGCGGAACTTACAAAGAAATTTTAGAAAATGGTTTTGAGTGTGAGCTTGTGCATAAAATTTCAGAAGGGCGTCCAAATGTTGAAGATAGATTAAAAAATGGGGAAATTCAGCTAGTGATTAATACAAGTGATAGTCATAGTTTTGCGGGGGATACGAAAAAAATCCGTGAAAATATTATCCGTTTTAAAATCCCTTATTTTACAAATTTACGCTCAGCCTTTGCGGGAGCAAAATCAATCAAAGCAATACAAAGCAAAAGTTATCTAGAAGTGAAAAGCTTGCAGGAGTATTTAAAGGCTTGATTTATCTAGCACAAACCGATACTACAGCGGGATTTTTGAGTAAAGATTTAAAAGAACTTAATGCTTTAAAGGGCAGAGCTAAAGAACAGCCTTGTCTAATCACTTCTGCGAAATTTAGCGAGTTAAAGAATTTAGCAAGAGTCCCAAGTGGGTTTAAAAATTTAGTGCGTCGTGCGAAAAAAACGACTTTTATTTATCCAAATACAAAAGCCATTCGCATAGTAAAAGAGTGTAAACATGCGAAATTTTTAGAAGAAAATGGCTATTTTTACTCATCTTCTGCTAACAAACATGGACAAAAATTTGATGAAATTTGGGCTAGAAGTGTAGCCAATGTGGTGCTTGATGAGGTTTTTTTTGAAAATACTCCATCAAAGATTATAAAACTAAATCGTGGAAAATTAAAAAAAATTCGGTAGTTTTTTATAATTTAAATAATCACAAAAGAAAGCTTTAAAAAGTGGTGTTAAAACAAATTAAAATTTTACAAGAAAATTTACTCCTTTGGTATGAGAAAAACGGACGCAAAAATTTGCCTTGGCGGAATTTAGAGAGTGAAAATTGCGATGAAAGATTAAAGGATATTAGTAGAGCTTATGGGGTTTATATCAGTGAAATTATGCTTCAGCAAACGCAAGTAAAATCTGTTTTGGAAAAGTTTTATTTCCCTTTTTTACAAAAATTTCCTACTTTGCAAAGTTTGGCTGATTGTGATGAAGATGAGCTTTTAAAGGCTTGGCAAGGCCTTGGATATTATAGCCGTGCTAGAAATTTGAAACAAGCGGCTTTGGAATGTGTGAGTAAATTTAATGGTAAACTTCCTAGACAGGTTAGAGATTTAAAAAGTCTTAGCGGTATAGGAGCTTATACTGCAGGGGCGATTGCTTGTTTTGGTTATGATGAAAAAGTGTCTTTTGTTGATGGCAATATCTCGCGTGTGCTCTCACGCCTTTTTGCTTTAAAAAATCCCAGTATGAATGAACTTGAAATCAAAGCTAAAAAACTTTTAAATTTAAATGATGCGTTTAATCACAATCAAGCTTTATTGGATCTTGGAGCTTTGGTTTGTTTACCAAAAAGTGCAAAATGTGGAATTTGTCCAATGTATGACTTTTGTAAAGGTAAATATGAGCCGCAGCTTTATGGAAAAAAGAAAAAAATCATTTATGAAAATCTAAATTTAAAGCTTTTTTTGCTTGAATTTAAACACAAATTTGGTGTGCAAAAAAGTCAAGATAAACTCTATAAAGGAATGTATAATTTTCCTTTTTTCAAAGAAGAGGAAATCGTTTTTGAAAATGCAAAATTCTTAGGCGAATTTAAACACAGTTACACTAAATATAAATTAAATATAAAAATCTATCATAAAATTTTAAAAGATGAAGATATAAATTATGAATTTAAAAGTTTAGAAGAATTGGAAAGCACCGCACTTTCGGCACTTTCTTTAAAGGCTTTGAAATCAGTTAAGCTCTGATTTTTTAGGCAAACATAAAGTCGCTATAAACATAAATAAAATAAGTACAGCGATATAGACAAAAAAGCCTTTTTCTATCCCTGCATTTTTAAATTGTAAAGCTACCCATGGTGCTGAACCGCCAAAAATTGCATTAGATATTGCATAGCCCAAGCCAGTACCCAAAGCCCTTACATGTTCAGGAAATAGTTTGGCTTTAAAAATTCCTGCAACTGAAGTGTAAAAACTTAAAATGGCAAATAAAACTACAACCAAGATGAAAATTAAAAATGCTGAACTTTGCGCATAAGTATCAATAAACATAAAAATAGGATAAATTCCAAAGAAAGCTAAGATGGTAAAAATGATCAAAGATTGTTTGTGTCCTATTTTATCGCCTAAAAGACCAAAAAGAGGTTGAATGATCATTAAAATAAACAAAGCACCTAAGAAAAGATTATTTGTTATCACTTTATCCATACCTGCATTCTCTATGAAGGTTTTAGTATAAGTTGTGATAGTATAAAAGGCCAAAGATCCACCAGCAGTAATGCCAAGAACAAGTAAAAAAGGTTTTAAGGAAGTTCTAAATAAAGCTTTAAAAGTCCCACGATCTTCGTGTTTGTGAATTTGTGTGGCACTTTCATTCATAATTTTTCGCACAAAAAGTGAGCCAAGAGCTAAAACACCACCAATTACAAAGAGAATTCTCCAAGCATATTCTTTCATTTCATCAACGCTAAAAAATAAAAACATAATGCTAATGCTAGCCACTGCTAAAAGTTGTCCGCCAATGAGAGTTACATATTGAAAAGAAGAATAAAATCCTCTTTTGCCTTCTGTAGCAAGTTCTGAGAGATAAGTGGCTGCTATGCCGTATTCTCCACCTACGCTAAGTCCTTGTATGAGTCTTGCAAGTAAAAGTAAAATAATGGCAAAATCCCCCACTATATCTTTACTTGGCAAGGCAGCAATCATAAAAGATCCCAAAGCCATTAAAATCACTGAAATTACCATAGATTTTTTACGACCCACTTTATCAGCCAAAGAACCAAAAAGCCAAGAACCTATAGGACGCATAAAAAATCCAGCAGCAAAAACTCCAAAAGCGTTGATTTGCTGAATCAAAGGATTATCAGAAGTTGAAAAAGTGTGAGCGAAATAAGTCGCACTAAAAGCATAAATGTAAAAATCAAACCATTCTACTAAATTTCCGCTACTTGCGGCGATGATTGAGCGGATTTTTTGCGATCTGGTGAGTGTTTGCGTGTTTGAGTGTGTCATTTTTCTCCTTTAGTTTTTGATAAGAATTTCAGTATATAGCATTAATTTTCATTTTAAGGGGATTAAAAAATATTTTCAGATGATTTTTATCTTTAATGTTACAAAATTTAACTTTATTAACTAAAATTTTTAAGTCAATAAACTAGGAAAATTTATAAATGAAATTTAAAAAAATTTATGTGGAAATAAGTGATATTTGTGGATTAAAATGTGATTTTTGTCCTTCTAAAAAAGGCGAACGCGGGGTAATGAGTGTGGAAAATTTCACCAAACTTGCAGCACAAATTTGCGAAAAAAGTGAAATTTTTACCTTTCATATTTTGGGTGATCCTTTGCTTTTAGGTAATTTGGAAGAGTATTTAAAAATCGCTAAAAATTACAAAATGAAACTAGAAATTACTACAAGTGGCTTTTATCTTAGTCCTAAAAATCGTAAATTGTTGCTAAAATACGACAATATTTGCCAAATAAACATTTCCTTAATGGCATTTTTAAGTCAAAGCAAACTTTCTTTAGAAGAGTATTTTAAGCCAATTATAGATCTTTGCAATGAGCATTTAGGGCAAAAAATCCTTTCTTTTATCAATCTTAGACTTTGGAATTTAAATGAAAATTTTAAAGCTCCGAATGAGAATTTGCAAATTTATGATTTTTTAGAGCAAAATTTTCAAAGCAAAATTAATCAAAACTTAAGTAAAAATCGCCTTGCAAGGCACATCATTTTAAATCAAAATAAACTTTTTAAATGGCCTAGTTTAAAGGATAGGGCGCAATTTTTAGAAGGAAAATGTCACGCCTTAAAAGAACAAATTGGGATTTTAAGCAATGGCACTCTCGTGCCTTGTTGTTTGGATACAAAAGGCGATATTAATTTGGGAAATATTTTTGAAAATTCTTTTGACGAGCTTTTAAAAGGTGCAAGAATAAATTCTATAAAAGAGGCTTTTTATCATAATAAACGCATAGAAGAACTTTGTAAAAGATGCAAATTTCACAAAACAAGATTAATGCCAAATTAATTTTTGGCAAAATCTTTGCGTTTAATCTAAGCCATAAACAGCAACCGAAAAAGTGCACTAAAACATAGGAAGATTTAATGAGATTCTTCACATTCACTCAGAATGATGGAATAATGCGTCATTCTAAATCTTTAGAAAATAGCGTGTCATCCTAAGTGAAACGAAGGATCTCTCTAGTTTTTTAAAATTAAACTTAAATTTAATTAAGATTAAAAATATTTTAGAAAATTTTTAGATTTAAAAAAATAAAAATATAAGTAAAATTTTAAAAATTTTTAGCTAAATTCAGCTTTTTATTTCTATAAAGGTACAAAATGAAAAACTTAATCATAGTAGAGTCCCCAGCAAAAGCCAAAACTATAGGGAATTTTTTAGGAAAAGATTATGAGGTTATTGCTTCAAAAGGACATATAAGAGATTTACCAAAATCAAGTTTTGGGATAAAAATAGACAATGATGAATTTGTACCAGAATATAGAATCACAAGTGATCATAGCACTTTAGTAAAAGAGCTTAAAGAAAAGGCTAAAAAAGCAGATCAAATCTATCTTGCAACCGATGAGGATAGAGAAGGAGAAGCCATAGCTTATCATATCGCAAAAGCTATAGGAAAAGATGAAAATACCTTACCTCGCATCGTTTTTCATGAAATCACAAAAAGCGCTATTGAAAATGCTTTAAAAAACCCAAGAAAACTTGATATGCACTCTGTCAATGCCCAGCAGACTAGGCGTTTGCTAGATCGCATTGTGGGTTATAAATTAAGCCCCTTGCTTGGACAAAAAATTCAAAAAGGTTTAAGCGCAGGAAGGGTGCAAAGTGCTGCTTTAAAAATCATCGTAGATCGTGAAAAAGAAATTAAAGCCTTTGTTCCATTAGAATATTTTAGTATTGATATGATTTTCAAGCAAGATTTAGAAGCAGAGCTTGTGGAATTTGAAAAAGCAAAAATCGAAAAACTAACCATTACAAACAAAGATCGTGCTAAGCTTGTTTATGAAGCATGTAAAAATGAAAATTACACCATAAGTGATATAGAAAGCAAAGAAAGAAAAATTACCCCACCACCGCCTTTTATGACTTCTACTTTACAACAAAGCGCGAGCAATCGTTTGGGGTTTAATCCTAAAAAAACTATGATGATAGCGCAAAAACTTTATGAAGGAGTAAATACTCACGAGGGTATAATGGGCGTTATTACCTATATGAGAACAGATAGTTTAAATTTAGCCAAAGAAGCAGTTGAAAATGCAAGGGTGTTTATAAAAGAAAATTTTGGAAAAGAATATTTGCCAAGCAAAGCCAATGTTTATGCCACAAAGACAAAAGGTGCACAAGAAGCACACGAAGCCATTCGTCCTACAAATTTAAGTTTTACTCCGCAAATTGCGGCTAAATTTTTAGATAAAGATGAGTTAAAACTTTATAGTTTAATTTATAATCGTTTCCTAGCTTGTCAAATGAATCCTGCTATTTCGCAAACTCAAAATGTCTTTGTAAATAACGATAAGGCTGTGTTTAAGATAAGCGGTAGAAAAATCCTTTTTGATGGATATTATAAGGTTTATGGCGATATGGATAAGGATAAAATTTTGCCAAATTTAAAAATCGGCGAGAATTTAAAAATACAAAATTTAGAAATAAACTCTCATTTTACAGAACCACCTTCAAGGTATTCTGAAGCTGGACTTGTAAAAAAGCTCGAAAGTTTAGGAATAGGGCGTCCATCAACTTATGCACCGACGATTTCTATCCTTACGAGTCGTGATTATGTGAAAATTGATAAAAAACAACTCATTCCTAGTGAAGTTGCTTTTACGGTTACTGAAGTACTTGAAAAAAATTTCAGTGATATAGTCGATAGTAAATTCACTTCAAATTTAGAAAATACTTTAGATGAAATTGCCGAAGATAAAGCAGATTGGCAAGAAACTTTAAAAGAATTTTACTATCCTTTTATGAGAAAAATTGAAGAAGGAAAAACAAAAATCGCAAGTTTAAAAACGGTGACAAAATTGGGCGAAACTTGCCCTGATTGTGGTGGTGAGCTTGCCATTAGAAAAGGCAGATATGGCGAGTTTATAGCGTGTTTGAATTTTCCAAAATGTAAATATTCAAGGAATTTAAAAAGCGAAAATAAAAGCGAAGAGGCGCCAAAAGCCAAAGCAAATGGCATAGGTATTACTTGCCCAAGCTGCAAAGAAGGCGAGATAGTAGAGCGTTTTTCTAAACGCGGTAAATTTTATGGTTGCAGTGTTTATCCAAAATGTAATTTTATAAGCAAGTACAAACCAAGTGATGAAAAATGCGAAGAATGTGGCGAAAATTTAGTGATAAAAGAACTCAAAAAAGGCACATTTTTAGAATGTTTAAAATGCAAGATTAAAAAAGAAATAAAGGATTAAAATGCAAATAATGCTTTGTGCTATTTCAAACATAGCCAGTGGAAATTGTTCGGAGGATTGTAAATACTGCACTCAAAGTGCCTATGTAAAAACACCTATACAAAAATATCGCCAAAAAGAAATTTCACAAATCGTTTTAGAAGCTAAAATGGCGAAAAAAAACGAAGCTTTAGGCTTTTGTTTAGTTACCGCAGGACTTGGGCTTGATGATGAGAAATTAGAATATGTTTGCAAGGCCGCAAAGGCAGTGCAAAAAGAAGTGTCAAATTTGCTTTTAATTGCTTGTAATGGAATGGCGAATGTGGAACAGCTTAAGGAGCTTAAAAAAGCGGGGATTTTTTCTTATAATCACAACCTTGAAACTTCAAAAGAATATTTTGAAAAAATTTGCACCACTCATACTTGGGAAAGCAGATTTCAAACCAATTTAAATGCCAAAGAAGCAGGGCTTATGCTTTGTTGTGGTGGAATTTATGGCATGGGAGAAAGTGAAGAAGATAGGATAAGTTTTAGAAAATCTTTACAAGAATTACAGCCCTTTTCAACCCCTGTGAATTTTTTCATCGCTAATGAGAATTTAAAACTACAAGTGTCAAAATTAAGTGCCGATGAAGCTTTAAAAATTGTGCGTGATACTAAAGAAGCTTTGCCAAATTCTGTTGTTATGGTAGCAGGTGGGCGTGAATTTGTTTTAAAAGAAAGACAATATGAGATTTTTAACGCAGGAGCAGGAGCTATTGTGATAGGGGATTATCTTACCACTAAGGGTGAAGAGCCAAGTAAGGATTTAATAAAATTGAAAGAAATGGGATTTACTTTTGCATCCGAGTGCCATTGATCCACAAGGCTTAATTGATTTAAAAAATTTAATTGTAATTGCAATTTGCTTATTGCTTTCGCCTTATATGGCAAAGTTTTTTCGTTTGCCTATCTCTGCAATGGAAATTATTTTAGGTGCAGTAGTAGCTTATTTTGGTTTTATTAGTACGAGTGAGAATTTTAAACTTTTAGCAAATGTAGGCTTTTACTATCTGATGTTTATAGCTGGAATGGAAGTGAATTTGCGTCTTTTGTTTAATATGCCAAAGGATTTACTTAAAAAGAGTTTTTATTATATTATTTTATTGTATTTAATTTCTTTGGTTTTGGTTTTTAGTATAGAAAAATTATCTTATATTTTTATCATTATCATTCCTGTGATGAGCGTTGGACTTTTATCGGTTTTGTTTAAGGAATTTGGTAAGGATTGTTATTGGCTTAAAATTTCAATGCTGGTTGCAACTTTGGCTGAAGTAATAAGCATTATATTGCTTACGATTATGGGGGCTTTGCTTAGAAATTCATCGGTATTTGAACTAGGACAAAGTATTTTTTATTTAACTTTATTTTTAAGTCTTTGTTTGCTAGTTTTTAAACTTCTTGGGGTGCTTTTTTGGTGGTATCCACAACTAAAAATCGTTTTAATGCCATGGGAAGATAAGAATGAAAAAGATATAAGATTTTGTATGGCTATTTTTATTTTAATTATCGCAGCTATGGTGGTTGCAAAATTAGAAATTGCTTTGGGAGCCTTTATTGCTGGATCATTTATCGCAACATTTTTTGACCATAAAAAGGATTTGGAGCATAAACTTTCGAGTTTTGGTTATGGTTTTTTAATCCCTATATTTTTTATTTATATAGGTTCCACTTTTAATGTAAAAATACTAAGCGATTATACTGTGGTTTTAAATGCCGCGATTTTACTCTTTGTAATGATGGCTTTAAGGATTGTAAGCGCTGGGGTGTTTGTTAAAAGTATAGGATTGAAAAATACTGTTTTATTTGGTTTAAGTCATTCTATGCCTTTAACTTTACTAATTGCAACAGCTACCTTATCTTACAATGTAAAACTGATTTCTGAAAATCTTTACTCAGCTTTGATTTTAACAGCATTACTTGAAGCTGTTGTGGTGATGAGTTTGATTAAATTTATTTCAAATTATAAAAAAGTAGTGAGTGAAAATTAAGTTACTTTTTTACTCATAAATCAAACACACTTTTTGAAAAAAATATGCCATTTTGTAAAAAAAAGATGTTTTTTGTTAGAATGTTTTTTGAGTGTAAAAATTAAGGAGAAAAAATGTCAAATTCAGTAACTTTAACAGACAATAGAAATGGCAAGAGTTTCGAGTTTCCAATTTATGATGCAACAATTGGTCCAAGTGTTATTGACATGTCAAGCCTTTATAAACAAACAGGAATGTTTTCTTATGATGAGGGTTTAACTTCAACTGCAACTTGTAAGTCAGATATTACTTATATAGATGGCGAAAATGGGACTTTAATGCACCGTGGTTATCCTATAGAGTGGCTTGCTGAAAATAAGCTTTTCTTAGATGTGGTGCATCTTTTGCTTTATAAAGAACTTCCAAGTAGTCAGAGGCTAGAGTCTTTTAGGTATGAGCTTAAAAAGCGATCTTTTATCCACGAAGGTATGCATAAACTTTTTGATGCTTTCCCTGATAATGCACATCCTATGGCAGTTTTACAAGCCGCGGTAGCTTCACTTTCAACCTTTTATCCTGATCATTTAAATATGGATGTAAGAGAAGAATACATGGAAATGGCAGCAAGAATTGTAGCAAAAATTCCAACCATCGCAGCAACTGCTTATCGTTATAAGCACGGTTTTCCTATGGCGTATCCAAATTTAGATCGTGGTTTTACTGAAAATTTCTTATATATGCTAAGAACTTATCCATATAATCATGTGGAGCTTAAACCTATTGAAGTAAAAGCACTTGATACAGTATTTATGCTTCATGCTGATCATGAGCAAAATGCTTCAACTTCAACTGTGCGTGCGGTGGGTTCAACTCATGCGCATCCTTATTCTTGTATTTCTTCGGCTATTGGTGCACTTTGGGGACATGCGCATGGGGGAGCTAATGAGGGCGTGATTAGAATGCTTGAGCAAATTGGTACAGTGGATAGAGTTGATGAATTTATCAAAAAAGCAAAAGATAAAAATGATCCTTTCCGTTTAATGGGCTTTGGACACCGTGTTTATAAGAATTTTGATCCACGCGCAAAAGTGCTTAAAAAACTTCGTGATCAGCTCATTGATGAGATTGGTATTGATACAAATTTAATCAAAGTGGCTTCAAGAATAGAAGAAATTGCTTTGAGTGATGATTATTTTGTGCAAAGAAATTTATATCCAAATGTTGATTTCCATAGTGGTTTAATCCTAAAAGCTTTAGGAATTCCAAATGAAATGTTTGCGGTACTTTTTGTGATTGGCCGTACTCCAGGATGGATCGCACAATGGATAGAGCTTAAAGAGCAAGAGACTTTAAAAATTGTTCGTCCAAGACAGCTTTACACAGGTGAAGTAAAAAAAATGTAATTTAAATTTGCAGGTTTTGCCTGCAAATTATTCACTACGATCTTTTTTAGCAATAAAAATCTTTTTAATGCTCTTTTTATTAGCTTGTAGATAAAATACATTTATTTTGTTTTAAGAGGGGTTTTATGAATTTAGATTATTTACTTGAACTTGCTTTAAAAGCAAGCAATGAAGCCTCTAAAGCCATTTTAAAAGAAAAAGAAAATTTAAAAATTTGGCAAAAAGAAGACGGAAGTCCTATCAGTTCAGCAGATATTATCTCTAATGAAATTTTAAGTGATGCACTTCAAACAAGCGATATTGCTATTTTATCTGAAGAGTGTATTCCGAGCATAGAAGAGCGCAAAAATTTTCAAACTTTTTGGCTCATTGATCCTCTTGATGGCACGAGTGGATTTTTAAAAAATTCTAACGAGTATTGTATTTTAATTGCTTTGATTGATAAAATGCGTCCGGTTTTAGCTTTAATTCAAAGTCCTACAACTATGGATATATACTACGCGCATTGTCATACTAAAGTGTATAAAAATAGCGCAGTTTTGCAAAAAAATCTTGAAATTTTCGAGCAAAATAAAAATACAGCCCTTTTAAGCATTTATCATCGTAAAAAATGTGAGCAAGAATTTATTAACAAACATTATCTTAAGCCTTTAAGTATTAGTTCGGGACTTAAATTTTGTGCTCTTTTGGAAGGCAAGGCTGGGGTTTATAAACGCAATAAGGGTCTTAGTATTTGGGATATAGCAGCGGGGGATTTTTTGATTAACAAAAATGAAGGCATTATGTGCGATTTTAATGGCAAAATGCTAACATACAATGCTTTAAATTTACAATCTCAATCTTTTATTGCACTGAGTCAAAAAGAATATTTGCAAGAATTTATTGATGGAAATTTTTGAAAGGCAAAAATGAAATTTTTCTTGTTTTCTTTAATGTTACCCGTTTTTTTTCAAAATGTTTATGCCAATGATTTTACGCAAAAAAAATTGATAAAAATTTATAGAGAAAATTATGAAATTATTGAACTTAAGGATCAAATTAATGATGAATTAAATAAGCAAATTTGGGATACTAAATTTGAAAATAATCAAGAATTTATTGTTTGGTTACGCGGTAAAAAATTTGTTATTTTGACAACATTTACTCCTTATTATGGATTTGTTTTGAAAGACTTTAAAAAAAGTGCTTATCATTTTTCTAAGGACTTAGTTGAAAGCGTAATCACACAACTTGATGCAAAAAAACATAAAGATTTTCAATATTCTTTGCTTTATGATGCAAGATGGTTTATGAAAAATCAAAAACAAAGCATTAAAAATTTTATAAAACAAGCTGATTACATTATTGTGATTAATTTAGATGATTTTTATATAGAAATTACAAATTATATGCTTTTTGATATAAAAACCGTTAAAACAAAGCTTAATTATAGTATTATAGATGTAAAAAATCAAAAAATAAAGCAAAATAGAAACTTAGGTATAGATTTTAAAATAGGCGAAAGTAGTCAAGAAAAAGATTATCAAAAGACTTTGGAGCTTTTATCAAAGACCATTAGCGAGGAAATTCTTACTCATTCAGATAAAATACTTAAATGATGATAACTTCGTTTTCTAGTTCAATGCCAAATTCTTCAAATACCTTTTTTCTTGCAAGCCCTATAAGGAAAATCGCGTCTTCAAAACTTGCATTTTTTTTGTTGATTAAAAAATTTGCGTGTTTATCACTTAGCATTGCATCTCCTCTACTAAAGCCTTTAAGTCCTACAGCTTCTATAAGTCTTCCTGCAAAATCTCCTTTAGGATTTTTAAAGATAGATCCAAAACTTGCTCCGCTTGGTTGATTACTCCTTGCATTTTTTAAATTCTCATCTTTTGTTTTATCAAAGCCAAAATCAAGCTTAAATTCAGCCCAAAAAAAAGGCATATTTAAAGGACAAAAGCGATAATCAAAACCGATGTTTTCGCGTAAAATTTCACCCTTTGGGGTAGCAATTTTGACTAAATTTTGACTGATACATTCCCCTTTAAGTCCCGCATTCATTTTTAAAAGTCCACCAAGTGTGCCAGGAATTTTGCTAAGATATTCAAAACCACGAAGATTTTTTTCTTTTGCAAAGCGGTATATTTTATTAGATTTTGTTTTGCAACCTATGCGAATATGGATAAAATCTTTGTTTTGATCCAAAATTTCAATAAAATCAAAATTTTCGCCCAAAATGGCTAAATTTTTAGGCTTAGGACTTATAAGTAAATTATTTGCCCCACCGATTAAAAAACCATCAAAATCACTGATTTTTTCTAAAATTTGCACTTCAAATTTATCGCCTATGTGAACGGAGGAATATTTCTTAAAATCAATAATCATTTGATAAAAGTCGGAATTTGGTTAAAAATATTGGTAGTAAAATCAATCATAGTTGTCGTCATCCAAGGCATTAAAAAAATTATTACAATTACAACTAAAATGATTTTTGGTACAAAAGAAAGAGTCATTTCATTGATTTGCGTTGTAGCTTGAAAAATACTAATAATAAGCCCCGCAATAAGCCCTGCTAAAAGCATAGGTAAAGAAAGCATTAAAGTTACTTTAAAAGTTTGTACGCCAAGAGCCACAAGAGTACTTTCCATGAATTTCCTTTAAGAATTTCTAAATTTTTCATATTCGCTAGGGATTAGATAATCTTTTGCGTGTATGATTTTATCATAAAATTTATAATCATATCCAAGTTTAAAAAGCGTATCAACTGCCTTAAGTTGCGTTTCATTCATACAAATTGAGTTTTTATTCGCGTATAAATTTAAATAAGTCTCTAATTTTTCTTCATTAACGCGGATTAAATTCCTTTCCATAAGCATTGGGGCTAGAATGTGGCGATTGGAATCTGCTATTTTTACGGCATTTGTAAGATCTCGTTCTATTTTTATTGCATCACTTATTGGCAAAGAGCGACGCAAGGCCATTCCGCCTAAAGGCAAAGGTAAGCTCTCTTTTGCAAATTCCAACCAAATATCCCAAAGTTCAGTTTCCACGCAAAGCGTGTCATCAAATTCTAAAATGCTCTCATGGATCAAAATCCCCGCATCAACTTCTCCATTTAAAACCGCATTTTCAATCTCTAAGAAATTTTTATAGACTATTTTAGCTTCAGGATATTTCATACGAAAAATTAAAGCATTTGTGGTATTTGCACCACTTAAAGCAACTTTGAAATTTCTTTTTAAATGAGTGTCCTTTTTCTTTATGAGTTTTGGTCCATAGCCTTCTCCAAAACTTACCGCAGTACGCAAAAGAGCGTATTCAGAAGTGATTAAAGGATAAAGCGCAAATGAAATCGCTGTAACATCAAATTCATTTTTCAAAGCCAGATCATTTAAGGTTTGTATATCTAAAGCTGTGTTTTTGTAAGTAAAATCATTTCCTATCCAGCCAAATTGGATAGCCATATACATAAAAATATCATCAGCGTCTGGAGAATGTGCGATTGTAATTGTTTTTTTCATTTATTTTCCCAATTTAATGAAATAATTTTTTTATTCTAGCGAAATAAATTATTATTTAATTTTATTTTGTTAGAATTCTAGCTAAAAATTTGTAATTTTTAAGGAAAATAATGGATGATAATAAAAAGAAGTCTTTAGATGCAGCATTAAAGTCGCTCGATAAAGCTTTTGGTAAAGGTACGATTTTAAGGCTTGGAGATAAGGAAGTAGAGCAGATTGATAGTATAGCCACAGGCTCAGTTGGACTTGATCTCGCACTCGGAATTGGTGGAATTCCAAAGGGAAGAATTATTGAAATTTATGGTCCTGAAAGTTCAGGTAAAACGACTTTAACCTTGCATATTATCGCAGAGTGTCAAAAAGCAGGTGGTGTTTGCGCGTTTATTGACGCAGAGCACGCACTAGATGTGAAATATGCTAAAAATTTAGGGGTGGATACAGATAATCTTTATATCTCTCAACCTGATTTTGGCGAGCAAGCTTTAGAAATTGTCGAAACCATAGCAAGAAGTGGTGCGATAGATTTGATCGTAGTTGATAGTGTGGCGGCTCTTACCCCAAAAGCTGAAATTGAAGGTGATATGGGTGATCAACATGTAGGACTTCAAGCAAGATTAATGTCTCAGGCTTTAAGAAAACTAACAGGAATTGTCCATAAAATGAATACAACTGTGATTTTCATCAATCAAATTCGTATGAAAATTGGTGCTATGGGTTATGGCACTCCAGAAACTACTACAGGTGGAAATGCACTTAAATTCTACGCTTCGGTGCGTTTAGATGTGAGAAAAGTAGCAACTTTAAAGCAAAATGAAGAGCCTATTGGGAATCGTGTTAAAGTGAAGGTGGTGAAAAACAAGGTAGCACCTCCATTTAGACAGGCTGAATTTGATGTGATGTTCGGTGAGGGACTTAGTCGCGAGGGTGAGCTCATTGATTATGGTGTAAAACTTGATATTGTAGATAAAAGTGGCGCTTGGTTTTCTTATAAAGACAAAAAATTGGGTCAAGGTAGAGAAAATTCAAAAGCTTTCTTGAAAGAAAATCCGCAAATTGCAGATGAAATTACTAAGGCCATCCAAAATTCTATGGGTATAGAAGGTATGATTAGCGGTGGCGAAGATGATGAAGAAGGAGAGCAAGATTAATGTTAGTGATTGAAGATGTAAGAGCTTATGAGGTGCTTGATAGCAGAGGAAATCCAACCGTAAAAGCAGAAGTTACACTAAGTGATGGAAGTATGGGTGCAGCGATCGTGCCAAGCGGTGCGAGTACAGGATCTAAAGAAGCTTTAGAGCTTCGTGATAATGATGAAAGATTTGGTGGAAAAGGTGTTTTAAAAGCTGTTTCTAATGTAAATGAGACTATAGCTGATGAAATTTTAGGACTTGATGCTTTTAATCAAACCCAGCTTGATGATACTTTACGTGAACTTGATGGGACAAATAATTACTCAAATTTAGGCGCTAATGCAACTTTAGGTGTATCTATGGCCACTGCAAGAGCAGCAGCAAATGCTTTAGGAATGCCTTTATATCGCTATTTAGGTGGTGCCAATGCAAGTATTTTACCTGTGCCAATGTGTAATATCATCAATGGCGGTGCACACGCAAGTAATAATATAGACTTTCAAGAATTTATGATCATGCCTTTTGGTTTTACTAGTTTTAAAGAGGCTTTGCGTTCGGTTTGTGAAATTTATGCTATTTTGAAGAAAGAATTGGCTAATGGTGGGCATTCTACTGCTTTGGGTGATGAAGGTGGGTTTGCTCCAAATTTGGCAAATAATACAGAGCCGATTGATCTTTTGATGACTTGTATTAAAAAAGCAGGTTATGAAAATCGTGTCAAAATTGCACTTGATGTAGCAAGTACTGAATTTTTTAAAGATGGAAAATATCATCTAGAGAATAAAACTTTTTCCAGTGAAGATTTAATTGCTCGTTATGAAGAACTTTGTGCTAAATATCCAATTTGTAGCATTGAAGATGGTTTGGCTGAAAATGATTTTGAAGGTTGGATCAAACTTACGGAAAAATTAGGTAAAAAAATTCAGCTTGTGGGCGATGATTTGTTTGTAACTAACGAGGATATTTTAAGAGAAGGTATCATTAAAAAAATGGCGAATGCAGTGCTTATTAAGCCAAATCAAATAGGAACCATTACGCAAACAATGAGAACTGTTCGCTTAGCACAAAGACACAATTATAAATGTGTGATGAGTCATAGAAGTGGCGAAAGCGAAGATGCTTTTATAGCAGATTTTGCAGTGGCTTTAAATACAGGACAAATTAAAACAGGAGCTTTAGCAAGAGGCGAAAGAACAGCTAAATATAATCGCTTATTGGAAATTGAACTTGAAAATGATGAGTATTTGGGAGAAAAACTCTGAGCGACTTACTCAAGGAGTATGATGAAAGCACCAAAAGAAATAGTCTTAAAAGTTCTATAATAAAGACTTCTCTTTTGGCATTTATAGTTATTATCGGAGCGATTTATTTTGGTAATATGCTTTTTGGGCAGTCATCTTTAGAAACCATGCTTACTTTGCAAGCAGCTAAAAAAGAATTTGATAAGAGAATTCTATATTTAAAAAAACAAAATTCGGCTGCACAGAAAGATTATTTTGAATTAAAAGGACTATATCCAGATGAGAAACATAAATAAACTAGTATTTTTGTTAAGTATTTGCTTTATTGTATTGCAGGCAAGAGATAATCCATTTATGCTTGAGGATAATAATACATCTATGGTTTCTTTACCAAGTTTTCAAAAGGAAGATGTAAAATTTAACTCAGATGCAAGAATCTTAAAAAATATTACAATTACTTATATTGCTTTAGATGGGACAGAAGAGAAAATAAGTCTAGATATTAATAAAAGTATAGATTGGCATAATACTTATACTTTTACTAAAACTAAAACCTTGACACCTACTCCGGTTCTTGATGTTTCAGTAACCATACCAGAACAATCTAAAGTTAAGGCTAATTTAGAGAAAAATTCTTCAGTTAATATAGAAGTGCCAAGCGACACTAAAGAAATTTATGATTTTATTGCTTTTAGTTCTTATAAAAATAAAATTAAATTCAACACCAAAGATGATATGATTACTCATTTTTCTATAGGTAATCCAAGTAAAATTGTGCTTGATTTTAAAAGAGATAATATTTTGCTCCCGACAAAAACTTTTAAATTAAATAATACAAGTTTCATTCATAAAATTACTTTTGGATCTCATAAAGATTATTATCGTATAGTGCTTTATTTGGATGGAAAATATAAATATGAAATTCAAAAAGATGCGATAGGTTATACGCTAAATTTCTTATAAAATGAGAATTGTTTTTTTATTTTGTATTCTTGTAAAATTTTTATTTGCAGATATTTTACTTTTAAATGTTTATAAGGAAGAAGATTTTAAAAATAAAGATTTTACAAAATACCTAATGAGTGAAAAACTCGATGGGATTCGTGGAATTTGGGATGGCAAAGTTTTAAAAACAAGACAAAATTATGTGATTAAAGTGCCTGAATTTTTTATGAAAGATTTTCCTGATTTCGCACTTGATGGGGAATTGTGGATTAAAAGATCTGATTTTGATAGTATTTCAGCTTTAGTGCGTAAAGATGATATAAAAAATTCACTTTGGCATAGCGTGACTTATAATGTTTTTGATGTACCTAATGCTTGCGAGGATTTTAAAATTAAAAATTGCACCTTGCAAAATCGTTTAAAAATTTTAGAAGATTATTTAGAAAAAAATTCAAATCCCCATATTAAAATCATCACTCAAATTCCTATAAAAAATAAAGAACATTTGGAGGAGTATTATAATAAAGTACTTTTACAAGGTGGCGAGGGTTTGGTGATTAGATTAAATGATGCGCCTTATGAAAAATTTAGAACAGCTAATGCTTTAAAAATGAAACCCTATGAAGATACAGAGTGTCAAATTATCGCTTATACTAAAGGAAAAGGAAAGTATGAAAATGCTGTTGGTGCTATAGTTTGCGAAGCGAATTTAAAGCAAGGAAAAACAGTGTTTAAAATAGGCAGCGGCTTAAAGGATGATTTTCGTTTTAATCCGCCACCCATCGGAACAATCATCACTTATAAATTTAGTTCTTATACTAAAAAGGGTTTGCCAAGGTTTCCTGTATTTTTACGCATTAGAGAATAAATTCTTAAAAAATTTCATACAAAGACAAAGGAAAAATCCACAACAAGCAATGCCAATGATACTTGGTCCGCTAGAAAGATTAAAACTCACGCTAAAAATTAAACCTAAAACGCAAAAGATCATACTTAAAAAAACACTTAAAATAATCAAACTTCCAAGTCTTTTCGTAAAATGCTCAGCGATAAAGCAAGGTATACTAAGCAAAGCAATAACAAGTATGAGTCCTACAACGCGTATGCTAATGACTATACAAAAAGCTATCATGGCAATTAAAATATAATAAAACAAAGTGGTATTTACCCCACGAAGTTTGGCAAATTCGATATCAAAGCTTAAAACTTCAAATTGCCTGAAAAAAGCTAAAATGATTAAGATAAAAATCATATCCACAAAAGCCATTAAATAAAGATCTTCATTGGAAACTGTGAGAATATTTCCAAATAAATATGCCATTAAATCAGTATTATAACCAGGACTTAAGTCAATCAAAATAAGACCAAATGCCATTCCAAAAGCCCATATAACAGCGATAATACTATCGCTTCTGTTTTGATAATGTCTTGTAAGAAAAGCAACCAAAAAGGCTAAAATTAAAGTAAAAATCCCTGTGCTTAGTAAAACACTCAAGCCAAAATAAAGTGCTATTCCAATACCTCCAAAAGCCCCATGCGTGATGCCTCCAGCCATTGAAAACAAGCGATTTATCATAACAAAAGAACCTATGATCCCACAAGCTATACTAACTAAAATGGCAGCAATGATAGCATTTTGAAAGAAATTATGCTGTAAAATTTCAAACATTTTCTGCCTTTTTTATTTTGAAATTTTTAAAATGAAATTGATCGTGCTGAGTAAAATTATTTTCACAAAGACAAGAATTTAAACTTAATTCAACATCGCAAAAATGCTGATGATGCTCATAAAGATGGGTTAAAAATTCCGATTTTGCTTTATCTTGAATATGATTGTGTAAAGTAAGTTCTTGATTTAAATAAGCGATTTTATTTGCATAAGCTAAAATAATATTGATATCATGACAAATACAAATGATACCAACACCTTGTTTGTGCAAACTTTTTAAAAGCTCGAAAATCCCCACCGCACTTTTGCTATCTACGCTCGCTGTGGGTTCATCAAGGATTAAGAGTTTGCATTCGCCAACCAAGGCTCTTGCTATAAAAACTCTTTGCCTTTGTCCCCCGCTTAATTCATTAATTTTTTTATTCCAAAAATCTTGCATTTGAACCTTTTGTAAGCTTTGCATAGCGATTTTTTTATCTTCTTTAGTATAAAAACCGAAAATTTTTTTATTTACGCGTCCCATCATAACGACTTCTAAAACCCTTGCTGGAAAATTTTCATTTGCTAGAGTATTTTGTGGAACATAGCCAATTTGTGAAGAATATAAAGTGTTATTAATGCCATTTTTGCTTTTTAAAATACCAAGTATAAGCTTTATCAGTGTAGATTTTCCACCCCCATTAGGTCCAATGATAGCTAGAAAATCTTTATTATCATAGCTAAGATTGATATTTTTTAAAACGGGAGTTTTATCGTAGCTATAGCTTAGATTTGTGATTTTAAAAAATTCCAAATTTTTCTCCTATTTTAAACTATTTTCAAGCGCATTAACACTTTTTAAAAGCTCATTTTGCCAATCTTTTGAAAGGTGATTGATTTGCACTACATTGGCATTTAATTCTTTGGCTAATAAAGCAGAGGCATTTTGTGCAAATCCTGCTTGGACAAAGATGACTTTGATATTCTTTTCTTTTGCGATTTGAATTAAATTCATCAAAGCTTTGGGTTTAGGTTCTTTTCCATCTACTTCAACAGGAATTTGCGTTAAATTATAGCGTTTAGCAAAATACGACCAGCTAGGATGATAAACGATGAAATTATTGTGCTTGATGTCCTGAAGTTTTGTCTTAATTGTCTCATTAATTAAATCAAGCTCTTTTTCAAAAAGAGTCAAATTTTCTTCATACATTTTTTTATTTTGTGGAAATTGCTCTATTAAAGCTTTTGCTATCGTTTTGGCTTGAGATTTTACTAAAATGGGATCAAGCCAAGTGTGAGGATCTTTAGAGTGAAGCTCATGCCCTTTGTGAGCATGAGAGTGCTTTTTTTCTATAAGAGGGATATTATCATTTAGGTTAATGATTTTAGTTTGTTTGAATAAACTTTGAAATTTATTAAGCATAGGTCTTTCAAATTCTAAGCCTATGGTAAAGTAAATTTTACTTTTTTCAAGGGTTAATAAGCTTTGTGGTTTTGGTTCAAAGGTGTGTTCATCGGCATTATCAGGAAGTAAGGTGTGAATTTCTACGCTTGTTCCTGCGATTTTTTGCACAAAATATTCTAATGGCGGTATGGAAACACTGATAATGGGTTTGGCAAAAATATAAGTGGTAAAAAAACATAGAAGTATAAATTTTTTCATTAAATTTTCCTAATCAAATGAAATCAAAAGACAAATTATAATTAATGCAACTTAGTTGCAACTTAAAAACACAGTTGCATTAATATCAAAATTTATGAGCTTAATTTTTCATTTTGTGGTAAAATTACTCATTCTTGATTTTTCAAAGGTAAGTTTATGGATGTTAGAGCTTTGCTTAAACAACAAGATATCACTGTTACGGAATTGCGTTTGCAGATGCTAGAAATTTTATCTTGTGCTAATGAGCCTTTAAGTTTTGATCATTTTAAACTCGATGCTAATAAAACGACTTTTTATCGCAATATGGAGCTTTTTGAAAAAAGCGGCATTGTCATTAAAACAGAGCTTAATCGTAAGAGTTTTTATGAGCTTGCCAAGTGTGCCAAAGCACATTTTATTTGTGATGTTTGCCATAAGATGAGTGATGTTAAGATGCCAAAAATTAAAGGAAAAATCAAAAGTGTATTGATAAAAGGAATTTGCGAAAATTGTGAGGATTAAATGAATTTATGGGATAAAAAGGCTAAAAATTACGCAAGATATAGTGAAATTTTAAACGATATACAAAAGCAAAGTTTTAAAGAAATATCAAATTTAAATATTGATTTTAAAGATAAAAATATTATTGATATTGGTTGTGGCACTGGGGTTTGGACCTTGCATTTAGCTAAAAGTGCTAAAGAAATCATTGCGCTTGATAATGCAAATGCTATGCTAGAAATTTTAAAAGAAGATGCTAAAAATTTAGCCTTAGATAATATAAAATACGAAAATTTAAGTTTTACGCAGTGGGCGGATAAAAACAAAGATACTAAATTCGATATAGCCTTTTTAAGTATGTCTCCTGCCTTGCAAAATGAAAAAGATTATAAATTTTTTAAAGATTTGGCAAAAGTAAAAATTTATCTTGGTTGGGCTGATTATAGAAAAAGTGATTTTTTAGATCCTATTTTTAAACATTTTAATACCGAATTTAAAGGCTTTTATAAACAGGATTTAGAAAACTTTTTACTAGAAAATGATGTGAAATTTCATAAATTTGTTTTTGATGAAACACGCATAGTAGAAAGAAAAAAAGATGAAGCCATAGAAAATGCTTTGTGGCATTTGGATATGAATGGTATTAAAGCGAGCAAGCAAGACTTAGAAGCTTTTGTGAAAGACGATATTAAAGAAATAATAAAATCTAAGATAAAATTAATTATTTGCTGATAGATATTTTATGAAATTTAATGTTTCTGATTTTTTAAAATATGTAGGAGAAGAATTAGTCTTAAAATTTAATAGTGCTTCAAATCATAGTCATCCTCATGCAATAGGAAGAGTAAGAGAATGTGGTGTTATAGAAAAACTAGAAGCATTATTGCCTTCAGGCGTTGGCGTTGGTAGTGGTTTTGTTATAGATCTTTATGGTGGGGTATCAAAACAAAGTGATATTGTTATTTATGAGAAGAATTTTGCAAGTAGATTTATACCAAATAATGTTGAAGATTATGCGTATTATTCTTGTGAAAATGTATTAGCGGTTGGTGAGATTAAGTCAAATGCTAACTCTAATGATATCAAAGATTCTATAGAAAAATTAAAACTTGTGAAGCAAATACAAAGAGAAAAACCAAAAGAAAAAGGTGTATATAGAAATTTTTTCTCATCAGTTTGTTCTCAGGATATTGATAGTCAAAGTTTTGATCCTGTTACTAAAGATATAGATCAGATTTTTACTTTTTTAATAGCCAAAACTCTTCCATCGATAGAAATAATTCATAAAAATTTAAAAGATGTATGCGGAAATGAAAAACATTTATATCCAAATTGTTTTATTTCTATAGAAGGCAAATCATTGTATTTTGCAAGTAATGAAGGAATTAGGATTAGTGCTATAAATTCTAAGTGTATTTGCGAAGGTAATTTTGAAAATCCCTTTGCGTATTTTATAAATCATTTGACTACTTTTATTCAATACGCTAGAACCACAGAATTAAATAATCATAAATATCTTGACTATAGAGAAAATATTCTTATTAATAAACAGATAGAAATCTAGCAAATTATGCTAGATTGATTTTTGAAATTTCATCTTGAATTTTTAAAGTCTCATCTAAAGTTTGTATGATCAAGGTAAAATGCTTATGATCTATGTCTTCTTCCTTGTGGCTTTTTAAATATTTATCTAATACAGCATAACCACCTATTTTAAACTCATAAATTTCAGGACTTACTTTATTAAAATATAAGCTTTCGTTTATAAAAAGTTCTTTTGTGTCTTTGTTGTATTTTATTTTTTGTATTTTGAAATTTTTATTTTTGACACTTTTAAACAAAGCTTCGCCCGCATTTGAAATTAACTCATCATCTTTTAATAAATGCAAATTTAAAAGCTTTAAGCCTAGTTTGCTTAAATTTTTAAAAGTTTTTTTATTTTCTACAAAAGGAATTTTTGGAAAATCAATTTTTAGAAAATCAAGGTATTTTTCTCTATAAATTTTATGAAAAAGCACAGCATAGATATAGCCTAGTATATCTTCAGGTGAGAATTTTTCTTTGTAAAGATCATCTATAAAAGCTCTAAAACTTTCTTTGAAATTTTCTATTTTTGAAGTGAAATTTTCTTCATTAAAATTTGGATTTTCTTTTTTTAGGAATTTTTTACTTCTAGTTGTAGGGTAAAGATAGAGTGGATAAATATAGCTACCACTACCCACTAAATGCAAATCTATGATTTTGTTAGCAATAAAAATATTATTAATACTATTTAATTTTGTTCCTCTGTCACAAATTAATCCTATATTTTCATTTTCTAAAAAATGTTCAAAAATATCATAAACAGGATAAGCCATAAAGGCTTTTGAATTTTCTATATAATAAGTCCATTTTTTATCAAAAGGACGATAATGGCATTTTTTTATAAATTTTTCTAAATTACCACAATTTTTATTAACTGCATTTATAGCTGAATCTAATTTCCAATCCCTTGAATCTTCACCAATATCATAAATTTTATACAACTCATTTTTAGTTTTTGTATTAAAATCTTTGAGAAGTTGTATTAAATTTTCTTTTTTATTATGAAAAACTATATTATCTCTTTTTGAGCAAATTCCTACACCTGAAAGCATAAACATATCTTTTACACTTATGCCTTTGTTGTATTCTTCTAATAAATCATTATTTTGTGGTAAGAAAAGATAAAAAGGCTCATTGTTTTTAATCAAAGTCCATTTTATAGAATTTAAGTCATTCTCATATAAAAATTTATATTTATCTTTTCTTTTGCCGTATAAATCATGATAATAAATCTTTGTATTTTTGGCTTTTGAATTTTGCTTTATAAAGATATTTATACTCACACCTTGCATGATATCAAATACATTGTCATCTTTACTTCCATCAGGTGCTTTTTCTTTTTTTCTAGTATTGCCGTGTAAATTTAGTATGTAGATTTTATCAAAGCTTTGCATTAAAGAATATCTCATGCCTCTAAAGGTAGGATTATCCAAAAAGCTATTATTTGAGATAAAAGCAAAAATTCCACTTTCTTGAGAATCGATTTTACTTTGTGCAAAGCGTATGAATTTTACATAATCATCTAAAAGCCATTTTGGATTTTTTTCGTTTTCTAGTTTGTGTTTTTCATATATGGCTTTAAAAGTACTTGTGTTTTGTTTAGATTTTTCTTTAAAATACAAATTTATCCATTCTTTTTGCTCTTTGCTAAGATTTGCTTTGCTTGGTTCTAAACCATAGCTTATTTTGATCTCATCTTCATATAAGCCTTTGTTGCTACTTGCTCCACTATAGGGTGGATTGCCTGTGATGATTAGAATTTGTTCTTCTTTTATTTTTTGTGCTTTTTTAAATTCGTTGGTTAAATCAGCAAGTGTAAAAAGTGTATTTTGTGAATTTTCTTCTTGGGTTGTGCTTTTTGAGTATAGAGTGTTTGTTAGTGCTATTTTAAGACTTTCATTATCATTTAACGGGGAATTAAATTCTTCTTTGAAACTTTGAGAAAGTTTTAAGTGCGCTATAGTATAAGGTGCTATTAAAAATTCAAAACCACAAAATTTATCTATCAGGGCTTTTGGATTGTAATTGGCACTATTTTTGTTTATAGGCTCTAAAGCTTTTCTAAAAGCTTCAAGTAAAAAGGTGCCAGTGCCTGTGGCAAAATCAAGTAAGGTTATGTTTTTATCCAAAGCTTCACTTAGTCCTTTTTTGTGATTAAAATCTTGTTTTAAAACTTCATTTATAGCATTGATGATGAAAATTACTACAGGTGCAGGGGTATAATACACTCCCCTTACTTCTCTAAGTTTTGGGTCATAACTTGCTAAGAATGTTTCATAAAAATGCAAATAAGGATCTTTATGAGTAGATAAAATAGTAGGACGGTTAAACAAGTCTTTTTCACCTGTTTTGTTTAATTCTTTAATAATACTTGTAATGTCTATGTGGTTTATAATGTTTATGATTTCTTCTAAAAGCCATTTTATACTTTCTAAATTTTCAAAACTATCATCTAAAAATCCACTCATGGAGCGGATTAATGGAAATGATTTTGGTATGAATTTTTTAGCATTGTTTAGATCTATTTCTTTTGCGGTATCGTTATTTAATTTGGCTAAGAATAAGCTATAGGTTAGAGTTTGTGCAAAAGAATCACAAAATTCTTCATAGCTTAACTCTTTATAAAGTGTTTCTTTAAAAGTGTTAAATAAACTTATCAATGTTTCATTTTCATTAGACAATAAAAGCTCATCTTTTAAAATTCTTGTTCTTAGGCTTAGATGATTTGCAAAATCTAGGGCTGAATTTATGGGATTTGGGATTTTAGCAAAAAAGATAGCAAAAAGCTCGTTTAGTTCTTTTGTTTTTGTCTCTAGTAAAGATTGGTTTTTAATAGTGTTTTTAATCTCATCAAGAGAGCAAATTTTTACTTCTTTGCAAATGATAATCTCGTTTTTCTCACTTAAGCTTAATAATACAAATCTTAAATAATCGGTGAGAATGATATTTGGGCTTAATTTTGTATATTTTAAAATTTGATCACTTTTTATGATGTTATCAAGATTTGCATTTACTCTTTTGTTTTCTATGTAGCCTAGTGTTAGAAAATCTTTTGTAATTAAAAAATCTGGAGCACCTCTACCTTCTTTATCATTGTTTGGTTCTTGTTTGATAGAGATTTTATTTTGCTTGTCTTGATTTTCTTTTATAGCTTGTAATAAATTTTGCAAAGCTGTTCTATGTGTATGTTCTTTATCATTGATAGAAATATCTTTTATGTTTTCTAGATAAGCTTTTAGCATTAATTTCCTTTTAATTTGCGACTTTGAAATTTAAAGTTTTTCCTGCCATAAATGGCACTACATCGCCGTATTTTTGCGCTACTTGCCATTCTTGTTTTTCTAAAGTGATGATTTTATCTTTTTCAAATTTAAGATTATGAATTTTACAAGCATTATCTGAAATAAATTTTTGTAAATTTGCTTCATTTGAGTGTTTTTCAAAAAGTTCAGCCAATACAGGTAAAATCACGGGTGCACTAAATACACCAGCCGCACATCCACAGCATTCTTTAGTGTGTAATGGATGAGGTGCGCTATCGCTTCCAAACATAGCCTTTTCATAACCACTAAAGGCAAGCTCACATAAAGCATCTTTATCTTCATAGCGTTTTGCAATAGGTTTGCAAAACAAATGCGGATCCATCTTACCGCCCACTACATCATCAAGCGTTATCATCAAATGGTGTAAAGTGATAGTTGCGTATAAATTTTCATAATCTTTTAGTAAATCACACAAAATTTTAGTGGTAATATGCTCCATTACGATTTTTAATTTTGGAAAGTTTTTTGCCAGTTTTTCATAAATTTTAGCAAAATTTGCTTCTCTATCCATTACAAAATCATTGGTTTCCCCATGCACAAGCAAAGGCAGTCCAAGCTCACTCATAGCATTTAGTGTAGGTTTTAACTTTTCTATATCAAAGCTTGAAATTCCATTATCTGAGTTGGTAGTTATACCTGCAGGATAAAGCTTAATGCCAAAAATTTCATCCTTAGCACTTTGAAGAAATTTTTCATCATAGTTTTTAAAAAAAAGTGTCATTAAGGGAGTGAAATTTTCATCCCCACAAGCTTTTACTATACGCATTTTATAAGCTTTTAAACCTTCTAAATCACAAATTGGCGGGACTAAATTTGGCATAATCACGCCTGCACGAAAATCCTTTGCACTAAGAGGTGCAACAAGTTCAAGCATACTCTCATCTCTTAAATGTAAGTGCATATCTAGTGGGTTTTTAAGTGTCATTTTTTCTCCTAAATTGATAGCAAATTTTATCCTATAAAACTAAAATAAAAGCTATAAAAAAGGCTTAAAAATGATAAAAAATTCATTTTATACTATTTAATTTTTCTTCCAATTCTTTTTGATTTATCAAGCAAATATCATATTTTATAACTAAATTTTTTGAGTTTTTATAAATATCTACAATGCCTAGATTTTTACTAAATTCACTAAAATTTAAAGGTGTTTCTAAAGGCAGATAAAGGTTTTTAAATTCAAAAGGGTTTTTTAAATAAAACAAAGCCACTAGCCAAATCACAGCTAAAATCACTAAAATCACAGCTAAAATATTTAATTTATCAAGGTGTAAAAACGCTCCACCCACAATGCCACCCACAAAACTTCCAGCATACCCAAAAGCATTAAAAAGCCCTAATGCAGCTCCTTTTTCATGTACTTTGCAAAATTTAGAAGCACAGCTTTGCATGATAGGTTCATGCAGATTAAAACCTATAAAAAAGATCACAACAGCAATGATGAAAAAACTAATGGAATTTGCAAACACAAAAAGAAGGTAAGAGAGTATGAAAAATCCTATACCTAAAAGTAAAATTTGTTTTGCCAAGCCTCTTTTTTCTCCAAGACTTCCAGCAAAACCCATAGCTAAAAATCCTGCTATCATTGAAGCAGTATAAACAATCCAAAGTTTGTTTTCATCAAAACCTAAATGTTTAACTAAAATAATGGGAATGCTCAAAAACGCGATACTCATAAGCATTTTTTGCATAAAATTTGTAAAATTCATTAAGGCTAAATTTTTTTGTTTAATGAGATGAAAGAAAGGTGTTTTGCTATTTTCATGGGTGATTTTATGCTCTTTTGGAATGACTGTAAAAAGTAAGATGATGCATAAAAGTGATAAAGCTACACTTAAATCAAAAAGACTAGATAGCCCCCATTTAGCACTCATTAAAGGAGAAATCACCATAGAAGCTGCAAAAGAAAGTCCTATAAAAGATCCCATTATTGCCATGGCCTTGCCACGATTTTCTTCGGTAATGAAATCGCTTATCATGGCCGTAGCCACTGCTCCGATAGCTCCTGCACCTTGAAGCATTCTGCCTATTAGCATAGTATAAATATCATCTGCATATGAGCAGATTAAAGAGCCGATTATAAAAATGATTAGTCCTATTAACATGGCTTTTTTGCGTCCAATTTTATCGCTTAAAACTCCAAAAGGCATTTGTAAAGCCATTTGAGTTAAGGCATAAACACCCACTAAAAGTCCTACTAAAAATTCATTTGCGTTTTTTAGTTCAAGTGCATAAAGACTAAGTACAGGTAAAACGATAAAAAGCCCAAAAAATCTTGTTCCAACGATAAAAGATAGAGGTAAAACATTATTTAGCATTATTGCAATTTCCTAAAAAATTAAAATCAAAAATAGGATAATTTTACTATGAAATGCTTTAATACATTATTAAGCTTTAAAGGGTTTTTGTGTAAGATTTTTGAAAAAATTTATCAATAAGGAAAGAAATGAGCCAAAATGATAATTCTTTAGAATTTAACACGGATTTTTTTGACCTTGTGGCGGTTTTCACATATGATAAGATCGATTTTAATTTACTTTTTCCTTATAAGTTTCAAATTAATGCTTTATCTAAGGAAAAAATAAATAGACTACTTTTACTTGATTTTAAAACTCCACTTAAGGCTTTTGTGTGGGGCATTGTCCCTGCGTTTTTATTTTTTGGACTTAGTTTGGACCGTTTTTATAAAGGAGATAAGATTTTAGGTGTTGTGAAATTTTTGCTTTGGTTTTGTAGCACTCCTTTGCTTATCGTATGTGGTTTTTTTGGCTTGAATTTAGAAATTAACCACGATTTTGCTGGCTTTTATATGATAACTTTATCTTTGCTTTTTGTTTGGAATTTAGTCGATTTTTTCTTGGTTTGGCAAGGTATTAAAAAAGATAATTTAAAAAAATTAGTGAATTTTTTGGAGCAAAATTAAAAATATTTTATGTTTTTTATTTCTTTAAAAGAGTGAAAAAAGTATGATACTCATTTTAATAAAGGAGTAAATATGGTTAGTTTTCAAAATTTATTATTGATTCTTCAAGGCAAAGTTGAAGTTGTATCTTTGATGCCTTATAAAGATAAAATTGAAGCTTTGAGTGATGAAAAAATAACCCAAATTCAGTTTTTAAATTTTAAAAATCCTATTATAGGGCTTCTTCTTGGACTTATCCCTGCTTGGATTTTATGCGGACTTAGTTTGGACCGTTTGTATAAAGGCGATATTTTTCTTGGCATTATGAAAATTGTTTTTTGGATTTTATCTTTTGTGTGGATATTTATAGCTATTGCGATAAAGATTGCCGCATTTGACGAACTTGATTATTCGGATGATATGCAAGCGGTAATGACTCTTTTTGTAGCTTTTTTAGGTTTTTTTGTTTTATTTATTTGGAATTTGGTCGATTTTTTCTTGGTTTGGCAAGGTATTAAAAAAGATAATTTAAAAAAAATAGTGAATTTTTTGGAGCAAAATTAAAAATATTTATATTTTTGATTCAAAGGAGTGAAAATGGACTATTTTCAAAAATTACCATCCATTCTTCAAGGGAAAGTTGAAGTTGCATCTTTGATGCCTTATAAAGATAAAATTGAAGCTTTGAGCGATGAAAAAATAACCCAAATTCAGCTTTTAGATTTAAGATCACCTATAGTAGGATTTTTACTGGGATTTATCCCTCCATTTTTGTTTTTGGGACTTAATTTTGATAGACTTTATAAAGGTGATACAGGGCTTTTCGTTTTTAAAATTATGCTTTGGTTATGGATGCTTGTGAATTTTTTTCTCGCATTTATATTTTTATGGGATGATAGCGGTTCACTTAGAGAATATATCCAGTTAATGATTACTTCCCTGTGTTCAAGCGTCATCATACTTTTTATTTGGAATTTGGTCGATTTTTTCTTGGTTTGGCAAGGTATTAAAAAAGATAATTTAAAAAAAATAGTGAATTTTTTGGAGCAAGATGAAAATTTTATTAGCAACGAGCAATAAACATAAAGTCCTCGAAATAAAAGAGCTTTTAAAAGAATTTGAAGTTTATGCTTTTGATGAAATTTTAAAGCCTTTTGAGATAGAAGAGTATGGCACAAGTTTTAAGCAAAATGCTCTTATAAAAGCAAGAGCGGTTTTTGATGCTTTAAATGAAAGACAAAAAAACGAATTTTTTGTTTTAAGTGATGATAGCGGAATTTGTGTTGATATTTTGGGCGGTAAGCCAGGGATTTATTCTGCTAGATTTAGTGGCAAGGGAGATGATAAAAGCAACCGCGATGAGTTAGTTAGACAAATGAAAGAAAAGGGCTATAAAGAAAGTAAGGCTCATTATATGGCTGCCATTGCTATGGTTGCTTTTGCGGGTGAATTTAGTGCGCATGGCAGTATGCATGGGCGCGTGATTGATGAGGAAAGAGGTGAAAATGGCTTTGGCTATGATAGTCTTTTTATCCCAAAGGGTTTTGATAAAACCTTAGCCGAGCTTAGCAATGATGAAAAAAATCAAATTTCTCATCGTTTTAAAGCCTTACAAAATGCAAAATTTATTCTAAAAAATATCAAAAAAGTTTATAACGAAAAGTGATAAGTAAGCTTGGCAATAAGATTAAAGAGCTTAAAAGCAAAAGCATCATAATAAAAAGTGTTAATAGCCCAAAGTAAATGGTTGGGATAAAATTACTACTTACCATCACACTAAAACCAAGCACTATACTAAAACTTGTGTAATAAAGCGCTGAGCCTATGGAATAATGCGTTTTAAGTATGGCGTTTTCTAGATTATTGTGCCTTAATTCTTTTTTGAAGCGATAAATATAATGAATGGTATCATCAACTCCTATGCCTATACAAATGGCAGCTATGGTAATACTCATAATATCTAAAGGTAAATTAGCAAGTCCCATTAAAGCAAAAATAACGCCCAAAGCAATGATATTGCTAAAAATTGCAATCACAGAAAGCTTAAGACTTCTAAAAATCAAAACAAAAAGCACAAAAATAGCCAAAATCACAAAAGAAAGAGTGTTAAATTGCGATTTAAAAAGACTTTGAAGCATATTATTGTAAAGTAACATAATGCCTGTTATATGCACACTAACTTCGTCTTTAGCCAGTAAAACATTAAGCTCGTTTTCAAGCTCTTTAAGAAAAATTGCTCTTTGAAGCAAAGGATGAGAATCCATAATGCGTAAGCTAAAACGCAATTCATTATGCGTGATATTCACAAAAGGAGACAATAAATCTTGCTTGAAGCGATCGGGTAAATTTTCATTTAAAAAGGCTAGAGCAAAATCGTCTAAATCTTGGTTGTTATTAATGCTTTTACCTAAACTCAAAAGACTATTTAAGCTAAGAACAGAGCCTATAAATTCTTTATTTTCTAAAAATTCATGTACTTTTTTTGCGATACGCGTTTTGTGAGAATTAAACCAGTAGGTATTTTGCTGAGCTAAGAAAGCAAACTCGTTTTCAAAACTATCAAATTCATTTCCTGTGATATTTTGATCTTGATCTTTAAATTTAATGATGATATCCAAAGGCAGAGTTCCACCTAAATTTTTATCAATCACAAGTAAGCCTTCTTTAATTTCACTACCATCTTTAAAATAATTCACAAAAGAATTTTCCACTCTAAGTTGCAAAATACCATAAAGTGATAAGATAAAAATTAAAGCACTAATGATATAAATGGTTTTTCTGTGATGAAAACATGCATGAGTGCAAAATTGAAGTAAGTGTAGTTTGAAATTATTTTTTGGATACGCAATAGGTTTTAAAAGCATAAATAAACTAGCAAAAAAGACAAAAGATAAAACTAAACTCACGCTAATACCTAAACTCATCATAATGCCAAGTTTTATAATGGGTTCAATGCCTGAAAACATTAAACTTAAAAAACCAATAATGGTTGTTAATATAGCATAAAAACTAGGCTTTGATTTAGCGAGCAAGCTTGCTAAGATCAGTCTTTGAATTTTAGAATGTGAAAATTTATGGGTCAGTTGGGTAAAATGAGAAATCAAGTGTATAACCACAGAAAGAGTGATGATAAGCATTAAGGCAACATAATTTGATGAAATAACCGTAATCTTAAAATTCATTAAAGCAAACAATCCACTCACGCTAAATAAAGAAATAAAACACACAAACAAAGGAAAAATCACAAGACGCAATTTCTTAAAAAAGCCCCACAAAGCTAAAGCTAAAAGTGGAGCTAGGCTCGCTCCATAAACAAGCAAATCATTTTTAATATAAGTAATCATATCATCAGCTATCATGCTGACTCCGCCAAGATAGAGTTCATCTTGACTTTTTTTGTATTTTTCTTGTATGAGTTTGATATCGTTTAAAATTTGTTTTGTAATGGCGTTTTGTTTTTTTTGGTGTTTGTTAAGGGCAAGACGGTAGTGATTTTTTTCACTTTCACTTAAAGCCTTATCTCTTAAATCAATGAGTTCTAAATATTTTGCATCTGCTTTTAAATAGATGATTAAGGCTGTGGTTTTGGCATCTTTTGAAATGATATTGTTTTTGTAAAAAGGACTGTTTAAAAACTCTTCTTTAGCTTTTGTGAGATTAATGTCTTTATTTTGTATGGTAGGAATGTTTTTTAAAAGTTCTTTAAGATCTTGTGTACTTGAGCTTTGAAGCAAAGGGGCATTTATCATACTAAAGACGCGCTCAACGCCCTTTACTTGCTCTAATTCTTGATGAAGTTGCGTGAGTTTATCAAGATTTTCTTTGCTAAAAAGTTTTTCATCTTTTGGCTTAAAAGAAAGCATGAGAAAATTATCACTTTTATAATGCTTAGAAAATTCTCTAAAAATTTTTAAGTCTTTATCATCTTCTAGTAAAAGACTTTCTGCGCTTGCATCCACTTCAAGCTTAAAAGCAAAAGAGCTTAAAATAATACATATAAGCAAAGTGCCAAAAAATACGCTTTTTGGGTAGGTGATTAAAAATTTAAAAAATTTGACTAACATTTATTAAATTTTTATATTTTCTAATTTTGTAATCAAAGTTTCAAGCTTTTCATTTTTCAAATGATCTTCAAATTGCGATCTATAAGTTTGCACAATGCTAACACCCAAAACATCAACATCATAAATCAGCCAATCGTTTTGGTTGTTATAAAATTTAAAAATCACAAATTTTTCTTCCCCATCTATCATCATAGAGGTGCTTAAAAAATATCTTTTTTCATTTTTTTGTTCGCCTTTTTTGACTTTAAGAATTTGATCTTTATAAAGGGTGAGTTTGCTTGTAAAGCTATTTTTTAAACTTGCTTCAAAGGCTTTCTCATATTTTTCTTGTTCGTTTTTATCTAATTTTTCATAAAATTTTCCAAGACTCAATCTTGCCATAAGCTTATAATCAAAAATTTCATCAAATAAAGCAAAAATATCTTTTGCAGCTAAAGTTTTATCACCTTTGCTTTGACTTAAAATTTGCAAACTTTTATCAATATTGGTTTGCATAGTAGTTGAAATATTTTCAAGTTTTAAAGCAAAGCATGTTAAATTTAAAATGAGTAATAATGCAAAAATTTTCATTTACTAAACCTTTCTTTATTGACTAAGTTTTATGCGTCTTTGCTCATAAGCATCGCGCAAAAATGGATATAAATTTGGAGTATTATGATAAATTTCATCGATTTCATCTGTTCTAAAAGAGAGTTCATTGCCAAAGCCATATGCACTTACTCCAACGCTTAACCAAGTAGGATCAATATAAGCTGTCGGCACCAAAAACCAATCAGCGCTTAAAGCTAAAGTATCTCTTAAATTGCTAGGTCCAAGCACAGGCAAAACGATATGAAAACCATTTCCAACTCCCCAGTGTGCTAAAACACTTCCTATATCAGCAGGATGTTTTTGTATCCCTGTTTTACTTGCCGCATCAATAAAACCAAAAAATCCAAAAACGGTATTAACGCTAAATCTTTTAATTTCTTCCCCAGCATTAGCCAATTTAAACTGCAAGACATTGCCTATAAATCTTAAAGGAAAGATTAAATTATCAAAGAAATTTCTCGTTCCCACTCGCACAAATTCAGGAGTAATGGCATTATAGCCTTTTAAAATAGGCCTAAAACTATAATCATACAAAGTCACATTAAAACTTGTCATTGCTTTGTTATATCCTGATAGTGGATCGTTGACTTGATATTTTTGATATTCTTGTTCAAATTCATCTAAATTTACATTGGCTTGTGCTAAAGTTAAATTAAAAAGCATTAAAAAAATAATTTTTTTAAACATTAAATTTCTCCAAAGCAAAACTTTAATTATACTCAAAATTTACAGATTGTATCAATAAATTTTTATACTTATTTTGTAAAGTATATTTAAGATTTGATTAAAATATATTTGCTTACAATTTATACAAATTTAAAACTAAGGATAAATATGGAAAAAAAGAAAATTCCTATGTTGTTGCTATGTCTTTTGATTGTAGCAATTTTTTATTTCACTCCAGCTCCTATGGGTTTAGAGGAAAATTCTTGGCACTTTTTAGGGCTTTTTATTGCTGTAATTATGGCAGTAATTTTACAAGTAATGCCTTTGGGCGCAGTGTGTTTAATCGCCATTGCCATTGTTGCAATTACTGGCATTACCACTCCGCAAAGCTCCATTAGGGAAACGCAGATTAAAACCTTGCAAACTATAGTTATGCAAGATCAGTCAAATTCGCATAAAGCGGCTATGGACAAGGCTATACAGGAAGTAAGTTTGGCGGCTTTAGTGGAGGCAAACACACAAAAAGGTTTAAAAGCAGAAGTTGAGGCCATTACTTCATCATCTTTGCATAAAGATTTACAGATTACGGAGCTTTCTAAACTTTACACCAAAAAAACCTCTGCAACGCAAAATAAGAAACTTCTTGCAGAAAGTAAAATCAAAGCTTTAAATGAGTTGGCGCTTAAAATAATGCCTCAAAAACAAATCGATGAAAAAGTAAATAATGCCATCTCAAAACTCAAGTCAAAAACAGGCATTAAAGATGCGTTAAGTGGTTTTTCAAATTCACTCATTTGGCTCATTGTTGTTTCTATTATCGTTGCGCGTGGTGTGATTAAAACGGGGCTTGGCGAAAGGCTTGCTTATTATTTTATTAGTATTTTTGGTAAGAAAACTTTAGGAATTGCTTATTCTATTGTATTTAGTGAAACAGTTTTAGCCCCAGTCACTCCCTCAAACACTGCAAGAGCTGGAGCTATCATAAATCCTATCGTCCAAGCTATTAGTCGTTCGTTTAAATCCACTCCTGAAGATGGAACTCAAGGTAAAATTGGTACTTATCTTTCTTTGGTGAATTTTCAAGCTAATCCTATCTCTTCTGCGATGTTTATCACAGCAACTGCGCCAAATCCTTTAGTCGTTGATTTAGTCGCTCAAGCAACGAATATGGATATACATTTAAGCTGGGCGCAATGGGCTTTAGGTATGTTTTTACCGGGTATTGCTGCTATGCTTGTTATGCCTTTGGTGATTTATTTCCTTGCTCCACCAGAAATCAAATCCACTCCAAATGCTTCTGAATTTGCAAAAGGAAAATTAAAAGAACTTGGCTCAATGAAACGCTCCGAAAAGATAATGCTTGGCGTATTTTTGCTTTTACTTGCTTTATGGGCTGGAGCTTTGGGCTTGTTGTTTGGAATTTCTCTTGATGCCACAACGGTAGCTTTATTTGGGCTTTCTTTAGTGCTTTTAAGTGGGGTTTTAACCTTTGGAGAAGTTTTAGCTGAAAAGGCAGCTTGGAATACTTTAATTTGGTTCTCAGCGCTTGTAATGATGGCAACCATGCTTGGAAAACTCGGTGTAACGCAGTTTTTAGCAGAGCAATTAGGAATTTTAGCATCCATTATGGGCTTGGGTGAAATTTCTATTATGTTTTTCTTAGCCATTGCCTTTTTGTATGCGCATTATTTCTTTGCCTCAACTACAGCACACATTTCAGCGATGTTTTTTGTGTTTTACAGCGCAGGACTTGCTTTAGGAGCGCCGCCACTTCTTTATGCTTTTATCATGATTACTGCAGGTAATGTTATGATGGCTTTAACACACTATGCTACAGGAACAGCTCCAGTAATTTTTGGGACAAATTATGTGAGTCTTAAAAAATGGTGGGGCGTTGGTTTTGTCATTTCTGTTGTGGATATGATAGTGATGATAAGTGTTGGACTTCTTTGGTGGAAAGTTTTAGGGTTTTATTAAAATTCTGACAAATTATAAAAATTACATATAAATTCCATCAAAATATATTATGCCATATCAAAATACTTAAAAAAGGATGAGATATGGCAAGTATTTTATTACAACTTAGAGTCGATAGCGAGTTAAAAAAGCAAGCTGATGAACTTTTTAATGATTTAGGACTTGATACACAACAGCCATTAGAATGTTTTCAAGGCGCATTGATTTAAAGCACCGTTTTGGTTTATTATAGTGATGAGAATTGTATTTATATTGTGGGTTGTAGGACACATTATAAAGACAAATGATTGATATATTTCAAATAAAACCCAAATTTAAACAATCACTGACGCACTCTTGCAAAAAAATGTATTTTCTATCATTATGAATAATAATACATCTTCTATTATCCTAAGGAAGCAAATTTATCATCACAAAAGAGTAAGGTAACTTCGTCATCTTGATGGAATGAAGCGACTGAAAGGATCTCTATAATAAAGAAGTTATATTTTATTAAAGAGAAAACAAGTATTTTAATAGAGATTCTTCGCATTCATTCAGAATGACAGTTGGGGTGAAATGACTAAAAAATAGAGATGTTTCGCTGGGCTCAACATGACGGAGTAATAGTTTAATATAGTGAAAAAATAATTCAGCATAGCAAAAAGCAAATTGAAGCTTGAGTGATTTGGAGTTTATTTGAACTTTTTTAAAACATAACTTAGGATTAAAATTAAAACAACTATAACAAATATTGATTTTACAACAAAAGAAGTGATTGTACCTAGCAAAGAGTCTAGTTTGGAAATGTCGCCACTAGATCTATAATGCCTAGAGCTTTGAAAAAAATCACTATCAATTATGGAAGTTAAATCAATCCCATAAACAAAGCTAAGAAAAGAAAATAATAAAATTAATTTTTGCATTTGTTTCCTTGATGAAAAGTTACAAAGCTGAAATAATAGCTGAAATAATGCCAAGAATTATCATAATCCCAAAAAATACTTTAAGAATTTCGCCGACACTATCTCTATGTTCGTAAATTAAACCTATTATACCAAGAGCGACGATAATACCAATAATTACAGCCCAAATTTCCCAAAATTTTACCAGCAAAATGATAAAAACCATAATTAAAATTATGCTAAGTAAGCCGATAATATGCATTTTAACTCCTAATTAAAATTTTTAAAATACGAAAACTACTAAAAACGGTAAATTGATAAAACTTATTTAATTTTCAACCAGCAGTTTGTATTGTAAAAGATGCTATTAATAATAATGTATATACACATCATGCCTTCTTGGCATCATTTGCATCAGTTGTTCATTACTTCTCTGCAATTCCTTGTTTTTTTCGTGTATTCGATCGCCTATATCGTGTAAACTTTCATTTAATTGTCTCCACTCTTCTTTTACTTGTTCTTGTTGATATCGATAATTTTCTATCTCTTGCTCGCTAGCTGGATAAAGTATCCTTCCTGTCTCCACCCCATTTTCATCAGTGCATCTTAATTCATCTGGGTTTGAATATGAATAATTATATCTTGGACAATCAGATGGAAAATAATACATTTTTCCGTTATGCCTAGCTGTACCCATTCCACCAATAGAACAACCCACGAGTAATAAAACGCTTAATACCGACAGCAAATATTTAATTTTCATCATTTATTCCTTTAGTAATAATTTTTCTTGATAGCTAAATTTAACTTCAGAGTTTTCAATTTCCATTAAATTATCTTTCGTATTCTCTGTGAAAAATTTATACACTTCATCTTGGTGTTTTTTAAAACAACGGAATTTAAAGTTGTTTTCTCTAGCTTCAAAATTAATCAAAGTCACATTAGATATTTCATTTTCTGATTTTGATATTTTTACCGCTCTTGTGTTTTTAGTATCAAAAACTCTCACTCTGCCACCATCAACAATTTTCTTTATCATAATTTCCCTTTCTAAAAATTTATCCTATAGGATATATTAAAAAAAATTATATCTTTGTAAAGTTTAAAATTAAATTAATCCTATAGGATAAAAAATTGAAAGAGAATTTTAGTAATTCCAGCGAAGAAGAAATTTTAAATTTTCACAAAGATATTTCAAGTAAAATTCGAGAAATCAGAGAGAAAAAAGGTATTTCACAGCTTGATTTGGCTTTAGATATTGGTATAAAATCAGTGGCTTTTTATTCAAACTGCGAAAATAACCGCTATGGAAAACATTTTAATTTAGAGCATTTATACAAAATTTGCAAAAGCTTAAAAATTCAAGTCAAAGATTTGTTTTAAATTTGCCCAGTTTCACCAAGCAAATTTAAATAAAAAATTTTAAAGTCAGTTTCAAGTTAAATTTAAATCACAAACTCACTCTATAAAGCCACTTGCTATAACTTTATCATCATCATAAAATACTGCCATTTGTCCGCTAGCAAGTCCATAAACACTTTCTTTTAAAGAAATTTTTGCACTTTTATCTTCATTGATTATCACTTTACAAGGTGTGGATTTTGAGCGGTAGCGGATCTTTACCTCACATTCAAGTTCTTTTGCATCGATGAAAAGATTGATATTTTTTAGACTAAATTCATTTATTTTAAGTTCTTCTTTGGTGCCAACGATGATTTGATTTTGCTTAGGATTGATCTTTAAAACAAAATGTGGTTCATGAGCCCCGCGTACTTCAAATCCACGCCTTTTGCCTATGGTATAGTGCATATAGCCCTCGTGTTTTCCTATGACTTTACCACTGCTGTCTAGCACTTCGCCAGGGATTTTTGTGTCCATAAATTGATCTAAAACTTGCACATAAGTATCTTCAACAAAGCAAATTTCAGAACTTTCCTTTTGAGTTGCAAAAGATTTTAAAATTTCTATAGTTGAAGCAAATTTCTTTACCTCTTCTTTTTTCATTTCACCAAGTGGAAAAATAAGATATTTTAAAGCTTCTTTGTCTGCACTAGCTAAAAAATAGCTTTGATCTTTGCTTTCATCTACTGCGGTTTTTATTAGATTATTTTCAAGTCTTGCGTAATGTCCTGTGGCAAGTTTTTCACAGCCTAAATTTTTAGCAAATTCTAAAAGTTTTCCAAGCTTGATAAAGCGATTACACAAAGCACAAGGATTAGGCGTTTTGCCTTCTTTATAAGTATCTACAAAAGGCATATAAACTTTATTTTTAAAATCTTCTTGCAAATCCAAAATATGATAAGGAATTTGCAAAAAATTGGCAACTTTTTCTACTTTTTTGATATTTTCTTCGTGATAATTTGGCTTACCATGAAGTTTCATATAGCAACCTATAACTTCATGTCCTGCATTTTTAAGTTTATAAGCGGTGACCGTGCTATCAACCCCACCACTCATAGCGACTAAAATTTTCATTAAAGTTCCTTTAAAGTATTAATTACGAAATTAACATCGTCAGTAATTTTATACTTTAACTCATCCCCTTTAGAAATGACTTCAAGTTCAAGTAAGGAATTTCTGACAAACCCATCAAAGCCTTGCCAAAATTCACTCCCAAACAAGATAATAGGAACATTTTTTTTGAATTCAAGTTGTTTTAGTGTGAGAATTTCACACAATTCATCAAGTGTTCCAAAGCCGCCTGGGAAAACCACAAAAGCTAGACTCTTTTCAATAAGAGCCATTTTGCGTATGGCTAAGCTCTCAAAAGTGATGTTGTATTCTACAAAATCGTTTAATTTTTGCTCATGAGGCAATAAAATATTAAGTCCCACAGAAGCGATAAAATCTGTGTTCTTTTTTTCTACCAAAGCACCTTCATTAGCCGCACGCATAATGCCTCCACCCCCACCACTAATGACGCAAAAATTATTTTGGACGCATAAACTGGCTAAATTTTTGGCTTGTTGATAGTAAAAATTATCCTCTTTTAATCTTGCAGAACCAAAAAATGTAACTGCTTTGTTAAAACTAGGTATTTGACAAAATTGCTCTAAATCTTTGAGTATTTGCGTATTCATTTATCACCTTTGCAAAAATAACTGCGTATTTTAGCTAAAAATTCATAATAAGTTCTTTATTTATCATAAATAAAAATATAAAAATTATTTATTACTTAAAATTTAAGTTTTTTTCATGCTTTGAATTTTTAGGCTTTAATATCTAAACCTTGTTTATTTAACATTTCTAAGATTTCTAAAATATCCATTCCGTTTTCTTGTTGGACTTTTAAAAAATTTTCCCAAAAATTTGTTTTTACTTCATCTTTGTAAGTTTCGCTTTTACTTTCTGCTTGTATAGGTTTGAAAGTTTTTGTTTCTTGTTCCTTTTGGGTATTGTATTGTTCTTGTGCAATTTGCATTTCTTGTTGGATATCTTTTTTACTTTGTTCGGCTATTTCGCCAAATCTAGCGTCGTGTTTGGCTTGAAGTTCTAGCCATTTTTGTTTAAATTCTTCTATGCTCATACTTGTGTGATAAATTTTTATATATTCTTTTTGTAAATCTTCATCTATCCAATGCACTGAAGCTTTATTTTTTGCTTTAAAATCTTCAAGCGATTTTGAAATCTTCCCCGCTTAACTCACCCTTTAGAATTTGATCTTGTATAGAGCCTTTAGTGATAGGAATTTCTTTTGTAAGTTCATCATAATATTCTTTGTAAGATTTTAGAAGTTCATCTAAATTTGCAACATTTGACTTGCTTTTATCGTCTGGAGTTTGAGCGGTATTTTTATTTATAAATTTATAATTATTATTTGTAGTTATACCAAAAATAACTAAGTTCGAGTAAGAATTTCTTATTTGCATTTTCTGCCTTTTTAACTTTTATGCTAAATCGGCAGAAATGATTTTTATCTTAATTGCTCCAATCTTTCTTTTTTGGAGCCAATTTCAGTGATTTGCACTCCAAAATTTCCATCTACAATGACTACTTCTCCATAAGCAATTCTCTTATCTCCGATTAAAATTTCAAGTGGATCATTAGCGAGTTGATTTAACTCCACAACCGAGCCTATATCCATGGTTAAAACATCTTTTAAAAGCATTTTTTTATTGCCTATTCTTACGCGTATAGGAAGTCTTACATCCATGATTAAGTTGATATTTCTTAATTCATCAGCTATATTAACGCTTGAATTTTCTTCATCATGGTGCATTTTGTGTTCAATAAAGTCTTGCTCAAAACTTGCTTTTTTATCAAGCAAGCTATAAATTCTTTTATCTAAAATTAAAGCAAGAGTCTCTTTAAGTTCTCCTATTTCTATATCAAAAAAATAAAGTTTATAAAAAGGTTTTAAATCTAAATTTTCGGATACAAAGTCAAATTTATCAAGTTCAAAATCAAGTTTTGGTATGTCTTTTTGTGCTCCTAAAGTCGTAGAGAAAGCCGAAATGATATTTAAAATCGCCTCTTTAGCAGCATCCATTTCATCGGCATTTAATTGATCGTTTTTAGAGATTTCTTCCTCTCCCATCATCCATTCGCCAATAGCACTCATTAATACCGCACTAGCTAAAATTCCTATCTCTCCACCACTACTTACTTCAAAAGTAGCACGCACTAAAGGGAGTTTTACGGTGTCTTGGTTGGTAACATCGTATTCTTGATATTCGCTAAAATTTGGTTTTTTCCCTGTTAAACCTTCTATGGTGTTGGAGCATTCTGCTGTGAAAATTTTTAAAAATTCATTAATCATCGTTTTCTTCCTCTTCTAAGTCTTCTTTATCATCATAGACGCTAGCTTTTGCTTTTCTTTCTTCTTCGTATTTTTCCAAAATTTCTTTAATCTCATCTTTATCGGTGCGTATGAGTTCTATAATTTTAATGGATTTTCTGAAGCGATGCAAGCCAATTTGTGCTAAAAAGACATCTTTTTTATCAATGCTTACAATAGCCTTGTCATCAGCTTCTCGATCAAGACGCAAGATATCACCTTGCTTAAGATCTAAAAATTCACTTACGCTAATGAGGGTTTTTCCTAAAATAGCTTCATATACCACTTCAGCACGACCAATTAGAGTTTTAAGCTCTTTATTGCGCGATTTTTTAGCCGAAGTTTCACCCATCATAATATCACGATTTGCCAAGCGACTCAAAATACTTTCTAAATGCACCACAGGATAGCAAATATTGACCATACCGCTTGAATTTCCTATGATAATTTCCATTACCACCATAATAACGATTTCATTTTGTGATACGATTTGAACGACATTTGGACTTGATTCTTTTGCTTCAATGCTTGGATAAATTTCAGTTACCGTTGCCCAACTTTCTTTTAATCTTTGCATTACAATACGCAAAATGGAATCTAAAAGATTGATTTCAATATCCGTAAGCTCTCTTAAGGCCTCATAGCCTTCCCCTTGTCCACCTAAAAGTCTATCTATCATAGGAAAGGCGATGCTTGGATTAATCTCTAAAACACAATTTCCATCTAAGGGTTTGATTGAAAAAACATTAAAGCTCGTTGGACTTGGTAGAGACATTAAAAATTCACCATAAGTCATTTGATCAACGGAGTGAAGTTTGATTTCAACAATACTTCTCATCATAGATGAAATTTGAGATGCCAAATTTCTAGCAAGTTTATCATGAATACCTTTAATGGATCTAAGTTGTTCCTTTGAAACTCTATTAGGGCGTTTGAAGTCATATACAACGATATTGCGTTCGTCTTTCTCTTCTTTTGAGCTTGCACTAATGGTTGAATCTGTGCTATCATCAACCACTTCAAGTAAAGCATCAATTTCTTCTTGAGAGAGTATTTCAGCCATTATACGAGCCTTTCTCTGATTTTTTTCAGTAATTTTTTATGAATTTGTGAAATGCGACTTTCGCTGATATCTAAAATTTCGCTGATTTCTTTTAAATTTAATTCTTCATAATAATAAAGCTGAATGATTAATTGATCGCGTTCTTTGAGATTTTCTAAAACAGCATTGATTTTTTCTATCAACTCCTCTTTTTCGATGCGTTCAATTGTGCGATCTTCATTAAAGCATTCTAGCTGTTCATCTAAGGGCAAAACAAGGCTTATCGCATGTGCGGCTCTTGCCTCTTTGATTTTATCTATTTCAAGGTTAAGTTTTTTAGCCAAATATTCATCATCAGGCTCTTTTTCATGCTCTTGATAATATTCATCAATTAAATTATCGATATCCTTGATGATTTTGCGGTTATTTCTACTCATCACATCAAGACTTCTTAGATAATCAAGCATAGCTCCATTCACGCGTTTTTTTACAAAACCCCAAAAATTGTCATTTTGCTCTTTATCATAGCGACGAGAGAGTTTTATCATCTCTTCTACACCTATGCTAATAAGATCGTTGGTATCTATACTTGAAGGCAAACGCTCTTTAAGTCTATATGCCATAGCACGCAAAGCAGGCATATAGGTTAAAACAAGCTCATCTTGCTCTTTTTTTAAGGCTTGTGCATAAGCTTTAGGCGGCTCTTTTAGCATTTTTGCGTCTTTCTTTTATATCGTTTTTCTTTAGTTCTTCTCGTTCTTCGTTAAGTTTTTCTAAAAGATAGTCCATTTTTTTCTCACGCATGGCAAGATCATTGATGATGGCATCGCTTACTTCTTCGTATTGTAATTTATTAAAGACTTTTCCGCTAATTTTATATACATCAATGAAGTTCATAATGGCAATATGAATAATCACATAAAAAATAAAAGTAATCAAAGCTGTAAATAAAACTATATCAAAAGCACTTTCTATACTTATGATACTAAAAGATAAACCGATAAAAAAACCACAGACTGTAAAAAAAGCTACATAATTTTCTGGTTTCATAACAAATCCTTCAAAGCTATGCTAAAATCTTTCAATAATTCTTTTAAAGAAAGTCGAAAAACTTCTACTTGGTTTATCTTCAAGCACTTTTTGTTCCAACCTGTATAAAAGCTTAGAAGCTATTGATTTTAACTCGTCTGCTGATAGAGTATTTTCGTCGCTAAAAAGTGTTCTTTTTTTAATGCTTAAACTTACATCTTTGCTTGCAGCTAAATATCCTAAAAATTCGAGTTTTAAATCATGTTTAATGTTGATATCTGCTACTTTTTTAATATTTTCAAAAACCTTTAGAGCTTCGTTTTCATTTTTGACAATATTTAACACCATCAATAAATTTGGTTTTGTTTTTGAAGTGGTTTTAATGGTTGCATAAGCATCGGTAATTGCGGCAGGATCGGGCACGGTTACTACAATAACCTCATCAGCCATTTCTAAAAAATTCCCTATATTTCCGCCAATACCCGCACCTGTATCGATGATTAAAAAATCCAAATCATCTAAAATGCTTGCTTGATTTAAAAATCTTTCATAAATGTTTTTATCATTGTATTTTAAAATTTCATCTCCACTTTCACCTGGTATGAGCCACAAATTTTGTTTCACCTCTATTAAAATATCCTCTAAAGAGCATTCGCCTCTTAAAACATGCAATAAATTTTTATTGATACGCACATTTAAAATTACATCCAAATTCGCCAAACCAATATCTGCATCAAATAAAGCAACTTTATAGCCATTATTTGCTAATACATTGCCTAAATTGGCACTTAAAGTGCTTTTTCCTACTCCACCTTTACCACTAGTAATAGCAATAAAATGCGTACCTTTAGTGTTTTTATTTTTGTTTTCACTCATTAAATTTTGTAATTTATTGGCTTGATTATTCATCATCTCTTCCTTTTGCAAAACCTTCTAAAACGCAATGCACTAAAAAATCACTGCTTGCAACTTGTATGTCATCAGGCACTTCTTGACCTATAGAGAAAAAACTCATTGGAATATTTGTTTCGTAAATGAGTGAAAAAATATTACCAAAAACTTTTGTTTCATCAAATTTTGTGACAATAAGAGTGTCGATATTTAAAAAAGAGAAATTTTTATAAATTTCTAATAAATCTTCATATTTGGTATTAGCCGAAATAACTAAATTTACATCAATTTGCGAGTTAGAATGGGATAAAAATTCTTTGGTTTTTGCAAGTTTTGATTCATCATATTGGGAATTTCCTATGGTATCAACTAAAATAACCTCGCAATTACTTAAACTTTTAATAGCCTCATCTAAGTCTTTTGGTTCTATGCTATCAATGATTGGTAGTTTCATCATTTTTGCGTATTGAAAAAGTTGTTCTACAGCGCCGATTCTATAAGTATCAAGAGTGATAATTCCTGTTTTGTATCGTTTATTACCATAAGCATAGCGAAAAGCGAGTTTGGCTAGAGTTGTGGTTTTTCCAACTCCTGTTGGACCTACCAACATCATAATTTTTTGTTTTTTAATATCGCTTTCAACGCGACAAGGAAGCATATTGCGTAAAAGAGAATAAAAATACCTTTGCACAGCTTCTTTGTTTGTTTTCATTGTCGCTGGCATATTTTCCACTGTAGCCTTCATAATTGCTTCTAGATGCTCTTCTTGCATATGGCTTTTTTTAGCTTGTTTGTAAATACTTGCAAATTCGGGTGGAATGATGAGATTTTTTCTCATTTCGGCTTTATTGTCCCACATCATATCAACAAGCAAATTCATTTTATCATTAAGTTTGTTAATTTGTTTTTCAAAATTTTCAATTTTTTTATCATATTGTTTTGGACTTTGAATTTGACTCGGATCGATATTGGTTACTTTGCTGATTTCAGAACTTACTTCAGAAAGTCTTTCCTTGAAATCATTTAAACTGTTAAGTTCTTGATCTTGTATTTTTTTTGTTTTAGAACTTATTTTATTTTTGGCATTATTAGAAAAATCAAGTATAACATCTTCATTGGGTTTATCTAGGGATAATTCTTCTTCACTAGGAAAATTTTTGACAGGCTTTTGAGTTTTTTTAGGTAAAGTTTTTCCTATAGATTTTAAATGCTCTTCGTAATCGGCTTCTTCAATGGCGACCATTACCTCATAAATTCCTTTTTGAGTTAAGGTTTTTGCACGAATTTGTTTATTGGTGATGATTAAGGCCTTATCGCCAAATTCTTGTTTAACTTTGGGAATGATCTCATCAGTGCTTTCAACTGTAAAAGTATGAATAAGTTGTCCCATAAATATCCTTTCTATAATAAGCCCAAAGGTAAAATAACACTAAGCCTATCATTTACTCCAGGGTGTGGCACTTGACAATAAGCATCTTGTTTGACTTTTTGCGAAAAATACAAAAGATCAAGATCAAGAGTTCTTGGAGCATTTTTAAAACTTCTTTTTCTTTTAAATTTTAACTCATAATGCAGTAAAATTTTTAAAAGCATTCTTGCATGTAAATTTGTTTTTATTATCATTACTGCATTGGTAAAGTCTTTTTGTAATTTATAGCCAAAAGCTTCATTGATAAGCAAAGGCGAGGTTGCTAAAATTTTTATTCTTTTATCGTCCATTAAAAGCCTAAAAAAATTTCTAAAACGCTTTTTTTCATCAAAAATATTTGCCCCAAGCCCTATAATAGCATAATATTTTGCTACATATTGAGAACGGGATAAAAAAGGATAAAAGCGTATTTTATGTAAAGCTTTTGCACCTTTGAGTTTTAACATTTAGTTTTGTTATCCTTGTGTAGCAGCTTGCATTTGCTGTTGTTGGGCTAAGGCTGCTGCTTTAAGATTATTAACTTGTTCGCAAACTTGAATCACGCCCATTAAAGCCAAATGATAACCAAAAGGTCCAAAGCCAACTATAGATCCAGCACAAACTGGTGCGATAAGACTTTTTTGTCTGAATTCTTCTCTGCGATAAATATTAGTAATATGTACTTCGATTGTAGGTAAATTAACTGCAGCAATAGCATCACGGATTGCAACTGAAGTATGAGTATAACCACCAGCATTGATGATGATACCATCAACTGTTCCCATACATTCTTGAATTTTATCTATGATTTCACCTTCAAAATTGCTTTGAAAAAATTCAAGTTCTACTTTATTTTGTGAAGCTGCTAATTCCATTTGCTTATGAATATCTTCCATTTTCATAAAACCGTAAAGATTGGTTTCTCTATAACCTAACATATTAAGATTTGGACCTTGGATTACCATAATTTTCATTGTTAAACCTTCATTAATAAAATTTAAGTTTTAATTATAACATCATAAATCTAAATTTTTGCTACAATTTTCATTATTAAATTAAGGGCGATTTGATGTTTATTATTAAGGCAAAACGCATGCTTTTGTGTGATGAAGAATTTGGTATTTTAAAAGATAGGGCTTTTGTTTTTAAAGATGAAATTATAGAATTGGGTGAATTTGAAAATTTAAAACAAAAATATCCTCAAGCAAAATGGATTAAAACTCCTGAAAATTCTTTGATTTTGCCCGCATTTATCAATACCCACACGCATTTAGAATTCAGTGCAAATTCAACCACTTTGCATTTTGGTGAATTTCTTGTGTGGCTTAAAAGTGTGATAAAGTCGCGCAGTGTTTTAAGTGAACAGGCTAAAAACGATCTTATCGATACTGTTTTGAAAAAAATGCAAAAAAGCGGCACGGGTACAATAGGTGAAATTTCAAGCTTTGGAAGTGATTTAAGTGCTTGTATTAAGGCAAGTAAAAATGGTATGAGAGTGGTATTTTTTAATGAAATTTTAGGTACAAATGAAGCACAAATTGAAGAAAAAAAAGTTGAATTTTTAAAGCGTTTTGAAAAAGCTATGCAGGTAAAAAGTGAATTTTTCATCCCTGCAATTTCGGTGCATTCTCCTTATTCTACACATCCTAAACTTGCCAATTTTGCTTTAAATTTAGCCAAAAAAAATGATTTACTTGTAAGCACACATTTTTTAGAAAGTAAGGCTGAAAATGCTTGGCTTAGAAAAGGCATAGGGGGATTTAAAAAATGGCTTGGAAAATTTACACCTAACGCTACTCCTTTGTATAATATAGAAGAATTCATAAATTTATTTAAAGGAGTTCGGACACTTTTTACTCATTGTGTGTATTTAAAAGAATGGCAAAAATTAGATCAAAATTTACACTCCATTACACATTGTGCTTTTTCAAACTATCTTTTGAGTCAAAAAAGTTTAAATATCAAAACCCTTTTAAACAAGCCTATAAATGTCCATTTGGGTACTGATGGTTTAAGTTCTAATATTTCTTTGTCAATGCTGGATGAAATGCGTGCAAATTTACTCATTCATAAAGAAATTCCTGCCTTAAAATTTGCTAAAAAGCTTTTGCAGATGGCAACGCTTTATCCAGCTAAGGCTTTAAATTTAAATACAGGAGAGCTTAAAGTGGGTAAAAGTGCTGATTTTAGCGTGTTTGAACTGGACGAATGTGAAGATTCGCAGTTGGCTTTGCAATTTATTTTGAATGCCAAAGAGCTTAATAAATTATTTATGAAAGGAAAAGAATGCAAATTATAAAATCTTTTTTTGGGGCTATAGGTGCTGGGATAAAATTTATCAACAGCTATTTTAAAACTTTTGTTTTTCTTTTGGTGGTGATTTGGATTTTAATGCCAAGTGGTAATGGAACTTCATCGTATGCGAATTTAGAACGCATAGATTTAAAGGGTGAAATTTTTGATAGCTCTAGTGTACTTGAAAAAATCAATTTGGCAAAAAATAATAAAAATATCAAAGGAGTGCTTTTTGTAATTGATTCTCCTGGTGGGGCTTTTGCACCGAGTATGGAGCTTGCTTTGGCGATTAAGGATTTAAAAGCCAAAAAGCCTGTAATTGCTTATGCAAGTGGAACTATGGCGAGTGGAAGTTATTTAGCTGGTGTGGGTGCAAATAAAATTTTGGCAAATCCTGCAAGCTTTATCGGCTCCATCGGTGTGATTATGCAAGGAGCTGATATTAGCGAATTAACGCAAAAATTAGGCATCAAAGAACAAACTATTAAAGCGGGTACTTACAAACAAGCAGGTACTTTTACAAGAGCTTGGAGTGAACAAGAAAAAGAGTATTTGCAAAATCTCATCAATCAAAGCTATGCGTTGTTTACTAATTTTGTGGCTAAAGAAAGAAATTTAGATATAAATACAAAGGATAAATGGGCAGATGCAAAAGTATTTTTGTCTTTGGAGGCAAAAGGATTAGGACTTATTGATGAACTTAGTAATTACGAAAACGCTAAAAATGAGCTTGAAAAGCTTTCTGGTGTACAAATTCCTATCTGGAAAGAAGAAGATAAAATTGATAAATTTTTAGAAAAGTTAAGTGAACAAAGTGTGAGTTTTTTGAGTGAAGTATTTACCCAGAGTTTAATCCGTTTAAATTCATCAAATTCTTTTAAATGATTAAAGGCACCTTAAAGTGCCTTTATTTTATAGATAGCCTGCAGCTAAAGCTAAGAAATATCCAGCAATACAAGAAGTGATAACACCTATAAGCCCTGGTAAAATGAAACTATGATTGATTACAAATTTACCAATGCGAGTAGTGCCTGAGCGGTCAAATTGAATGGTTGCTAAGTCACTTGGGTAAGTTGGTAAAATATAATAACCATAGCAAGCTGCTGCGAATGCCACTATGATTCCAGGTTCAACGCCAATTCCTAGAGCTAAAGGCACAAAAGCTGCGATAGCTGCTGCTTGAGAATTTACAAATTTTGAAATAAGTAAAAGCATAATTGCATAAGTCCAAGGGTGCTCTTTTACTATATCTCCAAGTGCTGCTTTCATCATAGGAGTATGCACTGCAAACATAGTATCTGCCATCCATGAAATTCCAAATACTGCAACAAGTGCTATCATACCAGATTTAAAAATTTCATTTTTTGCAATTTTACTTGCATCAACTTTCGTGAAGATAATAAGTGCCGCTCCAGCTAAAAGCATAAACATTTGGATGGTTGCTACCATATTCATTGGTTTAGTTACGCCTTTTGAATTAGTAAATTCAGGTCTAAGTTCTGGAAAAGCTCCTAAGATCGCAACAATAGCAATAGCTCCCAAGAAAATCCACATAGCAACCCATTCTATCATAGGTAATTTTGCGCCTAGTAGGGTTTTTGATTCCCCATAAACATAATTTTTAAATTCAGGATTTTTAAGTTTTTCTTGAAATTCTGCATCTTTATCCAAGTCTTTCCCTCTAAACCAAGAAAAAATTCCTATACATAAAACCCCAATTAAAGTAGAAGGTATAGTAATAGCAAGTAAATCCACATAACCATCAAAACCCGCTAAAGGATTTTTGTTAATTTCGGGATTTAACAAAAGTGCAGTTAAAGACACAACTGCCACTGAAACAGGTGAAGCGATAATTCCCATTTGAGATGATATAGAAGATGCAGCCATAGGGCGTTCCGGACGAATTCCATTTTTAATTGCAATATCATAAATAATTGGCATCATAGTATAAACTACATGTCCTGTTCCACAAAGTATAGTTAAAAAGCAAGTTACAAAAGGAGCGAGTATGGTTAAGAATTTAGGATTTTTTCTTAATACTCTTTCTGCAATTTGCAACATTACATCTAAGCCACCACTTGCTTGTAAAGTCGCACTTGCAACAACTACGGCTAAAATGGTAAGCATTACATCAATCGAAGGTTTTCCTGGTTCAACTGAAAAACCAAAACTAAGGACTAAAAGTCCGATTCCGCCTAATAAACCAAGAGCGATTCCGCCTTTTTTTGCACCATAAAAAAGACAAATTAGCACGATAATTAACTGAATGGCAAATTGCGTGCCTTCACTAAGATTTGTTAAAAAATCCATAGTTTTCCTTTCAAAATAAGATTTCTGGTAATTTTATCTAAAAAATTAAGCTTTGTAGAAATAAAAATTAACTTTTTGTAGCAAATTTAAATAAAAATTTAAAATTTATGACATATATTGACTAATTATTAATTTTTTATCGATGAGTTAAAACTATAAATTTTTTAGCTTATTAATCTCATCTCTTAAAGCGGCTGCTTTTTCAAATTCAAGTGCCTTAGCAGCTTCAAGCATTTGTTTGCGAAGTTCTTTTATGATCTTAGCCCTTTCGCTTGCTGGCATTTTTTCTAGCTTTTTACCTTTGCGATAGAATTCTGCTAAATCTTCTTCATTTTTCAAGCTTTCTTCAATGTGGCGTTTGACTGAAGTTGGTGTGATATTATACTTTTTATTATAAGCTTCTTGAAGTTTTCGGCGTTCATTTGTGGTATCCATAGCTTCTTGCATGGACTTTGTGATTTTTTTGCAAAAAAGTAAAACCTTACCATTTACATTTCTAGCAGCCCTTCCCATGGTTTGGATTAAACTTGTAGTGCTTCTTAAAAAGCCTTCTTTATCTGCGTCCATTATGGCAATTAACGAAACTTCAGGCAAATCAAGCCCTTCTCTAAGTAAATTTATACCTATTAGCATATCAAAATTGCCACTTCTTAAGCCCCTTATAATCTCATTGCGTTCGATTGCATCAATATCTGAATGCATATATTTTACTTTAATGCCAAGTTCTAAATAATATCTTGTAAGTTCTTCTGCTAATTTTTTAGTCAGCACGGTAACCAAAACGCGTTCATTTCTTTCTATGACTTTTTTAGCTTCATCAAATAAAATTTCAACTTGATTATCGCTATCTTTAAGTTCTATCAAAGGATCAAGCAAGCCCGTTGGCCGCATAATCTGATGAAATACATTTTCTTTACTAAGTTCAAGTTCTAGCGGTGCAGGGGTGGCTGAAACAAAAAGAAATTGACAATCTTTATGGATAAATTCATCAAACATCAAAGGACGATTATCGAGGGCCGATGGAAGACGAAAACCATAATCAACCAAAGTTTGCTTTCTGCTTCTATCTCCTGCAAACATACCGCGAAATTGTGGCAGGGAAACATGGCTTTCATCAACAATCACAAGAAATTTCCTATCTTTAATTGCAAAATAATCAAAAAGTGTATAAGGCGTATCACCCTCATTTAAACCCGTCAAATGCCTTGCATAATTTTCCACGCCTTTGCACATTCCTGTGCTTGTAAGCATTTCAAGATCAAATTCCACGCGTTGTTTTAGGCGTTGGTATTCTACGAGTTTGTTTTCATACTCAAAATAGGCCAATCTTTCGTTTAATTCTTCTTTTATATCTTTTATGGCTTGTTTTAACCTTATTTCTCCAACGCTAAATTGGCTTGTAGGATATAAAATAAAGCGTTTTAAATCCTTGCCTTTTTTATTTTCTAAGACATTATAATGATACATGGCATCTAATTCATCGCCAAAAAATTCAAGCCTAACCACTTCATCTTCATAATAAGCAGGATATATATCTATAGTATCGCCCTGTACGCGAAAATCTGCACGATCGAAAAAATTATCATTTCTTTTATAGCCCATATCTACAAGTTTTTTTAAAAGTTCTTTTTGTGAAATTTGCATACCTAATTCAAAAATTAAAACCATTCCTATATATTCATTTGGATTTCCAAGTCCATAATTTGCTGAAACACTAGCGATACAAACTACATCTTCATAGCTTAAAAGCGAAGCGGTTGCACTAAGTCTTAATCTTTCTAAATCTTCATTTGTAGAGCTATCTTTTTCTATAAAAACATCAGTGCGTGGTATATAAGCTTCTGGTTGATAATAATCATAATAAGAAATAAAATATTCCACATGATTTTTAGAAAAAAAGCCTTTAAATTCACTATAAAGTTGTGCGCAAAGACTTTTGTTGTGACTCATGATAAGGGTTGGCATATTAAGTTCTTTGATCACATTTGCCATGGTAAAAGTTTTTCCACTTCCTGTAACGCCTAGCAAAGTTTGGTATTTGTTGCCTTTTTTTATACTTTTAACTATGCCTTTGATGGCTTCTTTTTGATCAGGGCTTGGTTTAAATTCACTGGTGAGTTCGAGCATTATTTTAACTTTAATTTTATAATTTTTAAAAAGTATTTATTATACAAAAAATTACTTTGAAAAAAATAATATTAAAATAAAACTTAAAATTAAAGGTTTTTTGCTACAATTATAAAATTGTTTGTATTTATTAAAAATTTTTAAAACAAAGGCTAAATCCAATGTATGATGAAAAAATTATCAACACTATGACAGATAGAGTAAATGAACTTTTAGCAAAGTATAACGAAGTTTGTGAAGCGAATGAAAATTTAAGAAATGAACTTGTTAGTGTTAAAGCACAAAGTGAAGCTAAAAGCAATCAAATCATGCGTTTAGAAGAAGAACTTAAGAATAAAAACATCGAAAGTGAAGATATTGTTAAGAAAATTGAGGCTGTTCTTGGAAAATGAGCGAAAAACAAGTCATTATCAATGTGTCCGCTAAGGACTTTATTGTAAAATGCAGTGAAGAATTTGCACATTATTTAGAAAATGACATAGCTTTAATATCAAATGGAACCCAAAGGATGGAGCTAAAAACCCTTGTTGATGCTTTTGTAAAAAAAAGTTATGATAGCTATATTTTAGAAAAAGATCTTAAAAAGCTTATTAAAACCATCAATGAGGAAGTTTCTTTTGATAAGCCGGTTAAATAATGGGCTTTAGAAAAGCTTTTTCTATACTTGAACTGATTTTTGTTATTGCGATTATTGCTATCTTGGTTAGTATCAGTATTCCTTATTTTTCTAATTCCAAACAAGAAGCGAAAATTACAAAATTAAAAGCCGATTTTACCACTTTGCAAAGTGCTTTGGTTTTTTACAAAAACCAGAATTTTTTACGATCAAATTCTCAAAATTTATCCGTTTTAGATGAGGCTAAGATAGGGCTTGAAAAAGAGCCTTTATTTTTTTGCACGCAAAGTCAAATTAGTGTTTGCAATGATGGGGCAAATTGTTGTCAAGGTTCTTTATTGTCTAATGCTATTTATTCCAACAAGCAAGCATGGATGAAAACAGGTTTTAATGCCTATCGTTACTATATTACTCCAAAATTTTTCTTTGATTTTATATATGATTTTGAGTCTGGTGAGTTAAAATGTATAGGACAAAGATGTAAAGAATTATTATGAGGTATTACGAGCTTGCTATTAAAGGATTTTATCTTGATATTTTAACTTATGAAAGCACTGAAATTATCAAGCCTTTAACAGAGGTGATTGTTGATTTAGGAGTAAAAAAAAATCTCAAAGCCATTGTATTAAGAGAGTGTTTAAAGCCTAATTTCAAAACAAAAGAGATTAAGGAAATTACGCCCAATTCTTTAAGTTTGTTTCAAAAAGAATTGGCTGATTTTATTTCTTATTATTATACTTGTAAATTTGCTTTTATCCTTAGCTTTTTTGAAACCTCTAAGCCTTATGAATGTAAAAAAATGACTGATTTGGAGGGTCCAAATTTAAGTTTTAATCAAAATAAAGCGCTTGATTTTGCTAAGGAAAATCTTACTTCTTTACTTTTTGCTGACACGGGCAGTGGAAAAACTGAAATTTATATTTCTTTAATCAAAGAATATTTAGAAAAAGGACAGCAAGTTTTGCTTTTAATGCCCGAAATTTCACTCACTCCACAAATGCAAAAACGCTTGGAAAAGTATTTTAAAGATAAATTTTTTCTTTGGCATTCTAAAATTTCAAAGAAAAAAAAAGAAGAATGCTTAAGGCACTTTTGTGAAGGTGAAATTTTACTAGTAGCTGGTGCTAGGTCAGCGCTTTTTTTACCCTTTAGAAATTTAGGACTTATTGTGGTAGATGAAGAACATGATAATTCCTATAAAGCTTCAAATAAGCCTTATTTTAATGCTAGGGATTTAGCACTTTTTCTAGGACAAAAATTAAATATCAAAGTCGTTTTAGGCTCTGCAACCCCTTCAGTTACGAGTTTTTATAAGCAAAAATATTTCAGACTCAAAGGCACTTTTTTTGAAAGTAAAAAAGAATATATTTTTGATGAGAGCGATGAAATTTTAAGTCAAAAATTACTTTTGGAGCTTAGAACAAGCTTAAGAGAAAAAAAACAAATTATTATTTTCTTGCCAAGTCGTGCAAATTTTCGCCAAATTTTGTGTAAAGATTGTGGTGATGCTATAAAATGCCCTTTTTGTTCCATTGCTTTGAGTATGCATAAAAGCAAAAACATACTTAAATGCCATTATTGTAATTTTATCCAAGAAATACCCTTTTCTTGCCCTAAATGCAAAGGCGAAGTTTTAGAGGCTAGGAAAATGGGCACTGCAGAGCTTAAAGAAAGGCTAGAAGGCATTTTTATAGATGCAAAAATTGCTAAATTTGATAGTGATGAGATTACAAGTGAAAAGAAATTAAATGCCATTTTAAAAGATTTTAACGATGAAAAAATCGATATTTTAGTAGGTACTTCCATGCTTGCAAAAGGACATGATTATCATAGTGTGGATTTAAGTGTGATTTTAGGGCTTGATGAGTACTTGTTTCGCCCAAATTTTAGAGCCAGTGAAGAAACTTTGGCTTTAGCGATGCAAGTAGCAGGTAGGGCAGGGCGAAAAGGCGAAGCAAGAGTGCTTTTGCAAACTAAAAATAAGCCTTTTTTTGAAAAATACATACAAAATTACGATGAATTTTTGAAAGATGAACTTGAAATTCGAAAAAATTTATATCCACCTTTTAAAAGACTTATGCGAATTGTGATTGAAGATAAAGAGCAAAAAACTGCCCTTAAAACTTGTGAAAAATTAGTTTTTGAAATAGGTAAAATTAAGCAAGTTGAATTGATTGGCTATGGGGCTTGTGGTATAGAGATTATTAATAATAAATTTAGATTTTATATACTTTTAAGAAGTAATACTTATACTCATCTTGTTAAAATTGCAAATTATGCTTTGGAATTTAAAAATGTGAGTTGCGATATTGATCCTATTGATTTCTCGTAATCCATGATGAAAATTAAGCAAAAAAGAGTTAAAATCTTTTAAATTTTTAAATAAAGAAGTTTAAAAAATGGAATATAAAAGATTTAAAACAAGACAGATTAAAGTAGGTGATGTTTTAATAGGTGGTGATGCACCTATTTCAGTGCAATCTATGCTTTTTACAAAGACAAGGGATATTGAAGGCTCATTAGAGCAACTTAACCGCCTTTATTTTGCGGGGGCAAATATCGTGCGTTTGGCGTGTCTTGATATGACAGATGCAAGGGCTTTAAGAGAAATTAAAGCAAAAAGCCCTTTGCCTTTGATTGTAGATATACATTTTAATCACAATTTAGCTGTATTTTGTGCCGAATTTATCGATGGAGTACGTATCAATCCTGGTAATATAGGCTCAAAAGAAAATATTAAAGAAGTCGTAAAAGCGTGTAAAGAGCGAGGTATCCCTATACGCATAGGTGTAAATCATGGTTCCATAGAAAAACAATTTAGTGATAAATTTGGCTATGGTGTTGATGCGATGCTTGAAAGTGCGATGTATAATATCAAGCTTTTGGAGGATTTGGACTTTTTTGATATAAAAATTTCCATGAAAACTTCTGATACGCAAAAAACCATAGAAGCTTATGAAAGACTTAGACCACTTTGTGATTATCCTTTTCATTTAGGAGTTACTGAAGCTGGGACAAAGTTTCATAGCACGATAAAAAGCTCCATTGCTTTAGGAAATTTGCTTCTTAAAGGCATAGGTGATACGATGAGAGTTTCGATGACTGGAGAACTTGAAGAAGAGATTAAAGTTGCAAGGGCGATTTTGCAAGATAGTGGAGTGCAGAAAAGTGGTGTAAATATCATCTCTTGTCCTACTTGTGGAAGGATTCAAAGCGATTTAATCAGTGCTATTAAAATAGTAGAAGAAAAAACTAAACATATAAAAGAACCTTTAAATATCAGCGTTATGGGTTGTGTGGTGAATGCTTTAGGAGAGGCTAAAGGTGCTGATGTGGCTATCGCCTTTGGAAAAAATCAAGGGCTTGTGATAAGGCACGGCGAAGTGGTAGCAAAACTTAAAGAAAACGAACTTGTGGATAGATTTTTAGCTGAAGTTGAAGATGAGGTTAAGAGCAGGGAGATAAAAGAGTGAATTTAGAGGGCGTGAAAATCTCACAAGATGAAAGAGGCAATAAAATTTATAGCTTTAAAGACACAAGCGAGTGGAATTTAAATTCTAAAATCAATTTTAAAGGTAAAAATAATATTCTTTTCATCGCAAAAGATGCAAAATTTAAGGATAGTTTTGTTGGCTTTAGTGGTGATGATTCTTTGGTTTTTATTGGAAATTCTTTGGTGGATAAGGTTAGTATCGGGGTATTTTATAATCAAATTTGTTACATAGGTAATAAAAATTATTTCAATCCAGGTTCTGTGAAAAGCCTTGCTTTATCTGAAGGAAAGCATATAATAATCGGCGATAATTGTTTATTTTCTTTTAATATTTGGTTTAGAAATGCTGATCCGCATTTAATTTATGATGTTACTTCAAAACAAAGGATTAACCCTAGTAAAAGCATCATTATTGGCGATCATGTTTGGTGCGGTCAAGATGCGGGTTTTATGAAGGGTGCTTTTGTGGCAAGTGGAAGCATCATCGGTGCTAAGAGTATGGTTGCGGGTAAAACATACTATTCAAATTCTATCTATGGTGGAAGTCCTTGTAGAAAAATAAAAGAAAATATTTTTTGGAGTGGGCAATGTGTGCATACTTGGACTGATGAAATGACACAAAAATATCAAGAAATGCCTACAGGGGATTTTATTTTTAGCTTTAAAAAAGAGCAATTTTTGGATCCTATTTTGTTGGATAAAAAATTAAGTTCTTTACCTAATGCTTATGAAAAACTGGAATTTGTTTATCAAAATATCTATTTAAATACAAATAAAAATCGTTTTGCTTGTTTTGAAAATTTATCTTCTGCCAAAAAGTCAAATTCTCTTATAGGGGCTAAAGTGATAATCCAAAACGAACTCGCTTATAAACTTGGTTCGGCTATGATTAAGAATTCTAAGAGTGTTAAGGGCTGGTTTGTTTTGCCTTTTGAGCTTGCTAAAATTTCACAAAAACACAAAAAAGAGCAAGAGCTTTATCAAATGCTTCTTAGTTTAAATGTCAATTTTACTTTGTCTAAATTAGAAGATTACGCAGACTTTGATGAAGCTTTGAGAATGAAAAATCATTTAAGTTATAAGTTAGGTGAGGCTTTGATAGAAGCTAATAATAAAAAATGGGGGGGGGTATTGCAAACTGCCCTTTAAAATTTATAAGTTAGTAAAAGTTTTTAAACAGCAAAAAAGCAAAATTTAAGTGTTTAATTTTTTTAACATTCATTACTTTATATAAAAAAGATCAAATTTAAAATACTTATAAAGTGGAGAAAACTCTCCACACGCAAGATAATCAAACTTTTATGTCTTGCAAAATTTCAAAAAGAAAATCTTTTGCTTTATTGTTTAGTCTTTGATTTTCTTCTTTTGTCATACCTGGCAATACTGCATTAAAGTTATTGTTTAACGCAAAAATATCCTTATTAATTTCCACCGCAATTTCACTTGGAGTATCTGCTTTTAGCCTTTCTTGTTGAACTCTTTTCATTTCTCCAAATGGATTTCCTTGAAAGCCATCTTTTGAAGCTTCAACCAATGAAGCGGTTAAAGAAGCACACACTAACCTAAAATGAACATCAGGATCTACTTTCCCATTTGCATAATCTTCCCAAGACTGTTCTTCAATATCTTCATAAGTTAATATTTTATCATCTTCTTTTACATTTTCGGTTTTTTTAACACTTTGATCCGCAGAAAAGTTTTTCTGTGGATAGTAAGCATTATTGTAGCTTGAACTAATTTGCATATTAACTCCTTTTAAACTTTTATGTCTTGCAATAATCCACTTAGATAGTCAATAGCTTGATTTTTCCTAGCTTGAAAATGCGCCTCACTTTCAGCTTGTCCCATATAATATCCTTTTTGGATAGAATTAGATTTTAGAATATCAATCATATCATTGATACTCTTTTTTTGCTCAATAACGCTAGATTTAGCCAATTTATCATTATAATCTTTAATGCGAACATCTCCATTTTTTCTAAAATTTATAATAGACTGACTTTTCCAAACAAACCCAACTGTATTTAAATATTCTTCTGTGGATAATTCTTTCTCCGCTTTATCTAAAGCATTATCAAGAACACTTTTTGTTTCAGCATTTTTATCCACACGAGAATTATTTTGTGCGTAAAAAGTGCTATAAGAATTACCTATTATTCTCATATTTCTACCTAATCTGAATACTTGTGCTCATTGAATTGCCAGGTGCATTAATAGAACGAGAAGTAAATTCAAAATTTCCACTAGAATTAGCAGGTTTAGAAATATCCCAAATATCATACCAACCATCAATAATGTTATCGCCAGTATAATCCATTCCTTCTGAACTTAATTGCACCGCTTGATTTCCAGCAAATGAAGCCTTATCGTAACTTCCACCGCCATATCCCAATACAAGAGTATGAACCACAAATGGATCACCACCGTGATCATTATTAGTAATTGTTTGTCCCTCTTTTAGCTCTTCTCTTCCACCTTGTTGAGATATTACACCTAAAACTGCAACATAATAAACAGGAGGAGCAGGAGCTCTCATTGCCTTATTGTTTTTATTAGCCTCATAAGCTTTTTTCATTGCTTCCAAAGATTTATCAAATTCCCCACTAAGATATTTTTGTTTATTTGGAGAATTTGGCTCTAAATAAATATTAACACCATTGCGAGTAATTTTTTCTTTCCCCTCTATTGACGCATTATCACTAGCATTAGCAATGCCACAACTTAAAACACTAGCAAGTGCAACACTGATTAAATGTTTAACCATACTTACCCCTTTATAAAAAATTTATTTACACTATGATTATAAGCAATAGTTATTCCGAATTAGAATATTTTAAATAATTGCAAAATAAAATCATAGTTTTGTTAAGTAAGAGAAATTTATATAAAAATGCTATTGTTTGGGTGTTTTATCTGCCATTTGGTAAATAAAAGCAAAAATTTCAGCTACGGCTTTGTACATATTTGAAGGTATTTCATCGCCAAGATCAAGTTTGCTAAGTATTTCAACCAAATCCTCATCTTCCTTAATTGGCACTCCGTGCTCTTTGGCTAAAGAGATGATTTTTGTAGCACTTTCACCTTTGCCACTTGCTAAAATTTTTGGAGCATTATTTTGTTTTTGGTTGTATCCTAGAGCAACGGCTTTTTTTATTTTATTAAAATTTTTTGCCATTTTTAAGCCTTTTTATCAATGCCTATGTCAAGATCGTAATCTTTTAATTTTTGATTCTTAAATTCTGTGCGAATAATGTCTCCAACAAAAAAATGAGAACCAAGTAAACCTATTTTGCTGATACTTCGTTTAAGTTCATGAGCGTTTTGATAAATTATTTTTCTAAACTCTGTATTTTCTACCATAATATTAATATCGATATATTTGTCATTATTTAAAGCTACCAATACATCAAGTTCGCCAAGTTTTGCAAATTCGAGTTTAATTTGGGCAAAAAATTTATCTTTTTTACCTCGTTTAAAAATAATCTTAGAGTCGTTTAAATCCTCCCAAAAAAAGGGCAAGAAAGTATTGATAGAATTGTTGGCTAAAGATAATAATTGATTAATTTCAATTTGAGCTAATAAACGATTAGCTTGATTTAACACTGCATCATTCTCAAGATTTTTTGCTAAATTAGATACCTGAAATAAGGTTGATTTAATATCATTTTGAATTTCATCTGAAATTTCTGCATTATTTCTTATCGTGACCTTACTTAAATCTTTAATGGATAATTCAAGCTTATTATCAATATTTTTAATATCATTTAAATTTATTTTTGCATTTCTTGCATCATTATCTAAAATTTTTAAACCTTCATTGATTTTTCTACTTAAAGCAGACAAATCTTTGTTAAGCTTTTCAAGCTCTCCCATAGAATTTTTTTCATCATTGAAAATTAAATTTTTAATTGAAATTTTAGCATTTGTTGAATTTTGATTTTGAAAATTTGCATTTTCTTTTACAATGCCATCTTTGTTTTTACTTTCAAAAAAAGTAGAGTTGCTTTGTGTTGCTTTTTCTGGATTTGGTGTGGATGGATTTTTAATTTCATTTTCTTTTTTTAGAAGTTCTTGTGAAATTTTTTCTGAATTTTCTTTCTTTGAATTTAAAGTTTGATTTTCTTTTTTTAAATCAAGCTTTGTTGCATCTTGTGTTTTTTCATTTATTTTTGTGTCAGAATTTTCTAAATCAAGTTGTTTTTCATCTTCTGGTATTTCATTTTTTTGAGAATTTTCATTATTTCTTTTCTCTTCTTTCAAAATTCCATTTTGTGTTTTATTGCTTTCATTTTCGAGTATTTTTGTGTCAGATGAATTCGAAAGGACTTTTGATTCTTCTTTTAGATTTTCTTGCTTGATGAAATTTGCATCTTGTAAAATTGTGTTTTTGTCGTGTGTATTTTGAATAGGATTTTTTGCATCACTTGGTTTTTCTTGATGAGGTGTAGAAGCATAAGAGTTTTGCGCGTTATCTTGTTTGTGATTTAGGATATTTTTTAGTGTGTCTTTTAGGTGTTTGAAATTTTGACTGATTTCTTTAAGGATTTTTGTATCACTTAAAATTAAATTTTGTGGTTTATTGAGTTCTTTGTATAAAGTATTTTCGTGTTTTTTTAATTCATTTAAAATTTTATTTCCTAGCAGGTGAATCTTTTTATTTGCCAAACTAGGATTTTTAGTTAGGTATTTTTTAAAATTTTCTATTTTTCCACTTAGGCTTAGTAGGGTTTGAAAGGAGCTATTTTTTAAAATATTAAGATTTTGTTCTTTATTGGTTTGAAGTATAGTTTTTAAATTTTTAAAAGAAGAAGTAAGATCTTGATTTTTACTTGCAAGTTCTGCGATCTGGGAAGCGATTTGATTACTACTTAGTGTTTTAATAGTGTTTAAAAGAGAATGAAAGCTTTTGGGAAAATTTTCTGTATTTAGGGCATTTTTAAGTTTTGCTTCAAAAAATACTCCTGAATTTTTAAACAACAGCTCTACATCGTTTTTTTGTATTTGATTGATAGGTTTTGAAATTTGATTAAGCTTTTCTAGTAAAGGTTTAAAATGTTCGTCTTTTGCAAGTTCTATACTTAAGGATTTAAGTTCTTTGCTAAAATTAGGTGCAAAGTTGAGATTTGGAGCTTGTTTTAAAATATTTGAATCAGGATTTTTATGTGCTTTTAATTGATCTAGAAGTTTATTGATGAGGTTTTGAAGTTTAAGTTGAGTATTATCAATGAGGTTTGGGTTTTGAATGTTGGGTTTGTCAATGAGGGTATTAAGCCCTAAATTTTTTTTGAGTTCATTTGATAAAAGATTATTGGAAGTTTGGGTTTTAGTTTTTTTAGCATCGTTTTTAATATCTTCTTTTTTGTTGTTAAGATTTTGATTTGGATTAAGTAAATTTGTATTAATCATTGTTTAAAATAGCCATACTTCCAGGCTCGCTTTTATAGCGTTTTTTGATAATATTTGGCTTATTGATTGTAAATAAAATTAAAAATCCTAAGCATACAAGATAAAACCAAATAAAACCATTAGAGCTAAAAAATTGCATTAAAGCACCAAGTATTAATGGAGCAAATAAAGAGCCAATGGAGTAACAAAACAAAATTCCTCTTCCAAGCTCAATTGTCTTGCTTTTGTCTTCTAGCATATCATTGGCTCTTGCTAAAGCTAGAGCGTAAAGGCAAAAAACTCCTATGCCTAAAAGGAAAGATAAAATACACTGAAAGATTAAATTTAAATTGAAAAGTAAAAAGACAAGCATGGTTAAAAAACCTATACTTGCACAAATCATAATGGCAAATTTGCGACCTAATTTATCAGAAATTGTGCCAATTAGAATTTGGGCAAAAAAACCGCCCAGCATTGCACAGAATATAAAATAAGCCACAGCTTGGGTATTTAGATTTTGCGAAAGTATGAAGAGCGAAGACATAGAAAAAAAGCCATTAATGCACATTCCCGCGATAAAGCTTGTTACGAGTGCTAGTGGAGCGATATTAAAAATTTTTGGGAAAGAAATTTTATTGGCTTTAGGTAAGGTAGGCTCTTTGATGCGAATAAGATTTAAAGGTATAGAGGAGAACATAATCAAAGCCGCACTTAGAATAAAAATCGTTGTTTTGTCAAGATCAAAAGCAATGAGTAAAATTCCTATGCCAAAAGAAAGATAAAAGACTATCTCATAAAATCCTAACACCCTTGAACGAATGGAATTTTTAGCTTTTTCATTGAGCCATGATTCTATAGTCATCAATAAAGCATAATAACAAGCCCCTAAGAAGAATCTTAGCAAGGCCCATAGGTAAAGATTGTTGCTAATGATATGTAAGATTATTGAAATGGAAAAAATCGCAGCAAATATTCCAAATGCCCTGATGTGACCTACTTTAGAAATGATTTTATGAGCACTCATGGTACTAAACATAGCACCAAGAAAAAAGCAAGAATTTATAAGACCTATAGCAAAATCGCTGATATTTAAATTTTTTAATATTACCCCAATTGAGCTTACAATAAGGGCATTTCCGGCAAATAAAAAAGACATTCCGGCAAAAAGTGCCGTCATTGATTTAATAGTTCTTTTTGGACTCATACTTTAAATAGATCATAAATATAAACACCGCTAAAGGCACTATGCAAATTCCTGCGATGAATTCAAAAATGGCTAGGTATTGATGGTTTTGCAAAATCAAAAATCCCAGCACCAAAAATCCGTATCCAAGTAATTTTAAGCCTGAAAAAAATATTAAAGAATTTTTCAATGCCAAAGTTAAACTAGGTTTAAAATCGTCATTAAACTCTTTAAATTTTACAAATTTAAAATCTTTTTGAATTTTTTTTATAAAAATGTTTAATGGTTTGGTTTTAAAATTATATTTTAACGATTTTTTTAAAATATTTTTTTTATAAGTCATAAAAGAAGTAAAAATAATTAATAATGTAGCAAAAAAGGAAAATTCGTAGCTCAAAAATCCATAAGGTGTTAATCCTCTAAAAATAAAAATGGTAAGTAAAATAAAAAAATTTAAAAGCAATGCGATAGAAAAAAAAACTTTCACACTAACACTCTTTTAATATACGGGCTTAACTTGGAAAGAATTTCATAATCTATAGTGTGAAAAAATTCTGCCCAAATTTTAGCATCTTCAAAAACACAAATTTCATCTCCACAATCCTTACAAGAAAAGCTATCCATCGACATTTTGCCTAAAATTTTTTCTTTATTAGCTAAAAATAAATCCCCTTTTCCATCATAGCGAAATAAGCCATCGGCGTAGCCTAAATCATAAGTGGCAATTTTTATATCCTTTGTTGCTATAAATGCACCTCCATATCCTACGCTTTGTCCAGTTTTTAAAATTCTTGAACTTAAACGATTGGCATATAAAGATAAAACTTTTTGTAAATTTTGACTGAATTCTCCATAACCAAATTGCACCAAACCCACTCTACATAATTCATCATCGTCAAGTTTTTCGCAACGAAAAAGAGCTGAGGAGTTGTGAGAATGGAAAATGAGTTTTTTTGGGCTGATTTTGTATAATTTTTTCTTAGCACTTTGAAAATTCTGTTTTTGTATAAAATAATTAGCGTCAATTTCATCAGAAGCGTAAAAATGAGTAAAAGCTCCTTGGATGTCAAGATATTCATTGGCTTTTAAAAAAACTTGTTCTAGATCTTGTAAAGCTATGCCGTTTCGGTGCATATTTGTATCAATCACCAAATGAATCTTTGTCTTTTTTTTGAAATTTTGTATCAAAGAAGCATCGTTTAAGGCATAGATGAAATTTTCATTCTCTTTGCCATGCGGTAAATGGGATAAAATGAGAATATTGTCAAATAAATTCTTTAGTTCTAGAGCTTCTCTTTCGTTTTTGACTGCTACAAAATTTACTCCAAGCTGTTTGGCAATAGGAGCAAGCAAGCTAACTCCATGCCCATAAGCATTATTTTTTAAAACACAGATGATTTTTTCAAAGCCACCTGCTTTTTGAGCGATTTGTTTAAGATTGTGCTCATAAGCACTTTTTTTTAGTCTGATGAGAGACATTATTGTTCTGCAAGAATTTTCATTTGCCCTTTTTCATTTAATTTTACATAAAGCAATTTATCGCCTTTAAATTGATAATTTGTTGTGTAATAATCTTCATAAAAGGTTATTCTGAAAATTTTTTCATCTTTGATATTTGGATAAGGACTGATGCTAATATTTGAAAATTTAATGCTTTTTTCTTCTTTTCTTGAAAAAATTGTTGTTTTCATTTCAGCAAATTTTTCAAATTTCATTTTATCAAATCTTCTAAAATCTTTTTCATCGTAAAATTCAAGATAAGTTTTAATATCGCTTTGAGTCCAGCTTTTTTTCCAAGCAAATAAAGAGCTTAGCAAGATCGCAATTTCATCAGCATTAGTTGTAACCTTATTTTTTTCTTCGGTAAGCGCAAATACCTTTTGATCTTGGATGATTTTAGAAAAGTCTTCCAAAAGATTATTATATAAAGCGATACAGCCTTCGGTTTTTAAATCATCTAACCTTGTTCCATCCAGTGGATAACCGTGTATCCATATCCCTCCGCCTGTTTTTCCTTGAAGTTTATCTAATAAATTTGGATAGGTTGTCGCAAATGCAAAAGGTCCATAATAAGGATCTCCGGGATAAAATTTCTTGCCAAGTTCATAAAATCCTATAGGAGTTTTTAAATCCCCTTCGATTTCTTTATCACCCATAAGTCCGGTTAAAACACCTTTTTGATCAAATTTTTGTGTGACTTTTCCATTATCATAAAAAAATACTTTAAAGGTTTTTTCGCTTTTATTAGTAACCACTATAGCAACATTTTGGTCATAATATCCCAAGCTTACATTTTTATCCCCAATTTCTTTAAGCCAAAAATCTTTTTGTGTAAGTTCTTTTTCTATGGTTTCTCCAACAGCTTCCAAGCCTTGATTAAGATAAATTTGGACCAAATCAGATGCCTTAAGAAAGCCCAATGAGATTAAAAAAATCACTAAAAATCTAAACAATTTTTATCCTTTTATTAGCTTTATTTATAAAAACGAAATTATAATATTTTTTTCTTAAAAATAGAGTATTAAAATTTATAATATTTCGTTATAATCGAAAAATTATGGTTAATACATTGTTATATAAAGGAAAGATAATGTTAAAAAAATATTTATTTTTAGGTTTATTTGGTGTCAATTTTGTTTTTGGTGCTAATTATGAAGTGTCAAATGCTTTTGTAAGAGAAAATCTTCCCAATTCTACAACTACAGCTGCATTTTTTACCATTAAAAATAACACAAATGAAGATATTAAAATCGTAAAAGCTACAAGTAATTTAAGCGATGTTGCTGAACTTCATACGCATAAACACGAGCAAGGTAAAATGATGATGGTGCAAATTCCTGAGATCTTAGTAAAGGCAAATTCAAGCACTGAGCTTAAACCAGGGGGTTTACATATTATGATTTTAAATTTAAAAGAAAATGTTACTAAAGATAAAAAAGCTGAACTTGTTTTGTATTTTGATAATAATCAAAGTTTGAAAGTTGATGATATAGAAATTAAAAACATTAAAATGCAATGAAAAAAATATTTTTTTTGCTTCTATTTTTAATAGGGGCTATTTTTTTGGCTTATTATTTAAATTTAAATACAAATAATACCCAAAAAAGGGAATTAATCACTGATTTAACCCCTTTAACTTGTGATTTAAATCAGCAAGATTGTCATTTTGCTTTTGGAGATAAAAAAGTTTTTGTAGCTTTAAATCCTAAACCTTTAGCTTCTTTGCAAGATTTAGAATTAAGGCTTGAAAATTTAGGCGATTATACCAATTTAAAAGCTGTTGCTTATGGGTTAAATATGTATATGGGAGATATAAATCCTGTTTTTGTGAAAACTTCGAGTGATTCTTATAAAGCAAAAGTAGTTTTAAGCTCTTGTGCAATTGATGTGATGCGTTACAGAGTTGAATTTTTTGATGGAAATCAAAAGCTTGATTTTTATTTTGATTTTGATGTGAGAAGATGATGAAAAATTTAAGATATATTTTTGTTTTTGGAATTATTATTTTGACTTTTGTAGCGAGTTATTTATATTTTAAAAACACTCGTTTTGATTTTGAACTACAAAGCGAAAAAGGTTTGGTTGGTTTGAAAGATTTTAGAGGGGAAAAATTAATTATATATTTTGGTTATACCTCTTGTCCTGATGTTTGTCCTAGTACTTTAGCCTTAATTTCAAAAGCCTTAGAGCAAATTCCAAATTCCAAAGTAATGGTGCTTTTTATTTCTTTAGATCCTTTGCGCGATAAGGATATCAAAAAAACAAATGAATGGTTAAGGTATTTTTATCCCAATGCTCATGCTTTAATCGCTAAAGATGAAGAAGAAATTGCAAAAATAGCAAAAAATTATGGTGTGGTGTATCAAAAAGTAGAATTAAAAGGTTCTTTCATGAAATACTCTATTGCACATAGTAGTGATTTATTCTTGTTTGATGAAAAGGGAGAAATTTTTAAGGTGTTAAAAGACTTAAGTTATGAAAATTTTTACAAAGAACTTAAGTCTTTTTTGGCAAAAACTTAAAGAGCAAACAAATCAGTTGAAAGGTATCTTTCTGCTGTATCATTTAGCATTGTAACTATGGTTTTATCTGGGAATTTTTGCGCAATTAAAGAAGCGGCAAATACATTTGCTCCACTTGAAATTCCTACCATTAAACCATTGTTTTTAGCTAAATCTTTTGCTGTTTGAAGAGCGTCTTCATTGCTAACGCATATGATTTCATCTATAATTTCTTTATTTAAAATTGCCGGTATAAAATTAGCACCTATGCCTTGAATTTTATGAGGGGCAGCATTTCCTTGACTAAGAAGAGGAGAGGCTTGCGGCTCAACGGCAATGATCTTTGCATTGTTGTTTTTTTCCTTTAAAACTTCACCCACGCCGCTAATAGTTCCGCCTGTACCAAAACCCGCGACAAAAATATCCACCTTGCCATCAAGTGCATCTAAAATTTCTAAAGCTGTCGTATTTTTATGGGCGTTTTTATTGGATAAATTCTCAAACTGCGATGGAACGAAAGAATTAGGCGTTTCTTTTGCAAGCTCTAAAGCTTTGTTATACGCGCCCTTCATTCCTTCGCTAGCAGGAGTTAAAACCAAATTCGCGCCAAAATACGCGATCATTTTGCGTCTTTCTAGGCTCATTGATTCTGGCATCACGATGCTGATTTTTAGTCCTAGACTCGCACAAATCATAGCTAAAGAAATTCCTGTGTTTCCACTTGTTGCTTCAATGATATGTGAATTTGAGCTAATTCTGCCGCTTTTTAAAGCATCATTAATCATCGCGAAAGCCGCACGATCTTTGATAGAGTGACTCGGATTTAAAAATTCACACTTTGCATAAATATTTGCTCCATAATTTTTAAGAGCAACTATAGGAGTATTGCCGATAAATTCGGTAATGTTTTCATAAGTTTTCACATTGAATCCTTTATGTTAAAATTTGTGTGGATTTTGATTTTATAAGAAAAGGGTAAATTTGTACGAATGGTTTAAGTGAAGAATAGAAATAAAGGCTAGTTGGTAACACTAGCCTAAAAATTATTTTTTCTTTTTGCTTTTAGCAACAGCTTCTTTAAGATTTTTGCCTACTTTAAATTTAGCAACTTTAGTTGCTGGCACATTGATGGTTTTGCCATTGCTTGGAACTCTTGCAGTTCTTGCAGCTCTTTCAGCTGTAGTGAATGTGCCAAAACCAATAAAGCTAATGCTATCGCCTTTTGACAATAATTCAGTAATTGTAGAAATTACCGCATCTGTTGCTGCAGTAGCATCTTTTTTTGTTAGCCCAGCATTTTGAGCAACTTTTGAAATAAAATCTGCTTTAGTCATAAAAGCTCCTTTTTTAATATTAAAGTTCTTAATTTTAGCACATTTTATAATACTTGGCAAGCTTTTTTACATAAATTATTAAATTTTTATAAAATTTTATTCAAATCTTTATCTTATTTTCTATATTTTTTAATCTCATCACTATCATCAATAATATTTGCAAATTGTTCATATAGCTTATAATAATATAATACAAATTCTTTGCATATTGCATTTTTAGGCAAAAAAACTTCATTTTCTAAAATACAAAATTCATTTAAAAATTCCTTTGCATCAAGTTTTAAACTGTAGTGTTTTGCAAGTTTAAGATAAGTGTTTATTGCTTCTTCTTTGAAATTTTCATAAGCGATGGAATTAAAATTAATTTGTAATTTATTATTTTCAAAGCTAAGCACCTTGCTTTGAAATAAAATATGCAAATGGATTAAACCTTCGGTATAGTAAGGTTTTACTTCTTCTACTTTTTGCCAAGCAATCAAACCTATAGCTCTTTTAATGAGTTCATGGAAAACTGGCATTTTCAGTTCTTCTTTTTCGTGCAAGAAAAAATTCACAAGCCCACCCATAGTGGCTTTAAATTCTTCTATGTTTTTAAAATACCCACTTTCATTCATTATTTTTTCGGTATTTTCATCGATAAAAAACATATGCCCAAATTCGTGACCTATGGTTGAAATTTCATAAACTTTTTTCCATAAAGTTTTATTAAAAAATAAAATTTCTCTTCCATAGTCTAAAAATTCTTTTTCAAAAATCATGCTAGAAAGCTTCATGAAAGGTTTGGTTTTTGCATTTTCATATACGAAATTTAAAAATGCAAAGATTTTTTTGCCCGCTTTTTGACTGACAAATTCATCATTTGGAACTACTTGTGCAGAAAATAAGCCATTGAGCTCTGCACCATAAAATATCATCGGTGAGCAAATATAAAGTTGTGTTTTGTTGAAGTTTTCGCAAACACTGTCGTATAATTTTTGATTTTTAATACCAAGTTTGTGATAAATTTGATCAAAACTTTCCTTGATTTCTTGATTAAAAACTGCTGCATTAAAATCAGAAGCATCTTCGACTCTAATGTCCCATTCCAAAGCCACTGCATGAGTGTAGCTATCTTCGTAATATTCTAAAGGATGACCAATTTGCAAAGGCGATTTTACTTGCATCCATGCAAGTTCTGCATTTTGCCAAGCTTGTATTACTTTATCGTTGTTTTCTTCGCAAAAAGCGAGTTTGAGCTTTTCAAGATAATCAATATAAGCTTTTTCTTCGGTATTAGAAGCTAGACTTTGAAGTTTATTTAAGGTGCGATCAAAAGCATTTCTTAGTTCTTTTGTGTGCTCTTTAAATGCAAGTGCGTAAGGTAAAAATTGCCATGTTTGATTGTTTTTAAAAATCACGCCATAACTTCGCTCACAAATATCATTGTTACGATCTTTTTGATAAAGCTTATTGTCTTTTAAGAATTTTAACGCTTCGTCTAAATTTTCAAAATGAGAACTTAAAAATTCATTGTTTTCTTCTATGATTTTTTGTTGCCATTTTTCTTGCATGGAATTTAGGACTTTTCCTATAGAGTGAATTCCTTCAATAAGGCAAACATAAAAAACATTTAAGATTTTTGCATCTTTGATTTCTTCGATTAATTTTTCGTGCTCATTTTCATAAAATTTTTTCACTTCATTATAAATTTGTGCTTTGATTTTGGAGATTTGATGTTTGTCAAAATGATTTTGTTCTAGTTCTTGGATCAAATTTTCCTCTTTAAGATCTACAAAACGACGTACCATAGCCAATATAGATGAATTTTTCACTTCAAGTTTTATGTTTTTTAGAAGTTTTTCAAAATATTCTTTCTGTTTTTGAAGTTCTTCGTTCAGTTTGTTTTTATCAAGAATATCATAGATTTTATTGATGTTGTTTTTTCTTCTTTGAGTGATTTGCATTAATTTTTTAAAATTATTCATACTTTTTTACTCCTTTATTGTTAAAAATTAATTATAATTCATTTTTTCAAATAAAGGAGTAATATCGATGAAAAATATGGGTGAACCAAAATTAAAAATTGTGGCTATGCCAAGTGATACAAATCCAGCGGGAAATATTTTTGGTGGATGGATTATGTCTCAAATTGACCTTGCTGGAGGCATTGCAGCAAGAGAATTATCTCCAGAGCGTGTTGTGACTATTTCTATGGATAGAGTAGTATTTAAAGAACCTGTTTTTGTAGGTGATATCATTTCTTGCTATGCCAAGATTGTAAAAGTAGGCACGACTTCAATAGCTGTTGATGTAGAAGTTGCTGTACAAAGAGTAGATGAAATGGGTTCAACGCTATGTTTGCATGTAACTTCTGCAAGTGTTACTTATGTGAGTGTTGATAGATGCGGTAAGAAAAAAGCAATTAGCGAAGAACTTAAAAAACTACATGGCTTTGCATGAGTGTGAGATAAAACCTTTATCCTTTAAGCCATTAACAACATTTTTTAAAGCCACCGCTATTATATTTTTTTTCTAAATATTCTTTAAAAAATTCCCCGCGACTTTTTACAACTTCGTTGGGGTGATGTTTTTTCATATGTTCTAAATATTTATCGTAGCTTGCTAAACCTATTAAGGGATGAAAAAACCTTTCGGATTTTTCATACCATTGTTTTAATCTTTTAATCATGGCATTCTCGTTGATTGAATTTCTACATAAGGATTTTCACGCAAAGGAATGCGTATAATTTTAAAGCAAATTCCTATACAAGATAAAATTACAAGCAAGGTTGCAATCATAAAAAATACGCAAAGTATCGCATTGACTATATTAGAAATTTTAGCTTGTTTTGCAAGTGAAAGATCTTTTTGCAATTGTGAAATTTGTGTTTCATCTTTGGTATTGTTAATTTGTTCTGTAAGTTTTTGAATTTTTTGATCTTGAATATAAACACTTGCAACATGACTTACAGCATTGGCAATTTTATCCCCTTCTTTGTAAGGCATAATTTTGGCAATTCCACCATAAAGTGTTGCGATTAAAACAAAAATTGCTGGAACTAGCGTAACCCAAGTATATTTTGCTTTCCCCATTTTTACAAGTATAGTTGTTGCAAGTAAAAGTGCCATTCCTGCAAGCATTTGATTGCTCACTCCAAAAAGCGGCCAAAGTGAATAAATACCGCCTTTTTCATCAATAGCACCTTGATAAAGAAAATATCCCCATCCAGCTACACTCAAAGCTGTGGCAAAAATTCCGGCAAAATAATTATTAAGATTTCCCAAAGGTTTATATACATTACCCAAAATATCTTGCGCCATAAAACGACAAGCCCTTGTTCCAGCATCCACGGCAGTTAAAATAAACAAAGCTTCAAATAATATAGCAAAATGATACCAAAAACCCATCATATTAATATCAAGGAATAACTCATGTAAAATCAAAGCAACGCCAATGGCAAAAGTTGGCGCACCACCCGTTCTTGAAAGTATGGTTTTTTCGCCTATATTTGTTGTTAAGTTTGTAATATCTTCAGGGCTAATGCTAAAACCCCAGCTTGAAATTGTCGTTGCTACGCCTACAACATCACTTCCTATAGTAGCTTCAGGAGAATTTATGGCAAAATAAAGTCCTGGTTCTAAAATACAAGCACAAATTAAAGCCATAATGGCAACCGCACTTTCCATAAGCATAGAGCCATATCCTATAGCCAGAGTGTGAGTTTCATTTTCTACCATTTTTGGAGTAGTTCCACTAGAAATTAAGGCATGAAAACCACTAATAGCACCGCAAGCAATGGTGATAAATAAGAAAGGAAAAATTGATCCTGCAAAAACAGGACCACTGCCATCTAAATATTGAGAGTTGATTTTTGGCATTTGTAAATCAGGAGCAACGACAATAATAGCTAAAGCCATAATTGCAATAACGCCGATTTTAAGAAAAGTAGATAAATAATCTCTTGGGGCAAGTAAAAACCAAACTGGTAAAATCGCAGCAATAAAGCCATAAGCTATCATAATAAGTGCTAAATTTGGAGCACTAAGCGTAAAAATTTGACTCCAGTAAGGATCTGCAGCAATTTGAGCTCCATAATGAATGGCTAAAATTAAAAGCACAAAGCCGATGATTGAAGCTTCTCCAACTTTTCCAGGTCTTAAATATCTCATATAAATTCCCATAAAAACAGCAATAGGTATAGTCATACTAATGGTAAAAAGCCCCCAAGGTGAATGTGCTAATGCTTTGACAACTACCATTGCTAAGATGGCGATAATGATTAACATAATTCCAAAAATTGCTATCATAGCAACAGCGCCCGTAAAACTTCCCATTTCATCTTTAATCATTTCGCCTAAAGATTTTCCATTACGGCGCATAGAGATGAAAAGTACGACAAAATCATGCACAGCACCTGCTAAAACCCCGCCAATTAAAATCCAAAGCATGGAAGGCAAATATCCCATTTGTGCTGCCAAAATCGGACCTACTAAAGGACCAGCGCCCGCAATGGCAGCAAAATGATGGCCAAATAATACAATTTTATTCGTAGGAACAAAATCACAACCATCATCATTGATGATAGCAGGTGTGGCTCTTTTTTTATTTAATTCTAAAACCTTATAGGCTATGAAATGACCATAAAATCTATATCCTATCATATATATACATAAAGCTGCGATGATAAGGTAAATTGCAGATATGCTTTCTCCATTTTGTAAGGATAAGATACCAAAGCAACATGCACCTACAATGGCTACAAAAAACCATAATATTTTATTCGTAATACTCATTAGCAAACCTTTTACTCAAAATACAAAATGTATCAAAAGTGTAACATACTCTTTAATTTTAATGCTTAATTCTTGCACTTTTCACAGAAAGAATGTGTCAAAAAAATTACAAAATGAAACATATTTGTATTGATTTTTATGTTATCAATATAACAAAAATTCACATTTTGTTTTTTGTGGAATTTATGCTTAATTTAATAAAGCATTTAAGTTTAACTAAGATAAAATTACCCTTTTGAAATTTTAAAATTTGGAAGTTTATATTATGGAATTTTGGGATTTATCTTATGCTTTAATTGGTATTGTTTCTGGAATCACTTCAGGGCTTTTTGGTATAGGTGGAGGCATGATTATCGTGCCTTTTATGTTAAGTCTTGGTATGAGCTCGCATCATGCGGTTGGGATATCGGTAATTCAGATGATTTTAGCTTCTGTTTTTGGTTCTTATATTAATTATAAAAAAAAGAATTTAAATTTAAAAGACGGCATTGTGATAGGACTTGGTGGGCTTTTGGGGGCTGGTTTTAGCGGTTTTGTCTTGAGTTATCTTTCTGATGTTGAATTAACTACAATATTTTTATGTGTGAGTTTTGTATTTTTTCTTAAATATGCTTTTGGAGTTAAAAATATTACTCATCATACAAAAAGATCGGTTTTAGCGAAAAATGTGATTTTATTTATAGCAGGGGCTTTTACAGGTGTTTTTGCTATTTCTTTAGGTATTGGTGGCGGACTTTTAATTGCACCAATTTTAGCTTATTTTTTGGGTTATGATAGCAAAAAAGTTGTTCCTATTTCTTTATTTTTTGTGATTTTTGCTTCAATATCTGGAATGTTTTCTTTTGTAGGATCTGGTGTGATTGATGAGGAAGTAATTTATAAAGGAATTTTAGTGGGTTTTGCATCCATGGTGGGAGTTTTTATCGGTATAAAAATTATCGAAAATATGAAAATTACCTCTCACCGTAAAATTTTACTTTGTGTGTATGCCTTATCTATTGTGGTGACTGCATTTTCTTTGCTAAGAAAATTAGAAATTGTATCTTTTTAGTTTGACTATGAAATTATGAAATAAGTTAAAAATAATCACTAAAGTATGGATTTATGTTAAAATTATAAATTTTAAATTTAAGTAGGAAAATTTTATGAATGATAGTATAAAAATCATCGGCGCAAGAGAAAATAATCTTAAAAATATTAATCTTGAAATTCCAAAAAACAAACTCATCGTTTTTACAGGGTTAAGTGGTAGTGGAAAATCAACCCTTGCTTTTGGCACACTTTATGCCGAAGGACAACGCCGTTATATAGAAAGCTTAAGTGCTTATGCAAGACAATTTTTAGACAAAGTAGGCAAACCTGATGTTGATAAAATCGAAGGCTTAACTCCTGCTATTGCTATTGATCAAAAAACCACTTCTAAAAACCCACGCTCAACCGTGGGAACGATCACTGAAATTTATGATTATTTAAGACTTTTATACGCTAGGATAGGCATCCAGCACTGCCACCAATGCGGACAAAAAATTTCATCTATGAGTGCGAGTGATATTGTAGGAGAAATTTTAAAATTCCCAAAAGGTGCTAAAATCATCATTTACGCTCCTTTGGTGCGTGAAAAAAAAGGAACTTACGCGGATTTGCTTGAAAATTTGCGAAACAAAGGCTATGTAAGAGCACAAATTGATGGAGTTTTGGTAAGACTTGATGAAGATATAGAACTGGCAAAAACCAAAAAACACACCATAAAATTAGTTATTGATCGCCTTGAAATTAGCGAAGATTTACTTTCGCGTCTTGCAAGTGATATAGAAAAAGGCTTAGAAGAAAGCTTTGGTGAGATCGAGATAGAAGTTTTAAATCCCGATGAAGTAGGGCTTAATAAGCATTATCATTTTAGTGAACACTGCGCTTGTTTTGATTGTAAAATTTCTTTTGTACCACTTGAGCCTTTGAGTTTTTCTTTTAATTCTCCAAAAGGAGCTTGTGAGGCTTGTGATGGACTTGGAATTCGCTACACACTGGATATGAAAAAAATCATCGATGAAAGCCTAAGTCTTGAAAATGGTGCAGTTAAAATAATGTATGGTTTTAACAAAAGCTATTATTATAAGTTTTTAATCGCCTTTTGTGAACAAAATGAAATTCCTATCAAGTTGCCATTTATGGAGCTTAGTGAAGAACAAAAACGCCTTGTATTATACGGAAATGCAAAAACTATTGACTTTTTTTGGAAAAGAAACCGCCTAAAACGCACCTTTGAAGGCGTGGTAAAAATGGCTTATGAAATGCTAAAAGATGAAAAAGATTTAGCAGAATATATGAGTGAAAAAATTTGCAAAGATTGTGGCGGTCATCGCTTAAGACCTGAAAGTTTGGCAGTAAAAGTAGCTTCAAAAGGGCTTGGTGAAATTTTAGATATGAGTATAGAAGATAGCACCGCTTTTTTTGCTAATGAAAAGAATTTTGCATATTTAGGTGAACAAGAAAAAATGATTTCAAAACCTATTTTAAAAGAGATTAATGAAAGACTTTTCTTTTTATATGATGTGGGGCTTGGATATTTATCTTTAGGACGCGATGCAAGGACGATTAGTGGAGGCGAGGCACAAAGAATTCGTATTGCTTCGCAAATTGGCAGTGGTTTAAGTGGGGTTATGTATGTATTAGATGAGCCTAGCATTGGACTTCATGAAAGAGATACTGCAAAACTCATTAAAACTTTAAGAAATTTACAACAAAAGGGCAATACTTTAATCGTCGTAGAACATGATAAAATGACCATAGAAGAAGCTGATTTTATCGTAGATATTGGGCCAAAAGCAGGGAAATTTGGTGGAGAAGTGGTATTTGCTGGAACTTACAAAGAGCTCTTAAAAAGCAAAAGCGAAACCGCACTTTATATGAGCGGTAAAAAGCAAATTTCGCAGCTTAAAAATAGAGAACAAAAAGAGTGGCTAGAGCTTAAAAATGTGAGTATTAATAATATCAAAGATTTAAGTGTTTCTTTTCCTTTACAAAATTTAGTTGCAATTACTGGGGTTTCAGGCTCTGGAAAAAGCTCTTTGATACTTCAAACCTTACTTCCTTTTGCACAAGAAGAATTAAACCGCGCTAAAAAAGTAAAAAAATTAGGTGGAGTAGAAATTCTTGGACTTGAAAAGCTTGATAAAGTAATTTATCTTGATCAAAGCCCAATCGGCAGAACGCCTAGATCAAATCCTGCTACTTATACGGGTGCTATGGATGAAATTCGTAATCTTTTTGCTGCTACAAAAGAAGCTAAAATGCGTGGCTATAAAGCCGGTCGTTTCTCTTTTAATGTAAAAGGGGGAAGATGCGAAAAATGTAGTGGCGATGGAGAGATTAAAATAGAAATGCATTTTCTGCCTGATGTAATGGTTGTTTGTGATACTTGTGGGGGCAAACGCTATAATGACGCGACTTTAGAGATAAAATATAAAGGTAAAAATATTAGCGAAATTTTAAATATGAGCGTTTTAGAAGCGAGTGAATTTTTTACTGCTGTGCCAAAAATCAAGCAAAAATTAGATACTTTGGTAAAAGTGGGACTTGATTATCTCACTTTAGGACAAAATGCAACGACTTTAAGCGGTGGCGAAGCACAAAGGATAAAACTTGCAAAAGAATTAAGTCGCAGCGATACAGGAAAAACGCTTTATATACTTGATGAGCCAACAACTGGGCTTCATTTTGAAGATGTAAATAAACTCATTTTGGTTTTACAACACTTAGTTGATCTTAAAAATTCCGTTTTTGTGATAGAGCATAATTTAGATGTGATTAAAAACGCAGACTTTATCATCGATATGGGGCCAGAAGGCGGAGTAAAAGGTGGCAAAATAATAAGCACAGGAAGCGTGGAAAAAGTAGCAAAAGAACACAAGAAAACAAAATCTTACACAGGATATTATTTAGATTTAGAGCTTAAAAAGAGTTAAAATGACACAAGCACAAAAAATAGCATTTTTTAAGATTAAAAGATTAAGTGTTTATATATTTTTTTGTGCTTTATATAATTTTTATTACTTTTTTTCTTATGAAGGGGTGACAAGCTCATATGAATCTGGGAACGAAATTCTTTATATTGGCGGTATATTTTTATGCTTTTTTTCTTATATTTATATCATTCTTGCTTTTATTTTTATGGTGGCAAGAATTCATTTTTTATTTTCTTCTAATAAGATTTTAATTTATTTTTTGCCCGCTATTATAAGCCTTGGTTCATCTTTTTTTCTTTTGGAAAATAAAATTTTATTTTTAGGGTTTTTAGCTTTATTTTTCGTTTTTTATTTTTTATTTTCACTCACTCTTGCTTCGCTTTTTAAAGAAGTGAAAATGTCCTTTTATTTTGCGTTTTTTTGTGTGCTTTTGGCATTTTTATCTTTTATATTTTTTGATAAATTAAGTCTTTTATTCCTTTTTATCGCTTTGCATTTTTTGAGTTTTGCTTATGCTTTTGAAAGGTATAAAATTTTAAAAAAATTACAAAATCTTAATTTTAAATTATAATATTTTTAAAATTTAAAGCACATTTTTTTGATTGATTTTTTAATGATATAATTTAAAATTTGTTATTTAAATATGTTTTATTTTTTAATAATTTTTGAAAGGGAAAAATGATTAAAAAATTACAAATACAAAGTATTAAATTTTTTAAAGAAATACTAGATTTTATTACTTTTAAACCTTTAAAACCCTTAAGTTGCTTAGAATTTTTGATTTTTTTAATTTTTACTTGTTTGTTGGCGATTATTTTTGTGATTTTTACACTTATAACTCCAGCATCTCTTTTTTTTGTTGCTATTTTATTTTTAGGACTTTTTGTCATAAGGCTTTGTATGCAAAGACTTTTAGATCTCGATTTGAAATTTATCAATCCTTGGGTGTTTGTAATTTTTATTTTTATAAGCATTTTGCTTTTAGGTTTTGTTGATCTTAATGCTGATTTTTTACAAAAATATCATTTGATTTTTATTTTTCTTAAAGGTTTGATTATCCTTTGTTTTATTTTATTTTGCTGTTTTGTTTATCTTTTTTTCGCTACGGATAAAAATTTTAATATCTTTAAAAGCCCTAAAGAAAAATATCCTTTTGCCTTTGCCTTTTTGTTTATAATGGGCACTTTGCTTATTGCTTTAAATTCATATGACTTGCAAAAAGATATTTCTTGGGATTTAGAAGGCACTCTTAAAGCCTATCATTTTGAATTTTTCATAGGACTTGCAGCATTGGGTTTGGCTGGAATTTTAAGTAGTAATTTTTTGAGTAAATTTTTTAGCATGTTGGCTTTGATTGGAATTTTTATTTTGGCGCTAAGTTATTATGCGTTGTTTGGGGCTAATTTATATAATACGGATGAAATTAATTATGTTCTTATGCTTTTTATTTTTGCCTTTGTTTTTCGCGAGCAGGGTGTGTTTTCTGTATTGATTATTGCGTTGTGGCTTTTAAATTTTCAATTATTTATGAATTCTTTCATCTTTTTGCTCTTTTGTATGCTTTATCTTTCTAGTTTTGTAACTTTAGATAAAAAAACTTGGTATGTATCTGTATTTTGGGCTTTTGGTATAGGACTTTTGTCTGAAATGTTCTTAACGCATTTTCAAAATTTGGACTTTGTATATGCACATCATGAATTTAAATTATTTTGGCTTTTTTTCTTCTTAACTTTAATTTTAGCAACTTTAAATGCTTATTTTCTTCGTTTTCGAAGTCAACTTATGCTGGTATTAGCTTTGTTGTATGGAATTTTTTGTGTAGTGTTTTTTAAGATAGAAGCTTTAAGAATTATATTGGGTGAAATTTTTTTATATTTTTTTCCTTTAGCACAACCTCAAACTGTAACGATCTTTTTTGGTAAAGAAAATTTAATCCTTTTTGCTTTATTTTTTTCTTTAAATTACAGCAATGTTAAATTTAAAACCCTGCTTTGCGTATTGTTTTTTGCCTATATGTGTTTTTCGCAAATTTATCTTTTTGAAGGTGTGCAAAATACTGGCATATCTTTAGTTTGGATTATTTTTATATTTTTTACATTTTTGCTTTCGGTGTTATTACTTAAATTTAAACCTTTAATGGCTTTTATGATTATATTTTATGCCTTTTTGCAATTTTTTGATTATTTTGAATATAAAATAAGTCTAAGCATAACATTAATTTTGACTTTATTTGTGTTTATTGGAGGTCTAAAGAATTTAAAAAAAACTTATGATAAATATCATGTTTTCAAGGGTGCAAAATGTCAAATTTAAACTTTTATGAAATGCTTAAAATTCAAAGACAAAATGATTTTAAAAATGCTAAAATAGCCGCTTGGGTAGTTTTTGCAAGTTTTTTATTTTGCGTTTGTTTTCAGTTTTTACCCATTATTCTTGATTTTGCCTATGATTTAAAATTGTTGAATTTTGATTCTATCACTAATATTTTAGCTATGGTTTTTAATGCAATTTTTTTAATTTCTTATTTGATTGTGATTTTAAAGCTTTATTTTGCAAGTGAAAGTAAAGTTTTTTTGATCAGTTTTTTTATAGCTGCATTTACTCAATTTATCGCTTTATTAAGCTTAATTTATCTTATTATTAGTCCTTATCCTGTTGATAAGATATTGCGTATTTCTTTATATGGCTTTTCCTTTTTATGTCTTGTGGTAGCCATTTTTTGCACTTTTATATTTTTTAAAATGCTAAAAACCTTATGTGAAAATAAGATTTATTTTACAGCGTGTTTTGTTTTTAAAAGTGTGATTTTGATAATTATTTATATATTTATGTTTGTTTTAATTTATAGTGAGCCTTCTTTTGCTTTAATCATTGCTGGATTTATGGTTTTTTTCTTTGCAGGTTTGTTATTTGCTATTTATTATGCACTATTTGCTTTCGCACTTAGTAAAAACAAAGATATCAAATTCGAACCAAATTTAAAGCTTGTATCCAATGAAAAAGAAAATATTTAAATTTAGTATTTTATTTGCTATTTTTCTAAGTTTAAGCCAAAGTGCCTTGGTTTATGTTTTTAATCATTATTTAATTATTGATTTTAGCACTTATGAAATACCATCGCAAAGCCTAAATTTAACCAATCAAAATCTTTATCATTTAAAGCATAATTTGCGTCTTTTGCATTCTATTTTAGTTTTTTTGTTAGCTATTGCATTTTTATTCATACATTTATTTTTCTTTTATATTTTTAGAAAAGAAAAATTTATTTTTTATTCCTTTTTTTGTTTTATGCTTTTTATAATCAGCGTTATTGCTTGTTTGTATCTTGAATATATAGGGCAAGAGGAAAGTATTTTTTGGTATTGTATAGCATTTTTTAGTTTTATTATTTATTTGATTTATCTTTTATTTTTGGATAAATTTTTCAAAAGTCATCTTTTTAAAATCTTTTTTGTTTTTGTTTTTTTATGTGGAGTTTTAACAGAGCTTAAATTTATGCTTATGGATTTTATCATGCCTTTTGTTTTGCCTACTTATTTTTTAATTTTATTTATTTTAATGCGTAAAAAAGAGTTTTAATGTTTGATTTCTTATACAATGATATCAGTTATTTGGGGCTTTTTATAGTGTGTTTTCTTTCAAGTACGCTTTTACCCCTTGCAAGCGAAGCCTTTGTTGTGGGTTTTGTAAAGCTTGATTTTAATGTGAATTTGGTTTTATTTGTAGCGACTTTGGGCAATGCTTTAGGGAGTTTAAGCACTTATGCTTTGGCCTATTTGGGTAAAGAAAAAATTTTAGAAAAGTATTTTTCTAAGTCTTTAAAGAAGCTTGATAAATTCAATGCGAATTTCACTAACTTTGGAAGTATTTATGCTTTTTTAACCTTTTTACCTTTAATAGGCGATATTTTTGCCTTAGGGCTTGGCTTTGCCAAGTATCCTATTTTTAAGAGTGCTTTTTTTATATTTTTGGGAAAATTAAGTCGTTATATAGTGATTATTTTTTTGACTAATATATGAAGCTAACTTCATAGGCAGACTAGCCACTACTATAATCATAGAAGATGGTTTATACATAGGTTAAATTAAGAAAGGATAAATAATGAGCGAAACTTATGAGAT
>NZ_RYYL01000030.1 GCF_004378855.1 Campylobacter sp. US33a
ATATCAATCGTTTGATGGAAGAGCTTGATAACATTGCTAATACTACTTCTTTTAACGGCAAACAACTTCTAAGTGGTAGTTTTATCAATCAAGAATTTCAAATTGGCGCACAATCAAATCAAAGCATTAAAGCTTCAATCGGAGCTACTCAATCAAGCAAGATTGGTGTAACAAGATTTGAAACAGGAGCACAAGTAGTAAATTCTGGTATCGCATCTTTAACTATCAAAAACTACAACGGTATTGATGATTTTACATTTCAAGATGTAGTGATTTCAACTTCTGTTGGAACAGGAATTGGAGCTTTAGCTGAAGAGATTAACAAATACGCTGATAAAACTGGTGTTAGAGCTAGTTTTAATGTGCAAACTGTGGGGATGAGAGCTATTACAGCTGGTTCTACAGGAGATGACTTTGCAATTAATGGTGTAAAAATTGGAAAAATTGAATTCCAAGATGGCGATAAAAATGGCTCACTGGTTTCATCCATCAATGCCGTTAAGGACTCAACTGGTGTCGAGGCTTCTTTAAGTGATGATGGTAAATTAGTTCTTACTTCAAGAGATGGTAGAGGTATTAGTCTTACTGGCGATGTTGGTATGAATACAGGTATTTCTCCTGCTGATCATGAAAACTATGGTCGTCTTTCTTTGGTTAAAAACGATGGTAGAGATATAGCTATTTCTGGAACTGGTTTTGGTTTTGATAACGAACAACTCGTTTCTCAAACCTCGGTTTCATTGAGAGATACCAAAGGACAAATTTCTAAAGAAATTGCCGATGCTATGGGATTTAATTCCACAAAGAAACAAATCATTACTCAAGCTTTAAGCAGCTGGATGGATGCCAATGGCTTTGGAGCTGGTACAGGTTACTCAGTAGGAAGTGGCAAGGATATGTCTATAATGCTTGCAAGTGGAGCAATTTTTATTTCTTCATTTAGTCAAGCTTATTTAGTGTCTGGAGGTACAGGTTTTTCTGCAGGTTCAGGAAAAAGTGCTATGGCTAGTCTAAGAGCAAGTACACAAAGTCAAATTATGAGTGGTTTAAGAGAACAAACCGCAGGTGTAACAACTTTGAAAGGCGCTATGGCTGTAATGGATGTAGCAGAAACTGCTATCACAAATCTTGATACCATTAGAGCAGATCTTGGTTCTATACAAAA
>NZ_RYYL01000031.1 GCF_004378855.1 Campylobacter sp. US33a
CTTAATTTCGAAGGAACAAAATTAAAAGAAAATTTACCGCTGCAAGCATAAAGGGATAAATCTTGCATTGCATGATAATAATCTTTATATGTAAAATAAATTTTATTTGGAATTGTTGCATTTTTAATTAAAGTTTTTGTTGCAAAATCTATATCAAATTGTTGTTTAATATTAATATCTATAATTTGTAAAGCTTGCTGTAAAAATTCATCATCGTCCACACCTATATATTGACAATTTAAAGTATCAAGCTCATAAGGTTTGCAAGCTAAAACGCGTTTATAATCTTTTGGCATTTCATCATCTTCTTTAATGATGATATAAGATTCTTCATTTTTGTCACTTCGATTTTCTTTTATATCGATTGCAAAATCAAATTTATATTCTCCTTGGGGCAAATTTTTTAATGTTAAAATATTATGAGTTTTTCTTAAAATTTTTTCTATTTGGTTTGCAAAATTTTGAGTGTATATGTCTTCTTTTGTATGAAATTTTTTACTTAGTCTTTTTATTATAGGGAAATGAGAATAAAACTTATCCCAATCTAGTGTAGTGTAAAATTTAATAGAACGCTTTTCTTCTCTTACTTCATTTGTTTTATTATCTACATGGCGAGAAAAACGCTCTGAATTTTGCCTTAGTCTTTTCATCTCTTGGGTTTGTGTGTTGTTTGGATAAGGAGTGTAGTGTAAAATAAGGGGTTCTATACCTTTACTTTGTAAGAAATTTTGTATTTCTTTTAGTCTTTGTTCTACTTGGGGATTGTTTGGTTTAGTTTGTTTTATAGGGAGTTGATAGTTTTGTATAGTGTCTATCTTAGGGCTATTTTGCCACAATACTTGAAGCTGATAACTGACAGCACAACCTAGTGTTGCTATTTCATTATTTCTTTTTTTGATAGTATTTAAATTCATTATAGCAACACTCTAATTCTGTAGGCAGAACTGTTTCATTGTATT
>NZ_RYYL01000032.1 GCF_004378855.1 Campylobacter sp. US33a
TTAGGACAATGTTTTAATAAATCATAGCGAGAAAAGAATTGTTTAGCTTGGAGTGGGGAGAATTCGCCATCAAATAAGGAATTATATTCCATATTGAGAATGTCGGTGTAGGTAGGCATTCTATTGTTATCTTTAATAAAACTATCTAATTTTTCCTTATCTTTATTTCGTAAATTATAGTTTTTACCTATAAAATGAAAATAACCATAACTTGCCCAAGCTAATTCTGCGTTATCTCTAAACTTTTGTATTTGCTGTTTATGGTGCATTATTTGATTCCTTTCAAGTATCCACTAAAATATCCACAAGTTCTAAAGTTCTCTTCTATTACAGTATCATAAGAAGTTACTTTTGTATGAATATAATCTCTTTTATCATTCCAAAATACTTCAAAATCTATTTTATAAAGATTGCTTAGCTTTATACTGTCATTAAAAAATAAGAAAAAAACTTTTCTTATTCTTGGATCACTTTTATTTTCATATCGATACATATATCTATCATTTTGTGAATTATATTCTAAATAACCTTGTGTTAATAATGTTGAATTTTTTTTAATATTTTCCCAATCCAATGTATCCAAATTTAATCCAAAATACCCTAGAATCTTATTATATTTGTGTTCATCATTTGGAAGTTCATTTAACTTACACATCTCTTTAAATTCGTGATAACTCGGTTGTAGGCTATAAGGCACAAACCACCCCCAACCAAATGTCATACTCCATATAATTATCAAAGGAAGTAGAATAAAACTTGATATTTTTAGAATCTTTTTAAGCCTTATCATTTATGCACTCTCTTTAGATTCTATATTATTATAAGCAAGTTGTCTATAATATGGTGCAATATCTGCTAAAATAGGAATAGCATTAATATTGAGTGCCATCATCG
>NZ_RYYL01000033.1 GCF_004378855.1 Campylobacter sp. US33a
GGGACATTTGGCGGCAACTCACACTTGCCACATTTGCATTTAAATTCATCAATTTTAAAATACTTGTTTTCTTTCATTGTTCTACTCCTTTCAAATCAAGTTCATAAGCTTGTGGGTTATGTGTGAGTGCATTTAAACTTGCACTTGCAATTATATTGCCATCATCTCCTAATTTTTGGGCTTTGATATCAGTGGTTAAATATGAGCCTTTATAAGTGTTACCTATATTATTAACAAAGCTGATTTTATTAAGCTCATTTAGGTTAATACCTTGTTCGCATTTGATTTTTATTGCATCAAAATTATTGTTTCTATCCACGCAGTAATAATAAAGCCCATTTTCATAAGATAAACCTTGCCATAAAGCTTTATGCAAACCATAATCCTTGTTATAAACTCCATACAAGCTCTCAAGTGTAATTTTGCATTCATTTTCGCCAATTTCATAATCTTGCGGTATGCTTTCAAAAAATTCAGCAGGTTTAGCGTCCAAACTCTCATCGGTGCTAAATATCGCCTCCACAAAACTTCCAGCTTCATTAACGCTTACATATTTTGGTTTTAAAAGCACATCGTTTTTATAAAATCTTAAGTCACTCAAACAACAAGGTGGTTTAGTGCTTGAGTTATTAATCACTATGTAATTTTTCTCTCTTAAGTCAGGATTGTATATCATTTGCATAGGATCTTGATTGATAGGATTAAATTCTTCACTCGTGCTGATTTCTTTAATTTCTGCGTTAATATCTGAAGTGAAATAACTTAGCGTGAGTTTTGAAGTGATTCTACC
>NZ_RYYL01000034.1 GCF_004378855.1 Campylobacter sp. US33a
AACACCATAAGCGGCGCAAATGTTCTAATTGGCGAAAACAAGCCAAGCGTTAATATCAATCCTGAAAGCATAGGCAGTTTATATGTGGATAAAATTAATGCAAATTTATGGATGTGCAAAGATAACACCGTTGGGCTTAATGTGTGGCTAAATTTGATAGATAAAAGCCAAATTAAACCCCAAACCCCAAAAAACATTTATAAATTTAATCTGCTCGAAGCAGTAGGCTCAGCTTATGGAGTGTGCTTGAGTGGGGTTATGCTTTATGATTATAATGGAGAAAGACTTTATTTAAAAGCCATAAACCGTGATGTAAGCGTTGCCACAAAACCAACCGCCTTTTTACTTTTCACTAAAGAAATTTGCGAAAGTATAAGTGATAATGCAGAATTAAACAAAGATTATGAAGTGGGCGAAAATGAAATCTTAGCATTTTTAACTTGCGAAGAAAGATATGCAAATTCAACTTATTATTATCCTGATTATATTTTTAAACCTTACAATGCCAGTGATACGCTAAGTTACTACATGTCGAGTAAGAAAAGTGGCTTTGTGCAAATTGAAGTATTTGGCGAAAAAAATAAACTAGGCAAGATTGAATTTAGAAATGGCGTAAGTGGTAGAATCACTTCAAAACTCACGCTAAGTTATTTCACTTCAGATATTAACGCAGAAATTAAAGAAATCAGCACGAG
>NZ_RYYL01000035.1 GCF_004378855.1 Campylobacter sp. US33a
CGCAAGTGTAGAAAGGATCCATATCTTTTCGCTGTTGTTTTTGGTTGTTATTTATGAAAATTGGCATCGGCTCTGTGATTGTGGATAATCGTGCAAATAAACTAATATTTTGGGCTAGAAATTCCATAGATATCACCCACGATGGCACTCAGCATGGAGAAGTTAGGCTCATCACAAATCTTTTAAACTATAAAGGCTTTAACAAATACCTTAAAGACTACACTTTATATACAAAGCCTAGAACCGTGCATTATGTACGCCGGAATGCTTTCAGTGCAAATTCTAAGATTGTTTATGTGCAAAAAGATTTAGATTATGACGACACCCAAGAGATGATAAAGACCACTAAATATCCAAGATATTATCAAGTTTATTCTGTGAATAATATTTATAAGCAAAATTTTAAAAAGGAGTTTGAAAAGTATAAAAATAGCGCCAGACCTATCTTTTGGTAGATGAGGCGAAGAAAATTTATGAAGATATGAGTAAAGAATTGCAAAATTATCAAGTGAAATTTGAAGAAAATCAAGAAGTGCTTAAGTCTGCAAAAGAGTTTTCGAAAAACAAAATCAAAACAAAAAAACAACCAAAATGTGTTGCAGTGTCCTAATTTA
>NZ_RYYL01000036.1 GCF_004378855.1 Campylobacter sp. US33a
AAAAAGCCAATACCAAAACCAATAGCAATTAAAATAAATGCTAGTAATAAATCAAACATTTTTACTCCTTTCTATTTTGATTTCGCAGCAGAAGTAAATTCCACCTTGCGACAAAGGGTTACACCCTTTTGAAACCCCTAAAGCCCCCGTCCCACTAAAGTGGGTAGGCTCAGCTTAATTCTAAAGGCTATGCGCCAAACCTATGTTGTTGTTTTAAGCATAAGTCCATCTTGCTTTTTTGCCTCTTGTATCTAAATGCACGAAACCGCCAAATTCATTGTTAAGATTGTGTTTTATGGCTATTCCAAAAGGCTTTTCGCCATAAGTGTTTAAAATATGCTGGTGTAAATCTGAGGTTTTAATGCCTTTAACTGTAAAATCCACCGCGCTACCTATGGAGTGCTGAGAGTTTTTAGCACCGCCAACCTTTTCGTTGTGTTCTTTGCAACGATAAGCGCTATTTATGATAATAGGAGCATTATAATGCTCTCTGATTTCACAAAGCGTATCTATAAGCTCATCACTTGGGACATTTGGCGGCAACTCACACTTGCCACATTTGCATTTAAATTCATCAATTTTAAAATACTTGTTTTCTTTCAT
>NZ_RYYL01000037.1 GCF_004378855.1 Campylobacter sp. US33a
AGAAGTGGTATAAAAAGTGTTGTTATAGATATACCTTATGAAGCTATAGGAGCTGTAGATGAAAAAGGAAATGTAGATCCTAAATATGAAAAATTATATAGAATAGTGGATGATAATAAACATAATCTAAGATCAAGTTTATTTCATAATGAATGGGGTATGGCAGCAGGAATATTAGGTGATTATAAATATCTAGCTAATGATATGTCTCAAAATGGTTTTAATGCAAGATTTATCCAAGCTACTATACTTTATATACAATTAAGTGGGGGAAGTAGTATATTAGATAAACCTAATTTATTAGGTGCTATTTATGGTTATGCAGATATTGCTGTAGGAAGTGGTTTAGTAGGAGTGCATAAAAATCCTTTAAGAGAACAAGAGATTAAAACCTTAGCTAAGACTTTAAAACCTGATGAATTTGGTATGCTTCCTTTTATAGATGAGATTATGGGAGTAGATTGGGTGATTGATTATAACGAATATCAAATTTCTGAAGATGAATTTGGAGATATATACAAAGCCTTAAGAAGTGATATAGTTGAGGGTAAGATAAAAGATCCAAGGGATGTAGATTCTACTTATGAAAGCAGAAG
>NZ_RYYL01000038.1 GCF_004378855.1 Campylobacter sp. US33a
GCCACGCGTTTGCCTTGTTGCATATTGTGTGTCACCATGATCATAGAAAGATTATGGCTTAATTCCTTTAAAAGCTCTTCAATAACGCCTGAACTTATAGGATCAAGTGCAGAAGTTGGCTCATCTAAAAGCAAAAGTTTAGGTTTTATCGCTAAAGCTCTTGCAATGCAAAGGCGTTGTTGCTGTCCGCCCGAAAGTGCTAAGGCATTTTGCTTTAATTTATCTTTTACCTCTTCATATAACCCTACTTTTTTAAGACAATCCACCACCAAAGCTTCTTCTTCATCTTTATTTTTAATCATTCCATGAAGTTTTGGCGCATAGGAAATATTTTCATAAACGCTTTTTACAAAAACATTAGGCTGTTGGAAAACCATACCCACATTTTTACGCAAAACCACTACATCTTGATTTTTCACATCTTTATTGTCAATTTCTACAAGTCCATCAATTTTTGCGATTTTATCATTCATACGATTAAAACAACGCAAAAATGTTGATTTCCCACACCCTGAAGCACCGATTAATG
>NZ_RYYL01000039.1 GCF_004378855.1 Campylobacter sp. US33a
GAATTTAAAGATTGGCAAAGCATATATTTAAAAGATCCTATAAAAGGAGCTATTGCTCCTTGGACTAAAGCAGAAAAAGCTTATTATAAATCTTTAAAAACTAAAAGAGAAAGATATAAATATTTAATTATAAGAAGTGGACTTAGAAGTACTGTTATAGATATACCTTATGATGCTTATTGTAATGTAGATGAAAAAGGAAATTTAATCAATAAAGACTATAAAGAACTCTATAAAGAAGTAGAAGCTAATAGAGGTATGGCTAATATGCATAAAGGTTGGCTTTTTATGGCTGAATGGGAATTAGTAGCAGGAATACTAGGAGATATAAAAGGATTTGTAGGAGCCTTACAACTTTCCATGACAGGATTTAAAGCAAGAACTCAAGCAATAAATTTTTTACTCATACAACTAGGACATGAACAAGGCTTTAAAAGTCTTTATGATTCTTATGCATATAGAGATTTAACAGATGGCATACACAAAAACCCTCTTAAAGCTCAAATGCTAAAAGACTTT
>NZ_RYYL01000003.1 GCF_004378855.1 Campylobacter sp. US33a
TTTTGCGATTTTATCATTCATACGATTAAAACAACGCAAAAATGTTGATTTCCCACACCCTGAAGCACCGATTAATGGGTGATTTTCTTAAGCACTAAAACCTTGCAAAAAGATATTTTAGATGGCTTTAAAGAAGGTTGTGATGATTATATTTGCAAGCCTTTTAATTTCAATGAGTTATTATTTAGAATCAAAGCAATAACCAAAAGAACCAATACAAAAAAAGGAAATTTTAATTTTTGAGAACTTTGTTTTAAATACAGATGAAAGAATTTTAAAATTTAAAGATGAAAAAATAATTTTTAAGATTTAAACATAAAACAATGAACTTTCGAAGTCTTCACCCTGCTATTTATGAAGACTTTATGACTTTAAGGACAAACTAAGCAGGGTTTTTTTAAAATTAAATTAGCTTTTTTTAAAAATCAGTTCTTATCTAGCTTTTAATCGCTACGATAAGGACTACTAAAAGTATCAAAATGATAATTACTTCGTTCATCTCAACCTCCTTTCAACTTTATTCAAAGTCTTCAGTCGGTTGTCCTTAAAGCTTGGAAATTATATAAAAAATTGTTTTAGGAAAAGGTTAGAAGCTTAGAAGATATGCAACCTATTATTCTAAGCTATAAAGCTTTTTTCTTTGGCTAGAGCTTGCAATCCCCATTTGTTTGCGGTATTTTGTAATAGTTCTTCTGCCAATTTCAATCTTAAATTCTTTACTTGCAAGTTCAAGAAGTTTAAGATCACTCAAAGGCTTTTTGTGATTTTCTTTTTTAATCAAAGCACATATATAATCCTTTACACTGGCATTTGAAGTTTCTCCATCATCCAATGCTGTAGCAAAAAACTGCTTTAAAGGAATTAAACCACGATCGCAACTTAAATATTTATTCGCAATAGCTCTTGAAATCGTCGAAGCATTGCGTTCTAAATCTTGAGCTAAATCTTTTAGGCGCATTGGCTTAATATCTCCACCCAAAAAGAAATCATACTGATGTTCAATAATCATAAGCCCTATCTTATATAAAGTTGCCTTACGCATCTCTAAAGCATCAATGAGATTTTTTGCTTCTTTGATGTAAGAATTTAAAAATTCATGATTTAAATCATCGGTTTGCAAACAAATTTCTGGATAATAATCATCATTAATTTTCACTTTAATTTCATCATTTTCTCTATACACAAAAATATCAGGCACTACATGGTTGCTATCTTCAAAATATTCCAAAAAAGGTGGAGTAGAAAATTTTTTAATTAAACGCAAAGCTGTTTTATATAAAGGTTCTTTGATAAATTCGTGTATATTTTCAAAATTTAAAATTAATTTTTTGCTAAATTCATAAAGTTCATCTTCAAGCTCTTCATTATCAAGACAAAAAAGTAAAGCTTCCTTATAATCCTTAGCACCAACACCCAAAGGATCAAGATACTTAAATCTCACCCTAACCTTTTCTAAATCTTCTTGAGTGATCCCTACAAACACCTCATCATCAAATTCAAAATATCCTTCATGATTTAAACAAGAAATAATTTTTTCTGCAATTTCTTGAGATTTTTGAGTAGGAAAAAGTGGAGGAATAATTTGTTCGTTTAAAAGCTCATAAACACTTTTTTTATCAACACTTAAAGCCTCTAGCGTATCTGAAATTGAATTTTTATGAAAATTTTCAAAATGCTGTTTTTTAGGAAGTTTAAAATTTTGCGAATTTTCTTCCACGCTAACAAAAGGATTATCCTTAGCAATTTCACTTAAATTTTCTTTTAAATCTTCAATATTAGCTTGCAAAATAGGAAGCCAAGAACGCAAGGTTTGTGATAATTTAGCCTTTTGAGCGATAGAAGTTTTTTGTTTTAGCATTATTCTAAGAGCCTAAACTCTGATCCTAAGTAATGTTTTTTTACATCTTGATTGCGTGCAATTTCTTCCGCGCTACCGCTAGCAAGCAAACTTCCTGATTTAATAACATAAGCTCTATCGCAAATTGCCAAAGTTTCTCTAACATTATGATCAGTAATTAAAATACCTATATTTAGAGCTTTTAGCTCTTTAATCAAACTCTGAATTTCAGCCACCGCAATAGGATCAACTCCAGCAAAAGGTTCATCAAGAAGTAAAAATTTTGGATTACACATCAAGGATCTTGCGATCTCGCAACGCCGCCTTTCTCCACCACTTAAACTCAAACCCTTCCTTAAGCGAATAGGCTCTATACTTAATAACTCAAGCATTTGCTCTACTTTTTCATGTAAAATTTTCTTATCTTTATAAAAAATTTGAGCTGCTAAAAGCAAATTATCTTCTACGCTTAAATCTTTAAATATACTGCTTTCTTGTGGCAAATAACCGATGCCTTGTCTAGCTCTTTTATTTAAAGGTTCTTTGGTAATATCCTTCCCATCCAATAAAACTCTACCACTACTTGGTGGTATAAGACCACATATCATATAAAAAGTCGTGGTTTTGCCTGCCCCATTTGGACCCAAAAGTCCGACAACTTCACCACTATTTACTTCCAAAGATACACTTTGAATGATTTTGGTTTTTCGAATCGTTTTTTCTAAATTGCTAACTTCTAACTTACTCATAAATTTCATACTTTCTTTTGTAATTTTGAGGCGTAATTTTTATCATTAAATTTGGAATTTCAAAACGATCTAAATATTTTTTAAGTTTTTCATCACCCCATTCTACTAAATGCAAACCTTGTTCAAAAAAATTTTCTATCAAACCATTTTTCAACAATTTTTCAAAACCTTCTTGATAAATATCATAATGATAGATTTTTCCTTCTTGACTAAGGTATTCTTGCATTGTACAAAAAGTAGGCGATGTTGGTATAATTTGACTTTGTCTAAAAGCCGCTAAAGCCTTTACAAGACTGGTCTTACCACTTGCTAAATCTCCTTGCAAAATCACCACACCATTTTTAGGCAAAATTTCACAAATTTTATCAAGCTCATCTAAAGCTAAAACCATTTCTTTCATATTTTTACCACATATTCATTTTGAGCTGATTTTGGGATACTTTTATTTTGTGGAATAGCAAGAACTTTATAATTATCTTGATGTGTAGTAAATTGTATGCTAAGTATATCACCGATTTTAACCTCTTTACTAGGCTTAACCACAATACCATTAATAGTTACTACACCACTTTTACACATATCTTCAGAAATCGCTCGACGCTTTGTAATATTTACCGTATTTAAAAACTTATCTACTCTCATTCTTGTAATTTTATCAAAAAAAACTAATTTTTGGAACAAAAAATGCTTATTTATTGAATTTTGTGTTTTATCTTCGATTCATTAATCAAACAGATGCAAATTTAAAAAATATTTTTTTCAAATTTAAAGCTATAATGTAATTATTTTTAGCTAAAATTTCTAACAATTTTCACATAAAAAGGATGAATAATGAAAAATGATGTAAAAAAAGTTGTTTTAGCTTATTCTGGGGGACTTGATACAAGTATTATTTTAAAATGGTTACAAGATGAATACAATTGCGAAGTAGTGACATTTACGGCAGATATTGGTCAAGGCGAAGAACTTGAACCTGCTAGAAAAAAAGCCCTTTCTTTGGGTATTAAAGAAGAAAATATTTTTATTAAAGATTTAAGAGATGAATTTGTAAAAGATTATGTATTTCCTATGTTTAGAGCAAATGCAATTTATGAAGGGGAATACTTGCTAGGCACAAGCATTGCGCGCCCATTAATCGCAAAAACCCAAGCGCAAATCGCCTTACAAACTGGCGCAGATGCAGTAAGTCATGGAGCTACAGGTAAAGGAAACGATCAGGTGCGCTTTGAACTTGGATATTTAGCATTCAATCCTGATTTAAAAATCATTGCTCCTTGGAGAGAATGGGATTTAAATAGCCGCGAAAAACTTCTAGCCTATGCACAAAAACATGGTATTGATATCACCAAGAAAAAAGGTAAATCACCTTATTCTATGGATGCAAATTTGCTTCACATTTCTTATGAAGGGCTTGTTTTAGAAGATCCAGCACACGCCCCTGAAGATGATATGTGGAGATGGAGCAAAAGCCCAAAAGAAGCTCCTAATGAAAGCGAAATTATAGAACTTGAATTTGTTAAAGGTGATTTAGTAGCTATAAATGGCGAAAAATTAAGCCCAGCAGGACTTTTAACAAAACTGAATGAATTAGGTTGTAAACATGGTATAGGACGCCTTGATATAGTAGAAAATCGTTATGTAGGTATGAAAAGTCGTGGTTGCTATGAAACCCCAGGCGGAACTATACTTTTAAAAGCGCATCGTGCTATTGAAAGCATTACGCTTGATAGAGAAGCGGCACATTTAAAAGACGAACTTATGCCAAAATATGCAAGCTTGATTTATAATGGCTATTGGTTTTCGCCGGAAAGATATATGCTCCAAGCCTTAATCGATGAGTCTCAAAAACACGCTAATGGCAAAATAAAATTAGAACTTTATAAAGGTAATGTGATGGTGATTGGCCGCGAAAGCGCTAATGATAGCTTGTTTAATGCAGCTTATTGCACTTTCGAAGAAGATGAAGTGTATAATCAAAAGGATGCAGCAGGATTTATTAAACTCAATGCCTTGCGTTTTATCATTGCAGGTAAAAATGGAAGAAAATTTTAATTATACAAAAGGTAACGAAAGGACGAAATGAAAGTATTATTAATCAAAGATGTAAAAGGACTCGGAAAAGCTGGAGAAGTCAAAGAAGTAAAAGATGGCTATGGGCAAAATTTCCTAATAGGAAAAGGTTTTGCTAAGGCTGCTACAACTGAAGTTTTAAGAAAATACGAAAGTGATAAGAAAAAAGAAGCAGAAAATTTGCGTTTTGAAATAGCGAATTTAGAAAAATTAAAAGATGAGCTTAGCAAAATCACACTTGAAATTTCAAAGCCTGTTGGTGCAAATGGAAGTTTATTTGGCGGAGTAACTAAAGATGAAATAGCAAATGCCTTAAAAACGCAAAAAAATATAGAAATTGATAAAAAAAGTTTGGAGTGTGATACCTTAAAAAATCTTGGTTTGCACGAAGTAAGCGTAAAATTAGGCCATGCTATCCATGCAAATTTTAAAATCAACATAAAGGCTGAATAATGTTTCATGCAACAACGATTTTAGCTTATAAAGGTAAAAGCAAATCTGTAATCGGTGGAGATGGTCAAGTAAGCTTTGGTAACACCGTCTTAAAAGGTAATGCAGTAAAAATCAGAAAGCTAAATAATGGCAAAGTTTTAGCAGGTTTTGCAGGATCTACTGCAGATGCTTTTAATCTTTTTGATATGTTTGAAAATTTACTCCAAAGCTCTAAAGGCGATCTTTTGAAAGCGGCGATTGATTTTTCTAAAGAATGGAGAAAAGACAAATATTTAAGAAAACTTGAAGCCATGATGATAGTGCTTGATAGAGAACATATTTTCTTGCTTTCTGGCACAGGTGATGTGGTTGAGCCCGAAGATGGAAAAATTGTCGCTATTGGAAGCGGAGGAAACTACGCACTTTCGGCTGCAAGAGCTTTAGCAAAGCATGCGAGTTTAGATGAAGAAGAATTAGTAAAATCAAGCCTTGAGATCGCAGGTGAGATTTGCATTTATACTAATACTAATATAAAAACTTATGTAATCGAGGATGAGAAATGAATTTAACCCCAAAAGAAATCGTTAAATTTTTAGATGATTATGTTATAGGACAAAAAAAAGCTAAAAAAATCATAGCCATAGCTTTAAGAAATCGTTATCGCAGGATGCAGCTTAGTCCTGAACTTCAAGATGATATCATGCCAAAAAATATCTTAATGATAGGATCAACCGGTGTAGGTAAAACCGAAATTGCAAGGCGTTTAGCAAAAATGATGGGTTTTCCTTTTATTAAAATAGAAGCAAGCAAATACACTGAAGTTGGTTTTGTGGGTCGTGATGTTGAAAGTATGGTAAGAGATCTAGCGAATGCGGCTTTAAATTTAGTAAAAAATGAACAAAGAGAAAAAAATAAAGAAAAAATCGATGAATTTATAGAAAATAAAATCTTAGAAAAACTCTTACCCCCTTTACCAAAAGGAGTAAGCGATGAAAAACAAGAAGAATATAAAAATTCTTTAGAAAAAATGCGTTTAAAACTTAGAAATGGCGATTTAGATGAAAGCGTGATAGAAATAGAAATTTCTCAAAGTATGTTTGATACAAACCCAAATTTACCGCCTGAAATGGGGGCTATGCAAGATATAGTTAAAGTTATCGGTGTAGGCAGCAAAAAAGTCAAAAAAGAAATGAAAATCAAAGATGCCAAAAATGCTTTAAAAACAGAGGCTGGAGAAAAAATTTTAGATCAAGAAAGTATCAAAAGTGAAGCTTTAAGAAGAGCCGAAAATGAAGGAATTATTTTCATTGATGAGATTGATAAAATCGCCGTTTCAAGTGGAAATTCAAACCGCCAAGATCCAAGCAAAGAAGGTGTACAAAGAGATTTACTTCCTATTGTCGAAGGATCTAATGTGCAAACAAAAATCGGCACTTTAAAAACCGATCATATCCTTTTTATAGCAGCAGGGGCTTTTCATCTTAGTAAACCAAGCGATTTAATCCCTGAACTTCAAGGGCGTTTTCCTTTAAGAGTGGAACTAGATAGCCTTGATGATAAAGCGCTTTATGAGATTTTAACGCGTCCAAAAAATTCACTTTTAAAACAATATGCTGAACTTTTAAAAACTGAAAATTTAGAGCTTGAATTTGAAGATGAAACCATAAAAGAAATTGCAAAAATTGCCTCTAAAGCCAATGAAGAAATGCAAGATATTGGCGCAAGGCGTTTACATACGGTGATAGAAAAATTACTTGAAGATTTAAGTTTTGAAGCTGATGAATATGCGGGCAAAAAATTCATAGTGGACAAAAAAATGGTAGAAGAAAAACTTGGAGATATTATCGAAAATAAAGACTTGGCTAGGTATATTTTGTGAAAAGTGGTTTCATCTCTCTTATAGGAAGAACAAATGCTGGGAAAAGTAGCATTATAAATTCTTTATTAGATGAGAAAATCACTCTTGTTTCACACAAACAAAATGCCACAAGACGCAAAATCAGTGCTATCGTGATGCATAAGGATAATCAACTTATCTTCATTGATACGCCAGGGTTACACAAAAGCGATGCGATATTAAATCAGCTCATGATTCAATCGGCGATTAAATCTATAGCAGATTGCGATCTGATTGTTTTTGTAGCAAGCGTTTATGATGATATGCAAAATTATCAGGACTTTTTAAAACTTAATCCCAAAACACCGCATATCATCGTTTTAAACAAAGTTGATTTGTGTGATAATGCAAGTTTGTTTAAAAAACTCGATGAATACAATTTATTTAAAGAACAGTTTCAAGCTCTTATTCCTTTTTCTTGCAAGAAAAAAGCTTATAAAAAAATTTTACTTGATGAAATTTGCAAATACCTTCCAGAACACGAGTATTTCTTTGATCCTGAATTTATTACAAATAGCAATGAGAAAGAAATTTATAGGGATTTTATTTTAGAATCCTTATATGAAAATTTTAGTGATGAGTTACCCTATAGTAGTGAAGTTATCATAACTCGCTTTAAAGAAGAAGCACAAATACTTTTTATCGATGCAAATATTATCACAAACACTAATTCACATAAAGCAATGCTAATAGGAAAAAATGGCGCTAGCATTAAAAGACTTGGTAAAGATGCGAGAGAAAAAATTCAAAAATTAGCTAATAAAAAAGTAATGCTAAAACTTTTCGTTCAAGTAAAAAAAGATTGGCAAAAAGACCAAGATTTCATCAAAAAAGCAATACTAAATGATTAAAATTTTAAAAAATAAAGAAAGAAAATTCCTAAATTTTGAGCAAGTCTTATACACTCAGCTTCCCTATGAAAAAAGTGAAAATTTAGAAGAAATTTTATTTGAAAAATCTTGCGAAGATTTAAATATTACAGAAAATTTAAACTATCAAATGTCTTATATTTTAGAAGAAAATTTAGCGCATATTTTTTTAACTTTAAGTGAAAATATTGATTTTAAATGTGACGATATATTTGCACAAGCTCTGCTTTTTAGTGCTTATAAAAGTGATGAAAACATTTGTTTTGTTCATTTTGATGAAAATATTACTTGCGCTTGCTTTTATCAAAATCAAATTTTTAAAAACTACAAAATCATTCCTAATTTTAGTCTTAAAAAAATTGCCAATCAAGATATTCAAGATAGTTTTGAGAATGTGGTTTTTGGACAAGGAAGATTAGAAATTTTGCTTCAAAAATACAAAATAAAACATATCGTATTTATTAATGATAAATTTAATTTTTCTAAATTTTGCAAAGAAAAGCTTAACACACATTGCTCCCTTCTTGATAAATCCACTTATCCTGAACTTTTAAAAAACATTCAATTGCAAAAAAGTGCCAACTTCATCAAACATTCTCCTTCGAGATTAAATCTTTGGCAAAAAAGTATATTTATTTTTCTCATTTCTTTTATGGCAACTCTTATACCATCATTTTTCAAAGCCTATGATGCATATAAATTTAATCAAGAAAAGGAGCTTTTGCAAACATCACTTTCGCAATTAAATTTACAAGAACAAAATTTAAGCATTGCTATAGTAAAAAAAGAAAAACAAGTGCAAGAAAATGAGAATCTACTTAATGATTACAAAGATATTTTTAAAAATTTAAATGAGCATATTTCCTTTGATTCTCCTTTGGAAAATATTTACCAGCTTAGTAAACTTTTACAAGAATATAATGTAAAAATAAATAATTTAAACATCCATTCTCATAAAATTTACATTCAAGCTGAACAAAGTAGTACTTTAGAAAAACTCTTAAGCGAAATCCACCTAAGTCCTAATTTCACCCTTAAGAAAAAAGAAATTAAAAATAAAATATATCATATAGAATTGGAACTTCGTCAATGAATAAAATTAATATTTTTTTAGAAAATTTAAATCCCAGAGAAAGAATTTTATATTTTGTTTTAATTATTTTTGCTGGTGTTTTTTTAGCTTTAAAACTTAGTGAAACCTATTTAGAAAACGATAACAATGACGAAGCCTTACAATTGCTTTTGCAAAATTCACAAAGCAAAAGCGAGCAATTAAACCAAAAACTACTTTCTCTTAATGCCAAATATCAAAATCAAAGCGAAGAACTTTTTAATCTAAAACAAGGTTTATTAATACTCAAAAAAAGCTATAATGACTATATGAATGCTTTACAGAAAAAAGCAAATGAAAATTCTTTATACTTTAAAGACTTAGACACTCAAACAACAAAGATGGAGCAATTTCAAATTCATCATTTAAAAATAAATTTTCAAAGCTCTTTTATTCAACTTTTAAGTTTCTTACAAGATTTAAATAACGACAAACACTTTTTTAGTATAGAAAAGCTAAATATTCAAAGCAAGGAAGAATATTTAGATATTACTTTAAAACTTAATTTTATAGTGCTTGATCCATTAATTGAACTTTAAAGTATTTAAGTTGAAAAATAAAAACTATTTAGAATAACCAAAAATATAATAAAACTATAAGTAAAATAGAGCAAATATTTTTTGTTTTTATAAATTCCAAAAAGCCCTAACATAGATAAGAACATCATAATGCTTCCAAAAATATAAAATTCATATAAATTATTTTCATCCACATAAAAACCTTTGTTCTTTGGAAGTTCTGAAAGAAAAAAAGTAAAAAAAGCACATAAGGATACAAATAAATAAAAACCAGAAAGATAAAACTTAATTGTAAAAAACTCTTTTTTATGCCAAATAAAACTAAAAATTCCAATCACACAACAAAGCAAAGGAGCAATATAAGAAAAATGCGTTAAAACAAAAAGCAAATTCCTACTAGAATCTAAAAAAATAATCATCCAAAAGCAAATGATTAAAATATAAAACACTAGCAAAAGCCACTTTGCCCTTTGAAATTTCAAAGCAAACAAGGGTATAAGTGCAAAAATAAAAATAATTAGATAAATTGCTAGAATTTCTACTAGCATTTTTAAAACATTTCACCCTTAATCATATGCATTTTAACCTTTCCAAAAAGCTTATCATTAGCATAAAGCGAGCCTTTTGGCGTAAAATTTTCTTCATCTTCATCAAAAATAACCAAATTTGCTTCTTTGCCAATCTCTATGATTCCACTATTTAAACCTAAAAATTCACTAGGATTTTTACTTGTAAACTTGCAAAGTTCCCGCCAAGTTAAAAAACCATTTTTTATAAAGAAGGTATAACAAAGACTTATAAAGTCACAAAGTCCGTGAATTCCAAATGCCGCCTCATCAAAAGCCAAATCTTTTAGAGAAATAGATTTTGGATTATGTAAAGAAGTTAAGAATTTGATTTTATTCTTTTTTAAAGCTTGCTTTAAAAAATCTCTATCTTCTTTAGAACGCAATGGCGGAAAAATTTTTGCAGCAGTATTAAAACCCAAGCACGCCTCATCACTTTTAATTAAATGATGGATGCTAGCCAATATGCAATCATCTTCACTTAATAACTCTAAAGAATTTTTTAGAGTTAAACCATCATAGATAATTTCTACATTATAAAATTTAGCAATTTGCTTCATCTTAGCCACTTCGCTATACTCGCTTATTGCATTCATTCCAACAAGACCCAATTCAAAACTAATGTCAGAATTATTCATCACTCCGCCATCATCAAAACCTTCATTATAACATTCAACGAATATAGGCACATTTTTCATCAAAGCATACTGCATAGCAAGTTTTACGATATTTGCTTCGCTGAAACTTTTCAACTCAAGTCCTAAAGCTCCCTTATTTACTAGGGTGGAGAGATTTTTTAATTTTTTATTAGAGTCAAGCACTCGAATGCTAGAAAAAACATCGATTTTCATTTGCTTTAAGCGATCTAAAAACAAGGTGTAATTTTCCTCTTCAAAGTCCATCTTATCTCTTAAAACTATACTTGAAATTCCAGATTTCAGACACTCTTGTTCTAAAATATCAAGATGCTCTAAACTAAATTTATCATTCTTAAAATTTACATTAAGATCAACAAAAGAAGGCAAAACACTCAGGCCTTGTGCATCAATAATTTCTTCATTATCATGTAATCCATTGGCAATTTGAGTAATTTTGCCTTCTAAAATTTGAATATCCTTTAACTCTTCTCCGTAAATTTTTGCGTTTTTAATAATCATGATATCTTCCTAAAATCAATTTTGTCTTAATAAATCCTTAAGAGATTCCTTTGCGTCCTTACCGTAAAGTATGGCCACAACCTCTTTAACTATAGGGGTATAAATTTGCTCTTTTTGTGAAATTTTTTCTATAGCAAAAGCCGTAGGTATACCCTCTACAACCTCTTTTAACTCATTAATTATATCTTGATACCCTTTTCCAAGTGCTAGCATCAATCCGGCTCGATAGTTTCTTGAAAGAGTGCTCGTAGCTGTTAAAAACAAATCTCCTGCTCCGCTAAGCCCTAAAAAAGTCTCTTCTTTGGCACCAAAAAACTTACCAAAACGATGCATTTCAACAAGGCCACGAGAGATTAAAGAAGCTCTTGCATTATTACCAAGCTTTAAACCATCACTTATACCACTAGCAATTGCTAAGACATTTTTATAAGCACCACAAATTTCAGCCCCACGCACATCATCATTTGTATAAGCTTTTATAAAATCAGGAAAGAAATTTGCAAATTCTTTGCAAAGTATTTGATTTACACCACTAATCATCAAAGCACAGGGAAGTTTTTGCATAACTTCGGCTGCAAAAGAAGGACCACTTAAAACACAAAGTTTGTCTTTATCTACAAATTCGCTAAAAATTTCATCTAAAAATTTACAAGTTGAAGTTTCTATGCCTTTTGAAGCAATAAGAATTTTTTGCCCCTTATTGATAAAATTTTGCTCAAGCCAAGAATGAATTCCTTGAGAACTTAAAGCAAAAATCAAATATTCACAATCTAGTGCTTGTTGCAAGCTTACAAAATCAACTAAAGCTCGCTGTGTGCGAGAAGTGATAACACAAGTATTTTTAATGCTTAAGGCACTATGTAAAGCACTACCCCACTTCCCTGCACCAATTACTGCGATCTTGCTCATTAGCCAAGCTTTGTTTTTAAAATTTCATTAACCTTAACAGGATTAAAAGCACCCTTGCCTTCTTTCATAGTTTGACCCACAAAAAAGCCAAAAAGTTTATCTTTTCCACTCTTATATTCTTCAACTTTATCAGCATTTGCATTTAAAATTTGATCAATTACCGCTTCAATGGCCGAGTCATCACTCACTTGTTTAAGTCCTAGCTTTTCAATAGCTTCATCAATTTCTACTTCAGTATTTTCAAAAACAAAAGCCAAAACATCCTTAGCGGCCTTGGCACTAATAGTGCCATCTTCTATGCGTTTGATTAAAGCGCCAAGTTTATTTGCATTGACAGGAGAATTTTCTATGGTAAGTTCTCCTTTTAAAAGTCCCATAAGTTCAGTATTTAACCAATTTACACAAAGTTTAGGATTTAAATTTAAAGCAATCAAGCTCTCAAAAAAACGACTCATTTCAAGTGAGCTTATTAGCACTTCCGCATCACTTTCTTTAATGCCAAGTTCTCTCATATAACGCGTTTTTTTCTCATCTGGAAGTTCTGGAATTTTAAGCTCTAAAAACTCATCTTTTAATAAAACAGGTAACAAATCAGGATCAGGAAAATAGCGGTATTCTGCTGCTTCTTCCTTACCACGCATACTTCTTGTAACTAAATTTGTCGTATCAAAAAGCCTTGTTTCTTGCACGACTTCTTTATCATAAACTCCATCTTCCCACGCCTCGCTTTGTCTTTTTACTTCATATTCTATAGCCTTTTGAATAAAGCGGAAAGAATTAAGGTTTTTAATTTCTACCCTAGTGTAAAGTTTAGTATCACCTTTTGGTCTTATGCTAACATTTGCGTCACATCTAAAACTTCCTTCTTGCATATTTGCATCAGAAATATCTAAAAAGCGTATGATGGAATGTAATTTTTTAAGATAAGCCACTGCTTCATCGCTACTTCTAAGTTCTGGCTCACTTACAATTTCAAGTAAAGGTGTTCCAGCGCGATTTAAATCCACCTTAGAAAAATCATTCTCATGGATATTCTTACCTGCATCTTCTTCCAAATGCGCTCTAGTGATACCTATGCGTTTATTCTCACCATTTACATTAATGAAAAGCTCACCCTTTTCTACTATAGGAATATCAAATTGCGAAATTTGATAAGCCTTTGGCAAATCTGGATAAAAATAATTTTTTCTATTAAAAATACTTTTTTTATTTATAGTTGCATTCACCGCTTTCCCAAAAGCAATAGCTTTTTTTACTGCTTCTTCATTTAAAACAGGTAAAGCACCAGGTAAAGCTAAACAAGTAGGACAAACATTGGTATTTGGGGCTTCTCCAAAAGAAGTCGCACATGAGCAAAAGATTTTCGTTTTAGTATTTAATTGAGCATGAACTTCAAGTCCTATGACTACTTCAAACATTGATTTTCCTTGAATTTTTTAGACTTATTTTAACATTTTTTCTTTCAAAAAGTCTTTAAACTTACAAATAAAATCTTCATTCTATTTTATTTGTAAAAATTAATCTAGCAGCTTTTGATGTAATTCATAATTTCGCAACAATAAAGAAACAACTAAACTTAAAAGAAGGCCTATAGTACAAAGATAAAGATAAAAATAAGTAAAATGAAAAAACAAAAAGAATGCACCAAAAAGCACTAAAGCCCATGATGCACCTTTAAAAAATTCTAAAATATAAATCAATGACCTTCCTCAATAACAGTCGCACCTGCTAAATACACATAAGTTAAAATCATAAAAATAAAAGCTTGTAAAAAAGCCATAAAAGTTAAAAGCACATAAGCAGGAAGTGGAGCTACCCAAGGAGCAAGTGCTAAAATAACTGCTAAAAATAAATCGTCTCCTTTGATATTACCAAACAAACGAAAAGACAAAGAAATAATACGAGAAAAATGAGAAACAAGTTCTATAGGAAACATTAAAGGAGCAATAATTTTAACAGGCCCCATAAAATGCGCAAAGTATTTGAAAAAACCTTGCGTTCTAATGCCTTCAAAATGATAATAAAAAAATACAATCAAAGCTAAAGCTGCTGTTAAATTTAAACTAGCAGTAGGTGCCTCAAAGCCAGGTATAATACCTATAATATTACTGAAAAATACTACTAAACCAATAGTTGCAACCAAAGGGAGATATTTTCTCGCAGCTTCTTCGCTACCCATAGTGTCACGCCCCATGCTTAAAATGCCATCCAAATAAGCCTCTGCTAAATTTTGACTTCCTCTAGGTACAAGTTGCATGGATCTTGTTGCAAATTTTGCAAAAAGAAAAGCAATTACAACAACTAAAATAAGATGAAAAAAATAAGCGAAAGTATGGCTTTCGTTGATGAGTGAGCTAAATAAAAACAAATCTTTCATAATAAACCTTAAGTAAAAGTATTAAAACTGATATTATAACTTAAATTTGCTTACATTTTGATGAAAAGTAATTTTTTTACATCCATTCTAAAACTTCTCTTAAATCCTTAGCCACAAAACATTTAATACCTATATTTTCCATAGGTTTAATGGGAATAATAGCATTTTTAAAATTTTGCATTTTGGCTTCTTTTAAGCGCGTATCAAGTGAAAAAACTTCTTTAATTTCCCCATTTAAACTAAGCTCTCCTATAAAAACACTATCCTTGCTTAAAGGACGATTTTTAAAACTTGAAATGATAGCTGCAACTACTGCTAAATCTGCTGCTGTTTCGCTAATTTTTACCCCGCCACTAACATTAATAAAAACATCATAATGCCCTAAAGGAATTTCAAGTTTTCTTTCAAGCAAAGCAATTAGCATATCTAAGCGGTTTTTTTCATAGCCTGTGGCGCTTCGTTTTGGGTAAGCACTTTCACAAACCAAGGCTTGAATTTCTAAGATCAAAGCCCTGCTTCCTTCCATTACTACACTTAAAGCACTTCCGCTTATAGCCTTACCCCTTGAAAAAAATCTATTAACTATATCTTTAGCACTAATAAGTCCTTTAGAAGTCATTTCAAAAATCCCTACTTCGCTGATATTTCCAAAACGATTTTTAAAGCCCCTTAAAAGCCTAATTTCTTTGTTCGCATCGCCTTCAAAATAGAGTACTACATCCACCATATGCTCTAAAATTCTAGGCCCAGCAATAGCACCATCTTTTGTAATGTGACCTATGATAAAAGTGCTGATATTTTTGGCTTTTGAAAAACGCATAAGCTCAAAAGTGATTTCTCTAACCTGCGTGATACTTCCCGCTGCTGAAGCGATTTTGTTTGAATATAAAGTTTGTATGGAATCAATGATTAAAATTTCATAATCCTTTTTATTAAGCTCGTCTAAAATATCTTCTAAACAAAGCTCGGTTAATAAAAATAAATTAGGCGTATTAGCATCTAAACGATCGGCTCTTAATTTGATTTGAGATTTACTTTCTTCACCACTTACATAAAGCACTTTCTTGCCACTTTTAGCTAAATTCGAAGCGATTTTTAACAAAAGAGTAGATTTCCCAACCCCTGGACTTCCGCCTATCAAAACCAAACTCCCAACAACCAAACCACCACCTAAAACCAAATCAAGTTCTTTATCATCAGTAGAAATTCTTGCAAATTTTTCAGCAACCACTTCTTCTATACAAACCGCTACGCTTGGTGAATTTGAAATTTTAGAAAGCTCTTTTAAAACTTTAATTTGTTCTTGTTTTAATTCTACAAAACTATCCCAAGCTCCACAATCTGGACATTTTCCAATCCATTTGCCTTGCTGATTTCCACAAGCTTGACATTCAAATAAAATTTGCTTCTTTGCCATTGTTTTCTCATTTTAAAAATTTAATATAACAATTTTACACACTTTATCTTTCTTTTAAATTAACTTGGATCAAAAATAAAAGATTTAAGAATTTAAAGGATATGATAAAAAAAGTTAAACAAATTCCTAACAAGGAGAATGTTATGGAAAAGAAAATTCAAGTCGCACTCATACAATTTTCGCCCCTATCATATGATGTAAAAAATAATATAAGCAAAGCACTGATTTTGAGTAAACAAGCCTTAGAACAAGGAGCAAAAATTATAGTTTTACCAGAACTTTTTGATAGTGGATATTGTGTGGAAGATAAAGATCAAAAATACGCACTTTCTTTTAAAGACTTAAAGCACCCTACCCTAAAATCCTTGCATAACTTAGCCATAAGATATAAAGCTTATATTATAGCTTGTAGCATAGAAAAAGATCAAAATAAACTTTTTGATACTGCTTATATACTAGGAACAAAAGGACTTATTGGAAAATATAGAAAAATTTATCTTTGGGGAAATGAGAAGAAAAGATTTCAAAAAGGTAATAAATATCCTGTATTTAAATTAAAATTTCCAAATTTTAGCATCAAGCTTGGTTTGCAAATTTGTTATGAAGTTGGTTTTGGCGAAGGGGCTAGAATTTTAGCTTTGCAAGGCGCTCAAATTATCTGCTATAGTGCTGCTTTTGGAAAGGCTAGAACTTATGCTTGGGATTTGGCAAGCAAAGCAAGAGCTTTAGAAAATGGAGTTTTTGTCCTAGCAAGTAATCGCAGTGGCGAAGAAATATCAAAAATAGATGGAAATAAATTAGAATTTGCAGGTCATTCAAGAATAATCAATCCAAAGGGAGAAATTTTAGCAACTTATGAAAAAGAAGAAGGCTTTATCATTAATGAAATCGATATAAAAGAAGTTGAAATTCAAAGAAATACTATCCCTTATTTAAAAGATTTAAATTTAAAACTAACACAAAAAAATCTAAAAGAAATTCATCTTAACACAAAGGAGAGAAAATGGCAAAAGAAATTTTAGTTGCCTATGGCGTGGATATTGATGCGGTAGCTGGTTGGCTTGGAAGTTATGGCGGAGAAGACTCTCCTGATGATATTTCAAGAGGACTTTTTGCTGGAGAAGTTGGTATTCCTAGACTTTTAAAACTTTTTAAAAAGTATAACATTCCTGCAACTTGGTTTGCACCAGGACACTCTATAGAAACTTTCCCAGATCAAATGAAAATGATAGTTGATGCGGGACATGAAATAGGTGCGCATGGGTATTCACATGAAAATCCCATTGCTATGAGTGCTAAGCAAGAAGAAGATGTCTTATTAAAAAGCATAGAATTAATAGAAAAAATAAGCGGTAAAAAACCAAGTGGCTATGTTGCACCTTGGTGGGAATTTTCAAATATCACTAATGAACTCTTGCTAAAACATGGTATAAAATATGACCATTCCTTAATGCATAATGATTTTACGCCGTATTATGTACGTGTAGGCGATAAATGGACTAAAATTGATTATAGTGCTGAGGCAAAAGATTGGATGAAACCTTTAGTGCGTGGCAAGGAAACTGATTTGGTTGAAATTCCTGCTAATTGGTATTTAGATGATTTACCTCCTATGATGTTTATCAAAAAATCCCCAAATAGCTTTGGCTTTGTCTCTCCACGCGATATAGGACAAATGTGGATTGATCAGTTTGATTGGGTATATCGTGAGATGGATTATGCTATTTTTCCTATGACTATACACCCTGATGTTAGTGCGCGTCCTCAAGTTTTGTTGATGCATGAAAGAATTATTGAACATATCAATAAACACGAAGGTGTAAAATGGGTAAATTTAAATGCTATGGCAGATGATTTTTTAAAACGATGTCCAAGAAAAAAATAAAATTTGCAAGGTTTTAACCTTGCAAAGGAGTTAAAATATGTGTATTTTATGCGGAGAAATGATTACTAAATTTCACTGGAGTGATGTGCAATTTAAAGAAGAAAAATCCTTCATTAGTCTGGGAGAAAATCAAAAAGAAAGAATGCGTTTAAGACTTAAAAAGGTTAAATTTTTAAACATTATCTTGAATTTTTATGGTTTAAAACTCAAAGAATGGCAAGGCAGTAAATATATACTTAGTAACCAAAAAGGACGAGACATTATAGTTAATGATTTAGGCGATTTATGGATAAAAGCCAATGAACTTGAAAAACAAACCTTTGATGCTTTGGACGAAAAATTATTATTTCATTTAAGAACATATAATGGCTAAAATTCCTATTCATATCATTACAGGGTTTTTAGGTAGTGGCAAAACCACTTTTTTAAAAGAACTTTTAAGTAAAGAAAAGCAAGATAATATCGCTATCATAGTTAATGAACTGGGTCAAATTTCACTTGATCACAGCATTTTAGATGCAGATTTTATCAAAGAAAAAACCCTATTTTTAAATTCAGGTTGCATGTGCTGCAACAAAAGAGAGGATTTAATCCAAAAACTTAGAAATTTACTTGATAATTATGATAAAAAATCACAAATTTTACAAAGAGTGATTATAGAAACAACAGGGCTAGCAAATCCTGCTCCTATTATCTTTACTTTTTTAAGTGATGCTTTTTTGTTTCATCATTTTGAAATTTCAAATATCATTACTTGTATCGATGCTTTAAATGGATTAGACCATATAGAAAACAACGAAGAGGCTTATAATCAAATTGCAAGTTCTGATTGTATTTTAATGACAAAAAACGATCTTAATGCAAACACTCAAATTTTAAATGAAAAAATCAATTCCATTCACCAAGGAATTAACATCATCAAAAAAGAAAATTTTACTTTCAATACACTCTTAAACACCAAACGCCAAGAAATATTTTTTAACAAAACACCTAACAAAAATTTTCACAATAAAAACATACAATCCATTTGCATAAGCTTTAAAAAAGCTATTGATTGGAGTATATTTGGAATTTGGCTTAGTATGCTTTTGCATCAATACGGAACGCAAATTTTAAGAGTAAAAGGTTTATTAGATATTGGGGAAGATTTTTTAGTTAATATCAATGGTGTAGGACATATCATTCATCCTCCTACACACATTAAAAATACTCGAGATAAAGAAAGTAAGCTTGTTTTTATCACAAAAAATTTAGACCCTTTGAAAATCATTTCTTCTTTGGAAAGTTTTTTAGCATTATCTAAAGAAAAAATCGAATTTATTATTAACTAAAAATAGGCTCTAATAAAGCATCTAAATAATCTTGCGCATTAAATTCATGTAAGTCTTGCATTTTCTCGCCCGTTCCTATATATAAAATAGGAAGCTCTAATTCTCTTGCTATACTAAAAAGCGCTCCGCCCTTTGCTGTGCCATCGAGTTTTGTAATAATCACCCCATCAAGCCTTACAAGCTCATTAAAAGCTTTAGCCTGCAAAATTCCAGCATTACCCTGAGTGCCATCAAGCACTAAAATTTTAAGATGAGGCGCACCTTGCATAGCTTTATTTGAAATTCTTACAATCTTTTCAAGCTCAGCGGCTAAATTTTTTTGATTTTGCAATCTTCCAGCTGTATCAATAATTACTTTATCATAATTTTTTGCAAGTGCTTTTGAAATGGTATCAAAGGCTACCGCTGAAGGATCATGACCTTGAGCGCTTATTACAATTTCTACTCCGATTTTTTCCGCCCAAAGACGCAATTGCTCAATAGCTCCTGCTCTAAAAGTATCACAAGCTCCTAAAATCACTTTTTGACCTTGACTTTTGTATAAATTTGCAAGTTTTGCAATACTAGTCGTTTTACCTGCGCCATTTACTCCTAAAATTAATTCCACAAAAGGTTTTGCAGAAGAAAATTGCACTTTATCATATAAAAAATATGTGCCCATCACGCGCTTTAAATCAGCTTTTTTAACCTCATCACTGGGTGGCAAATAATAAATAATTTCTTCAACAATCTCATACGCCACATCTGCTTCCAATAACATTTCTTCCAATAAATCTTTTGTGATTTTTTTATTATCCGCTTTGATTTGCGAAATACTTTCAATGGTCTTTTTTAAACCTTGTTTTAAAAAATTTAACATTACAATAAAGCCCTTTGTATATCAATATCCAGCATTTCTTCTGGAATAAGTCCTGTGTAAAGGTTAATCATTTTGCTATTATTATCATAAAGCACCATGGTGGGAATTCCTTCAATTCCTCCTATGCTTTTAGCAAGCAAATAATTACCTTCTCCAAGAGAAATACTGTAGTTAATTTTATATTGATTAATAAATGCACTTAAATTCTCATTATTCATATCCTCAAGCAATACTCCTACTACCTTAAAACTTTCTTTGTATTTTTCTTGAAGTTTATTTAAATGTGGAATTTCAGCTAAACAAGGTTGGCACCAAGTTGCAAAAAAAACAAACAAAGTCGCTTTGCCCTCGTTTTCAAATTCAATAGCATCAGAATTTGCTTTAATGAAAATATTTTTTCCGTCATTAGTTTTTAGGGAAAAATTCACCTTATCGCCTTGAGTTAAAAGTGCGGTGCTAACATTTAAATCTTGTTCTTTACTCTTATTATCGCAGGCATTAAACACCAAAAGTATAGAAAATAAAAATAAAATTTTTTTATACACTGACAACCTTTTAAAAATGATTAATTTTAGATAAAAATGCTAAAATTGTAGCATAAAATTTTTTAATAGGATAAAAAATTGATAAGTAAAGAAAATTTCCGCTCAAAACAAAAAAAAGAATTAAAAAAGTATATAAAAAAGGCTCCAATACAAAATTATAAAATTTTCAAATCCATACAAGAAATCATCAAAAAACAAAGATGTAAAAAAATTTTGCTTTATATCCCGCTTCCTTATGAGCCAAATCTATTACTTTTTAGACGCAAATTTTGTAAAAACTGCACAATTTTTGTTCCATTTATGCAAGATGAAAGTTTAAAAATTGTAAAATTAAGACTGCCTTTTGGCAGGAAAAAATTTGGGATTTACGAGCCCAATAATTCTTTTGTAAATGTAAAAATTGATCTTGCTATCGTTCCAGTAATAGGAGCGGATGCTAACTTCAGAAGAATTGGGCACGGAAATGGCTTTTATGATAGGTTTTTTGCAAATTTAAATTATAGGCCTCTTATTATCTTTACGCAAAGCCTTAATGGTTTATGCAAGGTAAATTTAAGCGAAAAATACGATATACAAGGCGATTTCTTTATTAATCCTTTTAAAAAATATTATAGGAAAATAAAAAATGCTAAGCACAATTATTGCACTTATAGCCGCTATAATCGGCGGTGGGATTGGATATTTAGTTGCCAAAAAATTCAATGATGTCAACCAAGACATTTTTATAGAACAGGCTAAAGCTAAAGCTAAAGCTATCGAGTACGAAGCAGAACTTGTTTTAAAAGATGCAAAAAATTCAGTAATGAATGCCGAATTTGAAGCGAGAAAAAAATTTGATGACAAAGTCAATAAAATTCAAAAAGAATACAATCAAAAACTTGACGAAGTTGTTAAAAGAGAACAAAAACTCTTCACTCAAGAAGAACGCATAAAAAGCGACAAAGATGAAATAGAAAAAATTAAAAAAAATCTTTGTGATGAACGCAATGAAAATATAAATTTAAAAAGAAACTATGAAGAAAAAATCACACAAGCTTTAAAAATTCTCGAACGCAGTGCAGGACTTACCCAAAACGAAGCTAAAGAAATTATCCTTCAAAAAGTGGAAGAAAAATCCCGCAATGAGATAGCTCATATCGTTAGAAAATATGAAGAAGAAGCAAAAAGCGAAGCAAAACGCCGTGCAAATTATATCTTAGCACAAGCGACTTCAAGATTTGCAGGAGAATTCGCTGCCGAAAGACTTATAAATGTAGTTAATATCAAAAATGATGAGTTAAAAGGGCGCATTATAGGCAAAGAAGGGCGCAATGTTAAAACTTTAGAAATGGTTTTAGGTGTTGATATTATCATTGATGATACGCCAGGTGCTATCATTGTGAGTTGTTTTAATTTATACCGCCGTGCTATTGCTACAAAAGTTATAGAACTTTTAGTTGATGATGGCAGAATTCAACCCGCACGCATAGAAGAAATTCATGAAAAAGTTTGTAAAGAATTTGACAATGCTATCCTAGAAGAAGGTGAAACAATTATTATGGATTTAGGACTTTCAAGAATGCATCCTGAAATTACCAAGCTCATAGGAAAATTAAAATACCGTGCAAGCTATGGACAAAATGCTTTAGCACATTCTTTAGAAGTGGCACATTTAGCAGGAATTATCGCAGCTGAATGCGGTGGGGATGAAAATTTGGCGCGTCGTGCTGGAATTTTACACGATATAGGTAAGGCTTTAACACATGATTTTGAAGGTTCTCATGTAGATTTAGGTGCTGAGCTTTGCAAAAGATATAAAGAACACCCTGCGGTGATTAATGCCATTTACGCCCATCACGGTCATGAAGAAGCCACAAGCATAGAATCAGCCGCTGTTTGCGCTGCTGACATCTTAAGTGCTGCAAGACCAGGTGCTAGACGAGAAGTTTTAGAAGCTTTCTTAAAAAGAGTCAGCGAACTTGAAGAAATAGCCAAAAGTAAAGAAGGTATCAAAAATGCCTACGCCATCAATGCAGGAAGAGAAATTAGAGTCATTGCAAATGCAAAACTAGTCAATGATGATGAAGCTGTGCTTTTGGCTAAAGAAATCGCCGAAGAAATTCAAGAGAAAGTGCAATATCCAGGTGAAATCAAAGTTAATGTGATTCGAGAAATTCGAGCTATAGATTATGCAAAATAAGGTCTTTTAATGCAAGAGATGTTAGATACTTTGTTAAAATATGGCTATATTGCTTTATTTTTTTATTCTTTAGGCGGAGGTATGGTTGGAATTTTAACAGCCGGAGTATTGAGTGCACAAGGACATCTTAATCTTTCTTTATGTATAGCACTTGCATTTATAGCAAATATTATAGGTTCTACTTTGCTTTTTATTATGGGAAAATATTATAAAAAAGATCTTCTACCTTATTTTAAAAATCATCGGCGAAAAATTGCTTTGGCGATGATTAAGATAAGGCAATACGGAAACATGCTGATTGTCATTCAAAAATTTATTTATGGCTTAAAAACTTTTATTCCTATGGCTGCAGGAATTGCCAAATTTAGTTTTTTAAGATTTTTTATTATTAATGCATTGGCAAGTGCTATATGGGCGGTAGGTTTTGGATATTTAGGTTTTGCTTTTGGGCATATTGTAGAAAAAATATTTGGAAGATTATCTAATTATCCTTATTTGGCTCCTATATTTTTAATCTTGCTTATTTTAATATTTTGGTTTTATTTAACAAAATTTTCAAAGAGGGTTTAAATTTCAAACTCTCTTTTATTAAAAATTTTCTTATTTTAATTGGCTTCTGTCTTTGTATTTTTATTTTTAATCTTTTCTATGAGTATCAAAATTTCCTAAATTTTAAACAAAACAAACATCAAACCTTAAGTGGTGTTAAAGTTTTGCAAAGCTATGAAAAAACACGCAATAACAAAGTATATAAAGTTTTTAAATTGCAGAATTCTCAATTTACTTTTTACACCACAAGCTACAAAAAAGATTTAGATCTAAAAAAATACCAAGAAATTAAACTCCGTATAATTAATACCAATGTAAGTTTTAAAGATTATTTATCTAAAAATTTTTATATGCCAAGTTATGATATTAGCATTGAAAATTCACAAACAACACCTAGAAATCAACTCATTGCATATTTTTTAAACCAACATCAAAATGAGAAAATTAAAGAATTATTCGGAGCATTATTTTTCGCCCTACCAGTATCAAAAGAACTAAGAAATGATGTAAATCACTACGGCATAGCACATTTAATCGCTATCAGTGGCTATCACATCGCCTTGATTTTTAGTTTAATATTCTTTCTTTTAAGCCCTATTTATGGTTTTTTTCAAAAAAGATATTTTCCTTATAGAAATTTAAAACTGGATCTTAGTGTATTTATTTTTATTTTGCTATTTTTATACGGTTTTATGATAGGCTTTGTGCCCTCTTTTATAAGATCTTTGATAATGGCTTTGTGGGGTTTTTATTTAATAGCAAAAAATGTCAAAATTCTTAGTTTTCACAATCTTTTTATGAGTATCTTATTTTGCATTTGTCTTTTTCCGCAACTTCTTTTTAGTTTAGGATTTTTATTTTCTATTATGGGAGTGTTTTTTATCTTTTTGTATTTACATCATTTTTCAAAATATTTTAACAATTTTTTCAATGTCATATTTTTAAATATCTGGACTTTTTTTGCAATGATTATTCCAGTTTTATATTTTTTTCCTTTGATTTCTTATCAGCAGCTTCTTGCTATTATTTTAAGCTTTGCATTTGTGATATTTTATCCGCTAAGCCTTTTTTTACATATTATTGGCTTTGGAGGTTTTTTTGATGAGTATTTGCAAAGCTTTTTGAATTTAAAATTTTATGCAAGTAATTTTTTTCTTCATGGCAAATATTTTTATAGCTATATTTTTCTTAGTTTTCTTAGTATTTTTAATAAATATCTAGCTCTTTTTATTATTTCTCTTAATTTTTTGCCCTTCATTTTGCTTTTGTTCTAAATTTTGATTCAAATAATGATAAGTTTTTAAACCGAAAAGATAAATAACCCAAGAAATATAAATCCAAATAAAAAAGAAAAGTATAGTCGAAAAAGATCCATAAACATTGGTATAAGTTTTATTATACACTATATAATAAACAAATAAATTCTTGCTAATATACCAAACCATGGAACTAAAAAAAGTGCTAATAAGCAAAATTTTCAAATCCCCCTTAGCAATAGAACTCGAATATGAAATAAAAAACAAAGCCCAAATGATAATATAAGGTAAAAATTCAAAAATATTAAAACCAATCTGCCAATCATCCAAGGTTTTTTGTATATAGGCAGAAATGTAAAAACTAAGTCCTAAGCCAAGTGGTACAAGAGTTAGCAAGGTCCAATACGAACTCACACTTTGCCAAAGGGTGCGCGGTTCGCTTTTTGTGATTTTATTAACCACAAAATCATAACCCGAAAAAAAGGCTAAAGAAGTAAAAGCCATAGCTATAAGACCTACTATGCCTAAATTTACGCTATTTTTTAAAAAAGTATCTAAATATCCAGCAACCATATCTTGCTGCGCAGGAATAAGAAAAGTAAAAATCAATTGTTTGACTTTGTCATAATACCCATCAAAACTTGGAATTTGCGTAAAAGCAGAAAAACACACAAATAAAATAGGTATTAAAGACAAAATAGTATAAAAACTTAAAGCCGCCGAATAATTTAGAATTTCTTTATCTCTAAATGCAAGCAAAAAAGTCCATAATTTACGCCAATTTAACATCAAAGCCCCATTTTAAAAGGATTTAATATATTATTTGGATCAAATGCTTTTTTAATATTTCTCATAAGCTCCATTTCAGCTTCACTAAAAGCTAAATTCATAAAAGGTGCTTTTGAGATACCTATGCCATGCTCACCACTTAAAGTCCCACCAAGTTCTACGGTAAGTTTAAAAATTTCAGTGATAGCCTCATGCCCTTTTTTTACCTGCTCTTCATCATTTTTATCTGGAACCATAACATTTGTATGCACATTTCCATCGCCTGTATGGCCAAAACAAGGGATTTTAAAACCATATTTTTTAGAAACCTTATCGATACCTTCAAGTAAAGCTGGGAGTTTTGATCTAGGTACTGTTATATCTTCATTAAGCTTTAAAGTGCCATACATAGCAATACTTTGAGAACAATTTCTTCTAGCAAACCAAATATCAGCTGCTTCTTGCTCATCTTTTGCTATTTTAAATTCGCTAGCCCCTGCTTTTAAAAAATTCTCTTTTAAAATTTCCAAATCTTGCTCTAAGGCATTTTCTACATTACCATCCACATCAGCGATTAAAATCGCTCCTGCATCAACTGGCAAACCTTTATTAAATTTACTCTCAACTGCTCTAATACTAAGATTATCCAAAAATTCCATAGATACAGGAGTTACACCTTTAGCAAGGCTTTGATAAACCGCATTCATCGCACTTTGGACACTTGGAAAGATCCCAAAGGCTGTTTTTTTGTATTTTGGTAAAGCAATAAGTTTTAAAGTGATTTCACTAAGCACTGCCAAAGATCCTTCACTTGCGATTAAAATCCCTGCTAAATTATATCCTGCCACATCTTTAATCGTGCGTTTGCCTGCACGGATGATCTCTCCATTTGGCAAAACCGCTCTTAAAGCCATCACATAATCTTTTGTAATGCCGTATTTTGCCGCTCTCATTCCACCTGCATTTTCACTTACATTTCCACCCAAACTAGAATACTCCATACTTGCAGGATCAGGCGGATAAAAAAGTCCATATTTGGCCACTTCTTTTTGCAAAGCCATATTAATCACACCAGGCTGGACTACGGCAACTAAATTTTCAAGATCAATTTCTAAAATTTTATTCATGTGCTTTTCAAAACTTAAAACAACACCACCATTTACCGCCAAAGCCCCACCTGTAAAACCAGAGCCTGAACCTCTAGGGATGATGATGATATTATTTTCGTTGCAATATTTTAAAATTTTACTAATATCTTCTTCATTTCTTGGAAATAGTACTCCATCGGGTAAATAATGCCTTCTAGTCGCATCATAGCTATATGCTCTTTTATGAATATCATCAAAATACGCATTTTCTTCGCCTAAAAGCTTTTTAAAAAATAATTGGTGCTCATTTTTCATCTTTTAAAACCTTAGGAAGATTGATTAAAACATCATAGTATTTATAATAATCTTTTACTTCTTGGGCTTCAAAATCAAAAATATGAGTCTTATAGCCAGAAATTCGTGAGTAAAAAGGAGTTTGCAATTCACTAGCCTTTGGAATACTCACCTCTTGTAAAACATTAAAATCTTGACAATCCACAATTTGTGCTTTTTCATCTAAGGCGAAGATAATTATCCCAACAGCATTTTTAGAACAAAATCCTCTAAAACTTGATCTTTTTGGACCTAATTCAAAATTTTGTATCAAATAAGCACCAAAAATGTCGGGATGAACAAAATATAATTCTGGAAATTGTGCACTAATATAATCATAACTTTGCTTATCAGGAGCAATAATCAAAGCCCTGTTATAAAGAAAATTTAATGTCACCTCATCGCCTTTTTCAGGAATAATCCCAGGCACAGGTAATGCGTTTTGCTCTAACATATCAAATACTCTAAATTCAAGTTTAGCCAAACCATCTTTTTTTTCAATCACAACAGCACGAGCAATAATAGAAGTTGAACTTTTAAACTGGTGAGAAACAACCCCGCTTGAGCCTATTTTTATAGCTTCATCATCTTTAATATAAGCATAAATATCTTCCACTTTAAGTAATTGACTTTTATAAGTTTTTAAATCAAAATTACCTCCAAATAACGCACTGACAATAAAAATACTAAATGCTAAAATTCTAAACAATTTTATCTCCTTAAATTCTTTGATTAAAGATATATTAAATCTAAAATTATAATCATTTTTTCTTATAATTTTGTAAGAAAAATTAGAAAAATAAAGTAAAATACTGTTTTTATATCATTAAATCAAAAAAGGCTACGACAAAATTCATGAAAAAAATTATCGTTTTATTAATATTATGCTTAAGTAAAATTTTTGCTGCAGTAAGCGTTGAGGAATTAAACTGGGCAAATGGTGAAACTTTTTTAAACTTTTTATACAAAAATTCACTCCCATTATCTTTATATTACAATCTTGAAAGAGAAGATCAAGAATTAGTAACTGAAATTTTAAGTGATACAAAATTTTATATTTTAAAAAATGATAAAAACGAGCTAGAACAAGTTTTGATTCCTATCAGTGATGATTTGCAAATTCACATTTATAAAGACAAAGATAATAAATATACTTTAAATTTCTCACCCATTTCTTATGAAAGTGAAACCAAAATCTTAAAACTCAAAGTCCAAACTTCAGCTTATGTTGATGTATTAAAACAGAGTGCAAGCCCAGCACTTGCAAGAGCTATGGTGAGAGCTTACCGCGGGAGTGTGGATTTTATCAATATGCAAAAAGATGATGAAGTGATATTGTATTACGAGCAAAAAAGAAGATTGGGAAATATTTTTGGCGATATTAAAATCAAAATGGCAAGCGTACAAATCAATAAAAAAGCGCATAATATATATTTTTACAATGATACTTATTATAATGAATTAGGCAAAGAAATTGAATCTTTCTTGCTTGCAAAACCCGTAGAATACACAAGAATCTCTTCTCATTTTAGCCCCGCAAGATTTCACCCTGTTTTAAAACGATACAGAGCGCATCTAGGCGTGGATTATGCGGCACCAACAGGAACTCCTGTAAAAAGTGCTGGAAATGGAAAAATCACCTTTGTGGGTACAAAAGGAGGTTATGGCAAAGTAGTGCAAGTAAAACATGATTCTGGTTATATGACTTTATACGCACACTTGAGTCGTTTTGGAAAAATCAAAACAGGACAAAGTGTAAAAAAAGGACAAGTTATCGCCTATGTAGGCTCTACTGGAATGAGTACTGGACCTCATCTTCATTTTGGCTTATACTTAAATAATAAAGCCATTAATCCACTTTCTGTTGTTAAAATCACTAAAGAACAATTAAAAGGGCAAGAAAAGCAAAATTTTGATCAAGCAGTTAAAGAATACGAAAGCTTTGTTGAAAACCAAATTCAAAATGAAAATTTTACCCCAATTAAAGAAGAAAAATTTGATAGTTTTATAGCTTTTTGATAAAAAGTTAAATTTTTCTTTGATAATTTTGATTTTAGTGTTATAATGGCTTGTATATCTAGTTTTAAAGGAGATACAATGAATACTAGCATAGTAGGAAAACAATTCCATCTTAGTGATGCCATTAAAGAATATGTAGAAAAAAGCTTTGATGCTCTCACAAAATACAATCTCGATCTTATTTCTATTAGATGTGTTTTGGCCGCAGATGAAAAACATGGTAAAAAGGGTTTTTGGGCTGAATTTAATATCAACCTTGCAGGACATGATACCATAGTTGTAAAACAAAAAGATAAAGATCTTTACGCTGCGATTGATTTAGCTATTGAGAGATTATCAAAAATTTTAAGACGCACTCATGATAAAAATGTAACCCACAAAAACCAAGATGAAATTAAAGAAGCCCCTATTTCAAGTTTTGTAGAAGAAGATGAAATAGTTCCAGTTGAGCTTGATTTATATAAGCCACTTGAAATTGACGAAGCTTTAGAAAGATTAAAAGCAAGCAATGATATATTTTTAGTCTTTAATGATACAGAAGCTAAAATGAGAGTTTTATTTAAGAAAAAAGATGGCAAATTTGGTTTGTTTTAAAAAAAAGGGCTTAAAAGCCCTTTGAGTTAAAAAATCTTCTTCAGTAAATTATCTAACTTATTTTGTCCCTTATCTTCATTTTTATTATTTTCTTTAACTCCTAAAATATTTTTCACCGTCCCAAGCACACTTTTAGCATCTAGTTTAATATTTGGTTTTTGCGTCGTTCCGCTAATTACACCTTTAAATTCCACCCTATCCAAAGTAGCATCAAATGGCACATTTAAAACGCTGGTTTTAGTATTGATATTTGCATTAATAATCTTAATATCGCTATTTTGTGCTTGTAAGTTAAGATTAAAATCAACTAAATCTTTATTAATCTTAGCATCCATCTTTGCAGTATGATAAACCTCATTTGTAATATCTTTTCTAGTGAGTAAAAATAAAGCATTGGTTATTGCGCTTCTTTTAAGCTTACCTCCGCTAAGATCTAAATTTGCATCACCTTGCTTGCTTAACAGATTATAATCAACATTTGCATTGATTTTTCCCATATAAAGATCAGTAAAATCGACACCCCTTGCCAAGCTTTGCAAATCCATTTGGTTTAGTTTTGCTTTTAAAACATTGTTTTTCAAATTCGCATCTAAATTTCCGCCAAAAAGCGCATCACTTTGTATCGTAGCGTCTAAATTTTTATCATAATTTAAATTTCCTTTAAAAAGCGCTTTTCCTTCAAGTTTTCTATCAAGCAAAAATCCTAGTTTTGAAAAATCATAAGCATCTAAAACATAATCTGAAGTAAGCTTACTTGTGTTGATATTGAAATTTCCTTTGAAGCGATCAAGATTTATCAAATCACTTTTTAAATTCACATCAAAATCAACAAGAGAATTTTTAATATCCCCCTTAGCACTAAGATTAAATTTGGTATTTTTAGGAAATTTTTTCTCTAAAAGTTTACTTAAAACAGCGTCGTTTAAAACTCCATTTGTTTTTAGCTCATAAACTCCTGATAAATTTTTAAAATCCATACTATTGAGTTTAACTTTAGCATCTAAAATTCCGCTGCTATAATTAGGCTGAGCTGCTAAAATAAAAGCCTTTGTCAAATCAAGTTTTGAAATTTTTAAATCCAAAGTTTTGCCATTAGAATTTGCAACAAGCTCTCCGCCAGCTATATTGGCATTTACTTGAAGCTTTTTAATTTCATTACCCAAAAGATTTGCATTTGCATTTAAATTCACAGTACCTTTAACATCAACTCCAGCTAAAGCTTTAAATTTAGATAAATCCTTCACATCAGCTTTGGTTTGCAAATTTAATTCTTTATTTTCTAAATTATAAAAACCCATTAATTGCGTGATATTAACCAAATCAGAATGCAAAATCCCATTATAATCTATCTTGGCATTCTTCGCATTTGCTTTAACATCTAGTGAAAAATTAGCACTTGGGAAATCAAGCTTAGTAAGCTTTTTTAATCCACTTCCATTTAAAAAACCTTGCTTTGTTTTGACGATTAAATCAAAATTTTTAAAATCAAGCCCTTTAGCGTTTAAATTTGCGTCCAATAAGCCCTTAGCTAAATTACCATAGCCAGCTAAAGCAGTTAAATTTTCTATATTAACATCTTTTAAATTGACTTGCAAATTTTCATCTTTCAGCTTTGCATTTATATCTCCGCCCAAACCAACCACCTTAGCATTAAGTTCATTTAAAATGTTTTTAATTAAACTCACATTGCCATCCACTTTAACATTTCCACTGAGTTTATTTTGCGTAAGCCTTTGAAGTTTTGATAAATCGGGAATATTTAAAATAAAATCTGAATTTAAAGCTGCCTTACTCAAATCATAATTTGTTTTTTTACTTTCAAGCTTTAAATAAGAAGTTGCCGTATTGCTTTGAGCATAAATTTGATCATTTTTAATCAAAGCCACAATGGTTGATTTGATATTTGAATACGGTAAAGAAAGATTGAAATCTCTTTCTAGCAACTCATAGTTTATAGAAGTTGTATAAAGATTTATGAGTGCATTACCATCAGGTTTTAAATCTTTGGCATTAATATCCGCATTAATTTTAAGATTTCCCAAAGCATATCTTGGCAAAGCAAGCAAATCTAAAGCTTCTTCGATTTTAAGAGTATCAGCCTTTAATTGTAATTTTATAGGATTATAATCTAAAATTCTAGCATCCAAAAGCACATCAGAACCCAACAAATAACCCTTACCATCAATAATAAAATCACTGGCTTTTCCTTGAATTTTTCCACCAAAATTCAAATTTTGCTTTAAATTTAAACCCAAATTCTTTGCATAATTTTCATTCAATGAAATATCATAAAGCACATCAAAACCTAAGGTAAATAAACTTGTATTTCCATCAAGCTTGATCGTAGCTATATTTGCAACATCTGCTTCGATATTTAATGTAGAAAATCTCAAATCAAAACGCGTTAAATTCACATCTAAAGAGGTGCTTTGTTTGATTTTATCCTCGATCAAACCACTGACAATTTTATTGCCAAAACTTGTAAATAGCATCACATAAGCTACAAAAAGTAAGAACACAACAATGCCCAATGCAATAAGAAAAAACTTCTTCATTTTTATCCCTTTATTTTATAATTATCAATAAACTTTAGTTATTTTGACTAAAGTTTTATTAATATTTTAACTTAAGGTATTGACAAAATTCATTTTTTTATATATAATTTTATCACTCTTAACAAAAGAGTGATAATTTTAGTTATAAAAACCAAAAATTTAAAATTAAGGAAAGCAAAATGAATTTTCAACCTCTTGGAAAGCGTGTTTTGGTAAAACGCTTAGAAGAAACCAATACAACGGCTTCTGGCATTATTATACCAGATAATGCTAAAGAAAAACCTCTTAAAGGTGAAGTTATTGCAGTAAGCAAAGAACTTGACAATATCAAAAGTGGAGATCAAGTTGTTTTCGCAAAATATGGCGGAACTGAAATCAAACTTGACAATAACGAGTATCTTGTTTTAAACATTGATGATATTTTAGGAATTTTAAACTAATTATAAAAAGGAAACAAAATGGCAAAAGAAATTATTTTTTCAGATGAAGCAAGAAACAAACTTTACGAAGGCGTTAAAAAACTAAATGACGCAGTAAAAGTTACTATGGGACCACGCGGACGCAATGTTTTGATCCAAAAAAGCTTTGGCGCTCCAACTATCACAAAAGACGGTGTAAGTGTAGCTAAAGAAGTAGAACTTAAAGACAGTCTTGAAAATATGGGTGCTTCTTTAGTAAGAGAAGTAGCAAGCAAAACTGCCGATCAAGCAGGTGATGGCACAACCACAGCTACTGTTTTAGCTCATGCGATTTTTAAAGAAGGTTTAAGAAATATCACAGCAGGAGCAAATCCTATCGAAGTAAAACGCGGTATGGATAAGGCTTGCGAAGCTATCATTAGTGAATTAAAAATTCTTTCACGCGAAGTAAAAGATAAAAAAGAAATCGCACAAGTTGCAACAATTTCAGCAAATTCTGATGAAAAAATCGGAAATTTAATCGCTGATGCAATGGAAAAAGTAGGCAAAGACGGCGTTATTACCGTTGAAGAAGCAAAATCAATTAATGATGAGTTAAATGTAGTGGAAGGTATGCAATTTGATAGAGGTTATCTAAGCCCTTATTTCATCACAAATGCAGAAAAAATGCAAGTAGAGCTTTCAAATCCATATATTTTACTTTTTGACAAAAAAATATCAAATTTAAAAGATTTATTGCCAGTTTTAGAACAAATTCAAAAAACAGGTAAACCACTTTTAATCATTGCTGAAGATATCGAAGGTGAGGCGTTGGCAACTTTAGTTGTAAATAAATTAAGAGGTGTGTTAAATATCTCTGCAGTAAAAGCACCTGGCTTTGGTGATAGAAGAAAGGCTATGCTTGAAGATATCGCGATTTTAACAGGCGGGGAAGTAATTTCTGATGAACTTGGTAGAACGCTTGAAAGCGCTACAATAGAAGATCTTGGACAAGCTTCAAGTGTGATTATCGATAAAGATAATACTACTATCGTAAATGGTGCAGGCGAAAAAGCTAGTATTGATGCAAGAATCAATCAAATTAAAGCACAAATTGCTGAAACCACTTCAGATTATGATAGAGAAAAATTACAAGAAAGACTTGCAAAATTAAGCGGTGGTGTTGCGCTAATCAAAGTAGGTGCAGCAACTGAAACAGAAATGAAAGAGAAAAAAGATCGTGTTGATGATGCTTTAAGTGCGACTAAAGCAGCAGTCGAAGAAGGTATAGTCATTGGCGGTGGCGCAGCGTTAATCAAAGCAAAATCAAAAATCAAGCTTAATTTACAAGGTGATGAAGCAATAGGAGCAGCTATTGTTGAAAGAGCTTTAAGAGCACCTCTAAGACAAATCGCTGAAAATGCAGGATTTGATGCTGGTGTGGTTGTAAATACTGTAGAAAATAGCAAAGATGAAAATGTAGGATTTGACGCTGCAAAAGGCGAGTATGTTAATATGCTTGAAAGCGGAATTATTGATCCTGTTAAAGTAGAAAGAGTGGCTTTGCTTAACGCAGTTTCAGTAGCTAGCATGCTTTTAACAACAGAAGCTACAATTAGCGAAATCAAAGAAGATAAACCTGCAATGCCTGATATGAGTGCTATGGGCGGAATGGGTGGTATGGGCGGAATGATGTAATTTCTCCCATTTTGTAGCCATACCTTTATGGCTACAACCTTTTTTAAACTCTCAAAACCCACAAAAATTTTGGATTTCTTAAGTCAAAAAAGTTATAATTTCGCTATCAATATCAAGGCTTAATATGAACTTACAAAAAATCAGCGTTATTATCATAGTAAAAAATGCACAAGATACTTTGAGAGAATGCTTAAATTCCTTAAAAGATTTTGGGGAAATTGTGCTTTTAAACAATGAAAGCAGTGATGATACTTTAAAAATTGCTCACGAGTTTGGCAAAGAATTTTCAAATTTATACATTTATGAAAGCGAATTTATAGGCTTTGGAGCTTTGAAAAACTTGGCTTTAAGCTATGCAAAAAACGAGTGGATTTTAAGCATAGACGCAGATGAAATTTTAGAAGATGAGGCAAAAGAAGAATTAAAAAAGCTTGATTTAAATAAATTTAACATTCTAGCCTTGCCACGCAAAAATCTTTACAAAGGCGAGTGGATAAAGGGGTGTGGGTGGTGGCCGGATTTCGTTTTAAGAGTGTTTAATAAAAATTACACTAAATTTAATGACAATTTAGTCCATGAAAGCCTTATTTTGCCAAGTGGGACGCAAAAAATTTATCTTAAAAATGGCCTAAAACATTATGCTTTTAATGATATTTCTCATTTAATTAGCAAAATGCAGTATTACTCAAGCCTTTGGGCTAAGCAAAATTTACACAAAAATAGCGGAATTTTTAAGGCAAATATCAGAGCTTTTTGGACTTTTTTTAGGAATTATTTCTTTAAAAAAGGGATATTTTATGGTTATAAGGGCTTTATAATTAGCGTTTGTAATGCTTTAGGAGCTTTTTTTAAATACATGAAACTTTATGAATTAAAATACGAAAAGCCAAAAACTTGTGCTTTAATCATCACTACTTATAACGAGCCAAAACGCCTTGCTTTGGTGCTTGATAGTGTAAAAAATTTAAGCCTTTTACCAAATGAAGTCATCATCGCCGATGATGGAAGCAAGGAAGAAACAAGGAATTTAATCAAAGAATATCAAAAAAATTTCCCTTGTATTTTAAAGCATTCTTGGATCGAAGATAAAGGCTTTCGTGCAGCAAAAAGTCGCAATGAAGCCATAAAAATCGCACAAAGTGAGTATATTATTTTAATCGATGGGGATATGATTTTAGAAAAAGATTTTATAAAAGATCATTTAAATTTCTCCCAAAAAGGTGTGATTTTACAAGGCTCTAGGACTATTTTAGAGAAAAGCGAAAGTGAAGAAATTTTAAAAAAAGATGATTTTAAACTTGCTTTTAATAAAAAAGGTTTAAAAAATAAAAAAAATGATTTTTTAGCCAGTTTAATCTATAAATTTTCAAAAATCGATAAAAAATTTTTCAAAAAATCAGAGCTTGTGAAAGGTAGCAAGACTTGCAATATGAGCTTTTATAAAAGTGACTTCGAGGCAATTGATGGTTTTAATGAAAATTTTGTTGGTTGGGGCAGAGAAGATAGTGAGTTTGTAGCTAGATTTTTATTTAATAATGGCTTATTTAGACGCCTTAAATTTAATGCCCTAGCTTATCATATATACCATGAAGAAAATAGCAAAAATATGCTAGAAAGCAATCATCAAATTTACTTAGAGACTATCAAAAATCAAAAAATTTCCTGGAAAGGTTAAAAAGTGAAAAAAGTTGGCGTAATCATACCCATATACAATGTAGAAAATTTTTTAAAAGAATGCTTAGAAAGTGTACTTAATCAAAGCTTTGGTGATTTAGAAATTATACTGGTAAATGATGGTAGTACAGATGAAAACTCTTTTAAAATCGCTAAAGAATACGCTTTAAAAGATCAAAGAATTACTCTTTTTGATAAAGAAAATGGAGGGCTTAGCTCGGCTAGAAACACAGGACTTGAGTATTTTTATGAAGAATATGAGTTTGAGTTTTTGGGCGAAGAAGATGGTTTTTATACTTTTAAAATTTCTAATGAAAATCCGCAAAATGTTTGTAAAATTTATAAAAGCAAAAATGCTTGTGATGATAGAATTTTAAAAACACCTAAGATTGATTATTTGATTTTTATAGATTCTGATAATTCTTGGGAAAAAGATTGTATAAAAGAATGCGTTTTTAGAATGCAAGGCGTGGATGTGTTGTGGTTTGATCATTTATGTGTCTATGAAAAAGGCATTGAAGATAAGGGTCAAAATACAAGAATGCAAATTTTTTCTTACAAAAAAGAGTGTGTTATCAGTCCAAAAGATTATGCAAAAAGAGCGTTAGGGGTCGGTTCAAGAGATATTTCTTTTGGGTGGGGTGGGATGATTGATTTTAATTTTTTAAGGCAAATTAGACTTAAATTTATAAATTATATTATTAATGAAGACATACATTTTGGCATGGTTCTTTTTGCTAGTGCGAGTAAAATTTATGTCCTGCCAAAAAGACTTTATAGATGTTTGCTTAGAGCAAATAGCATTTCAAATCATGATAAAAAAGTAACCAAAGCTAATATTTCTCATTATTTTAAGGCTATTTATGAAGCTTTTAATGAAGATGCTAAAGCGGCTAAGGAGTATTTAAAACTAGCAAGTAGAGTAATCACTGCTTTAAAACTTATAGAATTTTTTCAAAACAAAGAGGAAAATGAAAATAGCAAAGCCATAAAAGAAGTTTTTTTGCCATTTTATGCAAAAAAGGCTTTGAAATTTAAAAAAGTTAGCATTGACCCTTTAAATCTTAAAAAAGAATTAAATAAAATAAAGCCTTTTACTAATGGTATTTTGCCTTATGATATATGGAAAATTCTACAAAAAATCAAAAATATTTTCAGCTAATCTTGCATAATAATTTTGTCTATGCAAGAGTCTTTTTTTATGGTTCTAAAATGTGTGAGTTTATGCAAAAAGCTTTGTTTTTTGATATCTTGCCAAAGTAACTCATTAAATTTATCTTTAGCATGAAATTGTAATAAATGGCATTCTATATCGCTTTTGTTTTCATAACTTTCATTTTTGATATAGTTGTTTTGTTTTAGGAGTTCGTAGATAATATGCAATACAAAATAATAATGATTATTTGCATTTTTTTCTTTTTGCCAATAATTCATCAAAATATCTCTTAAGGCACAAATAGAAATATTATCGACCTTGGCAATCACAAAACTACTAAACATTCTAACCAAAAAATCCTCATTCCAGTTAAAATAACCATAAGAAAAATAAGGACTTTTAATGATTTTTTTTAATTCTTCTTTGTTTGGCTTATTTTGCGCTCTTTCGAAAGCAAAAAACTCTCTATCTCTTAGAGTTTGGGGTATTTTATCACTTAAAAATATGCTCGCATCACACCAAATTCCACCATAAGTTGCTAGTAAAGATACTCTTAAAAGATCAGAAAAAAATACTATGGTTTTTTCTCCAAAAGTTTTTTTTGTGATTTTTTCTAGCACAAAAGGCGGAAAATCCAAATAATCTTTTATATTTTTTTCATTTAAAATGATAATTTCATATTCATCGCCCATTTGTTTTTTGACAGATTTAAAGCATTGTTTTATCATATCACTTGCATTTTCTTCGCCTTGAAACCATAATTGCCATATGATTTTATTACTTTTAAAATCTTGTTTTTTTTCAAAACTATATGGAGGAATTTTGCCCTTTAAAAAGGGTTGTATGTAATTTTCATCTAAATATTTACTTACTTTTGGATGCTCCATTTTATACGCTATATGAGTTCTTAATTTTCTTCTTAAAGGTCTTATAGGGATTAATTTACTTAGTTTATGCGTTGTATTATTGTATAAATTCATAGTTTTAAACCTTTTTAAAATTATTTTATTATAATAGCTAAAAATATTTAAGGTTTTCAAATTTTATGAAAAAAGTCGGCATAGTCATCCCCATATACAATGTAGAAAATTATTTAAGAGAATGTTTAGATAGTGTAATCAATCAAACTTTTAAAGATATAGAAATCATACTAGTAAATGATGGCAGTACAGATGAAAACTCACTCAATATTGCAAAAGAATATACTCTAAAAGATAAAAGAATAACTCTAATTGATAAAAAAAATGGTGGATTAAGTAGTGCTAGAAATGTAGGTATAGAATATTTTAGTGGAGAATATAAACTTAAAAATAAAACTCAAACTATAAAAGAAAATTCTTTAATAGAATTTAATATAGAAGGTAACAATCCTTATGAAATATATACTGTATATAAAAGCTATAAGGCTTTCAATGATGAACAAGATTTAACTAACTTTACTTATCCTATTATAGACTATATCATCTTTTTAGATTCTGATGATTATTGGGAACTTAACTGCATAGAAGAATGTGTCCCTAGAATGGATGGGGTAGAAGTGATGTGGTTTGATGAGTGTAAATATGATGATTTTTTACAAAAACAAAGAGATGATTCTAGTAGATTAAGAGATGGAAATTTTATACAAGAAAGTAAGATTTCTTCTTATGAGTGGGCTGTTGGAATTTTAAAAAGCAAGGCTAAGGATTTCTCTTTTGCTTGTAGCGGTATGATTGATTTTAACTTTTTAAAAGCCATGAGGCATAAATTTAAAGATAATTTATTTGCAGAAGATCATCTTTTTGGAATTTTGTTATTTTCGCAGGCTAATTATATATACATATATCCTAAAGTCTTTTATCATTATAGAATCCGTGCAAATTCTCTTACTAATCAAGATAAGAAAATCACTAAAGATAATATTGCTCCGCATTTTAAAGATATTTTAAACGCATTTGATGGGGATGTTGTTCTAACAAAAGAATATTTTAAATACTCTAGCTGGGTTATAACAGCTATTAATTTAGTTGAGTTTTTAAAAAATTATGAAAATAAAAAATTAACTTTTTTGCTAAAACATAGTATTTTAAGATTTTATATAAAAAATGCCTTTAAAATTAATAATTTTAATAAAGATCCTTTGAATGTAAAAGATAAACTAAAGATATTAAAACCTTATAAAATATCAAAGATTAGATATAAAATTATGAGATTTTATATCTAATCTATTTCTTGATAGTTTCAGCATGCTTCAAAATTAATTGTAGTATATTTTTAATATCTTCTTTACCATAAATTTTCAAAAAAGTATAATTTTCTAAAACAAATTCTAAATCATCGTATTTTGGTTTAAAACCTTGCGATATCTTCACTAAAGCTTTTTCTAAATCATTTTTAGATCGTATATTAAAACACTCTTGCAACAATTCAATAAAACTAGTATTTTCTCCAAAATGCAGTACAGGCTTTTGGTTATAAACGGCTTCTATTTGCGAAGTAGATCCAATCCCACAAATTACTTGAGCTGCTTGTATAAGTTTGCTAGAATTTGCATTTATATCAATAATTCGAACATTTTTAATACTTTCTAATGTTTCATAAAACCTCAAACCCCTAAAATAGTGAATATTTCTTATATGAGAAATATATTGCTCGTAAATAAAAAATTGATGAGGATGCTCTTTAACATATATCTTCCAACCACTAGGCAATAAAACTGACAATAATTCAATAATAAATAATTGCGAAGATAAAATGGTTCTATTCATAATTGAAGCTTCAGGTTCTAAATGCAAGGGAAAATAAATAAATTTTTCATTCCATTCCGGTTGCGTTGCAATTTTATTATATATTTTTCGAAGATTTTTTATATAATGTGCTTGTTGATAAATTTCATGCTTAAAAAGATAACAAAAATCTCTTTTACATATTAAATCATATTCCGCAACCTCCCCTAACAACATTTTTTGTGCAACTCTAGCTAAAGTTTTGATTCTTGTTTTAAAAAAATATTTAATAGGTTTTTTTAAACCAACTTTATCTTGAGTCTTAGGATTAAAATACTCTTTCAAATTAACTTTTAACATACCCGAGTCAGTAATTTTCAAAAATTTTTTCTCATTATAATATAATATTTGATATATACCCCAATTATTATTACCACAAGAAAGCGAAAGAATATAAATCGGAATATTAAGTTTTTTAGCAATATCAAAAGGAATACTATCACAATCTCCACCATGCTCAATTTGATTTGAAAAAATCATATCTATTTGATTATTATTAAAAAAATCTAACCAAAAAGAAAGAGCTTTGTAGTATAAATTTTGTATAAAACCCATATCTAAAAAAAATCTACGATAATAATTTTCAACTTTTATCTGAGTGTTTCTAAATTCCTCTATTTCTTTATAAGTCAAATTGTACTTAATTTTATGAATAATCTTTGTTTTTTCTCTCGCTAAACCTCTAGGATAAATAAAATTTACAACATTTTTATATTTTTCAAGACCTTTGACAGCTTTATTGGCAATCAACATTTGTATATTGATATCTGGATGAGACAAAAATTGTTCAATTAATGTTAAATCAGAATCTAATAATATTATTTTCATCATTATTTTCTCACTTACTTTTAAAATTATTTAAATAAAAAATAATTATTTTATTCTAAAACAATAATTCTAAGTTTCAAATCCCTCTCCTCTTTCCCCAAAATCTCAAGCATATTTTCGCAAAATTTACTACTTGTCAATCCCAAAGAAAGTTTTTGTATGATTTCATTGCTTCTTTTTTTATGCTCGTAATTTTGCCATAAAATTTCTTTATTTTTGTTTTCATATCTACCATTTTCATTAAATTCATAGCGATATATACATTCTTGTGATACAAAAAAACTCTCACTTAATATAAAATTTATATAGTTAAAAAGCACATCTTCTCCATAACAAAGTCTTTCTTTGAAATCAACATATTCAAAACTTTTTAAAATCAAATTTTTCCTATATACTTTTGCCCAAACACTCCAACAAAAATGTTTTTGCTTAAGTAAAAATTCCAAAAAATCATCTTTTTTAAAAAGCTCATCTTGTTTAAATCTATAAAATTTCTTAAATTTTACCCTATGTACATACGCATCAAACACTACCATATCTACATTTTTAATTTTTTCAAACCCAAGCTCACAAGCATTAAGCTCTAAATAATCATCAGGATCTAAAAACATTATAAAATCTGATTTTGCATTAAAAGCACCTATATTCCTACTAGCAAAAGTTCCTAAATTTTCTTCATTATGTATGATTTTTATCCTATCATCTTTACTAGCATATTCTTTAGCTATATCGATACTTTTATCATTGCCAAGGTCATCTACCACAATGATTTCTATATCTTTAAAAGTTTGATTAATGCAACTTTCTAATGCTCTAGCTATATATTTTTCCACATTATAAGTTGGTAGTATGATGGAAATTTGACTCATATTAGCTCTTTATTTTTTGATATAATTATAGCTTTTATTTTTAAGGAAAATCATGAATATTTTTATCAACCTTCCTACTTGGCTTGGCGATGCAGTGATGGCTAGTGCGGCTATTTATGCTATAAAAGAAAAATATCCCCAAGCTAAATTTACTTTTTATGGTTCTTTTGTGAGTACAGAGCTTTTTAAACGCTTTGAAAATGCTCAAATTTTAGTAGAAAATAAAAAGCAAAGATATAGGCAAATTTTACAAGCTAGAAAAAACCTTGGTAAATTTGATCTAGCTTTTTCGTTTCGCTCGGCATTTTCAAGTAAGATCATTTTAAATCTAATCAAAGCAAAAAAAAGATTTTATTTTAATAAAAATATTCTAAAAGAAGAACATCAAGTTTTAAAATACTTAAATTTCATAGAAAAAGCCTTAAAATTTAAAGCTACTTCAAATTCTTTAAAACTCCCTATAAAAGCAAAATCAACTCAAAAAATTTTAGGTATAAACCCAGGTGCACATTTTGGAAGTGCGAAAAGATGGGAAGCGAGCTATTTTGCAAGAGTAGCAAAAGAATTTAGTTCAACTCATAAAATTTTAATCTTTGGAGTAGAAAGTGAGAGAGAAATTTGTGATGAAATTGAGCAATTTCTTCTAAAAGAAGGCATAAAGGCAAAAAATCTTTGTGGTAAAACTAGCATTTATACTTTATGTAAAAATATATCCTTGCTTGATTTACTTATCACTAACGATAGTGGTCCTATGCATATAGGCGCAGCTTATGGGGTGAAAACGGTGGCTATTTTTGGCTCTACTAAATTTAGTCAAACCTCGCCTTGGCAAGAAAATGCTAAAATAGCACACTTAAATTTAGCTTGTATGCCTTGTATGCAAAAAACTTGCCCTTTAAAGCATCATAAATGTATGAAGGATTTAAAACCACAAATCGTCATCAATGAAGCTAAAAATTTATTAAAAATTTAAAAAATTCATTCTTTTGATTTTTGTGCTAAAATTATCTCTTTAAATTTCAAAAGGAAAATTATGGTTTTTTCATCATATGAATTTATATTTGCTTTTTTACCCATTACGCTAATCGTATTTTATTTACTAAAAGCTTGCAATCATTTCTCTTTGGCAAAACTTTTTTTAGTATGTGCGAGTTTGTTTTTCTATGCTTTTTGGAAAATTGAGTATGTTTTTATCTTACTTTTTTCAATGTTTATAAATTTTTTCTTAGCAAGTTTTATACTTAAAAAACAAAATGGGGGGGGGGTATTGGTTTTTAGTCCTAGGCATAAGCTTTAATCTTTTACTTTTAGGCTTTTTTAAATACACAAATTTTTTACTAGAAAATTTCAATGCTTTTACAAAAGTAATCCATCTTGATTTTAACATTCCTTTACCACATATACTTTTGCCTTTAGCGATTTCATTTTTTACCTTTCAGCAAATTGCCTTTTTGGTGGATTGCTACAAAAAAAGCAATATAGAAGATCTAAAAGCAAAAAATTCTTATAAAATCGATTGGTTGGATTATTCTTTATTTATCACCTTTTTTCCACAGCTCATTGCAGGTCCGATTGTCCATCATAAAGAAATGATGCCACAATTTCACTCGCTTTTAAACAAAGAAAAAGCTTTGATTGATTGGGAATTTATGGCAAAGGGTTTATTTATCTTTTCCATAGGGCTTTTTAAAAAGGTTTTCATAGCAGATAGCTTTGCTGCATGGGCTAATGCGGGATTTACTTTAGTGCAAAATGGTGGGGCTTTAAATATCTTTGAAGCTTGGGCAACTTCACTATCTTACACCTTTCAGCTTTATTTTGACTTTAGCGGGTATTGTGATATGGCTATAGGTTTAGCACTTTTCTTTGGGATTATTTTACCGATAAACTTTAACTCCCCTTATAAAGCCTTAAATATAGCTAATTTTTGGAGAGGATGGCATATAACTTTAGGAAGATTTTTAAAAGATTATTTATACATCCCACTAGGCGGAAACCGCGTAAGCAAAATCATCAATCTAAGAAATCTTTTCATTGTGGCATTTTTAAGCGGAGTTTGGCATGGAGCTGGATGGGGCTTTGTGGTATGGGGCAGTTTGCACGCTATAGCTATGGTAAGTCATAGAATTTATAGCTTTTTAGTAGTCGGAAAAAGCTTTTTAAACTCTAAAATTTACAAAGTATTTGCATGGCTACTTACTTTTAATTTTTTAAATATAGCTTGGGTGTTTTTTAGAAGTGAGAATTTAAGTGGTGCGATAAATATCTTAAAAGCAATGTTTGGTATAACTTGGGTGGAGTTGCCTTATAAATGGCATAGAATGCCAGAAAGTTTAGCGCGTATTGGTGGTAGAAATGATACTTTATTTTATATCATCATCGCATTTATCCTTTGTCTTTGTTTTAAAAATAGCATACAAATGCTTGATAATTTTAAACCAAGTATCAAAAATTCCATCATTATAATGCTATTTTTATATATAGCTTTGATTATGCTTGGCGTTACTCCATACACTGAATTTATTTATTTTAATTTTTAAGGAAAAAACAATGTTTAAATCTTATAAAAAATTTATACTTTTTTCTTTATTAATTCCTTTACCTTTTATAATTATCCTTTTTACTCTGCTTTATATTCGCGATCCTTTTTGGTTTTTTCATAAACCTTGGTTTAGAGAAGAAAGTTTTATGAAAGATATGAGAATGCAAGCTAGAGGCATTATCTTACATAAAGATTTTGACTCTGTTATAATAGGTACTTCTATGCTTGAAAATACTTCTGCCAAAGAAGCGAATGAAAAATTAGGTGAAGAATGGATGAATTTATCCTTAGGTGGAAGCACTTTTGCTTTAAGATCAGTGATTTTGGAATATTTATTTAAGCATAAAAACATTAAAAATATTATTTATTCTGTAGATATCAGAGCTTTAAATGATTTTAAAATGCCTGAAGATAAAAATTTCATTGCACTTTACAATGATAATACTTTGAATTTATTTAAAATATATCTTTCAAATCGTTTTGTTATTTGTGCTTTAACTTTTTCAAAAAAAGAAAAATGTATAGGGAAAAATGATCTTGACACTTTAACAAACTGGGGGATACAAGATCAAAAATATTTCGGCGGTTTTGAAAAGTGGAGTAAAGGATGGCTGGAAAGCAAAAATTTTAAAAATGAAATATTAAAAGCCCAAAATTTTAAACCTAACTTAAATATAGATATTTCAGATTTTAAAAACTATACAGAAAAATATCTTCTAAATTTTATAAAAAAACATCAAAATACACAATTTCATCTCATTGTACCAAGCTATTCAAGATTAAATTATAGAAGACTAAGCTATGGGGAATATTACAATAAAGATAGCAAATTGTTTTCAAAATATTATGCAATAGTAAGTTGGCTCATCAAAGAAACAAGCAAATATCCTAATGTAAAAATTTATGGTTTTGATGATCTAGATTATGCTGATGATATAAGAAATTACAAAGATCCCGCGCATTATAATACTGATATGAATTCCATGCAACTTGATGCGATTAAAAACGGCATGCATATTTTAACGCCACAAAATATGGATGAGTATTTTAAAATCATGGAAGAAAAGATTAGAAACTATAATTTAACTCCATTTGTGGAATTTATCAAAAAACAAGAAAACTAAAATAGTTAAAAGCTATTTTAGTTTAAATTTTTTCTTTATATAAAAAGCATACAAAATCTTAAAAATACTTGGATAAAATCTAAAAATTTCTCTTACGATTTTCCTATAAACTTTAAGTTTTTTATTAATGCGTCCAAGATTAGAAATATCACTTTCTAATTTATAATTATGTTTCAACAATAAAGGTATTTTAACAATATTTAAAACCTTATGTTTGTAAAATTTATCCATATAATCATCTATGGGAGTATAAATAAATTTAGCTTTTGATATAAACTTTTTTGCCGCACTAGGTTTTATTATATAACCTTGCGTCCCCGCAAGTTTTTCAAAACTTAAGTAATATTCATCGCCTAAAGCATATAGCTTCTTATCAAATAAATAACAAAGTCTTATATATTCATATCTGTCCCGCAATAATTCTTCTATACCCCCCCCCATCATTATTTAAAAACTCGTCGCTAAATTCCACATCATCTTCTAAAATAATTATAGGTTCATTAAGTTTTGCGCATTCTTGCCAAAGTTTATAATGACTAATAAAACAACCAATACTTCCCAAATCAAGCTCTTTCCCAAAAACCCAAGAACCCCACCAAGGAAAATGTTCTTTAAACTCTAAATGCTCATTGTTCTTAGCATCTATCGCTTTGAAAAATATAAATTCTAATTTTTCTTTTAAATTAGGATTTTTTTCAAAAAGTTTGGCAATTTGCTCTTACATATATTCTTTTCTATCTTGCGAGTGCTCTAAATTTATAATAAAAACTTTCATCAAAAACCCTCATCTATAATTTGACAAAGTGCGTGGATGATTAAAATGTGCATTTCTTGAATTCTAGCCGTATCATCGCTTGGCACGACAAGATTAAAATCACACATTTCATTCATCACTCCACCACCTTTTCCACTAAGTCCTATGCATTGCATTTTTAATTCTTTAGCCTTCTTAAAAGCTTCTAAAACATTAGGACTTTTTCCACTAGTTGAAATGCCTATTAATACATCATTTTCGCTTCCTAAAGCTTCCACTTGTCTTGAAAAGACAAACTCAAAACCATAATCATTTCCTATAGCACTAAGCGCTGAAGTATCAGTTGTAAGTGCAATCCCTGCTAAAGCCTTGCGTTCTTTTTTATAACGCCCACTAAGTTCAGCCGCAAAGTGCTGAGAATCCGCAGCACTCCCGCCATTTCCACAAATTAAAATTTTACCCCCATTTTTAAGGTGCTCACACAAAATTTCGCCCACTCTGGCGATCTGTCCTTTTAACACTTCACTTGCCTCTAAGGTTTTTTTATGCTCGTTCCATTCTTTTTCTATTAAATTTATCATTTTTTATCCTTAATCTTTTCTATAATTTTTGTAGTGCTAAAACCCTCTTCAAACTCGATTAATTCGACTTTTGAAACCAAATCAGCACCCACTACAAGCTTATCTTTATAATCAGCCCCTTTTACTAAAATATCAGGCTTTAAAAAGCTTATTAATTCAAAAGGCGTATCTTCATCAAAAATCACCACAAAATCAACAAAATAAAAAGCTGCAAGCATACAAGCTCTTTGAAATTCGCAATTTATCGGACGACTTTCACCTTTTAATCTTTTTACACTTTTGTCCGAATTTAAACCAACAACCAAAATATCACCTAATTTCTTAGCTTTTTCGAGATATTTTATATGCCCAAAATGCACTATATCAAAGCAACCATTGGTAAAAACAACCTTTTTGTTATCTTTTTTTAAAAGTTTTAAAAGCTCTTCTTTGCTTAAAATTTTTTTCTCAAATTCGCTTTTTTTATAACCTTTTATCTCATCAAAACTCACACTCACGCTACCTATTTTACTCACCACGACAGCTGCTGCTTCATTGGCAATCTCACAAGCTTTAAAAATCTCAATCCCACATGATAAACAAAAGGCCAAAACCGCAATTACACTATCTCCAGCACCTGTTACATCATAAACCTCTAAGGCCTTAGCCGGTGCGATTTGTAATTTTTCATCAAAAAGCGCAATACCTGCTTCAGAAAGTGTGATAATAGAATATTTTAAATCAAACTCATTTTTAAGCTTTTTAATGCCATTTAAAAGATTTTCACCTTCCAGATTATCAAATTTCAAAGCAGTCGATTTTAAAGCTTCTAGGGCTTCTTTTTTATTTGGCGTTAAAAGCGTTGCACCACTATATTTGCTAAAATCACTTCCTTTTGGATCAATTAAAATAGGAATTTCTAACCCTCTTGCTTTTTTAATTAAAGCCTTGCATACTTTTGGTGTTAAAACACCCTTAGCATAATCGCTTAGCACGACAGCTTTAAAATCTTTAACTTTCTCTTCAAATAAAGCAATAAGCTCATCTTCTAGCAAAATCTCATTTGTATCTTCTTCATCAAGCCTTAAAACTTGCTGATTATGCGCCATAATACGATTTTTAAAAGGGGTTTTGCGTCCAATTTGCGTCAAAAACTCGCCTTTTAAATTTGCTTTTAAAAATGAAGCACTTTCATCATCTCCTAAAACTCCAAGTGCAAAAACATCAGCACCCAAACTTTTTAAATTTGCATAAACATTAGCTGCACCGCCTAATCTTTTATCTTCTTTTTGTGTTTTTGCTACCAAAACAGGGGCTTCAGGACTCACGCGCGAACAATCACACCAAGTATAATTATCCACCATAAAATCGCCCACAAGCAAAATTTTAGGCTTTTCTTTGCTTAGCGTTTCAAGCATTTACTTCCTTTTCAAAAAGTCTTTTAATCTCATCTAAATAGTCTTTTATCCCTTCTTCAAGGCTAAATTTTGGTCTATAAGCAAAATTTTCATCAAGCTTGGCTTCTGTATGAAACTGATAAGCTTTCACATAAGGATTTGGAATGTACTCACAAGGCAAATTCGTGCCAAGCTCACTTTGTAAAATATCGACTATATCTTGAAAAGTTCTTGCTTTCCCACTTCCTACATTATAAACCCCACATTTTGCATCAAGTGCTGCTAAATTTGCACTTATAACATCTTTAATATAAGTAAAATCTCTAAAAATTTTATCACTTCCTTTAAATAAACGAGGTTTATGTCCAGCTAAAATTTGATGTGCAAATTGCACTACCATAGAAGCGGTTTTATTTTTATAAAATTCACCTTTTCCATAAACATTAAAATATCTAAGCCCTACTATATGAGCTTTATCATAGTATTTTTTTGCCATTTTATCCATCATAAATTTTGAAAAAGCATAGGGATTTTTAGGCTCTTCAAAGCCTACGCGTTGAGGACTTGGCATATCACCATAAACCGAAGCAGAACTTGCATAAACAAGCTTCGCATTAAGCTCGATGCTAAGTTTTATAAAATCTTCAAAAGTATTTAAGTTTGTATCTAAAACTTTAAATTGATTATAAGCCGTTGTATCTGAAATTGCAGCCTCATGAAAAATAATGTCTGGTTTAAAATCTCTAATTTTTTTAAAAGTTTTTTCATCTTTAATATCACCCACAAAAAGACTTCCATCAAATTCAAGTAAATTTTTAAAATGCCCAAAACTTTCCAAATTCCCATTTTCTAAAAGCTCACCACTTCTCATTTTATCTATAATTAAAATTTCATTTTCTTTTTGCAAGTTTAAGGCAAGTTGCGAACCAATAAACCCTGCTCCACCGGTAATTACTATCTTCATTTATTTTCCTTATTTTTGAAAAAATCTAAAATTTCTTTTAAATTTTTAAATTGTTTGAAAAAATTCCCTTCTTTTTTTTCACTATTTACTAAGACTAAAGTACCAATTTTTGCATTTAATCCTGCCTGCATATCGCTTAAATTATCACCTATAAAAATAGAATTTTCTAAATCCAAATCAAATTCACTCTTTGCTTTTAAAAGCATCCCAGCCTTTGGTTTTCGGCACTGGCAATTTTCTAAATGCGGACAATGATAAATCTTTTCAATTTTTATATTCTCTTTGGCAAATTCATCAAGCATAAATTCACAAAGCTTAAAAAAATCATCCTCTGTATAATATCCTCTTGCTATGCCTGATTGATTTGTTGCTACAAAAAGCAAATAATTTTTTTGCAAAAAATACCTACAAAGCTCAAAAATTCCACCACAAAATTCAAAATCTTCAATTTTATAGACATATTTTTTATCAATATTTATAACGCCATCTCTGTCTAAAAATAATGCTTTTCTTTTCATGTAGAGTATTATAATTAAATATAAGTTGAATTTCAATAACAAAATAATAATTTTATTTATACAAAAATTACAAAATTAATATATAATACCAAGCATTGATTTTAAAAAAGGAGCAAATAAATGAAAAAACTACTTGTAGTTTCAGCATTGGCATGTTTAGGAGTTTCAGCGTATGCTGCGGATGGTGCAACACTTTTTAAAAAATGTGCAGTTTGCCATGGTGCAAAAGCAGATAAAGTTTATTTAAATAAAGTTCCTGCACTAAAAACTCTAACTATGCAAGAAAGACTTCAATATATGAAAGAATATTCAGAAGGCAAAAGAAATGCTTATGGACAAGGTGCGATCATGAAAATCAATCTTAAAGGCTTAACTGAAGAAGATTTCAAAGCTATCGAAGCTTATATTGAATCTTTATAATTTTAAGGCTTTCTAAGAAAGCCTTTTCTTTCTTAAACTCTCTTTTTTACGCTTTTCTAGCATTATCGCATCATTTAAAGCTTCTTCGCTATCATTAAGCGTTGTAAATTTATAATCATCATCAAATTGCTTATTTTTAATACCCCAAAGCAAAGTAATTAAAATAATAAAAAAAACAAAAATCGAAACCCCTATCATCATCATTAAAACACCACTCATTTATTAATCCTTAAAGCATTTAAAATCACTATTATACTACTAAAAGACATAGAAAGTGCCGCTATTAGAGGATTTATAAGTCCAAAAAAAGCCAAAGGAATGGTAAGTGCATTATAAAATAAAGAAAAAATCAAATTCTCTTTGATAATTCTAAAAGTTTTTTTGGATAATCTCACGCTTTCTTGCAAAGCCTTTAAGTTATTATCAAGTAAAAGTATATCACTGCTTTCAATGGCCAAATCACTACCCTCTTTCAAGCTTGCCGATACAGCAGCAAATTTCAAAGCTAAAGCATCATTTACCCCGTCTCCCACAAACAAAACCTTATGATTTAAACTTAATTTTTCCACTTCTTGCATTTTAGTTTCTGGTAAACAATTTGCCTTGTAATTTTGAATTTTTAACTCATCTGCAACTTTTTTTACTGCATATTCATTATCCCCGCTTAAAATCATAAGATTGATTTTTTTATGATTTAAATATTCTATAGTTTCCTTCGCACCTTCTCTTAATATAGCCTTAAATTCAAATAAAGCAAGAATTTTTTTATTTTTAGCAAAATAAAAATGAGAATTCAATAATTCCTCACATTCTATGCCATTTTCTTTCATAAATTTTAAATTTCCACCCAAAAATTCCTCATTTTCACAATTTGCACTCAAGCCCTTAGCTTGGATATTTTTAATATTTTTAAAATCCATTTTTTTATCTTTAATTTTTTCTTGTTCCAAATAACACATCACACTATGGCAAATAGGATGTTTAGAAAGTCTCACAAAAGCCAATAATTCTTTCTTATCTAAATTCTCATCTAAAATAATTTTTGAAATTTCAAACTGACTTTTTGTTAAAACACCTGTTTTGTCAAATACTACCATATCGCATTTTGAAAGATCTTCAATCACACTAGCACTTTTAAATAAAACTTTAAATTTCAAAGCTTTAAACAAGGCAATAAGATTACAAACTGGAGTTGCCAAAGCTAAGGCGCAAGGACAAGCAATGATTAAAACCGCAATGGCATTAATAAGTGCATTTTCAAAACCAACTTTTTGATAAAAAAACCAAAATAAAAAACAAATTAAAGACAAAGTCAAAATAGTCCGTGAAAAATAAGCACTGATAGAATTTACAAGACTTTCGATCTTAGCTTTTTTAGAGCTTGCTAACTCAAGCAGAGAAATGATTTTATTAAGCTTAGAATCTTCATAAGTTTTTTTGGCAACATATTTTATCATTCCATCAAGCAAGATACTAGCAGATACCACCTCATCGCCTCGTTTGATAAGCACTGGCTCACTTTCTCCGCTCAAACTTGACTTATCAAAACTTGCTTCTCCCTCAATACAGCTTCCATCGATTAAAATTTTATCTCCAGTTTTAACCTCGATGATATCACCTATCATCACTTCTTGAGGTTTTTTAGAAATAAATTTTACCCCATCAAAAACCAAAACTTCCCCACCTAAAAAATCATTCAAGCCATCAATCGTATCGCTTGCGCGTTTTTTGGTTAAAATCTCAAGATATTTTCCTACAAATACAAAGCAAATAATCATTGTAACAGAGTCAAAATACACCTCAGAAAGCCTTGAAAACATTGCCCAAATAGAGTAAATATAAGCTAAAGTTGCGCCAGAAATCACCAAGGTATCCATATTAAGTTGTTTATTTTTAATTGCATAATACGCACTACGATAAAAACTTGATCCTGTATAAAAAAGTACCGGAGAACAAAGTATAAATTCAGCAAAATTTAAAATATCCTTAATATCCCTATCCATACCGCTAAAAAATCCCGCATATTTAGCCACTGCTATCCACATGATATTCATCACGCAAGCTATAGCAACAATGAGTTTGGAATAAAATTCTCTCTTTAAAGCATTACTTTTTTTGTCATTTTTCAAAGGATCAAAAGCACTTGCATCATAGCCTATGCTTTGGATTAAATGAATGATTTTTTCTAAATTAATCTTATCTTTATCAAAAACAATGCGGGCTTTATGAGTAAGTAAGTTAATATCCACTTCCATAATCCCAGCTTCTTTTATAAGAATTTTCTCATTAAGCCATACGCAAGCAGAACAGTGAATTTTGTGTATCATTAAATAAATTTCACAAAAACCTTCCAAATTTGTTTTGATAAATTCATTGTAATTTTTTTCCTCTGAAGTAAAATTTACCGGAGTTAAAGTTTGTTTTCCAAGTTTTTCATAAAACTCATCTAAACCTTTCTCATTTAAAATTTCATAAACACTTTCGCAACCCTTACAACAAAAAAAATTACCGTTTTTTTCAAATAATTCTTCTTTTTTAAAATCTAATTTACAATGAGAGCACTTCATTAAAATTTCTTTCTTAAATTATTTTTTTCATAATTATAAGAAAATTTGACAAAAAGAGCTATTTTTTATTAAAATCACATTTTTATTACTGCGTTTTACTACACAATAAGAGGATTTATGGAAAATACCAAAGAAAAAAAACATCAAAGAACCCACATTCCAGTGGAAGGCTATAAAATAGAAGAATTAAAATTGCTTGATTTAGAAGGCTTAGTTAATATTGCAAATGAGTGCGAGATCGAAAATCCACGCGAATTTCGTCGTCAAGAATTAATTTTTGAAATTTTAAAAGCACAAACCAAAAAAGGTGGTTTTATTTTATTTACAGGAATTTTAGAAATTTCTCCTGAAGGCTATGGCTTTTTAAGAGGAATGGACTCAAATTTAAGCGACAGTGTAAATGATGCTTATGTCTCAAACTCACAAATTCGCAAATTCGCACTGCGTGTAGGTGATATAGTTACAGGACAAGTTAGAGAACCAAAAGATCAAGAAAAATACTACGCTCTTTTAAAAATCGAAGCGATTAATTATTTACCTTTGCAAGAAGCTAGAGAAAGACCTTTATTTGATAATCTTACCCCAATTTTTCCAACCGAAAAAATAAAACTTGAATATGAGTCTACCAAGCTCACAGGAAGAATGCTCGATCTTTTCGCGCCTATAGGCAAGGGTCAAAGAGGACTTATCGTTGCGCCTCCTAGAACGGGTAAAACAGAACTAATGAAAGAACTAGCAGCTGCGATTGCTAAAAATCATCCTGAAATGCATTTAATTGTCTTGCTTGTCGATGAAAGACCCGAAGAGGTTACCGATATGCAAAGATGTGTAAAAGGAGAGGTTTTTAGCTCCACTTTTGATCTTCCTGCTTACAACCATGTGCGCGTGGCTGAGCTTGTTGTGGAAAAAGCTAAAAGAATGGTAGAAACTGGCAAAGATGTAATTATCTTGCTTGATAGTATAACAAGACTCGCAAGAGCTTATAATACTGCCACTCCAAGTAGCGGAAAAGTTTTAAGTGGTGGGGTTGATGCAAACGCATTGCATAAGCCTAAACGCTTTTTTGGCGCTGCAAGAAATATAGAAAAAGGTGGATCTTTAACCATCATTGCAACCGCACTAATTGAAACAGGTTCAAGAATGGATGAAGTGATTTTTGAAGAATTTAAAGGCACAGGAAATAGTGAAATTGTGCTTGATAGAAGTATTTCTGATAGGAGAATTTATCCTGCAATTAATATTATTAGATCGGGCACAAGAAAAGAAGAATTACTTCAAGGACCACAAAATTTACAAAAAATTTGGGCAATTCGCTCTGCAATCTCTCAAATGGATGATATTGAAGCACTTAAATTTTTATACTCTAAAATGCTTAAAACTAAAAACAATGACGAATTATTATCCATTATGAATGACTGAAGATGTTAGAAGCACTAGCTATAAAATATAGACCAAAAAATTTTAATGAACTTGTAGGACAAGACACCATAAGTGCAAGTTTAAAATATGCACTAAACCACAACCGTTTAGCACATGCTTATCTTTTTTCAGGTTTGCGCGGAAGCGGTAAAACTTCAAGTGCTAGAATTTTTTCTCGTGCTTTAGTTTGTGATGAAGGGCCAAGCGATACGCCTTGTGGAACTTGCAGGCAATGTCTTGCTGCATTAGAAGGAAAACACATTGATATCATAGAAATGGATGCAGCAAGCAACCGTGGCCTTGAAGATATACAAGCTTTAATAGAACAAACCAAATACGCTCCTTCTATGGCAAGATTTAAAATTTTTATTATCGATGAAGTGCATATGCTTACTCCGCAAGCTGCCAATGCGCTTTTAAAAACCTTGGAAGAACCACCAAGTTATGTTAAATTTATACTTGCAACCACAGATCCTTTGAAATTACCCGCAACCGTGCTTTCAAGAACTCAGCATTTCCGCTTTAAGCAAATTTCACAAAATGATATCTTAAAGCACATAGAATGGATTTTAAACAAAGAACAAGTAAATTATGAACTAGAAGCCTTAAAATTCATTGCAAGAAGTGGGAGTGGCTCTTTAAGAGACACCCTTACTTTACTTGATCAAGCCATCATTTTTTGTCAAAATGACATAAAAACAAGTAAAGTAACACAATTGCTTGGCTTTTTAGATCCGATAAAAATCAAAGAATTTTATACAGCCATTTTGCAAAAAAATAAAGAACTCGTGCTTGAATTTTTAAAAGAATTAGAAGATTATGAGGCTGCAAGTGTTATTGATGAAATGATGTTTTATCTTAAAGAAAGTTTTTTCAATCAAGATAATCATTTTTCAACTTTGATTTATGAGAGATTTTTTAGAATTTTATCGCGAGCTAAAACCATGCTTTATACTTGTGATGATAATGGTTTTGTTTTATGCGTAATGGCTTTTATGATGATGGAAGCAATTCATTTAAAGCAAATTGATGAAGAAATTTCAAAACAAAACACTTTAATACAGCAAAGCCAAAAAACAGCGCAAAACAACCATACTCAAATCAATTTAAAATCTCAATCTCAAATACAAAACAAAAATGAATATGAGCAATTATTGGATGCTATTTATGATAGAGATTATGATCTAGGACAATGTTTTGCAAAATGTACGCAATTTATCTCTTTTAATGGGCAAAAATTAAGCATCAGTTCTAATGCCAACGATGAAGATAGAGCGATACTCAATCGTGGCTTTAAACTCATTCAAGAATTGTTAATCAAGCTTTTTGGAACAAATGCAAAAATTGAAATTCAAAAACAAACCAAAGAAATGCAAACTCAAAAAGAGTCAAAAATTCAAATTGATGAGAGTAAATTACAAAGCATTACTCAAGAAAATAAAAATGATATCAATTTCAAACTCGAAAAACTAAAACAAGAAGCGAGAAAATCTAATCCAGAGGAAGAAGCCAAAAAAGCCCTTGATGAACTTTTTGGGCAACCTAAAATCGAAAACTAAAGAATTTTGCGAAGTAAAATCCCGCATTCTAAATGTGGCGTATTAGCAAATTGATCAAAAAAAGCAAATTTAAGAATTTTGTGCGTTTTTAGCAATTCCTCCAAATTCTGCTTTAGGCTAATAGGATTGCACGAGATATAAATAATATTCTCATAATTTCGTATAAGTCTTATCACACTTTCGTCCAAACCTGCTCTTGGTGGATCGACTAAAACATGCGAAAAATGATAATTGTCTAAATGGATATTTTTTAAGCGAAAAAATTTCCTTTCTTTTTTTAAAGCCTTACTCAATTCTTCGCTAGAAAGCCTTATAAATTGGATATTTAAGATATGATTTAACTCGCAATTTCTCAATGCAAAATTAATATTACTTTTTGAAATTTCAGTGCCTAAGACTTGATTGAAATGAGTTGCCAAGGGTAAAGTAAAATTCCCATAACCACAGTATAATTCTAACAAATCTTGTTTTTTGTCATTTTCTATAGCCTTAATGACCCACTCTATCATCTTTTCATTGATAAAAGTATTTGGCTGTATAAAGCAATCGTTATTAAATTCATACAAAACTTCTTTATCAAAAATTTGCAAATTTTGTCTTACAATTTCTGATTTAAAAACAAGTTTTTTACCACGACTTCTAGCGATTAATTTTAAATTCAGCTCTTCGCTTAAATTTTGTAATTGATCTTTAATAAGATCTATATCCTTATGATAAAGCAAGGTCGTGCTAAAATCATTTTTTGTAGCCAAAAACTCTACTCCAAAGATTTTTTGTTTTAAACTCGCATTAGCATTTAATTTTTCAAGCAACAAAGGCATAAAATCTTGTATGCACTGCACGGCAATAGGAAAATGCTTAACAATATGCTTTTTCTTAGTATGCGGATCAAACATTGCATAATGTAGTCCATTTTCATCATGAAAAAAAGAAAATTCAGCCCTTGTGCGATAATTTTGCAAAGGACCTTTTATACATTCAAAATCACTAAAATAAGCTTGAAATAAATCTTTAGCGTCTTGAAATTTTTTCTCAGCAAGCATCAACTTTTTTACCTATAGCAAAAAGTAAAGTCGCCATCACTAAAACCCCAAATATCAAACTAAGCCAAACATTAAATCCAAAAGCAACAGGCAAGTATCCACAAAAAATGCTAATAGCGCAAACACTCAGAGCATAAGGCATTTGAGTGCTTACATGAGCTAGCAAATCACACTTACTTCCCATAGATGAAAGTATTGTAGTATCAGAGATTGGCGAGCAATGATCCCCAAATATAGCTCCCGTTAAAACACCTGAAATATTAATAATAATATAGTGATGCAAATTCATATCATTTAATTCATGATGTACTCCAACTGCAGCGGCTAATGGAATAGTTAAAGGCATTAAAATTCCCATTGTGCCATAGCTAGTTCCAGTTGAAAAAGAAATGATAGAGGCAAAAATAAAAATTGCCGTTGGAAGCAAATAAATAGGGGTTTTATCAGAAAATAAATCCACTAAATATCTTGAAGTTCCAAGATCTTTAATCACAGCAGACAAAGACCAAGCACAAAGCAAAATCACAACCGTCATTATCATCGTTCTCCAACCATGAGTCCAAGTTACAATTGCTTCTTTAAGAGTAAAAATTTTCCTAGCCACTCCCATCATAATAGCCACAATACTTGCCAAAAGCGCTGCTTGAAACAACACCACAGAAGCATCAGCCTTACCAAAAGTTTCCCTTAATGCAAAAAACCCCAAAGGATTAGCATCAATTTGCGCTTTTAAAACTACATCATCAATGGCATTATATCCGCTAAAATAAAATCCTATAAAAGAAAATACAATCAAAATCAACAAAGGAATAATGGCATTTGAAGCTTTTAATTTAATATGTTCTTTAGGCTCTAATAACTTATCTTCTAAATTATCAATTTTTTCATGACCTTGTGAAAACAAACCCTCTCTTGCTCTGCGTTCAGCCTTTAACATAGGTCCAAATTCTCTTCCCATATAAATAGTCAGCAAAACGAAAACCAACATAAAAAGATTATAGAAACGATAAGGTAAGGTTTGAACGAAGATTTCAAAAGCATTGATTTCATCGTGTTTGATATTTAAATGAGTAAAAATAGCCGGATCAATCAAATCATATCCGCTTCGAATCAAAGAAATTTCAAGTCCTATCCAAGTAGAAATTATCGCAAGACCAGTAATTGGTGCAGCGGTAGCATCCATGATAAAAGCCAATTTTTCACGACTAATCTTAAATTTATCAGTCACCGGACGCATAATAGGACCAACAATTAAAGAATTAGCATAATCATCAAAAAACACAAAGCACCCCATACACCAAGTGGCAAATTGCGAGCTTTTTGCTTGTTTTGCTTTCTTAGCCAACCAAATAGCCACAGCCTTTGTGCCACCTGTTTTTGTAATGAGTGCTACAACACCGCCTATAGTTAATACTTGCAAAATGATACCAGCATTAGAAGGATTTGCCATTGATGAAACAGCCTTAGAAATCAATCCTGTAAAGCCTCCAATAATCGCATGATAGATATTATTATCCACTAATGCGAGCATAAAACTACCAGTAAAAACACCGATAAATAAAGATAAAATCACATCTTTTGTAATAAATGCCAAAACGATAGCCACTAAAGGCGGAAGCAAAGTAAAAACACCAAATATTTCAGCATTTGTTTGCGGATCAGCAAATGCAACCAAAGGTAACAATAAAAAATATAAAATTCTCAATCACTCTCCTTAATTTTTTTCAGTAAAAGTTCCTGCCCAAGTTTGAGTTACGGGCATTAATTCTATCTCATTAACATTGACATGCTCAGGTAAATTAATAATAGCTAAAATCACCTGCGCTATATCTTTTGCGCTAATGAATTTAGTGTTTTCATAAACCAAATCCGCCTTTTGCTTATCCCCCTTAAAGCGCACTTGGCTAAATTCGGTTTTGCAAAGTCCTGGAGCTATATTTGTTACTTTGATATTGCTTCCTCTTAAATCATTCCTTAAAGCTCTTGAAAACTGACCCACAAAAGCCTTTGTGCCACAATATACATTGCCACCAAAATAAGGCGTATTTCCTGCAATAGATCCAAGATTAAATATATAAGCATTTTTTTGCTTTCTTAAAATAGGAATAACCGCTCTAGCCACATATAAAAAACCTTTGATATTTGTATCTACCATAGTTTCTATGTCTTCGAGTTCCAACTCATCAAATTCATTTAAACCCAAAGCAAGTCCTGCATTATTTAAAAGCAAATCAATATTTTTAAATTCACTTGGTAAATTTTCGAGCAAAGCAAAAACTCCCTTTTTATCTCTTACATCAAGCTCTGCGATGAAAATTTGATCCTTAAATTCATCTTTTAATTCTTGTAATTTATCTTTACGTCTAGCAATAGCAATGATTTTATATCCAAGAGCTGCTAAAGCTCTAGCGCTTTCCTTACCAAAACCAGAACTTGCACCCGTAATAAGTGCTGTTTTCATTCTAAACTTCCTCCATAAAATAAATTTTCATTCTCTTTTAAACCTAAAGATTTTAAATATTTAACATTCTCTTTTTTATTTGCCATCAAAGCAAAATCAAGAGCATTAAAACCCAAATCATCAATTTCAAATATTTTCACACCTTTAGCTACAAGTAATTTTAAAATTTCAACATCCCCATAACTTGCTGCGTGCATAAAAAGATTTTTAGAAGTATGTTCTAGGGCACAAAAGGTAATGTAATAAGGCGTATCAAAATTTGTATTGTTACTTAATGCGAGTTTTTCATTGTTGTTAATGTATTTTTGATGGATATTTGCACCATTTTCAATTAAAAGTTGAGCTATATCCTTGCGATTAAATTCAACCGCATAAAAAAGTGGAGATTTTCCAAAAGCATTCGTTTGATTGACATTTGCACCTTGCGTGATTAAAAACTGAGTATTTTCATAATTTTCCAAAGCATAAAAAATAGCACTTTCATAGCTTTCATTAAGCTTTGCGCCCAATTTAATAAACAAGGTTAAAATTTTAATATCTTTTTGTGCCAATAAAGCTATTTGCAAAGCTATACTAAGCTCGGCTTGAGAAGGATTGTTTTGATATATATAAGACTCAATGGCCTCTACATTACTTTCTGGTTTGATAATAAGCTTGGCAAATTCTGAGAGTTCCTTATTGATTTTTGTATCACCAACAGCCCAATATAAAAATTCATCCAAGACTTGGTTACTTAGCTTTTCGCTTGTATTTTTATCAAAATTTTTATTTTGATAAAAGAGCTTCAAAGCATTTTTTGCACTCTCATGCTCTTTCCAAAATTCTTTATATAACCTATAATTTCCTATACTTTGATAAGCCCAATATTCAAAGTATTTTTTTAATCTTAGCATATCTTTTAAATTTGAATTTAAGCTAGGATTTAAAGCCATTTTTAAAAGTAAAAAGTCAAATTTTTTAAGATTAGGCAAATAATAAATTCCAGAACAAGCACTATTACTTCCACGAATGGTATTTGAAATTTGATAAAGTTTTTGAGTAAAGGATTGATTTTTAAAAGAATCTTTGCATGTTGATACTTTATAATACAAATCCTGATTAAAATTTTCAGGATTTGTATTTTTTTCGTATTTTAAAATTTCATTACAATCTTGGGCCTCTAACAACACAATAAAAAAGCACAAAATCAGTATTTTTCGCAACATTTTTAACCTTTCTTGAACTTTTATTATTGTATCTAAAACTGCTTCAATGTAAATTAATTGTCTAATTTAAAATTATTAATTTCATTGAAATTTAAGTACTTGTAAATATTTGCTTTGTGTGCATCATTTAGCTTATCACTAACAATTTGCAAATATTCTTCCTTGCTTGGGATCTTTCCTAAAATTGCACAAACAGCTGCAAGTTCAGCACTTCCTAAATAAACTTTTGCCCCCATACCCATACGGTTATCAAAATTTCTTGTCGAAGTTGAGAAAACCACGGCTCCATCATTTACCCTAGCTTGATTTCCCATACATAAAGAACAACCTGGAACTTCTATCCTAGCTCCTGCAGCTCCAAAAACACTATAATATCCTTCTTTAGTAAGTTGCGCTTTATCCATTTTTGTTGGTGGAACTACCCAAAGTCTAGTTTTTAACATACCTTTGTCTTTTAAAATTTCACCTAAGGCTCTGTAATGTCCTATATTTGTCATACAAGAACCTACGAAAACTTCATCGATATTTTTAGGACGATTGTTATCGGCTAAAATTTCGCTTAAAGTTGCCACATCATCAGGATCATTTGGACATGCCAAAATCGGCTCTTTGATATCATTAAGATTAATTTCTATCACATAAGCGTATTTTGCATCTTTATCTGCTCTTAAAAGACTAGGATTTTTAAGCCATTCTCTCATTTTTTCAGCTCTTCTAGCAAGAGTGGCTTTATCTTGATAACCTGCTTCAATCATAGCCTCAATCAAAGAAATATTTGATTTAATATATTCACTAACGCTTTCTATGCTAAGATCTACACTACAAGCGGCAGCACTTCTTTCAGCGCTTGCATCGCTTAATTCAAAAGCTTGTTCTACTTTTAAATTTGGTAATCCTTCAATTTCTAAAATTTTACCTGCAAAAATATTTTTCTTATTTTTCTTTTCAACCGTTAATTGACCTTGTTTAATTGCATAGTATGGAATGGCATTGACTAAGTCTCTTAAAGTTACCCCAGGTTGTAATTCTCCACTAAAACGCACTAAAACACTTTCAGGCACATTTAAAGGCATAGATCCAGTAACCGCAGCAAAAGCTACAAGTCCGCTTCCTGCAGGAAATGAGATACCTATAGGAAAACGAGTGTGTGAATCCCCGCCTGTTCCAACCGTATCAGGCAACACAAAGCGATTAAGCCATGAATGAATAACCCCATCACCTGGTTTTAAACTCACTCCACCACGGCTTGTCATAAAACTTGGTAAAGTTTTGTGTAAATTTGAATCACTAACTTTTGGATAAGCAGCAGTATGACAAAAACTTTGCATTACAAAATCTGCGTTAAATCCTAAACTAGCTAATTCTTTGATTTCATCTCTTGTCATAGGACCTGTGGTATCTTGAGAACCAACGGTTAAAGTCATAGGTTCTATATACATACCAGGACGCACGCCTTCAACTCCACATGCGCGGCCCAACATTTTTTGAGCTAAAGTATAACCACCGCTTGCTGCTTCTGGCTGTATAGGTTTAGTGAAAATATTTTCATTTTCCATTCCCAAAAATTCTCTAGCCTTAGCACAAAGTCCGCGACCAATGATAAGTGGAATTCTTCCACCTGCTCTGACTTCATCTAAAATAGTATTTGGACTTAGCTTAAACTCAGCAATTACAGAGCCATTTTTCACAATTTTTCCCTCATAAGGATGAATTTCAAATTCATCACCCATTTCTAAATTTGTTACATCGCAAATTATAGGTAAAGCACCACTATCTTGAGCAGTATTAAAGAAAATTGGAGCTATGGTAGAACCCATTACTATGCCGCCACTATGTTTATTTGGAACACCTTCAATTTCTTTACCTAAATGCCATTGTATAGAGTTGATTGCAGACTTTCTACTCGAACCTGTTCCAACCACATCACCCACATACACAATTTCTCGACCGCTTTTTTTAAGTTCTTTAATCTTTTCTAAAGATCCCACTTGTCTGACTTTAAGCATAGCATTAGCATGTAAAGGAATGTCACTTCTAGTAAAAGCATCTCCAGCTGGACTTAAATCATCGGTATTTGTTTCGCCGGCCACTTTAAACACTACACATTTAATCACTTCAGGTAATTTTTCTTTTTTATTAAACCATTCTGCATTTGCCCAACTCTCTAAAACGGATTTAGCATAGGTATTAGCCTTACTAAGTTCTGCAATAGTATGGAAATCATCATGCACAAAAATAATATTTTTAAGCACATCTGCTGCCTTGCTAGCAATGCTTTCATCTTTCAAAGCATCAATTAAAACTTTTACATTGTAACCACCTAGCATTGTTTCAAGCATTTTCAGAGCACAATCTTTATCTATGCTTGGGGCTTTAATTTCACCTTTTAAAATAGAATCTAAAAATTCACACTTAATTAAAGCTGCATCATCAACGCCTGGATTAACACGGTTTTGTAAAAGATTTGCTAATTCTTCATCATTTTGAGTTTTGAGTATTTCGCAAAGTTCTCTAGTTTGCTCTGCATTTAAAGGAAGCGGAGGGACGCCTAAAGCTGCTCTTTCTTCAACTAATTTTTGATAATTTTCTTTGAAAGACATTTTTTCTCCTTGGTTTTATTTTGGTCTTTGGTATAATTGTAACGATAGAAAGGATAAAAAATGTTTAAAATATATTATTCCACTCCCTTTTGTTACCTATCTTTACAAAGTGATGGAAAAACCCTTATACAGCTTGATTTTTGTGATGATAAAGGCGAAGAAAAAAGCTGTGAAATTTTGCTACAAGCTTGCAAGGAACTTGATTTATATTTTTTAGGAAAATTAAAAAAATTTAGCATTCCTCTAAGAGTACAAGGTAGCAAATTTGAACAAAAAGTTTATCAAGCTTTAATGCAAATTCCTTATGGAAAAACTGCCACTTATAAAGAAATTGCCCAAAATATCAATCATCCCAAAGCTTTTCGTGCAGTAGGAAACGCAAATTCTAAAAATCAACTTCCTATTTTTATCCCATGTCACCGTGTTGTTGCAAGCAATGGTATAGGCGGATATAACGGCGGAATTAAAATCAAAAAATTTTTAATGGAACTTGAGAGAAAATTTATTTGAACCAAAAGTGCGAAAATATTACTCATTTCTACAATCAGATATGAAAACATTTTATAAAAAATCAAACAACTTTTGCTCTTGATTTGCATTTTTTACAAATTCATTTTCAAATTCATCAAAATTTTCAAGCAAAACAAGAATATATTTAAAGTCTTTTATTTGTTTCAAATCGCTTATTTTAGAATAAGAAAAATCACAAAATAAAGAATTTTTTAAAGCGCTTTTGAGACCACCAAAACCTTTAAAATTTTCTTGCCAAAACTCTAATTCTTCTTCGTTTTCCACTGCAATAAAAGCTTTAGAACTTGTTCCAAACTCTACAATTTGCATTGCTTTATTGACAAAATAAATTTTAAAAAGATTTAATTTATTTAAATCAAAATGAATTTTTAATTTATTTTCTTGTAAAAAAAACACAAATTTAGCAAAAATTTCAGTATAGATAAAAGGGAGTTTTAGGTTTTTAAAATACAAATCATTGCAAATTAAAGTGCTATAAAAAGGGCTTGAATTTTGAAATTTTTGCACTTTAGCTGCTTTTAGAATTTCATAATTAGCACAAAGTTTTGAAAGATAGTTTTCATTATCAAGGCAAAAAATTTCGCCTTTTTTAGCCCTAATCAAAGAAGTAAAATCCAAAAAAGCATTAGCGTGTAAAATTTTTAAATTAAAAACCTTGCAAAATTCTAATTCTCTTTTAGAGCAAAATAAAAATTTGCATTCCTTTTCTTCGCATAAAAATCTCAGAAGCCTCAAAATCGCATTTTCTAAATTTTCACTTTTTAGCAAATAAACTTCTTTGTCTTTAATGTCGATTATTTTATCGCAAACAATGACAAAAGCACCTTTTTCTACAGCTCTTTTAATTTCTTCTTCATCATTGCTAAAAAAAGCAAAACTTGGTTTTACCTCGCTTGAATTTAAGGCAAAACCACCCACACTTAAAGTGCTACCTTCATTTAAAATTTGTGTATTTAAAAGCTCATTAAGATTACTAATATTCATTATCCAATTAAAGAACCATTTTCCACAAGTTGTTCTGGACTAATTAATACAAGTTTATCGCCACTTTTTGCCGAAAGTATCATTCCATCGCTTTCATGACCAAAAATTTTAGCCTTTTTAAGATTGCTTATCACGCAAACTTGTTTCCCGATCAAATCACTTGCTTTATAGTATTTAGCTATACCTGAGAGCACCTGACGGACTTCTTTATTATCTAGCTCGAGCTGAAATTTTAAAAGCTTTTCGCTTCCTTCTATATTTTGACAATCAAGCACTTTGGCAACTTTAATCTCAATTTTTGCAAAATCATCGATTTTTATCTTAGGACTTTCTTCTTTTTTTATTTCTTGTTTTTCCTCGCTTAAAAGGGCTTTTTCTACTTTTGGAAATAAAGCTTCACAAGCGTTTGCTTTGAAATTTAAAAGCTCGTTTTTAATGATGAGTTTTTCATAATTTTGACTTGAAATTTCAAAATTTAAAGCTTTTGCCACTTTTTGACAAGATTTTGGCAAAGCAGGACTTAGTAAAATACTGACTTTGGCCAAAATATTTGCACAAAGCGCTACAAGGGCATTTGCCTCATTATTTTTGTTTTCTTTGATTAAATTCCAAGGCTCGTATTTACTAATAGCCAAATTTGCCACACTTAAAGCCTTAAAAAGCTCTTCTAAATAGCGATTACATTGCAAATTTTCTAAAAATTCTATCGCTAAGTTTAAATATTCTTTTGCAGTATCTAATTCATCTTTATAAAGCTTTAAAACCTCATTTTGCAAAATTTCATCACCGCTATATTTAGTACTCATTCCTATGATGCGATTTAACAAATTTCCAAATTCATTGCTAAGCTCCGCATTGATGCGATTTATTAACATAGCTTCACTAAAATCTCCATCATTTCCAAAAGGTACTTCTCTGAGTAAAAAATATCTAAAAGCTTCCAAACCATAAACATCCACAACTTCCTTAGGCTTTACAACATTACCTTTAGATTTGCTCATTTTCTCACCATCCCTAGTCCACCAACCATGTGCTCCAATAATTTCAGGTAAAGGCAAATCCGCGCTCATTAAAAAAGCAGGCCAATAAATCGCATGAAAACGCAAAATATCCTTACCCACTAAATGTACATGAGCAGGCCAAAATTTTGCATTTTCACCTTCAGTGCCATAATCAAGAGAACTTACATAAATAAAAAGCGCATCAAGCCATACATAAATGATATGCTTTTCATCGTTGATTTCTTTTGGTAAATTAATCCCCCAATCAAAACTCGTTCTAGTGATGGATAAATCTTTCAAACCGCCTTGTATAAAATTAATCAGCTCATTTTTTTTGTTTTTTGGTAATATAGGATCTTTTTCTTCATACCATTGTAAAATTTTATCTTGGTATTTTGAGAGTTTGAAAAAATAACTTTCTTCTTTTAAAAGCGAAGTGTTTTTGCCACAATCAGGACAGGCACAATCATTCACAAGTTGAGATTTGGTAAAAAAACTCTCACAAGATACACAATAATGCCCTTCGTATTCATCTTTATAAATATCGCCTTTTTGCCACATTTTTAAAAACATAGCTTTAACAAATTCAATATGTCTATTATCTGTCGTTCTAGCGTAAATATCATAAGTGATTTCAAATTCATCCCAAAGTTTTTTAAATTCCAAACTGATTTTATCGGCGTATTCTTTTGGGCTAAAATTTCTTACTTTTGCGGCTTCTTCTATCTTTTGTCCATGTTCGTCAGTTCCGGTTAAAAATCTCGTTTCATGCCCTTGTAAACGATAAAATCTAGCCAGCGTATCGGCTATGATAGTCGTATAAGCGTGTCCTAAATGAGGCACATCATTTACATAATAAATTGGAGTAGTAATATAACGCATTCTTTTCCTTTAAAAATCAAATCCGCCCTCAGTTTTACCCTTGGACATACTATTATAAACTGCATCGACATAATTTTTTCTTGTCTCGCAGCTAAAAATTTCATCGCAATTATAACAAGACTTTAAGCCTTTGGTATTTTGACAAGAGATTAAAATTTCTTTTTTTTTATCCATATCTTGCTCAAATTCATCTCTAATCTCACTCATTATATGCCTTTAAAAGCTTTGAAATTTCATAATTTGATCCAAAAAAGCAAGGCGTTGTGGCGTGGATTTCATCAAATTTAAGCTCCAATAAAGAATTATTTTTGCCATTTGTGGTTTTACCGCCTGCTCTTTCTATGATAAAGGCTAAAGGAAAGACTTCAAAAAAAGCACGCAATTTTCCTTTAGGAGCGTCTTTTGTTGCTGGATAGCTAAAAAGTCCGCCACCTTTGAGTAAAATTTGATTTATATCGCTTACCATAGCTCCTGAATACCTTAAACGATAGCCTTCATCAAATAATTCTTTAATGAATTTAGCGTGCTTTTCTTCCCAAAATTTTTGAGTACCACCTGTAGCGTTGACTTTGCCTTTTTCTTGCATTTTAAGTTCTTTGACAAAAATAAATTCATTATTTTCATTAACGCGGTAAAGTTTTGGTAAATCTTCACAAATCACAAATTCCAAACGCGCTCCATACATACTATAAAGTGCAGCTTTTAAATTTTTCGCATCTGCTTTTTCTTCATAAATGGCAAAAATCGAACCTATAGCAAAATTAACATCCATTAAACTTGAACCATCAAGCGGATCATAAGCAACTACAAATTTAGCCTTTTCATTGATAGTTAAAATTTCATCTTTTTCCTCGCTGATAATAGCTTTAATGCTAGAACATTTACTTAAAGTTTTTGTGATGATTTCATCACTTAAGACATCAAATTTAAGCTGGGTATCACCAGTGGAATTTTGATTTTGACTGTAACTTGTATCAGGAAATTTCAAAGCTTTAGAAATTTCTAAAACTGCTTCTTGTATGTAAGAGATAAGTTCTTGCATTTTTATAATTCTCCTTTTAATTTTTTTGCATTTTGTAAAATATATTCACAAATTCCTTGTATATCATTTAAATCAAGCCAAACCAAACTTTTATGCGAAATTTTTTCATAACTTGCAACAGCATTTGAAAAAGCGAAATAGCTTTCATCAATTTCCTTACAAAAGACACTAATGCGTGGCAAATCAAGTGTTTTTAAACCCTCAACCAAACACAAATCAAAATCAGGCGATATTCTTAAAGCACTAAAAATATCCCTTTCTTGATGCGAAAAAAAAGTTGTTCTTGTAGGGCTAAGCACCATCACTTCGGCGCCACTTTGAAAAAATTTAAAGCTATCCTTACCGTTAAAATCAAATTGCGCTTTATCAGAAGGATCGTGTTTGATAATTAGCACTTTTAAATCTTGATTTATAAATTCATTTGCAATTTTTGTAATCAAAGTTGTTTTGCCTGAATTTGAAGGACCGCTAAAAGCCATAACCAATTGTTTCATTCTAATTTCCTTAAAACAAAAAAGAAATTATAATATTTTAAACCAAAAAATAGAGTTAAAAGGTTAAAATATGAAAAATTTTTTAGGATAGATTATGAAATTTTATATTTTAATTTTAAGCATAGTTTTACTGAGTGCTTGTTCGCGCGAAAGCATTAATTATACCAACTTAAAAGCACAAACTTTAATGCACACTCACAAACAAAAACTTAGCAAAGATCACTTAAGTGGCATTGCAAGTTTAAGCTACTTAAATCCTGTTTTGGATTATAAAAGCAAAGATGAAATTTTTGTCTTAGCCTTGGCACCAAAAGAATTTGAACACAAAAAAATGGAAGTTTTTATCAACAACAATAAAGCCCAAATCACGCCTTTAGAACACAACGATGAACTTTTAAAATATCTCATTAACAATGAATATTCAAACTATTATAAAGTTAGCATATCCAATCAAAACAATATCACTTTGCAAGCTAAAGTTTGTTTGCAAGATTTGCCTTGTTTTGAATTAAATTTTCAAAAATACTCGAAATCTTTATATTATCGTTCAATAGAGCTTGATACACAATATAATTAGCCAAAACTTTTTTAGCATAAATTCTGCTTTCTTGATAAGGCACAAGCTCCATAGATAAAAAAGGTTCGTATTTGCCTTCCTTGAACATATCTGGACGCTCCAACATTCTTCTAGTAAATCCTATACCGCCATTATAGGCATAAGCTACAAAAACAGGGGAATTAAGATAAGTTTCCAAATAATTTAAATGATGATTAGCAAAATAATAAGCTACTTCAGGTTTAAATACCTCATCTTGATCAAAATTTGGAATTTTCAACTCTTTTTGTCCTATATGATTAGCTAAAAATGGCATAAATTGCATTACGCCTAAAGCATAAGAGGTTGAAATAGCCGTAGGAATAAAGCGACTCTCTTGTCTGGCAATAGCCATAATTAAAGCTTGTCTTTGAACAGGATAATCTTTTAAATATTCATAATAAGGCATAATAAAATAATTTTTCTTGAATTTAGAAACTCTTTCCATAATATAAGCATAAATAGCTAAGGTATGTTGAGAATTAAACTGCTTTGCAAGCTTTAAAAGCTCGGCTTCGTCAGCGTTTTGAATCTGCTTATTTAAATTTTGCCACAAAAAAGGATCTAATAAATCAAAATTAGATTTTTTATCGTCTGCTGTCAAAACAATAATTTCTGGAAAAGGTTTATTTCTAAGTTCCTTAGCATACAATGCATAAATATTTAAAGAATTGCTTTGTGCTAAAGTTTCCAAATATTGCTCATTTTTACTGATTAAATACATCCAAAAAAGCGCATTGTCTTTAGTATAAGACATCTTAAAACTTAAATAAGCTTGTTGAAAAAATGCAAAAGCCTGTTTTTCTTCATCATGCAACAAAGCATTTACTCCCAAATAAAAAGCTGTATCTTCCTTAACTATTTGTGGATTGATATTTACTAAAGAAGCACGGATTTTTGGATTTTTCTTCTTAATAATAATATTTTGAGCAAAAGTTTTAAAAGACCCATGTTTAGCAAGCTCATTGATAAATTTATCGCTTAAAACAAGATCGTTATTTTTAAAATAATCATAAAATTGCAAAAAAGCTGATGAATTAAGTTTTTGAGCACTATAGGCTAAAGGATTATCTTGATTAAAAGCTTCAAGCTTAAAAGCCGAATTTGGATAGTTTTGTTTTAATTCTTTAGCAAGCTTTGTTCTTGTTGTTTTGTCTAAGGAAGATATAAAATATAAAGAATTGCTACGGTAATTTTTACAAGTAAGATTAGCATCTAAAATGGTTTTTTTATTATAATTAAAACATGGGGCATAAGCTGGATCAATATAGGTTTGAACAGGAACTAATTTCTCAAATTCGGTTTTTATTTTTCCCACATAACGAAAAATATGATTTGCTAAATTTTGCGCTTCTTTTTTATTGATTTTTTTCTCTTCCAAAAGTCTATGAATATAATAATCTTTTGCTAAAGAATTTTCTTTAATTCTTAAAGTTTTTAAATCATATTCAGCAGCAAAAGAAAAAGTCAAAAATAAAAATAAAAATAAAAATAATCTCATAAAAAACCTTAAAACATATTAGCAATCAACACACTAATAAATTGTAAAACCAAAATAATAATTAATGGCGCCAAATCGATATTTCCAATGCGTGTTGGAATTTTCCTTACCAAAGCATAAGCAGGATAGCTAAGTTTATATAAAATCTGCACGATAGGATTATAAGGATCAGGATTTACCCAACTCAAAAAAGCCGTAATAACAATAATCCAAGTATAAATACTGATAAGAATTTGAATCATTTGTAATAAGGACTGAAATAAAGAATCAATAATCATTTTTTATATCCTTACCAAATCATAAATAAAATCTTTTATATGCGGATACAAATCATTAAGTTCTGGGCCATGGATACTTCCTGTTAAAATGATTCTTAATGGCATAAAAAATTTCTTACCTTTAAGCTCGGTTTTTTTCATTAACTCATTTTTAAAGTCTTCATAATTTTCACTCAAAGCCAAATCACGCAAAGCAACTTTGATAGTTTTACACTCATCCTCAAATTCAGCATAATTTTTAACACCAAAAATCAAACTAATTTTTTCCTTAAGCTCTTTTATAGTACTTGCTTCTTGAGTATAAAATTTGGCTAGTGCTGCTACATCTTTACCTAAATTTAAAAGTTTATTGAGCTCATCATTTGGCATCATTTTTATATGTTCGCGATTAATCTGCAAAAGCTTTTTAAGATCAAATCTTGCCGGAGCTTTAGAAACTTTAGAAATATCAAACCAAACAATAGCCTCTTCTAAAGTAAAAATTTCACAAGGAGTTTTATTACCTAGCATAATAAGATAATTTGCAATAGCACTCGGTAAAATTCCGCTTTCAAGTAGCCATTTTACCGAAGAATGCGCCTCTCTTTTGCTCATTTTCACTCCTTCTTCATTTAAAATGATAGGCAAATGCGCATAAGTCATAGCTTTTTCATAACCTAAACTCGCACGGATATGTTCTTGTTTTGGCGTATTAGAGACATGATCTTCGCCGCGGATAATGCAAGTAACATTTTCGAGCATATCATCAACCGCACAAGCAAAATTATAAGTAGGCGTCTTATCTGTTCTCATAATCACAAAAGAGTCAATATTTTCAGGCTCAAAACTTAGCTCACCTTTGATAAAGTCTCTAAATTTCATTGTTTGATTAGGCTTTTTAAGGCGGATTACAAAAGGTTTTTCACATTTTAAAACGTCTATATCAGCCAAATTCTCACAAGTACCATCATAGCGATAAGCCCTGCCTTGCTTTTTGGCAAGTTCTTTTTTACTTTCTAATTCCTCTTCTGTACAAAAACAAGCAAAAGCCTTTTTTTCGCTAACAAGTTTTAAGGCCATTTGACGGTGAAATTTCAAATTCTCACTTTGCACATAATAATGCTGCCAAGAAATTCCAAAAAGCTTCAAAATTTCCTTAATTTCCTCTTCTTTTCCTGCGATATTTCTAGCTTTATCTGTATCTTCTATACGCAAAATAAAATCCGTGTTATTTTGTCTAGCACAAATGTAATTAAAAATAGCCGCACGCAAATTTCCTATGTGCATATCTCCAGTAGGAGATGGAGCAAAACGATACATTTTAAATAACTTCCTTTGAAATTTAGAATTTTTGGCTGATTATAAAAAAAAAATATTAATCAAAATAAAACCATTCTTTCATTTACAATTTCTTAGATACAATTTCGCTTATGTTATTTTTAGTTTTTTCATTCGGGATATTATTACTTTTCGCTATTGCAAATATCTACATTTATAAAAGATTTATTTTGCAAATTCATTTTTTAAAACCTTTTAAAAAAATATTCGCACTGCTTTTAATACTTTTGTTTTTGGGACAAGCTATTTTCTTGCTTTTTCGTAGGGATGATTATTTAAGTGATTTTATTTATGGACTTTTAGCAAGTTTTTACGCGGTAAGTTATTGCTTATTTTTAATTGCCTTGTTAGCAGACTTATTTAAAATTTTAAGTTCTTTTTTACAAAATAAAGGGCTATTTTTAGGTATAAATTCCAAATATGCCAAAACTTTTTTTGACATTTTCTTCATATTACTAGGATGTTTTTTTATACAATACAGCATAAATAATGCCCTTGGAACACCTAGCGTAAAAGAAAAGGAAATTGTCATTCCAAAATTGAAAGAAAATTTAAAAATCATCTTACTTACCGATATCCATCTTGGAAAAAATTTGCATGAAGATTTTTTGCAAAAACTTATAGAAAAAGTCAATGCTTATGAGAATGTCGATGCAGTGGTTATTGTAGGAGATTTAATTGATACAAAACCACAAAATTTAAGCTCTTATATTCATAAACTTGATGAATTTAAGTCCAAATATGGAACTTTTTACGCGCTAGGCAATCATGAGTATTATCACGATGCCGATGAAGTTATAAAATTCTTAAAAACATATACTAAACTTAATATTTTAATTAATAATGTTAAAATATTACCTTCAATTAATATAGCCGGTATAGCTGATTTATCTAGCTATAGTTTTCAATCTCATATTCCTGATATCGATGCTATCAAAAATAAACTTGATCCAAATTTACCTAGCATCTTGCTTTCACACCAACCAAAAAGTGTCGATGTGCTCGATCTAAGCCATTTTGATCTTATTTTAAGTGGCCATACACATGCAGGACAAATATTTCCTTTTGCATTTTTGGTATTGCTTCAGCAAGGATATTTGCACGGTTTATATAAGCTAAAAACACAAAATCAACTCTATGTAAGCAGTGGTGCTGGATTTTGGGGTCCAAGTTTTAGGACTTTAGCACCAAGCGAAATAGTACTTTTAAATTTAAAAGGAGAATAAATGGCATTTTCAAATTTAACTTCAAATATTTTTGGACATATTGCAAAAATCAATTTTCCAAAGCCCTTACAAAATTTTATCAACCAAAAATACATAGAATTTTTTAACATTAATATGAGTGAATTTAAAAATGCAAACGAATATGAAAATCTAAATGCTCTATTTACAAGAAAATTGCAAAAAGAAAGAATGATAGAAGATGATTTTATCAGTCCTTGTGATGGAAAAATTTTACAATACTCTAAAAGCCATAAAATTAAAACTAAACATTTTGCTTTTAGTATCAAAGGTAAAGAATACTCACTTGAAGAATTGTTAAAAAATAATTATGATAAAAACGATTTAGAACAAAAACTTGAATATGTTAATATCTATCTTTCGCCAAAAGATTACCACCGCTACCATGCACCTTGTGATATGCAAATTTTAAGCGCTGCTTACACTAAAGGGGTGCTTTTTAGTGTCAATGAAAAACACCTTAATAAAATCAAAAGCGTTTATACTCAAAATGAGAGAGTCTCTTTAAAATGTTTGATTGATAATAAATTTTTAGTATGGCTTGTTTTTGTTGGCGCCCAAAATGTTGGAAAAATGCGTTTTAATTTTGACGAAAGCATACAAACTAATGCGAAAATCAAACATGATTTTATACATAATTATAAAAAGCTTTATTTTAAAAAAGGCGAAGAATTAGGAAATTTTGAACTAGGTTCTACTATAGTTATCATTGCGCAAAAAGGCTTTTTAGATTTCAAGCTTCAAGAAATGCAGCAGATTAAATTTGGAGAACAAATTGCTAAATTCGTAAAAAATTAAGCAATTTTTCGAAGCAATCTTAAAGAATTTAACACCACGCTTAAAGAGCTAAAACACATCGCTAAAGCTGCGATATGTGGGCTTAAGACAATAAAAGAAAAAGCTCCCGCAGCAATAGGAATACAAAGCGCATTATAAACAAAAGCCCAAAGTAAATTTAATTTTATAATACTCATTGTTTTTTTTGAAAGCTTGAAAACATAGGCAGCAAGCATTAATTCATTTTTATTTAAAACAATATCTCCAGACTCTTTAGCCAAATTATTTGCATTATTTACCACAATGCCAACATCCGCTAAAGCAAGTGCTGCTGCATCATTAATCCCATCTCCCATAAACAAGCACTTACCCTTACTTTCATACTGTTTTATCATTTGAAGTTTTTCTTCAGGTTTTAAAGCAAAATAAAATTCTTTAATGCCAAGCTTTGAAGCCACGGTTTTGACATTATTTTCATTATCCCCACTTAAAATCACATTAGTGATTTTTTCTTGAGTAAAAAACTCGCATAAATTTCTAGCATCATTTCTTAACTCATTACTCAAACAAACCACACCCAAACACATTTTATCTTTTGCAAAAAACACAGCAACAGGTGCTTTATCGCGATTTTTTTGGACAAAATTTAAGAATTTTTCATCAATGCTTACTTGATACTCTTGAAGTAATTTTTCATTTCCTGCAAGATATAAAACATTTTCTTCTTCATAAGCAATGCCTTTAGTAGGTAAAGTCTTAAGAGTGCCTTTTAAATTTGAGCCTTGTATTTTATCACTAAAAGCCTTAGAAATTGGATGATTACTAAGTTTTTGAATTTGTGTGAGTTTTTCAAAATCTTGCAAAGACATAAGACTTGCATAAATTTTAAGCTTATCTTCACTTAAAGTTCCAGTTTTATCAAAAATACTAAATTGTATTTTATGCAAAATTTCCAAAACCGGTGGATTTTTAATCAAAATGCCATTTTTAGCAGCATTTGAAAGTGCGATCACTATAGCAATGGGCGTTGCTAAACCCAAAGCACAAGGACAAGAAATCAAAAGCACAGCACAAGCATGCAAAAAAGCAGAATTTAATCCTTCTTTAAAAGCCCAAAAGGCAAAAACAAAACAAGATAAAATTAAAATAAAAGCAACAAAATAAGCTGAAATTTTATCCGCAAATTGCGCAATAGGCATTTTTGCATTACCCGCTTTGTAAATTAAATCTTTGAGTTTTTCTAAAGTGCTATCGATAGATTTTTTTTGAGCTTTGATTCTTAAATTTCCATTGATTAAAAAAGTCCCAGCTTGGATTAAATCTCCACTTTGTTTAGTTAAAGGAATAAATTCTCCATTTAAAAAACTAAGATCCACCTCAGCTTTTCCGCTAATAACTACGCCATCAACACAAACACTCTCCCCTTCTTTAGCTAAAATTTCATCATTCTCTTTCACAAAAGAACTTAAAATTTCTTTTACAACGCCATCTTTAACAAGCAAGGCTTTTTGCGTATCGATAGCTTCAAGTTTTCTTTGATAATCATAAGCTTTAAATTTAGCCTTTTCTTCTAAAAATTTCCCCAGCAAAATAAAGCTAATTATCATCGCTCCACCACTAAAATACAAATGCTTTTCTTCAAAAAAACCCAAAAAAGCTAAGAGAGAATACACAAAAGCACTAAAACTTCCCAAAGACACCAAAGTATTCATATCTAAAGCTCTATTTTTAAGCCCTTTGATGGCATGAATAAAAAATTCACGCCCGCAAAAAAAGATCACAAAAGCTCCTAAAAATAATTGGATTAAACTTGAAAAAATATTAAAAACAAACATCTCAAAAGCCATAATCACACAGCTTAAAATTAAACTTACAAAAAAATTCCACTTCAGTTTTTTTAAAGAATGCAGTTTATACTGAGCTAAATTTTCATCATCTGCTAAAATTTCAAAGCCAAGCGCAGTGATTTTATCCAATACCTTTTGTTTTGTCTTAGCATCTTTTAATAAAAACACTCCGCTAGAATTGATATAAGAAACACTCGCATCCTCAACTCCATCAAGCTTTTTGCAAACTTTTTCTATGGCATTGGAGCAATTAACGCAAGTCATTTTCCCGATTTTAAGCCTTATTTCTTGCATTAAATTTCCTCTAAAAGTTTAAAACCAAGTTCTTGTAATTGCTCCCTTAAAAGCACTATTTTATCATCATCTAAATCTAATCTTACCGTCTTTAAACCCTCTTCAAATTCAAAATTTCCAAATTCATCTTCTAAAGAATTTTTAATCAAATTCACACAATTTTGACAATTCACATTTTCAATTTTAAATCTTCTCATTTTTTTCCTCCCAAACTGGCTCTATAGTACAATGCCCTATTTCAAATTCATCGTGCAAAATTTTAGCAATTTTTCGAGATAAAAATCTAAATTCTGCAATTTTTTCTTTTTGAATTTTTATATGCATAGTCGCTACATACATTTTATTTGTAATTTGTGTTACATGTAAATCAATAATTTCTTCAATCTCATCACTAATTAAAATTGCTTGTTTTAATTTTTCCACTTCAATAGGAGAGCTTTCAAGTAAAATATTCACACTTTGTTTTAACAATATAACCGCCCATCTTAAAAGTAAAATAGACAAAATCAAAGCCAAAATCGTATCAATATAAACTATACCTGTAAAATAAACCAAAACTCCACCTATAATTACAAATAAAGATCCAAGTAAATCGCTCATCATATGCAAAAAAGCTGATTTCATATTAATATTTTCTAAATTCGCACCCTTGAACATCATAAAACCGTTAATTGCATTCACCAAAAAGCCTAAAATTGCTACTATAATCATTGTTTTAGCATCAATACTGCTTGGATTTATAAACTTTTCTATAGCCTCATAAATGATAAAAATAGCAGATATTATAATGGTTAAAGCATTCACAAAGGCCACTAAAATTTCAAGACGAAAATATCCAAAAGTTTTTTGTTCATTGTTAAATTTTTGCACCGCTAAGATGGCTAAAAAGCTAAGTCCTAACGCAAAAACATCTGAAAACATATGCAAAGTATCACTTAATAATGCCAAAGAATTTGATAGTAACGAATAAACAAATTGCACAAGCATCATAGAGCCGGTCATAAGAAGGGAAATTTTTAAAATCTTTTTATCAACTTCTCTTGCATCAGCATGAGAGTGATGTTCGTGCGAATGATGCTCATGAGAATGGCAAGTCTGTTTAATCAAAGGTTGATGAGATAAATATTCATACATTATTTCTCCTTTTTTTGGTTTGCAAATTAACACAGTAAAACTAAAAAATTACTTAAACATTTTAAAGCTTATGCAAAAAGAATTTAAACAAAAATTTATCAATTTTATTTTAGACTTACTAGAAATTTTTTAAGAAAGGCAAGAGAATGAAACAAAATGTTTTTTTTGATGATTCTTTAATTTTAACCCTTACTCAAACTCTTCGTTCTTGGCGCTTCTAAACTCTAATTTTATTCTTGACTATATTTTATTTAAAAATTTATTTATATCAACAAAGGTTTTAATATGCTAGATAAACAGGCAAATTTTTATTATAAACAAATTTTAGCAAAATGTGAAAATTCTTATTTTGCAGAGGATTTAAACCGTGTTATTATAGGGATTGATTGTGAATTTCTTGACAGCAATAACTTAACTTTTAGTGATTTTAAGGCTAGATTTTATGAATGCGCTTCAAAGGATCAGCTTTGCGATTATGCCGGATTGTTTGGGATTTTTAGCGCAAATTTCATTACACTTTTTGAAGAATTACAGCAAAGCGAAAATAAAAATTACGATTTTCCTTTGTTTTTATTTGCCAATGCCAAAGCTTACTTAGTGTATGAAAAAAATAGCAAAATGTTCTTTCAATTTGGCGAGAAAAAATATTTCGATTTTTTACAAAATGATTTTAAATGTCAAACCCAAAAGGAAAAAACACAGTTTAAAATTTTAAATTCTTTAAAGGAAGAAGAAAAAAGCTTTATTTCTATGGTTGAAAAAGCAAAAAACTATCTTTTGAGTGGAGATATTTTCCAAGTTGTTTTAAGCAAGCAACTTTGTATTGAGCATAATATCAAGCCATTTGACTTTTACGAAACTCTAAGCGAACTAAATCCTAGTGCTTATATGTTTTATTTTCCTACTAAATACGGCGTAGTTTTGGGTTCTTCACCTGAATTTTTACTCAAAATTAAAAATAAAGAAATTTTTCTAGCACCCATTGCAGGAACTAGAAATTTAGACAAAAATAGCGATATTGCTGCACTAGAAAAAGATCTTTTAAGTGATGAAAAAGAACTAAGCGAGCACAAAATGCTTGTAGATTTAGCCAGAAATGATGCATCAAAATTTGGCTATAAAACCAAAGTTGAGAAGCTTTTTAGTATACTAAAAAACGACTTTTTAATGCATATTGTTAGCGAAGTTTATAGCACAATGAAAGAAGGCACAAGTCTTTTTGATGTTATAGGAGCTACTTTTCCTGCAGGAACCTTAAGTGGCGCACCAAAAATCAGAGCCTTGCAAATCATAGCAGAACTTGAAAATTTAGACCGTGGGGTTTATGGAGGAGCCGTAGGGTTTTTAAATTTTAACGAAGATGTGGTTTTAGCTATCATTATAAGATCTGCGTTTTTTAAAGACGATAAAGCTTATATAGCAAGCGGTGCTGGTATAGTTTTAGACAGTGATTCAAAAAAAGAATATGCCGAAATTTGCGCCAAAAGAAAAGCTTTACTCGTTGCTTTTGAAAAAATTACAAAGGATTTTCAATGATACTTTTAATTGATAATTATGATTCTTTCGTTTTTAACATAAAAAATATGCTAGAAGTCCTAAGCAAAGATGAAATTTTAGTTGTTCGCAATGATAAAATTACCCTTGATGAAATACAAAATTTAAATCCCACACACATTATCTTAAGTCCAGGTCCAAAACATCCAAAAGATAGTGGCATTTGTCTTGAAATTTTTAAAGCAAAATTAAATATTCCCACTCTTGGAATATGTCTAGGACACCAAGCTCTAGGCTTAAGTTTCAATGCTAAAATTCTAAGACTTCAAAAGCCAACTCATGCCAAAAATTCAAAGCTTGAATTTGCAAAAGATAATGAGCTTTTTAAAGATCTGCCCGAGTATTTTAGCGTGATGCGTTATCATTCTTTATATGTTGATGATTTAAGCGATGAACTTGAAGCTTTGGCTTTTAGCGACGATGGAATTTTAATGGCAATGAAGCATAAAAATTTGCCATACTTTGGCATACAATTTCATCCAGAAAGCTATTTTAGCGAATATGGTTTGAAAATTTTTGCTAATTTTTTGCAGCAAAAAAACAAACAAGAAACACAAACTCACACACTTGTACCTTATTTGCAAAAATTAAGCAATGATGTTAGTTTAGAAAGTGATGATTTTAGCGAAATTTGTAAAATTATCATGAGTCAAAATTACGAACCTCTGCAAATGGCAGCTTTGCTTATTTTAATCACAGAAAAATCATTAAACGAAAAATCATTAAGTCATTTTGTGCGCCAAATTTTAAGATACTCAAAAACCTTTAGTGATGAAAGTGAAATGATTGATATTGTAGGCACTGGCGGAGATGGTTTTAAAAGCATTAATGTTTCAACAACAAGCGCTTTTATTTTAGCTGCCTTAGGCGTAAAAGTTGCCAAACACGGAAACAAAGCCATTTCAAGCACGAGCGGAAGTTCTGATGTTTTAACTGCTTTAAATTTAAAACTTCCTACAAGTTTGGAAGAAAATTTGAAATTTTTAAGGGATAAAAATTTAAGCTTTTTTCATGCCCCTTATTTTCATCCCTTAATTGGACATTTAGGTCAGATCCGTAAAAAATTAGGCATAAGAACTGTTTTTAATGTTTTGGGACCACTGCTTAATCCAAATCTTAAATTAAAATATCAAATGATGGGAAATTATCACGCTCCAGTACATAGGCTTTTAGCCGAAGTTTTAAGAACTTTAGGGCGTAAAAAGGCTTTGGTTGTAAGAGGAAATGACGGAATGGATGAGCTTAGCATTTGCGATGAAAGTAAAATTATCGAACTTAGAGACGGTGAGCTTTTTGAGTATAGCATTTCTCCAGAGCAATTTGGCTTTCGTCGTGCTTTTCATAGCGAGATTAGCGGATCAAATGCCAAGGAAAATGCAAAAGATTTGCTTGATATTTTAAGCGGAAAAATGAAAGGAGCTAAATTTGATATTGTTATTTTAAACGCAATGTTTGCGCTTTACACAGCCAATAAAGCTAAAACTCCACAAGAAGCCAAAGATATAATTTTGGAAGCCATTTATTCAGGTAGGGTTTTAGAGTATTTTAAGGAGTATCAAGACTATGCCAAAGCTTAAAATTTGTGGGATAAAAGATAAAAAAAATGCTATGGAAGTAGCGAATTTGGATGTAGATTATTTGGGCTTAATTTTTTCCAAAAGTCCCAGAAGGGTTGATTTAAAACAAGCAAAAACCCTTGCTAAAATCATTCATAAAAAAAACAAACTAGCCATTGGAGTATTTACAGATGAAGGGCTTGAATTTATCCTTAAAGCCGTGCATTATGCTAAACTTGATGGCGTACAAATTCATCGCCTGATCCCTAAGGATGAATTTAAAATTTTAAAAACACAGAAAATATTTATTTGGCAGGTTATTAGTGTGCAAGATAAACTTGAAATTCCAAAAAATATTTATGCTGATTTGATACTTTTTGATACTAAAGGTAAATTTAAAGGTGGAAATGGTGTAAGTTTTGATTGGAATTTACTTAAAATGTATAGTAAAGATTTTGCCCTAGCAGGTGGTATAGGCACACACAATGTTTTAGAGGCTTGTGCGTTAAAACCTAAAATTTTGGATATAAATTCAAAAGTAGAGGATGAAAATTTTCTTAAAAATATTTCCCTCGTTCAAGAAATTATCAATAAGGTTAAAACAATGAATAAAAAATCCTACTATGGAAATTTTGGCGGACAATTTTTACCAGAAACCGCTATGAATGCGATTAATGAACTTGAAAAAGCTTATTATAAAATTGCTTTTGGTAAAGATTTTAAAAAAGAACTTAAAAATTTACTTAAAAACTATGTTGGCAGAAAAACTCCGCTTTATCATGCAAAAAATCTTAGCAAACACTATGGGCACGAAATTTATCTTAAACGCGAAGATTTAAATCATACTGGCGCACATAAAATAAACAACGCCTTAGCACAGGCACTTTTAGCTAAAAAAATGGGTAAGAAAAAAATAATAGCTGAAACTGGCGCTGGACAACATGGACTTGCTACAGCAACTGCAGCTGCACTACTTGGCTTGGAATGCGAAATTTTTATGGGGACTTTAGATGTGCAAAGACAGGCTTTAAATGTTTATAAAATGGAACTTTTGGGTGCTAAAGTTAATGCGATTGATTTTGGATTAAAAACCTTAAAAGAAGCCACTACAGCGGCAATTCAAGCTTGGGTAAGTGATGTGGAAAATCTTTTTTATGTTATTGGAAGTGTGGTAGGTCCTCATCCTTACCCAAAAATGGTCACTCATTTTCAAAGCATCATAGGAAAAGAATGCAAAGAGCAACTTAAAAAACTTGGCAAAAATGCAGATATTATCATAGCAGCAGTAGGTGGAGGTAGTAATGCTGCAGGAATTTTTTATGAATTTTTAAACGATAAAAAAGTAAGACTTATAGGTATAGAGGCTGCTGGACTTGGGATTGACACGCCTTATCATGCTGCAACACTCACAAAAGGACGAGATGGGATTATACATGGCATGAAAACCAAAGTATTACAAGATGATTTAGGAAATATCTTGCCTGTGCATAGTATTTCTGCTGGACTTGATTATCCTGGTGTTGGACCAATGCATGCTCATTTATTTGAAACCAAAAGAGTAGAATATCATGCCATTAATGACGATGAGTGCATCAATGCTTTAAAATTACTTTGTCTTAAAGAAGGCATTATCCCTGCCATAGAAAGCGCGCACGCCTTAGCATTTTTAGATAAAATATGCCCTCGTTTAAAACATAAAAATACTATAATCGTCAATCTTTCAGGCAGAGGAGATAAAGATATGGATACGATTAGAACTTATGAAAAAGGAAAAATTTATGGTTAATTTTAAAGAATTTTATCAAGAAAATGCCAATGTGGCTTATATGGTAATGGGCTATCCTAATCTTGAGGAAAGTGAAAAATTTTTAAATTCTTTAGATCAAAGTTCTATTGATATTTTAGAAATTGGCATTCCTTATTCTGATCCAATTTCTGATGGGCGCATTATTTCAGAAGCAGCTCTACAAGCTTTAAATCAAGGTACTAGTATCCATGAAGTATTTAAAATTTTAGAGAATGTAAGCACTTCTAAAACTTTGGTTTTTTTGGTTTATTATAATCTTATTTTTTCTTATGGCATTAAAGCCTTTGTAGAAAAAGCAAAATCAGCAGGAATCAAAGGTTTAATCGTTCCCGAACTCCCTTTTGAAGAGAATGAAGAATTGTTTATTGAATGTCAAAAACAAGGTATTGCCCTAATTGCCCTTATTAGTATCACCACTCCAGAAGAAAGAATCAAGCAAATTCTTACAAGAACAAGTGGTTTTATCTATGCTGTAGCAAGCATTGGGATTACAGGCGGAGAAAAACTTGCCGAACAAAGACTTCAATCTTTAATTGAAAAAATTCGAAAATATACCAAATTACCTATTTTCGCAGGCTTTGGTATAAAAAACAATGAAGATGTGAAAAAAATTCGCAAAATCGCCGATGGAGTGATAGTTGGAACAAGTATTGTAGCTTTATTTAAAGATAAAAAAGATCAAGAATTATTAGACGAAATAGAGCAAATTTTTAAAAAATAAAAAAATTAAATTAATTTTTTATTTTTCATTGATTATAATAAAAGTATTTATTTTTAAAGGATTAATGATGCTAAAAATTCTTGAATATTCAATTATCCATTTTTGTGAACATATTTTAAATTTTAAACTCAAAGAAGCTAAGAGCATAGATGGGGAATTATATGGTGCATCTATTCCCATCATAAGTCAAAGCGAGGGAGAATATAATTTTTATTTATTTTTTCATCAAGAAACACTCAATGAATTCAAAACCGTTCTTTTAAATAATGCTAAAATGAAAGAAGATGATTGGTGCGATCTTAGCAAAGAATGTGCTAATCAAATTGTAGGTTATGCAAAAAATCTACTTAACGATGCTAAAGGCAATGATGAATTTAAGCTTGGAGTACCTGAGTATCTTGGAAAGATTGAGTTTTCAAAAATCACTTTAGATGAAGCGCTTACCTTTGAATTAAAAGGATATTCCTTTAGAATAGGTTATAAAAAATGGCAGAAGAATTAGAAAATCATGCAGGTTTATTGCAATCTTATGAAGATATTTTAGATATAACAGTTGATTTTGTCAGCGAGCTTGGTACAACAAACATGAAAGTAAGCGAGCTATTGAAATTAGAAGTAGGATCGGTTATAGATCTTGAAAAACCAGCTGGAGAAAGTGTTGAGCTTTATATCAATAAAAGAATTTTTGGAAAAGGCGAAGTGATGGTTTATGAAAAAAACCTTGCAATTAGAATTAATGAAATTTTAGATTCTAAAAGTGTTTTACAATATTTCAAAAAAGAAAGCTAATGAAATATCTAATTTTTATCCTACTATCCTTTTCTTCAATATTTGGCACAGAAATTCAAACGATAAATATCTATGACAGAGATAACAGAATTGATCTTATGCTAAGCTTTGACAATGCTTATAATGGAGTAGTAAGCCAAAGCAAAGATGGAAATTATACATTGATTGCCTTAGAAGATTTAAGTTACTCCAAAGAAGAAAGAAAACAATTGAATTCAAATTTAATTAAACAACTTCAAATCAGTGCAAAAAATAACAGAACTCTTATCATGTTAGAAACAAAACAAGATATTAATATTAATACAAGTAGCATTAATGATAAATTTGGTCTTAGAATTCGTATCCTTCCTAAAGAAACAGAAGTTAATCATCAGACCACAACTAATAGCACCCAAACATTAAATTTAGCAAATCAAAATACGCAAGACGAATTTAATATGTTTCGCTATATTATTGTAATAGCAATTCTTATTTTTCTATCTTTATTGCTTTGGTGGCTAAAACATTCTTTATCTAAGAAAAACCAATCCTTTGAAAAACAGTTTCATATAGTGTTTCAAAAACAATTAGATAAATATAATCGATTTGTTATTTTAGACTATGAAAATCAACGCTACACGCTAATCTTAGGGCACAATAATATAATATTAGATAAAAAAGAACATAATGAAGAAGATAAAAAGGAAGAAAATTTTGATTCTCTATTTGAGTCCAACAAACAAAAAATTCAAGATTTAATACTCAAAAAGCAAAAACAAAATTAAAAATTTTCTTTGTAAATTAAATTTACAGAAATGGGCTTATTGATTTTTTTAATTTCATCACTTATCATTTCAAGCTTAGAATTTGCATAAATATGTAAAACATTTTGCGTATAATTAAAATGAATTTTTTTACAATCATGTGAAAAAACAGCAATAATCTTAGCTAAAGCCAAAATAAAATTTAACCACACAATAACTTGAGTATCAGGCAATAAACTTTGATAGGGATCAAGATTATAAGGGGTAATTTTTTTGCCATTTAATCTAATTAATACAGAAATTAACACTTTTTGTTCATGCGTAAATCCATAATTTAAACCATGCAAAGCCATATAAGCAGAATGTTCATTGGAAAAATAAAAATTTAAATATCTACCAATATAAGATAATTTAGCCGCCCAGATAAGAATTTGCTTATAGCTTGATTGTAAATTATGAACAGAAATTAAACTGTCGAAAATTTGCGTAGCATAATAAGGTATAACACACTTTTTATCCCAAAAAAAACGATCTTGTAGAGATTTAATACTAGGATTAAATGACGCAGGAAAAGTATGCAAAGGCCTTAATAAATCTTGCAAATAAACCCCTTCGCGCACCCCTACTCCGCTTGTAATTACTCTTTTACTGCCTAGTTTTTCAATCACTTTTAAAAAAATCAAAGCTCCTTCTTGAATGGTATCAAAACGGTCTTTTTTAATACCACAATTAGCTAAAAAATCTGGGGAAGCTGTTGAGATTTTATTAATATGAGCTTTTTCATCTTTCAAAAGATAACAAAAGCCATGTAAAATTTTTAAAGGATAAGAATTCTTTTGCATAATGGAGCTAGAAATCGCCCTTAAGCTTCCACCAATAGCGATAAGATTTTCATTTTTAAAGTGGCTAGGGATAAGTCCTAATATAGGTTTTAAAAATTCTTCAAGCTTTTCTTGCTTATTATTATCATAAAATAATTCCTTTAGACGAACCGTGCCAATATCCAAAGATAAAGCATCAACAATCTTACCATTTTTAATTAAACAAAGCTCGCTAGAACCCCCACCAATGTCTAAAGTTGTAGCATTATCAAATCCACCCAATAAATTTACGGCTGCTACACCGCCCAAATATGATTCTGTCTTGCCATCAATGCAACGAATATGCAATCCCAAGTTATTCCAAATTCTTTTAATAAATTCTTTTGAATTTGGTGCATCTCTTAAAGCAGAAGTTCCAACTATAAGCATTTTTTTGCATTTATTTTTTATTGCCTTTTCTTTAAAAAAGGCTAGGACTTCTTCGGCTTTTGACATTGCCTCGGCTTGCAATATTTTACCATTGTTGTAAGCATTTTCACCTAATCTTACTTTTTGTTTATATTCACCAATTACATGAAAAGCATATCTGGAAGTTTTTTCAAAAACCACCATACGAATGGAATTCGAGCCAAGATCAACAACAGCGGTTCTTTTAGCCATTAATCATCTTTATGCTGATTTTTTAAACGAAGTTCTTCTATTGTTTCGATATTATCAGGATCAGGAATAATACAATCTTGCGGACATGCAACAACACAAGCAGGCTCTGAAAAATCATTGACACACTCGCTGCATAAATCAGGATCGATAATATAAATAGGATCACCCTCATAAATAGCTTGATCAGGACACTCTTCCTTACAAGAATCACAGCATGTACAATCTTTTGTAATTAAAAGCGACATAATTTTTCTCCAATTCAAATTTTTAGATATGTTTAGACTTATACTATAAAAAACTTAAATATAATATAAAAATTCCAAAAATAGTAAGATTTAATTTATTTCAAGTGGCTTTTTGTATAGTATCTTCCCTCTTATAGAGGGAAAATCGCTTATGATTTTTTAGGAAAGCAGAAACGATAACCTCTACGGCGAACTGTTTCAATAGTAGAAATATTTAAAGGTTTGTCCATTTTTTGACGAATTTGATTAATTGCCACTTCTATAACATTTGGAGTTACAAGCTCTGGCTCTTCCCAAATAGCATCTAAAAGTTGCTCTTTAGAAACAATTTGATCGGAATGTCTGGCTAAATGAGTCAATACTTCAAAAGGTTTTCCTTTAAGTTCTATCTCTTGATTTTTATAAGTAATCTTCTCTTCATCAGGGTCTATTGTCAAATCATCTATTTTAATCACATTAGTTCCACCCATACGAAGTCTTGCTTCAATTCTTGCGAGCAAGATATCAAAATCTAAAGGCTTTGCCACATAATCATCTGCTCCAGCCCTTAAAGCCTTAATCTCATTATCCTTATCATTTTTTGTAGAAATAGCAATAATTGCGGTTCTTGGAGATTTTTGCTTAATAATATTAATTAAATCACCACCATCTCCATCAGGCAAAGTCCAACTCATAATTACTAGATCATAATGTCTAATCCCTATAAAATATTCTCCATCTTTAAAATTTTCTGAAGAATCACTTTGATAACCTGAATCATTAAGATTTTCGATCATAGTTTTATTTAGCGCTATATCGTCCTCAATAACTAAAATTCTCATATTTTATATCCTTAAAAAGACTTTTTAAATCGGATTATAACACAATTTAAGTAAATATTCAAAAAACTTTAAAAAAATTTTAAAAAAACTTTTCTAAAATTGCTCCTACTTTAGCATGTTTAATAATTCGTGGTTTGCAAGTCACAATTTTTACATAAGTCGCTTTTTTATACTTATCTTTAAAATTTACAACAATAAATTCTAAAGATTCTTCTATAGTTTTAAATTGATGCTTTTTATAGCTTTTTTTTATCCACTCAGAAATTTCAGCATAATCTAAAAATTCATCAGATTTAGCTCTAAATTTCACTATAATTTTTTGTTTTTTTTTACGCTCAAAGTCTAAAAGCCCGATAATACATTTAAAAGTTATTTTTATTTTTATATAACTTTGCATTCTTTTTTGCACACCAATCTTTTAATATTAGATGAATGTTTATATAGCACTATAAAAGCAATGATAATAACAGGTGCATGCGTATCAATTATCGGCATATTATAATGATATATAAATGAAGTTGTAACGAATACAACGAGTGCAAACAAGGACGCTAAAGATGAAATTTTAAACACTTTCCCTACAATAAACCATACAATAAATGCACTCAAAAGCTCCAAAGGAAGCATTATAGCCATAACCCCTGCTCCTGTTGCTACCCCCTTGCCTCCTTCGAAAAACAAATATACGGAATAGCAGTGACCAAAAACACACAAAACACCAAAAGTCCATAAAATTCCATCACTCAATCCTAAATATTTCATTAATAACAAAGGCAAAGCAGCTTTTGCAAAATCCAAAATAATAGTTGCTATAGCAAGCTTTTTAGCCAAAATAGGATCAATCTCTTTTACTACTCTTAATACATTTGTCGCACCTATGCTTTTAGAACCTAAGTCAGTGATTTTAATTTTAGCAAATTTTTTTGCCAAAATAAGTCCAAAAGGGATAGAACCGAGCAAATAAGCCAAAGCATAAAGTATTAAATTTTCCATCACATAAACCTTAAACAATATATTTTAAAAATTCAAATTATAATTCAAATAAGGTAAAAAAATACTTATTTACAAATATACTCACTTAAATAAAAAAATATTATATTTAAAGTTTATTTTGTTTTATATTTAAAATTTAGATTTATAATTCCTTGTCTCTGACAAAAATTATCAATTAGGAGGGAAAAATGATAAAGCTACTTTCGACTTTATCTTCGGCTTTAGTTGCTTCTGTTATCTGTGCAAACGCTGCAGACTTAATTCAAGAAGCTAAAGATTATGGCTTGGCACCATTACCAAAAGATCAAAAAGGAATTGATCTTATTTTGAAAGAAAATCAAATCAAGGCAAGTAAATTTAGCGAACAAAAAGTGGAACTTGGTAAAAAATTATATTTCGAACCAAGACTTTCAAAAAGCGGATTAATATCCTGTAACACCTGTCACAACCTCGGTTTAGGTGGAGCAGATGGAATTTCAGCAGCTGTAGGACATAAATGGACAGCAAATCCTCACCATTTAAATTCCCCAACAGTTTATAATTCTGTTTTAAATTCAGCTCAATTTTGGGATGGTCGTGCAGGCACTTTAGCTGATCAAGCGAAAGGTCCTATTGAAGCAGAACCTGAAATGGCAACCCCAGCCAAGTTAGCTGTAGAAAAAATTTCATCTTTACCTGAATATGTTCAAGAATTCCAAAAAATTTATGGCAAAGAAGGTGTAACATTTGATAATATTGCCGATGCTATTGCAAATTTCGAAAGAACTTTAATCACTCCTTCAAAATTTGATAAATTCCTAGAAGGCGATAAAAACGCTCTTACCAAAGAAGAACAAGCAGGTTTAAAAACCTTTTTAGATAAAGGTTGTGCAACCTGTCATAACGGTGTAAATCTTGGCGGCACAATGCAAGCATTTGAAGTAGCAAACAAATATAAATTTGCCAACCTTGGAGACTTTAAAGGTGATGCAAATGGTATGGTTAAAACTCCTACTTTAAGAAATGTTGCCGAGACAGCTCCATATTTCCATAATGGTGCAATTTGGTCTTTGACTGAAGCGATTAAAGAAATGGGGAGTATTCAACTTGGTATCGAAATTTCTGATGCAGAAGCTAAAAGTATAGAAAAATTCTTACATACTTTAACAGGCGAAAAACCGGTAATTACTTACCCACAACTTCCAGTTTCTACGGAAAAAACTCCAAAACCTGAATTATAAAAAGCTCCCCTTTTTGGGGGCTTTTTAAATACTCTTCTATATTTTAAAACATGATTAAATTTTCTTTATATTAACTTGCTATAATAACTTCTTATTTTTTAAAAAAAGGCGGAAAAATGAAACTTTTTGGGACAGATGGTGTTCGTGGCAAGGCGGGTGAATTTTTAGATAGTTTTTTAGCAATGCGTCTTGCTATGGCTGCTGGAATTTATTTTAAAGATAAAGCCCTTACAAACAATATCTTAGTAGGAAAAGATACAAGAAGAAGCGGTTATATGATAGAAAATGCTATCGTTTCAGGACTCACTTCTATAGGTTATAATGTTATAGAAATAGGTCCTATGCCAACACCTGCTATTGCGTTTTTAACTGAAGATATGCGTTGTGATGCAGGGATTATGATATCAGCTTCACATAATCCTTACTATGATAATGGCATTAAATTTTTTGATGCACACGGAAATAAACTTGATGAGCAAGCAGAAGCAAAAATAGAAGAAATTTATTTTAATGATAAGCTCATAGAGGAAGCAAGAACAACAAAATCTCAAATTGGTCAAGCAAAAAGAATTGATGATGTAATAGGAAGATATATTGTTTCTATAAAAAATTCTTTTCCTAAAGAGCTGACTTTAAAATCTTTACGCGTTGTTTTAGATGTGGCTCATGGAGCTTCTTATAAGGTAGCACCTACGGTTTTTAAAGAACTTGGTGCAGATGTAATTGTGATCAATGATAAGCCAAATGGTCTTAATATTAACGAAAATTGTGGAGCATTGCATCCTTTAAATTTAGCTTTGGAAGTAAAGAAATTTAGAGCAGATGTGGGCTTTGCTTTTGATGGGGATGCGGATCGTTTGGTTGTTGTGGATGAAAAAGGTGAAGTGGCTCATGGGGATAGTCTTTTAGGTGTTTTAGCTTTATTTTTGAAAAAACAAGGCAAGCTAAAATCAAGCGTAGTTAGCACTATAATGAGTAATGGTGCTTTAAAAGAGTTTTTAAGCAAACATAAAATCACACATGAAACTTGCAATGTAGGCGATAAATACGTACTTGAAAAACTCAAAGAATGTGGTGGAAATTTTGGCGGAGAGCAAAGTGGGCATATTATTTTTAGTGACTATGCAAAAACTGGAGATGGTTTGGTAGCTGCTTTACAATTTAGTGCTTTAATGCTTAGTGAAGCAAAAAGTGCAAGTGAAATTTTAAATCAAGTTAAGCCTTACCCACAACTTTTACATAATCTTAAAATTTCAGAGAAAAAAGACTTAAGCAAGCTTGCAGGTTTGGAAGAGTTGAAAAAAGATTTAGAAAAAAAAGGAATTGCTAGTTTGTTTAGGTATTCAGGTACAGAAAATTTAATACGCTTATTGCTTGAAGCAAAAGATATTAAGCTTTTAGAAAAAGAAATGAAAGCTGTTGAAAGCTTTTTTATGAAAGCATTGAATGGATAAAATAAAAACTATTTTAATTTTTATTTCAAGCTTTCTTTTAGTTTTTGTTTTAGATCAGTGGGTAAAATCCTTAACTCTGCAAGGCTTGAGATGGCAAAGTGAATATTTAGATTTTACTTACGCTTTAAATACAGGCGTTGCTTTTTCTATGCTTAGTTTTTTGAAGCATTATTTAAAATATTTACATTTAGCTTTAATTGTGGTACTTTTTATTTATCTTTTGTGGCAAAAAAATTTTCTAAAGGACCATCTTGTGGCTTTTGGCATCATACTAGGCGCGGGAAGTTCCAATTTATTTGACCGTTTTATACACGGTGGAGTTGTAGATATGTTTTTTTGGCATAAATGGTTTGAATTTGCTGTGTTTAATGTCGCTGATGTGTTTATCAACTTTGGCATTATTCTGATTTTAATAAAAGAAATTTTTCATAAAAAGGAAAAAAATGGAAATTATAAATGAATATTATCAATGGGTAAAATGGTTGCATTATTTGGCTTTTATTTCGTGGATGGCTGGGCTTTTTTATTTACCAAGGCTTTTTGTGTATCATAGCGAAAATAAAGATAATATGGGTTTTGTAAAAGTGATAAAAATTCAAGAAGAAAAACTTTATTATTACATACAAAATCCAGCTATGATTATTACTGTTTTAACGGGAATTTTAATGCTCATAGTACATAAAGAAATTTTACTAAGTCATGGCTATATTCACGCAAAATTACTTTTTGCTATTTTATTGTTGCTTTATCATTTTGATAATTTGCGCTATTTAAAACAACTAAAAAATGATACTTGTAAAAAAAGTGGTAAATTTTTCAGAGCTTACAATGAAATACCAACCTTGCTTCTAATAGGTATTATTTCAATGATGATTCTTACACCATTCTAATCAATTTTAATCCGCTTTAAATTCCATATTAGCAGAATTTAGCGGATTAACTTTTTCTTTCATGATATCAATATAATCTTTATTTTTAAGTCTTACATCATCTCTAAATACAGCACGAACAAGATCCATACCCGTGTAAAAATCTTTCATCAAAACGACAAAAAGATACTGTCCAAAAGAAGTTGAATACAAACAACCATCTTTTTCATAAATAGCATTAGCAAATTTTAAACCTAATAATTCTATGTATAAATCTTTTTTTAAATCACATTCTAAAGTTTGATTAAATTTTTTAATTTCGATTTTTCCTGAAAAAATTTCGGTTAAAAAACAGTATTTAATAATCTCTTTTTTATTAAAATTTGCCTTTGCGATATTAGCATTTTGTTTTTGTCTTACAAAATTAGAATAATCATTTAAATTAAAAGCATTGATTAAGAGCTCCCCATCTAAAAAGCTAAAAGCACCGCTACCCACACCTAAATACTCGTGATGAGAACCTACATATTCATCGTTTAACTTAGTTTTTTCTAAAGAAAAACTCCAGCCATTATTACACTGATAGTCTTTAAAAAAATCGCGTATTATTTGATAAAATTCAAATTCATTATCCTTAATGCTTGCACCCAAAGCTTTAGCAATATTTTCTTTTGTAAGATTTGATTTCATTAAAGGATAAGTTGTGATTTGCTGTGGAGCCAATTTTTTAGCAATTATCAAATCGCTTAAAAGTTGTTCTTTGCTTTGCGAAGGAAAATTAAAAATCAAATCAATACTAAAAATAGGTAAAATTCCAAGTGCTTTAGAAATTTTTTCTTGCAAAAATTCACTAGAACCAAATTTATCATATCTAGCTACTTTTTTTAAAATTCCATTATCAAAACTTTGCACTCCACAACTCAAACGATCTATAAGTCCTTTAAACATAGAAAGTTTTTTTGGATCTATGTGATTTGGATCGCTCTCGCAAGAAATTTCTTTGATATTAAAAAGCTTTTTACAAAGCTCTAAAGTTTTAATCAATTCCTCTTCATTGATTAAAGTTGTCCCACCCCCAACATACATAGAAGTAAAATCAAAGCCCTTATCTTTAATTTGTTTGATTTCCTCCCTTAGACTTTGAAAATAATATTTTGCCAAATCTTCTTTGTAGTAATATTTATGAAAACTACAATAAGGACAAAAAGTATGGCAAAATGGAATGTGAGCATAAAGCATATACTCTTTGCTAGAATTAGGAATTTTTTCTTGCCCTTGTTTTAAAAGTTTAACATTAAAACCTTTTCTTAAAGATTGCTGCATCATTATATGAGAATATTTTAAAGCTAAATTTTGTATAAAATTCATTCAATTTTCCATAAATTGTAGTTATAAAAGGCTAATTTTAACAATTTTTTTAAAAAAAATACTTAAATTTTATATAATAAATAAAAAGGAGTAAAAATGAAAAATAAAAGCGAAATAATTGAAAAGTTAAATTCATTATTTAAAAGTCGAGCAGAATTTTATAAACTTTTTGATAAACACATACCAAAGATTAACAACACAGAGGTTTTTGACTTTCAAAAAGCACAAAACATAGATGCAAAAGAACTATATGAAACTTTTTATCATTTTGACTATGCTATGAGAAAACTCTTACCTAGCATATATCAAGCTTACGAAATTCAACATGAAGATTTGGATAAAAATTTTTAGAGAGTTTATTGCTCTCTAAATTTCATATCTAATTGATTGCTTTTTTCCTCAACGCCTTGCATCAAATTTTCACTAGCATTAAAACCACCACCAAATGCCTTAATCACATCAACAATAGCAATAATCAAATCAAAATTAGAATCAGAATAAGAAATTCTCGCACTCAAATAATTTCTTTGCGCATCCAAAAGTTCGATCAAAGCAGAATTTCCATTCTCATAACGAAATTGTGCTAATTCATAAATTCTACTTTGAGCTTCAAGTAAATTTGCATAATTTTGATTATTTTCATAGGCACCGCTTCTTGCATTAAGTGCTGTTCTGATTTCTCCAAAAGCCATCTTTAAAATATTTTCATAATTTAAAAAAGCTTCATCTTTCGTAAGTTTTGCAAGATCTACACTTGAGCTAATTTCTCCAAAATGAAAAATAGGCATTAAAAAATTCCCTGCTACATTCCAAGTTTTACTTCCACCTTCAACCAAAGTATCCAAATCCCTACTTTCAAAACCAAGCAAACCTGTTAAAGATAAATTCGGCAAATAAGCTGTTCTTGCAACACCTACAAGATAATTTTTCTCTTCCAATCTCTTAAGTCCTGCCTTAACATCAGGTCTTAAAAGCAATACTTCACTGGTAATACCTTGCGGAATTTCAATTGCATACTCATTTAATTCTTTAGCTTCTATGCTTTTATATAAAATATCATCCATAGTGCTTGATACAAGTATCATCAAAGCTTTTTCGTTAGAATCTTTAATCACCTGAGTACTAACAAGCATAGCTTTAGCTTTATCTAACTCTGCTTTTGATTGATAAAGCTCATATTCACTAATCCCACCAGCATTGAATTGCTCTTGTTTTAACTCATAAGTCATAGTATAAGCTTGAACTGTTTCGGTTAAAATTTGCACTTGTTTGGCATATTTTATAACATTAAAATAAGTCTTTGCAACATTAGCCGTTAGTGTCAAATAAGCCACTTCATAATCATAAGCACTGGCAGTATAAGCAGCCTCTGAAGCATTAAAAGTGTCGCGATATTTTCCCCACAAATCCACTTCATAGCTTAAATTTAAACCCAAGTTAAAATTGTTACCCACTCTACTTTGTCCTGATTGCGTGTTTGTAGAATTTGCTTGAGTTTTTCCTCTGCTTGCGCCGGCATTTGCATCAAGCTTTGGAAAAAGATTACTACGATCTATGCCCAAAGTTGCCGCAGCCTGCTCAAGTCTTACAAAAGCGATTCTTAAATCAGTATTATTTTCTAAAGCCTTTTGCATTAAGGAATTTAAAGTTTCATCGTTAAATTGTTTCCACCATTCTTTATCATAGCTAAAATTGTTTTCAACCACAGGTGTATAATTTGCTTCTGGCTCTACAAGTTCTGGTTTTAAACTACAACCCACAATCAAAAAACCCAATAAAAATACTAAAAACTTATTCATGAATTTTTCCTCGTTTTTTATCTAACCAAGCATTAAAGCTTTCCAAAATATAGAAAAACAATGGAACAAAAAATAGAGCAAGAGTAGAAGCTGCGATAATACCGCCCAAAAGCCCAGTTCCTAAAGCATGACGGCTAGCACTTCCTGCACCATAAGCAAAAACCAAAGGTAAAATTCCAAAACCAAAAGCTAAAGAAGTCATTACAATTGGTCTAAATCTCAATTTTGCTGCAGCAACTGATGCATCAAAAATACTCTTACCTTTTTTCAAATGCTCTTCCATTGCAAATTCAACAATTAAAATCGCATTCTTAGCTGAAAGTCCTATAAGTAATAAAAGTCCTGTCTGAAAATATATATCATTGTTTAACTCTCTAAACCACACAAAAAGCAAGGATCCAAAAGCCGCAAACGGAACAGCTGTAATAACAGCAACTGGCATGAGCCATCTTTCATATTGTGCCGCCAAGATCAAAAATACAAAAACCATACCAAAAATCAAAGAAATATAGCCCGCACCACTACTTGTTACTTCTTGATAAGCTGAACCTGACCAAGCAATAGAATAATCCTCGCCCAAAGTCTGTTTAGCTACTTCGCTAATGGCAGTAATAGCTTGTCCCGAGGTATATCCCATAGCAGGATCACCTTGAATTTGAGCCGCTGGGAAAAGATTAAAACGCTTTACATCATCTGGTCCAGCACTTCTTTTTAAAGTTAAAATTGAATCTAAAGCTATAGTAGAACCATCATTAGATCTTACATAAATATTTTTAAGTGCTTCTTGGGTATTTCTAAAATCCCCTAAAGCCCTAACATTAACTTGGAAATTTTTTCCTAACATTGTAAAATCATTAACATAATAAGTCCCAATAGTTGAACTAATAGTGTCAAAAACATCTTGCATATTAAGTCCGTAAAGTTTTAACTTATCACGATCAATTTCCAATTTAAACTGCGGAAAACTTGTATCTAAAGTTGTTCTAACATTGGCAAGCTCTGGTCTTGTTCTTGCTACTTCAAGCATTTTATTTACATCGTTTTGAATTTCATCATAACTTTTTCCACTTCTATTTTGCACATACATTTCAAAACCACCAGTTAAACTTAAGCCTTGGATTGGCGGTGGATTTACAAAGAAACTTTGTGCATTTCTATCACCTGCATATTTTTTACTTAAATGTGCAATGATATCAAAAGAACTAACATTTCTATCATTCCAATTTTCCAAAGAAATAAACATTGCTGCTGCATTTTCTTTCAAAGAACTTGTAAACAAATCATAACCTATCATAGCCATACTACTTTGCACTCCATTAGTTTGCATTACTTCTTTAGAAAGATTATCCACTTCTTCTATAGTTCGATACAAAGATGAAGCCGCTGGTAGATTAATAATACTCATTACCGTTCCTTGATCCTCAAGAGGCACTAAAGAATTTGGAACTTGCTTATAAAGATAATAAGTTCCACCCAACATCACACAAAAAAGAATTAAAAATATGGCTATTCTTCGGAGCGTAAAAGCAACCCCTGCGCTAAAAACTTTGGTAGACCAATCAAAAAAATCATTGAATTTTTGAACAAAATAAAAAGGCTTAGACTCATTGCGTCTTAAAAATAAAGCACACAAAGATGGAGTTAAAGTTAGAGCTACAAAACCCGAAATAGCAACCGAAATTGCCAAAGTTAATGCGAACTGTTTTTGAATTTGTCCAACAAAACCTGAAGTAAAAGCAACAGGAATAAACACAGCACAAAGAACCAATACTATTGAAACAACAGGAGAGGCAACTTCTTGCATCGCCTTAATAGCTGCCTCTTTGATAGTAATATCTGGTTCTTCGTGCATAATTCTATCTATATTTTCAACCACAATAATAGCATCATCAACAACAATACCAATAGCTAAAACTAAAGCAAAAAGAGTCAGCAAATTTACACTAAATCCTAAAACATATAAACCAGCAAAAGTCCCCAAAATAGAAACTGGCACAGCAATCATTGGGATAATAGTCGCACGGAAATTTTTAAGGAACAAATACATTACTATAAGAACAAGTACCAAAGCTTCTGCAAAAGTTTTCATCACTTCTTTAATAGAAGCATTAACAAAAATCGTCGTATCATAAGGTACTTTATAAGACAGACCTTGTGGAAAACTCTTGGATAATTCTTCTAATTTTTTTGCCACCAATTCAGCTGTTTTAACCGCATTAGCCCCTGATTGCAAGTTAATGATAATAGGCACCGCATCATTTCCATTTAAGCGCCCTTGTGAGCTATACTGCTCCGAACCAAGTTCTATATTCGCAACATCCTTTAGTCGCAAAAATGATCGGTCTTCATTAACTTTTAAAATAATATTGCCAAATTCTTCTGGATTTTGAAGCCTTCCTTGCATAGTAATAGAAAACACTTTTGGAGATTTTTGCACAACAGGCTCTTCTCCAATTTTCCCTGTAGCATACTGTGCATTTTGCTCATTAACCGCAGCTAAAACTTCAGATGCTGTAACGCCATACTTACTTAATAAATCAGGCTTTAACCATATACGCATGGAATAATTTCTATTTCCAATAGCAAAAGCATCACCCACGCCAGGTACTCTTTTCAAATCATCTAAAATATTTAAAGTAATATAATTATACACATCAACAGCACTCATACTGCCATCGGTTGAATACACGGAAATGGCTTGCAAAATACTTGAGGAGGATTTTCTAACTGTAACCCCAAGCTTTTTAACTGCTTCAGGTAGTTTTGCGGTAGCGGCTGAAATTCTGTTGTTAACATCTACCGTAGCTTGATCAGGGTCCGTTCCTATATCAAAATAAACAGTTAATCTCATTTGTCCTGAAGAACTTGAAGTTGAATCCATATAAATCATATTTTCAACCCCATTAATCGCATCTTCTATAGGGGTTGCGACAGTCGAGGCAATAGTTTGCGCATCTGCGCCTGTATAAGTTGCACTTACGCTAACAGTTGGTGGTGTTAATGAAGGATATTGTTCTACAGGTAAATTTATATAACTAATTATCCCTGCAATGGAAATAATAATCGCCACAACAGAAGCGAATACTGGTCTTTCTATAAAAAATTTAGAAAACATTATTTGCTCCCAACTTCAACAACTTCTGAGCCTATTCTGATTTTTTTAAAATTATCCATAATAATCTTATCTCCATTTTTTACACCTTCGCTTACTATAGCATATTCGTTATTTTGATAAATAATTTTAATAGGACTTTTTTCAACTTTACCATTAACTAAGGTATAAACATACACTTCATTTTGATTTTGCAAAATAGCTATTTGAGGAATTTTAAAACCGTTTTTTTGAACAAAACCTTCAGTTGTAATTGTGGTAAAAGTTCCAGGAAGTAAACTGCCATCTTTATTTTTAAATTTACCTTTTGCTTTAACGCTTCCACTATTGGCATCAATTATAGAGTCGATAAAATCAAGTTTTCCTGTAATAGTTTTTCCACTCACCACAATTTGAGTATCGATGTTTTTCAATTCCCATTTTCCTGTTTTTAAATTGCGATTGATATTTAATTTATCTGTATCAGAAATATAAAATTCTGCATAAATAGGATCTAAATTTGTAATCCTTACCAAATCAGAACTGGTAGCATTAACATAATCACCCACATCAACCAAAGAATCACCTAAAATTCCATCAAATGGAGCACTTACTTCAGTGTATCCAAGATCTAATTTAGCATCTTGTAATTTTGCTTCTGCGTTCTTTAATGTGGCTTCTGCGTTATTGAAGGCAGCTAAAGTCGTATCATAATCTTTTTGAGAAATAGCCTTTTTTTCAATTAGAACTTTATTTCTTTCATGTTCTTTTTTAGCATTACTTAAAGTAGACTTTGCAAGTGCAACTTCCGCAATAGCCATATCTACGCTAGCTTTATACTTATCAGGTTCTATCAAAAAAAGCTTATCATCTTTTTTTACCTTATCACCAGCTTTAAAATACTTCTTCACTATCGCACCACTTACTTTTGGCTTGATAATTACATCCATATCTGTTACAAGTCTTGCCGGATAAGAAAAACTTAAAGGTATATTTTCAGCTTTTGCCACATAAACACTTACAGCTTGAGGTGGCATTTTCTTCTGTTGTTGAGTTTTTGTTGCATTTTTATCCAACATTAACTTGAGTTTATCACACCCACTTAGTAACAATAAACTTGATACAACCAAAACTGTATATTTCGATAAAAATTTCATATTCTACCTTTTATTATTAATTTTTTATTTCGTAACCAATATTACAAAAATATATTGACGCAAATTCTATATTAAATTTGATTAATAGTTAGCAAATAGTATTCCTAATTTCAAACTCTACCTTTTTAAAGTGAATTTTGTGTGAATTTTATTTTTCAAAATTTCCGGTAGGAATTCCATTTAAAAACAACCTTACAACAAAATCCACATGTTCTTCTTGCTCTGCCTTATTCATAGGAGCTAAATCTGTTAAAATATGAAGATTATGAAAGGGCTGTATAAGCATAGTGCAAAAAATTTCCGAAAGTTTTTTTGCATTATTAGCTATAAAATTGTTCGTACTTTTGGAAAAATAATCATTCAAAACATTTCTGGCAAACATTTTATCGTCATCATCTAGCCATTTAGCGAGCCGTTGCTTACTATCATAAACTCTCGAAAAAATAATCTTTCCTATGGAAATGACTTGAGTTTGATTAAAAATTTCTACAAAAACCATTCCAAAAGATCGCAAAACATCTTCCAACTCGTTACTGTAAATATCTCCCATTTTAAATGATATTAATTCAGCGTGTTCTTTGCATAAATCACTTAAAATTTCAAAAAATAAACCTTCTTTATTTGTAAAAAAATCATAAATATTTGAAAAAGAACCATTTGCCTGCTTAATAATCTCACTTAAACTTGTTTCATCATAACCTTTTTGTAAAAAAAGCTGCAAGGCAATGGCTTTGATCTTTTCTCTACGAGCAAGATTTTTCTTTGTCAAAGGTTTATTTTGCTCTTGCACGCTCTAACTCCGTTGTTTTTGGATAAACAAAAATAGAATTTCTTTTAACCACAATATGCTCTTTATTGTCTATGGCATAAGCTGTAATAATTATAGGGATAATACTGTCTTTTTTATCATCACTAGCCAATTCCTTTATAGCCTTTAAAACAACTATTTTTTTAGCTTTTGCATTTGCCTCTAACTTAAATGGAGCACTTGGACGTACAATTTTAATATTTTTCTCATCACTTCCTTGAATTTGAACATCAAAATAATACTCATGAGTTTTATTATCAGTATTTTGAAATAAAAGGGTATATGCATTGGTAATTTCTAAGCCATTTTGTTTGTTTTCTATGCTATAAAGTTCGCTACTACGATTGACATTTAAAAGCATATTTTCTTTAGTTTGACTCATTAAAATTAAAGCAATTAATGCTATAAGTAAAACAATACTGTAAGCAACAGTTCTAAATCTAAAATATTTTACTTTTTGTCTTGTTTTTATGGCTTCTGAACTAGTCCAATTAATTAAACTTGGACGATTAAATTTAGCTTGAATTTTAGAACATGCATCAGCACACTCAAGACAATTAATACAATCAAGCTGCATTCCTTGTCTAATATCAATATGTGTAGGACATACACTTACACAAGCTTCACAACCTATACATTCGCCTTCTGGTGGTTTTTTATAAAGCTTAGTTTTACCATCATACACTACTCCGCCTCTTTGATCATCATAAATCACTTGCACAGTATGCCGATCAAACATTACTGATTGAATTCTTGCATAAGGACAAACATAAACACAAAATTTTTCCGCCAAATAAGTTACATCTAAAGTCAAAAATAAAGAAGCACAAAAGATAATTCCCATAAGCAACAAATGCTCACTAGGATTTTGTATATATACAAAAAAATCTTCAGGCGGTATAAAATACCAAAGCAAATTACTCACAGCAATGATAGAAATACAATAAAACAACAATACGGCTATAATTTTTTTTATATAATCGCCCGAATATTCTTTTTGTTTATCTTGAATGCTTTTGCGAATACCGAGTATTTTTGTTTGAATTAAATCCCTATAAATTACCCTAAAGATAGTTTGCGGACAACTCCACGCACACCAAACCCTACCAGCTAAAGTTGTAACAAAAAATATAGTTAAAAATAAACCAATAAGAACAAAGGGCATGAGATATAACTCTTGCGTATCAAATGCAGTAAATAATAAATTAAGTTTCTTATGATCAAAACTGAGTAAAAAAAAGTGATTGCCATTAATGGTAATAAAAGGCAATACAAAAATCACAATAGTTGTTAAACCATACCACCAATACCTTTTTAAAACATAATTTGTTATCTTACTCATTTGCATAAAAATACCTTTATATGAACTTAAAAATGCTTATATTATAACTCTTTAAAACTAAAAAATTTTTTAGTTTTAGCAAAAAAATATTAGCTGTTACAATTTTAATCACTCGTTTCTTAAAGTATCTAAAATACTTACTTCAGTTGCTTTTTTAGCAGGATAATAAGAGGACAAAGCTACAATGACAGCAGAACCCAAAAGAGTTAAAATAAAATCAACTACAGACAAATCTAAAGGCAATTGACTAGATCCGTAAACATCTGCTGGAAGTTCTATAATATTAAAATTTCCTAAAATTCCCAAAACAATAAAGGCAAGTAAAGTACCCACCACCATACCACTTCCGCCTATAAAAATACCCAAAATAAAAAAACTTTTTTTAATTTCAATTTTGCTCGCTCCAAGTGCCAATAATAAAGCAATTTCAGAGCGTCTATTCATCACTAACATCAATAAAGAACTGACTATATTCAAACTAGCAACTAAAATAATCAGCATTAAAACAATAAATAACACCCTTTTTTCCAAAGCCAATGCAGCAAAGAAATTTTGATTATTTTCCCACCAACCAAAACTTGCATAATTATTTCCTAAAAAATCTTGAATTTTTTTCACATCATCAAATGGCTTTTGTGAATATACATGTATGCCATCATAGCCGTTGCTATAAGATAAAACCTTGCGTAAAGCATCCACATCTGCATACATATAAGCCTTATCATAGAACAACAATCCCGAATGAAACTTCGCTTTTACATCGAAACGTTTGGTTTGCGGAATTAAAGAAAAACCACTGGCGTTTAAATTTGAAAATATTAAGGATAATTTATCATTTTTAGACAAAGAAAAACTATCCACAAGTGCAGAACCAACTACAATATCAAAATCCGTTAATTCTTGGTCACCAATAGCCTTTTGTATTACTTCATTAATTTTAACTTCATCTTTAAATTTAACTCCAAATAATACTCCCCCTTCAAAACGATTAGTCCCTTTAATAATAACTTGAGTGCTAATATATGGACTAAAAAGCAAATTTGGAAATTGTTGTTTTAGCTTATCAACCAAAGCATCATCAACTTGTGCATAAAATTTTGGCACAATGGTAATAGGATAATTCATTACAAAAAAGCGTTTTTCAAACTCTTTATCAAAACCATTCATGATAGCCATTGCAACAAGCAAAACACAAAGCCCTACACAAACTCCTAAAAAAGCCAAAAGCATAGAAAGCATGATAAAAGGTTGCTCTTTGTCAAAGCGCAAATATTTAAAAAGCAGATATCTTAAAACGCTTTTTTTCAAGCTAAAATTCCTTGTTTAGGACCACTTTTACCATGACATTCTTTAAATTTCTTGCCACTTCCACAAGGACAAAGTGCATTTCTTGGAACTCTTTTAAAATCTTGATTTGAAATACTTTGATTTTCTTCATTTTCCAAATTTTCACCTTGATTTTCTCTGGTTAAAACAATACTAAAAAGCAATTTAATACTATCAAATTTAATACGCTCTACAAGCTCTAAGAAAAGATTATAACTTTCTTTTTTATATTCAACAAGTGGATCTTTTTGATTATATCCACGAAGTCCAATTCCAGTTTTTAAAACATCCATTTGATACAAATGTTCACGCCAAGCATTGTCTAAAACTTGAAGATATAAAATTCTTTCAATGCGTCTAAGTTCTACACTTGGGACATCTTTCATTTTTTCATTATAAGCATTTTCTAGCTTTTCATTTAATTTTGATTCAATTTCTACTGCGCTTAAATTCAAAAAGTCTTGTTCTAAAAGTTCCACAGAACATTCATGCAAAACCCTCTGTTTTATTTTTTCAAAATCAAAATTTTCATTTACACCATTCATTGTATCATTTATTAAATTTACACTATATTCAGAAATATTTTGACTGATTTTTGCACGGATATCAAATTCTTCATCCAAAAGTTCGTTACGATAGTGATAAATAGTTTTTCTTTGCTCATTTGCTACATCATCATATTCAAGCAAGTGTTTTCTGCTTTCAAAATGTAAACTCTCAACCTTTTTTTGTGCATTTTCAACCGCTCTTGTAACTATGCTTGATTCTATATGCTCGCCCTCTTTTATCCCTAAACGCTCCATAATATTTTTAATGCGATCACCGCCAAAAATTCTTAAAAGATTATCTTCTACACTTAAATAAAAACGACTAATACCTGGATCACCTTGTCTTCCCGCACGACCACGGAGCTGATTATCAATTCTACGACTCTCGTGTCTTTCTGTACCTATGATATAAAGTCCACCCAAAGCCCTTATTTCATCATCGATCTTTATATCTACACCACGACCTGCCATATTTGTAGCAATAGTTACTGCGCCTTTTTTACCCGCATCTTGTATGATTAAGGCTTCTTGTTCGTGATTTTTCGCATTTAAGACATGGTGGGGGATTCTTTCCTTAACAAGCATATTATGAAAAACCTCACTTCTTTCAATGCTTGCAGTTCCTACAAGCACAGGCTGTCCTTTTTTATGAGCTATTTTAATTTCTTCAATAACAGCCTTAAATTTTTCATCTTGAGTTTTATAAATTAAATCATCTTTATCTTGTCTTTTAATAGGAATATTTGTAGGAATTGAAATAACATCTAAATTATAAATTTGAGAAAATTCCGTCGCTTCAGTTTGTGCTGTCCCTGTCATACCGGCTAATTTCTTATACATTCTAAAATAATTTTGGAAAGTGATATCAGCCAAAGTTTGACTTTCTTCTTGAATTTTTACATCTTCTTTAGCTTCTAAAGCTTGATGAAGTCCATCGCTAAAACGGCGTCCTTCGCTTAAACGACCCGTAAATTCATCTACAATTACAACTTCATTATTTCTTAAAACATAATGCACATCTTTTTCAAAAAGATTATGAGCTTTTAGAGCTTGATCAAGTTGATGGGCCAAAATAGCGTTATCAAGGCTATATAAATTTTCAACACCAAACAATTTTTCAGCCTTTGAAATGCCCTCTTCAGTGATAAGTATAGTTCTATTTTTTTCATCTACAACAAAATCGCCTTCAGGTTTTTCAGGAGGTAAAACCGCTTGTGCACGCTTCATTTGCTTAGCTACTTCATTAGCCTTGATATAGCCATCTAAAGTCCTATTTGCTGGACCACTAATAATTAAAGGAGTTCTTGCCTCGTCAATTAAAATACTATCCACCTCATCAACAATTACAAAATTATGCTCTCTTTGAACTTTTTCTGCCTTTGAAAATTTCATATTATCGCGCAAATAATCAAAACCAAATTCATTATTTGTCCCATAAGTGATATCGCAATTATAAGCTTGCCTATTTGCCTCATCATTAAACTGATTAGACAAAATAACGCCAACGCTAAAACCTAAGAAATTATAAATTGCACTCATCTGCTCTGCATCTCTTTTAGCTAAATAATCATTTACGGTTACAACATGCACACCCTTGCCACTCATAGCATTTAAAACTACTGGTAAAGTAGCCACAAGAGTTTTACCTTCCCCTGTTTTCATTTCTGCAATCTTACCTTCATGCAAAACCATACCGCCAATCAATTGCACATCAAAATGACGCATATTTAGCGTCCTTTTACCCACTTCTCTAACGATAGCAAAAACATCATTTAAAATACTATCCAAACTTATATTTTCTTTGATTACCTTATCTTTTAAATCCGCAAAAACTTTTTTTAAATCCTCATCGCTAAGCTTTTGATATTTTTCTTCTAAAGCATTTATTTGCGCTACTCTTTTAAAGTATTTTTTTATAGCTCTAGCGTTTTTTGTTCCAAAAATTGCTTTTACAATATTTAAAAACATCTTTAACCTTTTTCATTTAAATTTCATAAGTTGTGATTATAACTTTTATTTAATTAATCTTAGCTAGAATATCTTTAAAATTTGTTATTTTTTGGAGCAAATCAATGAAAATTTTATTTTTTCTTATCTTGATCGGTGTAAAAATTTTAGCTTTTGATCCTAAATTTAAAACTTTTTCGAGTGATTTTTTACAAAGAGTAGATTCAAAATCAAATTCAATTGAGTATAAAGGCAATTTCATCTTAACGCAAAATCAAGCTTTTTGGAATTACACCTATCCCAGCAATAAACAAATCTATATCCAAAACAATGAAATTATCATCATTGAACACGATCTAGAACAAGCCATTTTCGCCAAACTTCAAACCCTACCTAATTTAAGTAAAATTTTCAAACAAGCCACAAAAATTGATACAAATCTTTATGAGGCAAAATATCAAAATATAACTTATAAAATTACCCTAGAAAATGATGAAATCAAAAGCATCTCTTATCAAGACGAGCTAGAAAATATCATTACTATTGTTTTAAACAATGTCAAGCGCGACGAGATTATTGATAAACAAATTTTTGAAGCAAAAATCCCGCCACACTATGACACAATTTATTAATTAGTAGGATCAAATTTTATATCAAAGCCTGTGGAATTTTTTTCTACACTTTGATTATTTTCTAATTGCTTTAAAATTTGTTCGTTTAATTTTTCTTTTAAACTAGGTAAATTTATATCGTCGCTTCCATTTTCATCTTGAAAAAGAGTATCAATTTGTTTGATTTTAAAGGGTTGATTTTTTTGCATTTTCTGAATTTCTTCTTTAGGTTTTGTGCCTTTTATCTCATTTTTTTCATCAATATTTTGCAAAAAACGCTTAAACTCTTCCAAATCAAATTCTTTTACCCCATTTAAAGAAATGAAATAAATATTTTTAATCTGCAATTTATATTTTTTATTTATAAATTTTATAAGCGTTTCTTTAAATTTATTTTTCCCAAGTTCTGTAAAAATATCTTCATAAAAAAAACTCGAAATCACAGTATTAATACTGTCTTTAATTTTGGCGCTATTTTGCTCTAAATTTTGCCCTTCAAATTCCAAAGTCATTTCAATTTTTTTCAACGCATTTATTGTGCTTTTAGAATACAAATCTGTTCTAAAGTTTTCTATCACCAAAGCCTTTAGTGCTAAAACGCTTATAAATAAACATAATAAAATCTTCATATTATCCCTTCTTCTAAATTTAAAAAATGCGTTTGTTTGTAAAACTCTAATACTTTTATATCAAATTTTAAAATTTGTTTAAAATATAATTTAAAATCCATATTTTTTGAATAAAAAATTCTTAAAAAATTTGGATCAATCGCTCTAGAAAGCGCCACATAAAGTTGGCCATTCTCAAAAATATTATCTATATCACAAATTAATTTTTCTATACTCATTCCTTGCGATTTGTGTATGGTAATAGCATAAGCAAGTTTGATAGGAAATTGTATCATTTTAGCACGAATTTGCTCATCAATTTTATCCTCTTGCAAATTCAATTCTTCAAGAGCAAAAGCATATGGTTCAAGGATAATTTCTTGATTATTGCTTTTACGAATTTTTAAATAAATTTGATCCTCTTGCTCAATAATATCACTAATAATCCCTTGCTCTCCATTATAATATCCTGTATCAAAATTATTAATACAAAAAATAATCTTAGCCCCAATTTTCACCTTCAGCTCTTCAGCCACATTAAGACTCTTAACCCAGTTAATCAAAATAAAATCATCTAATTTTTCATCAATTTTAATTAATTTTGATTTCAAAATTATGGGTTTTGAATGAAGTTTTTCAAGCTCTTGCTCATTGATTAAATCCGCCTTTTTATTTATCCCGCAAAGCAAAGTATAATCATTATTTAAGCCTATTTCTTGGGTAATAAAATTTTGAAAATAAGACACAATTTCTTCATCTAAAAATCCCTTTCGCAAAGCGGATAAATGAGAGTAAAATTGAATATTATTGGTTCGTTTTGCATTATTTAAACCAAGATTTATGAATGCAAAATCTCTCCACGCAAAAGAATCAAAGGCATAAAAACCCTGAGTAAATAAAGATTTATCTTCAGTTTTTACTACAGGAGGTAATTGAAAAAAATCCCCCACAACAAGTAATTTTCCATCAAATTCAGAATTTTTAAGTCTATAATAAATCATTTCAAAAACACTTGCACTAACCATAGAGATTTCATCAATGATAATCAAATGCGTCTTTTTTAAAATTTTCCTAAGTTTAATCAACTTATCCTTTTGTTTTCTATCATAAACCATTAATTCATCAAAATTCAAACAACGGCCTAAGGCAAAAAAACTATGCAAAGTAACTCCACCAATATTCAAAGCTGAAATTGCACTAGAACCCAAAGCTACAACATTTTTACCCTTATTTTTATAAGTTTTTTTAACTTCTAAAGTCAAATAAGACTTTCCAACTCCAGCACCACCACTTAAAAAAACATTATCTTTTTCCAAAAATTTTAAAATTTTATCCGTCATTGTTTTTATTCCTTAGTTATAATTATATCTTTATTTTAAAAATAAAAGCGGGGTGTGATGAAATACTTTTTTCTTTTTGGCATTTTTATTTTTTTTATTTCTTGTTCTAGCAAAAATTTACCTTCCAATTATCTTGAATTTAAATATGAGCAAAATATCAGCATCTTACCAACCCTTGATGAAAATCAAAATTTTGTTTTAAATGATTACAAAAAAAACTTTTTTTCTCCTTGGCATATGAAAATCACCCACAAAAATCCAGAGCAAATCTTTTGGTCTTTTAATTTCTATATGAATACTCAAAAAGAATTTTATTTCTTTAATAAACAAAAAATTCCAAAAACTTGGTTTGAAAAACAAATCACAAATGCCAATGCAAAAGATTTTTTAAAAATCAACAAAAAAGCACTTGTGATTAAAAATTCCTTACTAAAAAACTTGCCCGTGGATACTCCTATCTTACTTGATCCTTTTAAGCAAGGCGAAGGGATACCTTTTGATTATGCTCAAGATTCTGTTCTTAATATCGCAAGTGCCATTTTAGTATCTCATTATACTCTAGATAAACGCTTTGTTTTCGTTAATACTGAAAGCGGCTGGGGTTTTATCCCTGCGCAAAATATAGAATTTTTTAGCGACAAAAGAGCAAAAATTTATGAAAATTTAAATTTCATCACTCCTTTGAAGGACAAATTTCCTATTTATGATAAAGACGATAACTTCATATTTCAAACCCGTATTGGAGCTTTATATCCTTATTATAGTGAAGATAAAAATTTTTATTTTGGAAAAATTGGTTCTTTAAAATTTAAATTTCCAAAATCAAAAGCGGTAAAATTTCCTTTGGAATTTAATGAGAATAATTTAAAATCTCAACTCACTCAGCTTCTAGCTTTGCCTTATGGATGGGGAGGATATAACTATGAAAGGGATTGCTCTTTATTTTTAAGAGATGTCTTTGCTCCTTTTGGATTATATATGCCACGAAATTCAAAAGCACAAAGTGAATATTTTACCCAATTTAATATCAGCAAATTAAGCAATCAACAAAAACAAATTTTCCTCAAGAAATACGCCAAGACTTATTTAACTCTACTTTATATGAAAGGTCATATTATGCTTTATGCGGGGACTATTAATGATGATATTTTAGCCCTGCATAGTGCTTGGGGCGTTAAAACAAAAGATGATGGACGCTTATTAATCGCCAAAAATGCCATTACAACACTTGATATTGCTAGCGACAAGAAAGAAGTCGATAGCAAAGATTTATTTATTTCAAGACTTAGTGCGGTAAGTTTTTTATCTTTAAGCCAAGAAGAAAAAGAAGAAATTTCAAATTATCTTCAAAATATCAATTCTCATTAGCTTCTGCTAAAATTTTCTCTACATATTTTTGACGAAGTTTTGGAACAAATTCGCCAATTTTTCCATCATTAATCAACTTACCATCAGCTTTAATCACAGGCACTAGCAAAAGGGTTGCTGCAGAAATAAAAACCTCATCAGCCTCATAAACTTCATCCATACTAAAGGCTCTTTCTTCAATCATAAGCCCAACTTCTTTAGCAAATTTTAAAATATTTTTACGACGAATTCCAGGCAGTATTTCATTTGAAAAAGGCTTGGTAATTAAAGTTTTATTTTTAATGATGAAAGCCGAAGAACTCGAACCCTCATTTACCTTACCATTTTCAATCATAAAAGCCTCATCAGCATTTGCCACAACAGCCTTTTCTTTTGCCATACATTGTGCTAAAAGCGAAATAGATTTTATATCGCGTCTTTTCCATCTTATATCACTCACGCTAACAATACTAATGCCTTTATCTTTTAACTCATTATCAAGCACTTTGCTTTCAAACACAAAAGCCATCACAGTGGGTTTTAAACCTTTTAAAAAAGCAAAATCCCTTGAAGCAACTCCACGCGTTATTTGTATATAAATTCCGCCTTCTTTAAGAGAATTTATATTGATTAACTCTTTTAAAATATTTTCAAATTCTTCTTTTTCATAAGGCAAAACCAATTGTATTGCCTCTAAACTACGCTTAAATCTCTCCCAAAACTCTTCCTTATCAACCATTTTACTTTTGATAGCAGGTATTACCTCATAAATTCCGTCTCCAAAAATAAAACCCCTATCAAAAACACTCACTTTTGCCTCGCAAGACTTTAAAAACTCACCATTTAAAAAAATCATTTCCTTTTCTTGCATCATTTTTTATCCTTTTATAAGTTCTAAAATATCTTTATCTAATTCTAGCTGATTTGAGTAATAAAAATACTTAGCCAAAACTAAAATTCCAATATAAAATTCTCTCTTTTCATCTAAAAATTGCTCAATATACTCATGGGCATTTTGTATGATCTGTAATGCCTTTTTAGGGTGTGCGTTATAATAACAAATTTGCTCTTCTAAATTATTTTCATCGACCAAAATAAAATGCTCATTAGGAACAAGCTTTCCCTCCATAAACCAAGTTTCACAAGTCATCTTAGGCGATAAAACCAAAGAATTTGAACTTAAAGCCCATTTTAAATTACTTGCAACATCATTGCCTTCTAAAGAAATAATGAATTTATATTTCATTTGTTCTTGCTTACTTAAAAAACCTTTTCTCCACATTTTATAATCATTATTAGTACAACCCAAATCACACAAAGAACTCCTAAAATATCTTTCAAAAAATTCTTTTCTATGCTTTTGATAGATTGCACCTCTAAAAACTGCTTTGTTTTGCTTATTTTCAAAATTCATTTTATCTTCAAGAAAAACAAAATGCCTATTTTTATCAAGTTTTAAAATGATATTATTATAATTTTTCTCATTAAGAGGTCTTGATTTACAAATGACTGGGGGGGGGGCAAAAAGTGCAATTAATATCTCCGTATTTTTTCACCCACAATAAATCATCTTTAAAATATTTACTAATCTTATATCCATCATAAGCTAAAGAAGTTTTTTTAAAAGGCAGTTTGCCTATTTTTTCTTTTTCATGGCAAGCTTGTAAATCCTTAGAGAAATCTGAATTAATTTTATTATAATACCCTACTCGTTCGCTTATATAAGCTAAATTTTTCGCATCGTATTTTAAAATATCGCTAAAAATATCCTTTAATTTTCTTTGAAAGAAAATTCTTGGAATTAAAGCAACGCCAATACCTTTAACATTCATTACAAAACGACAATCAGACATTTCGCTCTCTTTAAATAATTTTATTTTAAAAAATTTCACAAAAATTATAATTATTTATGATAAAATTCAAAACAAAAAATTATACCAAAAACTCAGAAAGTTTATTTTGATGAAAAAAATCGAATCATTCGTTTTGAATTTCCTTTTTAAGATTTCAACACAGCCCGTGCTTTTAAGAGATTTATTAGAAGCCAATGCTTTATTTAATGAAGGAATGCTAGTTGATCCTGCAAAATTGAATTATAAATTAAAAGTATTTAATTCTTATTTATTATATGCTTTTATTTGTCTTATTGTCTTAACACCACTTCTTGCAATTACACATTATCTTTTTACTCTTTTAGATTTTCACATTAGCATAATCAGTGCTATTGTTGTAACCTCTGCTATTTTTATAGGCTATGATCTTTTCAAAATTTACACACGCAAACTTATTTCTAAAAAACTCATACAAAAAGCTTGGATGATCCATTTTCCTTGTTTTCCATATGAAAAATATTCAAATTTGATTGAAAATATCTATAAGCAAGCCTTAAAGGAAGAAATTCCGAAAAATTCTTTAGAACAATATGTGTTGGAAAAAATCGTTCAAAATTCTTAAATCACTCCAAATAATCCAAAATTTGATTTTGAAACCGCATATTTTCTAAACGCCTTTTAAGTTCTTTATTTTCTTCATTTAATACTGCTTCTTGCGATCTTAAAACAGCAATATCGCGGCTTAAATAATAAATATTATTCCTTATATAAATTTGAGGTATAAAAACAACCAAAGAAAACATTAAAATCAAAAAAGAAAACAATAGATGATTTTTATTTAAATTTGCATCCTCTTTTGTAGCAATTTTATAACCCTCTAATAAAATATCTTTTGTTTGCAAGTTGCTTTCTTGATTATTTTGCTCCAAAGATAAATTTTCGATTCGTGTATCTGATTTTTCTTTATTTTGTTTTTGACTTTTATCTTGAAATTTTATTTTTGTATTTGCAATTTTTAAATCAGATATAAATTTCTTTTTGCGTTTTAAACTAAGAAAATTCTTTAAATTTAAAGTCCTTTTTTCAATGAAATTTATCGGATTTTGTTTTTCTTTATTTGCTTGATTTTTAACATCTATTTTTTGCTTTTTAATCAATTTTAAATTTTTAATTTGAATTCTTGAAAAAACTTTTGATATCAAACCCTGTTTTTCTTCGAGTTTTACATTAATTAAATCTTCTTTTAAATAAATACTTGCTTTTTTTTGTGTATTTTGCGTATTTAAAGAATCCAAAAATTCATACTTGTGCTTTTGAGTTTTAATTCTTCTTTTTAAAATGTCATCGCTTTTTAAAGACTCTTCATCTTCTATATTATCGTAATTAGGCTTTTTACCTTCCTTGATCGCTCTTGAATACTGAAGCATTTTTTGGCGTATATTTTGCTTTTCTTTTAAAAACTCATCCTCAGTCATTATTACCCTAAAAATTGAAATACTCTCATTTTTGCACAACTCGAGCGTGAATTATAATATATTTCTTCTTTACTTGCAATTATAGCTTTTTTACTTAGAATTTTACCCAAACTATGATTATTCCCGCATTCACATTTAAGCGTCATCTCATGACAGATGCAATTTTTACTCCATTCTTTAAATGCATTTTTAATCATTCTATCTTCTAAAGAATGAAAGCTAATAATCGCTACTTTGCAGCCCTTTGGTTTTATTTTTTTTAATTTTTCTAAAAATTGCTTTAAAACTCCAAGCTCATTATTAACTTCTATACGAATGGCCTGAAAAACCAAAATCGCTTTTAAAACTTTCCTACCTTTAAAATACCCCTTTCCTATAATTTCAACCAATTCTTTTGCCGTTGTTATTTCTTTATTTAAACGCGCTTTACATATCTTTTGTGCTATGATTTCTGCTTCATTTTCCAATTCACCATATTCTAAAAAAATATGCCGCAATTTTTCTTTAGAATAAGAATTTACAACCATCTTAGCATCTAATGTCGTACTTTTATCCATTCGCATATCCAAAAAATCAGAATCAAGAGCAAAACCGCGTTCATTATAATCTAGCTGCAAGGAAGAAACACCAATGTCTGCTAAAATACCCTTTAAATTATTCGTATCGATTTTATCCAAAATATCACAAAAATTACTTTTTATAATTTGCACTCTTTGCGAAAAATCTGCTAACTTTTTCTTAGAAAATTCCAAAGCCATTTCGTCTTGATCACAAGCATACAAATAGAGTTTAGGATGATGCTTTAAAAGCTCATAACTATGTCCCGCATAGCCTAAAGTACAATCTAAAAATACGCCTTCATTAAGATCGGAAAATATATTTAAAACTTCATTTAATAAAACAGGAATATGTGGACTTTGCAAAAAATCAACCTTGTTTAAGTTTTGAAATTCAAATTATATAGTATGGATTTTAGAATTTCTATTAAATTTTACATATTTTCGCAAATTCTTAGCTAAAATTAAACTGCAATTAACACTTTTTAAGATAGAATTTTAAGTTTATAAAAAATGCAAGGAAAATTATGATTACTTGGATGCAACGCCATAAGAAATATCTTGTTGTAACTATCTGGATTAGTGCAATAGCTTTTGTTGGAGCTGGATTCGTAAGCTGGGGAGCTTATGATTTTAACTTAAACCGTAGTTCATCTGTAGCTCTTGTAGGAGAAGAGCCAATTAAAATTAAAGAATTTGAAAATAGATATCAAAATTTATATAGAACACGCAATGCTATTTACGAAGGGGCTTTGACTCCAGAGCGCGCAAAAGCCGAAAAACTTGATCTTATCGCTTTAAATAATCTTATTGAAGACAAACTTTTACTTTCTTTTGCTAAGGATTTAGGTTTAAGCGTTAGCGAAGAAGAAATCATTCAAACCCTAAGCACAAAACAAGAATTTCAAAACGAAAAAGGACAATTTGATAAAAATTTATACTATAAACTCTTAGAGCTTAATCAAATGAAAGCAAAGGAATTTGAGGCTTATTTAGCAAATGATATTTTACTTCAAAAATTAGCCCAAATTTTTAATATAAAATCTAGCGATGAAGAGCTTAAAATGATTACCTCTAGTTTTTATATGCAAGATATTTTGAGCATTGACGTTATTAATGCAAATTACAACAATATTACTTTAGATGAAGAAAAATTAAAACCTACTTGGGAAAAATATAAAAATAATTTTACCACACAAAAAAGCTATGAAATTTCAACTTATTTTGTAAAAAATGATGAAATATCATACAATGAAGAAACCTTGAAACAATTTTATGAAAAAAACAAGCACAACTACAAAGACTTTAATGATAAAATTTTAAGCTTTGAACTTGCTATAGAAGATGTAAAAAAAGATTATGCATTAGAAGCAACCAAAACAAAAGCTAATCAAAATTATGTAGCTTTAAGAAAAAATGAGCTTAATTTCCAAAATGATCTTAATATTACCCAAGAGAATACAGAATTTCCAATTGAGCAACTTGACAAAGCGAAAAACCAAGATATATTAAAACCTTTTGTTTACAAAGAAGGTTATATGATAGTTCGAGTTAATACTATTAATCCCGCAAGAGTTAAAACCTACGAAGAAGCCAAAGAAGAGCTTATTCCCATATTTAAACAAGAACAAGCAATGCTAAAATTAGAAGAACAAGCTAAACAAGCTTTAGAAAATTTTAATGGAAAAAATATAGGAACAGTAAGCAGAGACACGCAAAGGGACGCAAGAAGAGTTGGCAATGAAATTATGGATGATGCTGAATTTAGTATTTTCTTAATGAATGTTTTTAACTCGAAAGAAAACAAAGGCTATGTTTTACTTCCAAATAAAGCTATACTTTATAAAATCAATAACCAAAAATTATTCAATGAAAACAAACTCGCAGAAAATAAAACAATGCTAGAAAATGCACTAAAAATCGTCAAAGAAGAACAAATTAAAAAAGACTTAATCATACAATTAAGAAAAAAATATCCTATTGAAATTTACTACAAAGGGAGTGAATCTTGAATATCTTAGGAATTGATTTAGGCTCAACACAAACTTGTGCAATCTTGGCACAAAAAGATGAAGAAGGTTTAAAAGTTGTTGGCTTTGGGAAAGCTAAAACTAACGGTGTAAAAAAAGGTGCAATTACCAATATAGAACTTGCTTCTAAATCCATAGAAGAAGCAGTAAAAAATGCTCAAATGATGTCAGGACTCCACTATGATAGAGTTGTAGTTTCTATCTCTGGAGCTTATGCAAAAAGTGTTGATAGCGTTGGTGTTGTAAATATCCCAAATCATGAAATAGGCATACACGAAATTCACCGTGCTGTTATTACTGCAAAACATACAGCCAATCTTCCAAGCGGATATGATATTATCCATGTTTTACCTTATAATTTCAAAGTCAATGATCTTGAGCATGTAGATGATCCTTTAGGAATGAGCGGAAACCGTTTAGAAGTTTCAACTCATATTGTTATTTCGCAAGAATCGCACATTAAAAACCTTAGAAAAGCCGTTGAACTTGCAGACTTAAGAGTGGATAATATTGTTTTATCTGGCTATGCATCAGCAATTGCGTGCTTAGATGAAAGCGAAAAAGAATTAGGTGCTGTACTTATTGATATGGGTGGAGCAATCTGCGATATGGTAGTTCATGCAGGAAATTCTATAAGATATAATGAATGCCTTCCAATAGGTTCAATAAATATCACCCAAGATCTTTCCATAGCCTTACATACACCATTAAAAGAAGCGGAAAAAATCAAGCTTAATTACGCAAATTTAAGTCAACAAGCAAATTCCCTTATTAAAGTCCCTGCAATGGGAGATGAAAAAAGAGTTAATGATGTTACCATTGATGTTGTTTCTAATGTAATTTATGCAAGAACAGAAGAAACCTTAATGATACTTGCAAAAATGTTAAGCGATAATCACTACGCCAATAACATGGGAGCGGGCATAGTATTAACAGGTGGAATGACAAAATTAGCCGGTTTGGATGAGTTGGCTCCTGCTATTTTCGATAATAAATCAGTAAGACTTGCAAGTGCTAGAAAAGATTTAATTATGGGTTTTGGTGAAATTTTTAGTGATCCTGAAAACACTTGCGCTATAGGCTTATGCCTTTATGGAGCAGGATTTTTTACTCCTTATGAGCTAGATTCTAACGAGAAATTGCGCTACAAAGGTGAACCGGAAAATATCAATAAACAAATCAAACAAGAATTAATTATTTCCCCAGAAATTAATCAAGATGAAACAAAAATTGAATTTTCTGATGAAATTGGTCCAGAAAATGATACAATAACAAGCAAAGAGCAATTAAAAATCAACCACAACGATAAAGAAAAACAACCTAATGTCTTTTCAAAGCTGTGGAATAAAATAACAAATCAATTCTAAATAGGAGATCAAATGAGCGAATTTTCAGTTGAAGAAATGCAGCATACAAAAGGTGCAAAAATTAAAGTAATAGGCTGTGGTGGTGGTGGTGGAAATATGATAAACCACATGATAAAAATGGGACTTAACGATCTTGATCTCATTGCAGCCAATACCGATGCTCAAGCGATATCAAATTCTTTAGCAAAAACAAAAATTCAATTAGGAGAAAAGAAAACAAAAGGGCTAGGTGCTGGTATGCTTCCTGAAATAGGTGCTGAAAGTGCTAGAGAAAGTTTTGAAGAAATTAAAGCTAGTCTTAGCCAAAGTGATATTGTGTTTATTGCTTCGGGATTTGGCGGTGGTACTGGAACAGGAGCAACTCCTATTATAGCTCAAGCTGCAAAAGAAATTGGTGCATTAACAGTTTCTGTTATTACTATGCCTTTTTCTTTTGAAGGAAAACAAAGAAAAAAACTTGCTGAAAATGGTTTAGCTGAACTTAAAAAGGAAAGCGATTCTATTCTTGTTATTCAAAATGAGAAACTTTTAAGTATTATTGATAAAAAAGCGGGTATTAAAGATGCTTTTAAACTTGTAGATGATATTTTGGCGCGTGCTGTAAAAGGTATGGTTTCTATACTTTTAGATAATGGTGATATTAATGTTGACTTTGCTGATGTTAGAACAATTATGAGTCATCGCGGACTTGCTCTTATGGGTGTAGGAAGTGCAAGCGGGGAAAATGCTATCGAAGAGGCTTTATCAAATGCCATTCATTCTCCTTTGCTTGATGGTATGGATATTAAAGGCGCAAGAGGGGTAATTTTGCATTTTAAAACAAGTTCTAATTGTTCTTTAATAGAAATTTCAGCTGCTGCAGCTAGCATAGAAGAAATCGTTGATGAAAATGCAAAAATCATTTTTGGTTCTACAACCGATGATAGCATGGAAGATAGAGTCGAAGTAACTATCATTGCCACAGGCTTTGAAGATAAAAGCGAAAATTTGGAAAAACCTTCATTAAAAGAAGAAAATATCGAAAAAAATACCAGTTATCTTAATAGCTTTAAAAAAGCCAGTGGTGGTTTTGATGAGGAAGTGGTTAATCATTTGGAAACCCCTGCTTTTTTACGCCGCCAAATGGATTAATTAAAAAGGCTTTATCGCCTTTTTAATTTTCTAAAACATTAAAATTCTCAATTTCATTTCTTATTTTTTCAAGCTTTTGTTCATCAACTTTCTCGCCTTTAACCTTTGCTATGCTTAATTTTAAATTTTCAAGCATATTGCTTTTAAGCTCTTCTTATCTAGGGCTTTGATATTAAAATTCACTTTTTGCTCTTGCAAATCTTGTAAGGTATGAATTTTTCAATGCCTTTTAAAGCACCAAAGCGAGTTTTTTGCTCATTATAATTATCAGCAAGCAAGACAACAGGTATACCCATAGCCGTGGCTAGCACAATGCAAAGCAATTGCAATGACTAATTTTGCTTCATTTTCATATCTTTTCAGCAAAGCCTTTATTTGCTCATAAAATTCTTTTTCGTTAGCCAAAGCACTTCTAACGCCTTTTTGGTTAATCCGCTCAGCATTTTGGAGTAATTCCTTAGGTAAATATTGCAAATAACTATCTGGGACATTGACCAAAAAAACTTTATTTTGCAAATTTGTAGTTTTTCTTTTTGGCAAAGTAAGAGTTAAGCAGCACAATAAGTAAGATTTTAAACCTAAATTTTTACAAAAATCTAAAGTAAAGTCATCTCTGCAGCCTATTTCCTTATCTTTAAAATGCTCTGGATTTATAGCTAAAAATTGTCTTAAAAAATTTTGTGTTCCACCTGTAAAATGCGTTCCAATAAAAACGCTTAAAACACTTGAGTTAGGTATGAAAGATTTTTTCTTTGCAAAATAGGCTTGCATTAATCGCAATACCCCCCCCCATTATAAAAGGAAAAATTATCACAATCAAAAAATTCATAAGTGAAATATTGCTCTATTTTATCAAGAGCCTTTTTTTACAGCAAAAGTTTGAACATAATCACCCAAATTTCTAAAGCTACTTCTGATATGATCACTATATTCAAAAAGTATATAATGAGAAAGATTGCTCGTTTTTGGCAGAGTTTGTCTTTGAGAAAGAAATTCCAAAGTTCTTGCCATTTCCATATTTACTAAACTTGCTTGGACATCTCGAATTCTTTTATCCACAAGTTCAATTTGGGCTTTTAAAGCCTTTATTTCTTCTTTATTTTCGCCCAAACACTCTTGAAATTTTTGCGAATTTTGACTTTGTTCTTCTTTTAAAGAAATCATTTCTTTTGATATGGGCTTAATTTCTTACATCAAAGGCTTAAATTCCTTTAAAACGCGCGAAACACCTGTAATGTATTTATCTCTCAATTCCATTAATTTTTTCTTCATTCTTATCCTTTAAAATCTAAATTTTCATATTCTTTACCGATAAAAATTTTTCCTTCTTTTTCAACAACTGGTCTTTTTATTGTGCTTAAATTTGACATAACGATTTTTTTTAATTCCTCTTTATCTAAAGTTTGAATTCTTTCCTTATTTAAACCCAGTTTTTTAGCACTTGTTCCAGCACTATTAATAAGCTCTATAAAACTTCTCTTTTCAAGCCAAGAATTTAAGATGCTCTCATCAATTTTTTTAATATCTAAAAATTCAAAGCCAATACCTTTATTTTTAAAAAATTCAAGTCCTTTTTGGACGCTATTGCAATTTTTAATACCATAAATTTTTATCATATTCTAGCCTTTTTTACTAAATCTGCAATCAAAAATGCAAGCTCTAAAGCCTGATCTGCATTTAATCTTGGATCACACTGGGTCTCATAACGCTCATTTAAGCTTTCTTGAGTAATATTAAAACTTCCGCCAACACATTCTGTTACATCTTGTCCAGTCATTTCCAAATGTACGCCACCAGGATAAAAGCCCTCACTCATAGAAATTTCAAAAAACATTCTTACTTCTTGCATCACTTTTTCAAATTCGCGTGTTTTAAACTTCCCTGCTTTGACTGTGTTTCCATGCATTGGATCTATACTATAAATGATATTTAAACCTTCTTTTTTAAGCTCTTTATAAAGCGAAGTTAAACCGGAGGCGATTTTATCTGCACCCATTCTTATGATGATATTTAGTCTGCCTTCTTCATTATTTGGATTTAAAGCCTGCGAAAGTTTTATGATGTCTTGTGCTGTTGCATTAGGGCCGATTTTCACTCCTATAGGATTTTTAACCCCGCTTAAAAAATGCACATGTGCTTCATCTACATCACGAGTTCGCTCACCTATCCAAAGCATATGAGCTGAACAATCATAAATTTCATTTGTCAAGCTATCTACCCTTGTTAAAGCTTCTTCATAAGGTAAAAGCAAAGCTTCGTGCGAAGTATAAAATGCCGTTTGTCTAAGACTTGGGATATTATGAGAACTAAGCCCGCAAGCTTCCATAAAGGCTAATGCTTGAGTGATTTGCTCACTTAAAGCATCGTATTTATTGGCCAATTCTTTTTTATTTAAAAAACCCAAATTCCAACGATGCACTTCGTGCAAATCCGCTAAACCTCCATTAGCAAAGCCCCTAAGTAAATTCAGTGTAGTTGCACTTTGATAGTAAGCTTCTAACATTCTTTTAGGATCAGCCACTCTAGCTTGCTCACTAAATTCAAAACCGTTGATGATATCGCCTCTATAACTTGGAAGTTTTTTTCCATCAATTTCTTCATAATCAGAACTTCTTGGTTTAGCAAATTGCCCCGCCATACGACCAACTTTGACTATAGGACAGCCTCCAGCAAAAGTTAAAACTATAGCCATTTGCAACAATACCTTAAACATATCTCTAATATTAACTGCTCCAAAATTTGCAAAACTTTCAGCACAATCGCCCCCTTGAAGCAAAAAGGCTTGTTTGCGCGAAACCTTAGTTAGATCTTCTTTTAAATTTCTTACCTCACCTGCAAAAACCAAAGGTGGCAATTTTTCCAACTTATCTAAAGTATTTTGAAGTTCTATGGCATTAGGATAAATAGGCTGTTGTTTGATATTATAATTTTTCCAAGAATCTTTTTTCCAAGTCATTTTTCATCCTTAAATATATTTATAATAAAGAATTGATTGTATTAAAAAAAATATTATCAAATACTTAAGTTTCTAAGTCCTGCGATACAAATTCCTTCTCTTAAACCCTCATCAATAACTATAAATTTTTGCCTATTATAAAGAGCATAAAAAAGAAAACACCCCGCAACAAGATAATTTTTTCGGTTTTTTCCAACCCAAATTTGAGCTTTATGTTCTGGCATATGCCAAAGTTTTATCCCGTAATTTAAAAAATCTTGCAAGAAAATTTTTTTTCCATTAATTCTACTCGCTTGATAATTTTCGTAACTCATTTTCATTTTCATCGAAAGCAAACTTGTGGGAAGTCCAGAATTTAACACTATGTTTTTTCCTTTAAACTTACTTAAATGTCTTTGAGCGTGCATAACTTCATCAAAAGCTAAAAATGCAAGTTTTTTAAGCATTTTGTCTTTAATTAAAAAATGTAAAATAAATTTTTTATCCCTACTTTTATTTAGAGTATTTTTTTTGAATTTTTCTAACATTTTTTTGGAAAAATTCAAATGATTTGAGAAGGAATTTGTTTTATTTCTAATAGCTTTTTCATAAAAAGTAATGATGCCAAATTCAAAACTTCTAAATAGCTCATCAAAAGAAAGCTCACAAGATCCGCCACCTAAATCACAAAAAGCCATTTGCTTGCTTGAAATATTTAATTTTCTCAAACCCTCTTTCATACCTAAAATACTAAGTTTTGCTTCTGTTTTTTCATCAATGATTTTAATTTTTAGTCCAAATTCTTCCCAAATTTCTTTACAAATTTCACTGGCATTTTTTGCTTTTCTAAAAGCAGCTGTTGCGCAGACCTTAGCATTTTTTAAATCATAACCCTTTATAAGCAAATCTTTTAAAGCATTTTTTAAATTTAAAATAGCCTCAGAGCCTATATTACTACTTTTGTTAAGATCTTTAGCAGTACCTATAATATATTCAACTTCTTTGATTTTATTGAAATTTTCATCCATCAAAACAGCACGCAAAGTATTAGAACCAAGATCAATTCCAAGCATTATTATCCCTAAAAAGCAAATTTTTTAAGTATAATAACATAAAATATTTCAAGGATGTTTAAATGCTTTTAGGGGTAAATATAGATCATATTGCAGTTTTAAGAGAAGCAAGAAAAGTAGATGATCCCAATGTATTAGAAGTGGCTTTGCTTTGTGCAAATTTATGTGATCAAATCACACTTCATGTTAGAGAAGACAGACGCCATACCAATGAAAAAGATTTAGAAAATATTTTAAATTTTTGCAAAAATATAGTTAATTTAGAATGCTCCAGTGATGAAAAGATGATAGAGCTTGCCTGCAAATTTAAACCCCATAGAATTACTTTAGTTCCAGAAAAAAGAGAAGAACTTACTACCGAAGGTGGATTAAACCTTGAAAATGCAAAGCTTAAAACCGCTATTAAAAAATTAAAACAACAAAAAATAGAACTTTCCCTTTTCATTGATCCAAATTTAGAAGATGTGAAAAAAGCATCTTATTTGGGTGCTGATTTTATCGAACTTCACACAGGACATTTTGCCAATTTATATAATGCTTTATTTAGCAATATTTTAAAAACACCTTATGCAATAAAAGAGCTTGATTTACCTCGCACACAATTAGAAGAAAAATTCAAATTAGAACTTGAAAAGCTAGCAAATAGTGCTAAATTAGCCCATGAGTTGAAGCTTAAAGTTGCCGCAGGACATGGGCTAAATTATAAAAATGTAAAATACATCACACAAATTACTGAAATTTGCGAGCTTAATATTGGGCAAAGTATTGTAGCAAGATCTATTTTTGTAGGCTTAGAGCGTGCAATTTTAGAAATGAAAGCCTTAATTAATGAAAACTAAAATTGCCATTAGCATTGGAGATCTAAACGGCATTGGCATTGAAATTCTTTTAAAGGCACATAAAAAAATCTCTAAATTTTGTACGCCTTATTATTTTATCCATGAAAATTTATATCATCGAGCCTGTAAAAAGCTGAATTTAAAAACCAAAAAACTCAGACTTGTAAGTTTTGAAAATGCAAAAGATATTTCTTTAAAAAAGGATAAAAAGTCGCATTTGCTTTCATTTTACAGTCCTTTAATTTCTAAAGTCAATAGTAATTTTAATATCCAAGCAGGCAAAATTGATGCAAAGAGCGGGATGTATTCTTTTTTAAGCTTTCAAGCGGCCTGTAATTTTGTAAATTCTGATTTAGCTCATGGTCTAGTGACTCTACCTATCCATAAAAAAGCTTGGCAATTGGCCGATTTAAATTTCAAAGGCCATACCGATGCTCTAAGGGCTTTTTATAAAAAAAATGCCATTATGATGCTTGGATGTGAAAAACTTTATGTAGGACTATTTAGCGAACATATCCCATTAAAAGAAGTTAGTTCTTGCATCGAATTTAAACAACTTAGCCATTTTTTATGCGATTTTTACTTACAAACGCGTTTTAAAAAAATCGGTGTTTTGGGTTTTAATCCCCATGCTGGAGATTATGGTGCCATAGGCGGAAAAGAAGAAATTATCATCACAAAAGCTATAAAATTTAGCAATGCGTATTTGAATTTTTTATTTTCACCTAAAGAAGAACAAAGCAATTTTTTAAAAACCTATAAGATAGACTTAAAACCAAAATTTGAATTATTTTTAGAAAACAAAAAACTAAGACAAGAACTTTGCAAAAAATTTACAAAAAAAGAATTTTTTATCCCCTATCCTTTGGTAAGCGATACTGCATTTACTAAAAATTCCCTAAAAAGATGCAACCGACTTGTTTGCATGTATCATGATTTAGCACTTGCTCCCTTAAAGGCTTTGTATTTTGAAAATAGTGTTAATATTAGCTTAAATTTGCCAATTATTCGCACAAGTGTTGATCATGGAACTGCCTTTGATATCGCTTATAAAAATAAAAAAATAAATATTCAAAGTTACATTCAAGCGGTTAAATCAGCTGTGAAATTTGCCAAACTTAAGAAGAAAAACTATATAATGGAAAACTGAAATTTATTTAAAGGCTTTATTTTGTCAAAAGATAATCTTATTGCATTGTTTGTTTTTGTTATCAGCGTAGTTTGCTTTTCTATATGGGGTTATAATTATATCAGCGGAAATTACCTATTGCTTTTTGCTTTAGCGGGGGTATTTGGGATTTTTATGGCGTTTAATATTGGGGGTAACGATGTTGCAAATTCTTTTGGCACAAGTGTTGGCGCAAAAACCGTTACTATCAAACAAGCTCTAATCATCGCAGCAGTTTTTGAATTAAGCGGAGCAATATTTGCTGGTGGCGAAGTTACTAAAACTATACGCAGTGGCATTGTTGTTTTTCCAAATGACTTAAACCCAATGCTATTTGTCATCATTATGCTTTCAGCGTTGCTTAGTTCAGGAGTTTGGATATTTGTTGCTACAAAAAAAGGCTTACCTGTTTCAACCACACATAGTATAGTTGGAGGTATAGTTGGGGCTAGTATTATGATGGGAATATTTCAATTCAGCGGCGTACAAACTTTACAAATGGTCAATTGGAATGAGATTATAAAAATCATTCTAAGCTGGATTATTTCTCCTCTTTTAGGCGGAATAGTTGCCTACTTGATTTATTCTTACATTCATAAAAACATACTTAAGCCTTCAGAAATCATTGATGACACTTTAAGAATTTTTAAAAAAAATAAAAAATATTTCAAAGATCAATATTTTAATAATCTTAAACAAAAAACATACGAAGAACAAATTCAAGAATTAAGTGCCATTGTTTTAGACGAGGATGAAACCCAAAGTTTTTACAAAAACAAACTTAAGGAATTTAAAGAAAAAGAAAGAAATATTGATGCCTTTTCAGCTTTAAGAAAACACATTCCTGTTGTAGGATGCGTTGGAGCAATGATTATTGCTTCGATGTTTTTATTTAAAGGCCTTAATAAGGTGAGCACCTTAGACATAGTGCAAAATACTTGGATAATTTTTATTATAGGCACTATTACTTATATTGTTACTTATGCTATTATTAAAATTGTTAAAAAAACAGAATTAAATAAAACCATAGACAGAATTTTTTCTTGGTTTCAAATTTTTACCGCTTCGAGCTTTGCTTTTTCTCACGGCGCTAATGATATTGCAAATGCTTTAGGACCTTTTGCTGCAATCTTAGATGTATTAAAAAATCAAACCATAAATCCTACTTCTCCAGTTCCTTTAGCTGTTCTTATTATGTTTGGGGTATCTTTGGTTGTAGGACTTTGGTTTTTAGGTAAAGAGGTTATTGCAACAGTGGGTTCAAAACTTGCAGAAATCAAACCAACAACCGGTTTTAGTGCAGAACTTGGCGCTAGCATAGTTATACTTTTAGCCACTCAACTTGGAATTCCTGTTAGCTCAACACATATTTTAATCGGTGCGATTTTAGGTATAGGCTTTTATAATAAAAATGCTAATTGGAGTATGATGAAACCTATAGGTTTAGCATGGGTAATTACCTTGCCAGCTGCTGGCTTGATGGCCGCTTTTGTTTTTATGGTATTTAAATTTATTCTAGGAATCTAATTTTCCTAGTTAAATTTTTAATTTCATCTTTTCTTTAACAAAAGCCAAAAGTTCATTTTTAGCTTTTGTAATATCATTGGTATCAAGTTTAAAATCAACTCTACTTGGTTTTTTATAAACCTTATCATAATATTCTAAAAGCATGGCTATTAATTTTTGCCATTGTTCTTTTTTATAAGCCTGCAATAAATCTAAGCGAAAATTCATACTGATATAAGGACTGATTCGTTTTACACATTCTTGAAATTTAGCCTCATTTATTCTTGCTTTATAAAAATGTTCTATGCGCATAATGCGATTTTCCAAAGAACAAAAACAATGAATTTTATAGGCATTACACATACTTTCATATAGTTTTAAAGGCAAAATAATATTGCCAATTTTACGACTCTCGCTTTCTATAAAAGCATATTGTTTAATTTTTGAAATTTGTTCAAACAACCTAGCTTCAAAAGCTTTTTGAGTAGGCTGATCTCCTAAAATATCACCAAAAGAAGAACCTAAGTGATTAGCCATTTTTTCTAAATCAATCGCATTAGGTAGAAGCCTTAAAAGCTCGGTTTTGCCACTTCCTGTATTGCCGCAAAGAGAAAATAAATCAAAATATAAAGGTTGAACAAAACTTTCATTTAAAAAAGCTCTATATGCTTTAAATCCTCCTTTTAAACGGACTACCCTATAACCAAGCTCACTTAAAATCACCGCGATAGACTTAGAACGCAATCCTCCGCGAGCGCAGTAAATTCCTATCTTAGATCCAATGTGAAAATGCTTAGTTAATTTCGGAATATGTTTTGCCATATTTGCACAAATATACTGTGCGCCTTTTGACTTGGCTAAAGCTTGATTTTTTCGATATAAAATTCCTACCTCTTGATGCTCTAAATTGTTTAAGGCATAAAAATTTAAAGCATTAGGCAAATGCGAATGATGAAACTCATCAGGACTTCTTGCATCGATCAAAAGATCAAATTGATGCTTTTTAAATTCCAAAAAATCACTATCACTTAGCACAAATATTCTTTATAAGCTTGTTTGATTTGTAAATAAATTTTTCCTAAATCCTTACCGCAAACCCTTGTCTGTGCAATAGTTGTAATAAAATTTGTATCACCAGCCCAACGCGGTACTAAATGATAATGGCAATGTGGAGCAATCCCTGCTCCTGCTTGTTCGCCTAAATTCATACCAATATTAACACCTTTTGCGTGCAAAGTCTGTTTTAAAATCTTTACCCCAAGCCTTACCATAGATGAAATTTCTTGCCAAGCTTCCTCGCTTAAATCTTCAATATTTTCCAAATGCTCGTAAGGAATAACCATGAAATGACCAGGACTATAAGGATAAAGATTCATTATCCCAAAGCAATATTTTTTTCTAAAAATTACTCCGCGTTCCTCATCTTTATCTAGCTCTTTACTGACCGAGCAAAAAGGACACAAATCATTGTTTTTGCTTTTAAAATATTCACTTCTCCACGGTGCGTGTAAATGCTGCATGTTAATCCTTTATCAAATTTAAAAGTGCTTTACCCTCATCAGCTTGACGCATAAAATACTCTCCGATCAAAAAAGCATCCACTCCTATATCTTGCAAATGTTTTAAAAATTCCTTATCCTCTAGACCACTTTCTGCAATGATAATTTTAGAATTTGGAATTTGAGGAATTAATTTTTCACAAAGGTCCATATGCATGGAAAAATCATTAAGATTTCGGTGATTAATGCCTATAATATCCGCTCCTGCAAAAATAGCCTTACTTAAATCTTCTTTATCGTGAATTTCTACTAAAGCTTCAAGCCCCAAATGTCTTGCAAATTCAAGCAATTTTTTAAGTTCTTTCATGCTTAACATTTTTGCAATTAAAAGCACAAAATCTGCTCCATATACCAAAGCCTCTAAAATTTGATATTCATCAAAAATAAAATCCTTTCTAAGCAAAGGAACTTGAGTATAACGGCGTATTAAGCTTAAATTTTCCAATGAACCTTTAAAAAAATGCGGCTCTGTTAAAACAGAAATAGCAACAGCTTTGTTTTTTTCATAATTTAAAGCTATATTTAAAGGATCAAAATTTTCTCTAATCACGCCTTTACTAGGGCTGGCTTTTTTTACCTCAGCGATAATTTTCATCTCTTTATCAACTCGCCTCAAAGCCTTTTTTACATCTTTTGGAAAGAAGGGATTTGAAGCTAAAGATCTACCCAACATATCGTAAGGTAAAAGTTTTTTGCGAATTTCAAGCTCTTCTTTTGTTTTTTTAAAAATATCATCCAAAATCATTTTTTACTCTTTAGACATTTTTGTATAGCTCGAATATGTCTTTTGCTCTCATTGGAAGCAGAAAATTCTTTATCGTGTAAAGTTTTTGTCATTACATCCCATGCCTTAGAGCACTTATTTTGCTTATAATATCCCCACGATAAAGAATCAAGATAATATAAATTATCAGGCTCTGCATTTAAAGCCTTAATAACTAATTCTATGCCCTTATTTACATCTAAATTATAATCAATCAGCATATAACCATAATAATTTAAATATAAAGCTTCAGTATTTTCATCTAAAGCTTGTTCGAATTTTTTACTGACTGATTCTAAAACATTTTTATTGACCTGTTTTTTCTCCATAGCATCTTCAAATTCCATTACTGCAGCTTGCAATAAATATGACTTATTTTGAGTTTTTTGATAAAGTTTTAAGCACAACTTAAAAGCATTATCATATTGCTTTAAATTTTGATAAAAATACACAATCATATCAGGCTTTAAATCAAATTTCAAAGCCAAATCCAAAGCTTTTTGGTATTGTTTTTGCGTATCAAAAAGCTCTAAAATCGCATATAAAAAAGTTTGATTTTTACTTATTTCATACAGATCTAAATAAATTTTTTCAAGCCCATTATATTCTTTAGCATCATTATAAATTTTTACAAGTAAAATACAAGTTTTTAAAGTGCAGCCTTTTTTATTTCTAAAATCTTCAAGCCACATTCTAGCTTGATTTGTTTGTTTTAATAATATACTAGCTCTTGTCATCTTTAAAACCAACTCTTCGCTAATATTGATCTTATAAGCCATTTCATAAAATCCAAAAGCCTCTGTGATTTTTTGCTGCTGCATTAAAATATCACCTAATAGTTCATAGTTCTTTGCATCTTTTTGGATTTGCAAAACTTCTTTTAATAAATTTTGTGCTTGCTCTAAATCATTGATTTGCAAATTATAGAGCACAACAAGTTTTTTAAGTGCTATATTTTGATTCATATATTCTTTAGCTAAAACACTTATTTCCTCTTTATTATCAAGATTATTAAGCAAAGTAAGCAAAAAAGCTTTTTCCAAAAAAGCACTCTGCTTACTTTCTTCAAAAAGTCTTAAATACTCATCTCTAGCTTGTGTGTATTTCATAAAATACTCATCATTTAAAGCCTTCATTACGCGAAAATTTAAATCCGCATTTTTATTCACCTCAACTGGTTTATACTCCACAATATTTTTTTGTGCCCCACAAGCTGCAAAAAATAATCCGAAAAAAACTAAAAACAAACCCCGATACATTCTTTTTGTAATTCCTTTTTATTTTTTTTAAAATATTCCCAAAAGGGAAAAGTTCGACATTGACTAGGCCTTAACTCATAAATACTACATTTCCTTCGATTTTGATCAAAAAAAATACAAGCAAAGCCTTCTTCAAATCGCACTTCTTGAAAACTGTATTTTAATCCAACTTTTCTTAAAAATCCTTGCTCAAAATCTTCAAAATTTAAATTTAAAAATTTTGCAATTGCTTCTAGCTCATCTTTATTTGCAAAAATATTGCCACTTTCACCAATGCAACACTTTCCTCCACATTTTTCGCAAGCATTCTCATCAAAAGAAAAATCAAAACCTTGTTTATAAATCATCACTTTCAACCTTAAATTCATTATACACTTGAAGCATTTGCTGGCTAAACACATTATCTTCATACACAATAAAAGGCTCCAAAATTTCACAAAAATTTTTTGAACTTTTCTGAGCCAAAATCATAAGCAATCTTGCCTTTTGATCTTTTCGAGTGTGAATAAACTGTAAAGCTGTAAGCTTGATTTTATACTTTTTTAACAAACAGGCGATTTCTTCAATGGCTAGACTTTCATAACAAAAACACAATTTTCCTCTGGGTTTTAATAAAGAATTTGCACGGGCAATAAAGTCTTCTAATTTTAAATTATCTGCAAATTTACTAATATTTTGATGAGTATTTTCGCCTTTTTGGGCTCCATATCTATAAAAAGGTGGATTTGAAACAATAAAATCATATTTTTTTTCTGTATTAAAATCTTTAAAATCACATAAAAAAGTCTTAGCATTCATAGAATTTAATTTTAAATTCTCTTCACAAAGAGTAATATTGCATTCTTGAATATCAAGCAAATCAAGATTAATATTCGGATATTTTTTTTTAAGCCCTATACCCACAATACCACAGCCGCAACCCACATCCAACACTTCCATCTTGGGCTTTTGTTTTGATGCAAAATCAAGCAAAATCATAGAATCGCTATTATAACGATAACCATTTTTCAACTGTTTAAAACGCATTATTTGCACTTTTTATCCTATAAAATTAATAATTTTTTGCAAAATATATTTTTAATTAAAACTTTTAGAAAATTATACTATTATTTCCAAAAAGTAACAACTCAAAAAAGGTATTTAAGCTATGAAAGAAATTATTGTTAATGAAGATATACTTATTACATCTAAAACAGATCTGAAAGGCAATATTATCTATGCCAATGATGACTTCTTAAAATATGCTGGATATTCCATGAAAGAAGTTCTTTATAAACCTCATAATATCGTGCGTCATCCTGATATGCCAAAAGCGGTTTTTAAATTATTATGGGAATATATCAAAAACAAAAATGAAATTTTTGCCTTTGTAAAAAATAAAACAAAAAGCGGAGATTATTACTGGGTTTTTGCCAATATCACAGTATCTTTGAATGAAAAAGGCGAAGCAATAAATTGCTATTCCGTAAGAAGAGCACCTAATAAAGACGCTTTAAAAACCATAAGTGAGCTTTACAAAAACTTAGTTGAATGCGAACAAAAAGATGGCTTGCAAGCAAGCTATAAAAAACTTCAAGACTTTATAGCTTCATATAATATAAGCTACAATCAGCTTATATTTGAACTTCAAGGTTTAAAATAAAAGGAGATTAAATGAAAAAAACATTGTATTTTGGAATTTTTTTAAACATTTTAGCTCTTATCATTGGAATTGTTGCAAAAGAATATTACTCTTTAATATTCTTTGTATTTTCTCTTTGTGTGCTAGGTTTTATTTATTTTCTCTATGATGAAAATGAAAAAAATCTTAACTTGCTGCTTGAACTTTCACAAGAATTAAAAAATGGTAATTTTGATGGACGCGTGGTTTATACCTCAATGAAAAATCAAAAATTGGCAAAAATTTGCGACGATCTCAATAATACAATAGATAGTCTAGAAGCTTATTTAAGGGAAATTAATACCTCCATTGAATGTTCTCAAAAACATCATTTTTACCGCAAAGCTTTATCTAAAGGCTTAAAAGGAATTTTTTCTAGCAATATAAAATTTATTAATGAAGCCTTAGGAAATATAGAAAATACAACCAAATCGGTCTTTAAAAATGCCTTATCGAAAACCCTAATGGATTTAAGTTTAAATAATCAAAACAAAGATTTAGAACAAATTTCTAATTCCTTAAATGAAGATATTAAATTTATGAAAAATGTTCATAATGTTGTTAATTCAATTGCTCAAGTAGCCGCAGAAAATGGCTCTGAAGTTAATGCACTTAAAGAATCTATCAGCTCTTTAATGGAAGTAACAAACTCAAGCAACGAAAGCATTCAAGCCTTTGTTTCAAATTCTCAAAATATTACTTCTGTAGTAGAAGTTATTAGAGATATTGCCGATCAAACAAATCTTTTGGCATTAAATGCTGCCATTGAAGCAGCTCGTGCAGGAGAATATGGAAGAGGCTTTGCAGTGGTTGCCGATGAAGTGCGCAAACTAGCAGAAAGAACCCAAAAATCAACAAGCGAAATATCTATTGCTATTCAAACCATGCAGCAAGACTTTGATAATATTCAAGCAGGAAGCACAAGGGTGCTTAACATAGTAAGCGATTCAGAAGCCAAAATCACAAATTTCAGCACAGCTTTCAAGCATTTAGAAAATAACAGCATTTCTTTAGGGGATAATTTCTTAGTTTTTGCAAAAAAACTCATACTTTCTGCAACAAAAATTGATCATATTTTATATAAATCAAATATTTATCTTAGCTTAAATAACGGACAAATGGAACACATAAAAGAACTTGATCCTATTTCAAAACTGAGCATAAATGAAGAAAGTAAAAATGTTATCCTTGAGCTAGTCAATAGCGAAGAATTAGAAGAAAGTAAGGAATTTATAAAAAATAACGCTTATAAGGCTTTAGAACTCTCTCAAAATCATATCGATCAAAAGATCTATGATGAGATTGTAACAGATATTAGCGCCTTAGAACAAAAAAGCTCTCAAATTTTAGAAAAATTAAAAATCTAAAAGCACTCTCTATATTAAAGAGTGCTTTAAAACCTCATCAATAGTATCTACTGGTACAATTTTAATATTATCCTTAACCTCATCAGGAATTTCTTTTAAATCTCTCTCATAATTTTTTCTTGGAATTAAGGCACATTCTATCCCTGCTTTATACGCAGCAATCAATTTTTCTTTCAATCCACCAATTGGTAAAACTCTACCTATTAAATCTATCTCTCCTGTCATAGCAACATTGGAATGTACTTTTTTCTCACTAAAAATCGAAGCTATAGCAACACACATAGTGATACCTGCACTTGGGCCATCTTTTGGCGTAGCTCCATCTGGAACATGAAGATGCAAATTATATTGCTCATAAATACTGCTTTTACTATCCTTTGTGAGTTTTTTAGGGATAAGTAATTTACCCCCATCAATTAAAACCTTAATCACACTCAAAGCAATGCGCGCAGACTCTTTCATCACATCACCCAAACTTCCCGTTAATAATAATTCACCTTTTCCTTTGTTTTTGATAATTTCAATTTTTAAAACATCTCCACCCACCGCAGTCCAAGCTAAACCATTAACTTGTCCTACCCTATCTATTTTATCTTGTTTTTGAATTTCATAGACTTTTTTATCTAAAAACTGGTTAAGATTTTTAGTATTGATAGTAATTTTTTTACTACTATCAAGCAAAATTTCTTTTGCACTTTTTCTACAAAGCTCAGCAAATTTTCTTCTTAAATTTCTCACTCCTGACTCTCTAGTATAATCACTGATTATTAATTCAATAGCATTCTTAGAAATACTAAGTTCGGTATTTTTTAAACCATGTTTTTTCATTTCGCTTGGAATAAGATAATTCTTTGCAATTTGAAATTTCTCACTAGGAGTATAAGAACTTAATTCTATAAATTCCATCCTATCTCTTAAAGGCGCAGGAATATTGCTAATATCATTAGCCGTTGCTATGAAAATTACCTTACTTAAATCTACATTAAAATTTAAATAATAATCTCTGAATTTAGAATTTTGCTCAGGATCAAGAATTTCTAAAAGAACTGCACTCGGATCACCCTTAAAACTACGGTTAATTTTATCTATCTCATCTAAAACAACAACAGGGTTGATTTGTTTTGCTTCAATAAGTCCTTGAATAATGCGTCCAGGCATTGCGCCAATATAAGTTCGTCGATGTCCACGCAATTCATTAACATCTTCAAGTCCGCCAAGCGCAATGCGTATAAGTTCTCGCTTTAAAGCTTTTGCTACAGAATTTGCCAAAGAAGTTTTTCCCACTCCAGGAGGACCATAAAGGCACAAAATAACCTTGGCGCCTTCTTTGTCTTCAACCTTTCTTTTTTCTAATAATTCACGAACCGCGAAATATTCTTCAATACGTTCTTTTGGCTTATTAAGCGCATAATGATCAGCATTTAATTGCTTTGAAACTTCCTTAATGCTTAGTTTCTTCTTTGCTAAATTTTCAAAAGGAACATCCAATGCAACTTCAATGTAAGTTTGAAGCATAGAAGCTTCAGAATTGTCTTGATGAATCCGTTCAAATTTTTCAATTTGTTTCTTAATCTCTCTGTAGGCATCTTCATGCATAAACTTTTTCTTAGCTTCAAGTTTTTTATAATATTCTTTGGTTTCATTGTCTTTTTGTATATCTGAACCAAGTTCTTTTTGAATTTGCTTTAATTGTTCTTTTAAAAAATATTCTTTATTAGCTTGATCGATTTTAGAATGCACCTTACTTTTAATTTCTTTTTGTAATTTATTGGCTTCTATTTCATCACTAATTAAACCAATAAGTCTTAGAAATTTTTTCTCAAGATCGTTTTCTATAAAGAATTCATAGGCAACTTGTTTCTTAACATGTATAGTATTTAAAATCAAATCACAAATTCGAACTCCATCTAAGCCTTCTTCAATGGTTCTTAAAAGATCTGGCGAAAAATAATGGCTTATTGCAGCCAAAGCACGAACTTTTTCTTTTAATACACCAAGCAAAGCTTCATTTTTAACAGCACTTAATTCATTATGGACAATAAGATCCACACTAGCCACTAAAGGTTTTTGGGAAATTCTTTCTACAATTTTAGCCTTTGAATAACCTTGAAAAAGAATTTTTATCCTGCCGTCAGGAAGAGGAACTTTACGCATTATGCTGCCTACAACTCCACAATCATAAATTTCATCAAAAGTTCTAGCACCTTCAAATTTAGATGGAGCAACAAAAATCATTGTGTCATTTTTAAGAGCTAATTCCAAAGCCTTAATATTTTGAACATCGCTCAAAAAAATAGGAGTAATCATAAAAGGGTATAAAAATAATTCATCTTCAACCAACACAGGAAGCTGTGCTGGGTAATTTTGCATTTCTTCAACTTGCATTATTTTCCTTAAAAATTATTCAAATACTTTTCTATACCAAGGAAGTTCTGGTTTTATCATATAAGTATCATAAAAGTCTGAATTTTTGAGTTTTTCCTGATAAATTTCATAACTTTGGGTGCGATCTGTTCTTTGATAAAGATCAGCAATAGTTTCATCAAGATAATAATTTGCCAAATTAAATTTTGTAAGCATAGTTTGCACTAAAAGTTTATATTGGGTATTAGGATAATTTTCCAAAAATTGAGTAATTTCCTTAGAACTTTCAAGCATTAAAGCTTGATTACGATTTGGTTGCGAAAAAGCACTAAATTTTGCTTTAATCTTTAGATATCTTATATAATCTACATTTTTAGAATTACCAAATTTTTTATTATACTCTTCAAGGTAAAAATCCGCTAAAAGATATTCTTCTTCATCCATATGCGCCTGAGCTAAAATAAGTAAAGTTTGTTCCAATAAAGGATCTGCAATATGCTCACTAGCCATAGAATTATAATGCAAATCCGCTTTTTCCAAATCCTTATCTTGCAAATCTTTAATGATTTGCTGATACCACTCTATAGCGCTTAAATTATAAAGTTCATCTGTAGTTTTTGTACTACAAGCACTTATTATTAACAAAACACTAACAGGTAAAATACATTTTTTGATTATCTTCATCACAAACTTCCATTAATATTAAAATTTATTTTGCAATTATAATCTAATAAATTAAATAATTTTATTTTTTGGAATTATTATTGCTTATTTTATGTTAAAATAATTTCATAAAATTTTAAGGAGATAAAATGACCTTAACTGTTAAGTGTCCTATTTTGGGTTTTGAGGAAACAAAAACAATGGAACTTTCAATTATTGATGAAGTATTTGTTAGACTTAAAAGTTTAGATGGTAAAGATTTTTCTTTTGTGATGATGAGTCCTTATTTAATTAGACCAGATTACGAATTTGATATTCCTACCTATTATCAGGAATTACTTGAACTAACTCCAGAAACAAAAATGCAAGTATATACCATAGTTGCAATTAATAAAACTATAGAAGAATCCACTGTAAATTTCTTAGCTCCTATTGTAATCAACTTAGAAAATAATAGTTTAACACAAGTTATTTTAGACACAGTTACTTATCCAAATTTTTTCCAAGCGGATCAAATTTCTAATTATATTAAAAACTAAAAATCATGCAAAACATTTACATCCTTGGTAACGGAACCATGGCTAAAGCTTTAGCTTGTGGTTTGCGTGATCGTTATAATATTACCATTGTAGGCAGAGATGAAGCAAAACTCCAACACTTAAAAGAGCAAAATTTTCAAACTCTACACTACAGCAAATTAGATATACAAGATAAAAATATCATTCTAGCTTTTAAACCTTACGCACTTAAAGAGCTTGCTTCACTTTTTAAAAACCAAGCTCGTTTGCTTATATCTGTTTTAGCCAATACAAGCATTGAGGAATTGCAAATTATTAAAGCGCAAAACTATGCAAGAATTATGCCAAATACAGCTGCTAAATACAAAGCCTCTTCTACTCCATTTGTTCTAAAAAACTCTGCATTTAAAGATGAAATTATAGACATTTTAAATCATTTTGGCACTTCTTATGAGTTAAATGATGAAAAATTAATGAACGCAGCAACAGCAATTAGCGGTTGTGCTCCAGCCTTTCTAGCTTTAGTGGCTGAAAGTATTGCAAATGCTGGGGTTTATGAAGGACTAGATAAAAATTTAAGCCTAAAACTTACCCAGGGACTTTTTCAAAGTTTTAATGCTTTATTTACAAATAATCATCCTGCTATAATCAAAGAAGATATCTGCTCTCCAGCTGGCATTACAATTAAAGGTGTAAAGATTCTTGAAGAAGAAGGTTTAAGAGGAACTTTTTTTAAAGCTTTACACGCTAGTGCTAATAAATGAAAAAAGCTTTTTCTTTATTAGAGCTTGTTTTTTCTATTATTATTTTGGGAATTATTTTTACTGGATTTATCCCCATATATATACAAATTCAAAGAAATCATCAAAGTCTTTTTTTAAACCAAAAACTTTTCGAACTTGAACGCAAAATATTCAATAAAGATTATTCTGAACAAAAAACCATTTTGCTTAGAATACAAGATTTAGGTGATATTAAATTCATACAAAAAAGTAGTTCAGATTCAGTTTTTACTCTCAAAACGCTCTCCATAAATGATCAAAATTACACAAGCGAATTTAAAGATGAAAACAGCTTTTAGTTTATTTGAAAGTATTATTGTTATAAGCTTATTAGGTATTTTATTTCTTATACTTGCAAATCCGATAAAAAATTTATATTCTTATCAATTAGTGAGTCAAAAACAAGCTGAGCTCGTAACAAATGTTAATTCGACTTTTATCATTCTTGACAAATTTTTACAAAGGTGTATAAAATTCCAAAAAGAAGGTTTGGGATACACTTGTTATCTAAAAGATGATGATAATTTATTACAAAATATTTCGAATAAAATATCCATAGGCTCGAGCTCCATTTTTCTGCAAGATGAAAATTCAGAATTTTACTCTCCAAACAGTCAATTTTTAGATGTTATGCAAAATCATAGAGATTTATTAGGCAAAAATGATAACAAATTATTATTTTATGATTTATTGCAAAAACAATTTTACAACACATCTATCATAAGTCAAGATAAAATATCCCATAATTTTACACAATTTCCTATGCGTTTTTATCTTATCATACAAAGCAAAATTACATTTTTCATGAAAGATAATTCTTTATTTATAAAATTTAACAATGGAAAAAATATTTTATTAATGCAAAATATCTCCAATTTTGAAATTACACAACAAAATAATATTTTAAAAAGCAAAATCTGTATTCTAAACACACCAATTTCATGCTTTGAAAAATGGAGTTTGCTATGAAGAAAGCTTATGCTTTGCTTGCTAGCATTTCTTTATTAATCGTTTTTATTTTTTTCATCTCTTTAAGCTTGCAAATGTCAAGTTATTATCCAAGACAAATAAAAGATTTATATCTTTATATTCAAGCAAATATTCTAGCGACAAATGCAAAAGAATTAGCAAAATACTTTTTATATATTGCAAAAAAGCAAAACAAGGAATGTTTAGAAAGAGTTGAATTTAATTATCCAAACGCACAAAGTATTATAAGAATTGATTATTTTTATTCTGTTGCAACTTGCAAAAACTACTCTCTTGCACCTATTAATCAAGATATAAATTTAAGCAAAGATAATGTCATTAATGTAAATATTAGTATCTATCTAAATAAAGATAAGGAAGTTAATGAGGAAATTTTTATAAATAAAAAATTAATATTATTTCCGAAGTAGAACTTCGGATTAAATTTGTAAATATTATAAATTTTCAAAAGGGTTGTTGACCACTTCTTTACGATCTACAATATAAGGAATAAGCGCAACATGTCTTGCTCGCTTAATAGCTATTTCAACCATTTCTTGATATTTTTTGCTTGTTCCTGTTAAGCGACGAGGCATAATTTTAAATCTTTCAGATAAAGCATGTTTTAACATAGAAGTATCTTTATAATCGATAAATTCAACTTTAGCCTCTGTGTATTTGCAATATTTGCGTGAATATTTTCTTTTTTCTGCCATAATTTTTTCCTTATTTAAAATGGTAATTCACTATCGTCATCATAATAATTATCCACATCAATCTCTTTCATCTTTGTTTCTTGCTGTGGTTGTCTTTGACTTTGCGAATTTCTATTTGGAGTATTTGAATTTTGATTAGCCGTATAAGGATCAAAACTTTGATTTTGTTCAGCAGAATAAGTATTCTGTCCAATATTATTAAAATTGTTTTGTCCTTGATTGATTCCAGAACCAAGCATTTCCAAATTCTCAACATAAACACTATGTTTACTTCTGCTTTGTCCATTTTGATCATTCCATTGATCAAATTTCAATCTTCCTTCCACTAGAATTTTGCTTCCTTTAGAAAGATATTGATTGGCAATTTCAGCAGTACGTCCAAAAAAAGTGATATCAATAAAACAAGTTTCCTCTCGCTTTTCGCCGTTATTAGAACTAAATCTCCTAGTGACCGCAATTGCCGAAGAACCTATAGCACTTCCTGATGGGGCATAACGCATTTCAATGTCTCTTGTAAGATTTCCTAGCAAAACGACTTTATTAAACATAAGTTTTCCTTGTTTTAAATTTCTGGAGCTTCTAAAGGCTTAATTTCTTTTTTAGATTGTTTTACTCCATGGCTTAATTTCTCCCATGCAGCTATTTCTTTTTTATTCTCATATTTAACAATTAAAAATCTTATAACTTCTTCTGTAATTCTTAAAACCCTTTCAAGTTCTGCAATTAATGTTGTAGGAGCTTTAAAATAAATCACAAAATAAGTACCTCGCTCATACTTTTTAATCGTATATGCAAGTTTTCTAGTTCCCATTGGAACAACTGTTTCAATTTCTGCACCATTTTTTGTAAGAACTTCTTTTACGAATTCCAACTTAGCATTCACTTCCTCTTCGGTAAGTGTTGGTTTTAAAATAAATAAAACCTCATAATGTTTCATCTTTTCTCCTTGTGGATATTAAGCCCAAAAATTCCATGGGCAAGGATTTTGCTAAAAGCAAGCTAAGATTATAATAAAAAATTACTTAATAAAACTTTATTTTATATTAATTAATTCATCACTAATTTTAATCATATCATCTAAAGAATTTATTTCTTCCATATTTAATTTAAATTTACCATTAATAATAAAAATAGGAACACCTCCATAAATTTTAGCCGTTTGATGAACTTTTTCATATAAAGCCAATACTTTCTTTGCCTTCTCACTTTGAACAAATTCTCGAATTTCTTGTTTTGTTATGCCTAAAATTTGAAGTCCAGCTTGAACCAACTCCTCATCACTTAAACCATTTTTTTTATTAGATTTATTAGATGAAAAAACAAGAGAAAAATATTTATCATTTAATTTCCTTACCCAACTTTTTTCATCTGTTACACTTATATCATTATCATCATCTTGCACCTGTGCATAAGCATAAATTTCCCTAAGTCCAATATCATTTGAATTAAAAGTAAATGGCAAAGCATAATACTTAACATGAGGCAGTTTAATCTTTATCTTACCCAAGGTATCTGTTTTATGATGTATATAACAATGCTGACAACCATAATAAAAAATTTCAATAACAGAATTTTGCATTTCAAAAGGTTCTTGAAGAATATCAAATTCCTTTCCTTTTTCTAAAGCACTCAAGTTGAAATTTAGCAACAATAGCGCTAAAATTAAAAACCCCATTTTTTTAAAAACACTATCCATTTAATCTCCTAATCATACAAAATTGTAAAAATAAATTATAATTCATTTTTGCTAATAAATTTAATAATACTTATTTCTTTTCAAATAATCATAACGATGAATTTCTTCTAAAGCATTATCATTTTTTGTTAATTGTTTTAATAAATGTTTGTCGTATCTAATGGTAAAACCAAAATGTACTGAGGTATTAGGATCTAATTCATTATAATCATGATGCACTAAACTTAAATTAAAAATGGAATATGGAGAATAACTTATTTTATAATCAACCTTTTCAAAATCCCTACTAATGTCTATACCCAAAGGCGTATAATAAGGAAATACAAAACTCATTCCAAATTCTGCTACTCTTTGTTTTGCTTCATCATCTGGAATATAATAATTTGCATAAGTTTTAAAATATTTACTATAGCCAAATTCTCCGCCAAAGCTGTGATTTTGCATATCTTCTTGACCATCGACAAAAGTATTTACACCCAATAAAAAATCTTCTTGCTTATATCGATTAATCAAACCACCGGAATAATTATAATTTTGTTCAGCAATATAAATTTCTTTTTGAAATAATAAAGTATTATTCTCATATTCATACAAAGTACTTAAATTTTTAAGCTCCAAACTCTGATTTGCAAAATCCAAATTGCTATCGGTTTGTTCTCCATTTTCCCCATTTTCAAGAATTTTTGCAAATTGAGCATTGAGATAATTTTTAAAATCAACTGATTCATCTTGTAAATTTTGCGGAGCTTCGAAAATAAACTTCCTGTCAAATTGTATCCATTCTTGATTTTGAATCACAACAGAAGAAGTGTTTGACTTTAAGGCATTTTCTAAATCATTGGCATTAGCAAAAAGAATCAAAAAACATAATAATAATTTTTTCATATTTACCCACAAAAAATACATCGGAATTATATTGTTAAGTTTTATAATACTAAAAAATAATAAATATAAATTTTTTAATATAAAAAATATTTTCACTATAAATTTTAAAGCCGAATGAAGGAGTAAATGGTGTCCACGGCGAGATTCGAACTCACGGCCTCAAAATTAGGAATTTTGCGCTCTATCCTGCTGAGCTACGAGGACAGAAAGCGGGAAAAGCTCCCGCTTGTAATTAGCCGTTTCTTTTCTTGATAATTTCTTCAGAAACATTTTTTGGAACTTCATCATAGTGATCAAATTCCATAGAATAAGTCGCACGGCCTTGAGTTTGGCTTCTAAGATCGGTTGAATAACCAAACATTTCAGCCAAAGGACAAAATGCAGTGATGATTTTATTGCCACCTCTTTCATCCATTGAATTTACTTGACCACGGCGTTTGTTAAGATCGCCGATTACATCACCCATGTATTCTTCAGGAGTTTCAACTTCAACTTTCATCATAGGTTCTAAGATTACCGCACCTGCTTTTCTAGCACCTTCTTTAAAGCCCATAGAAGCAGCAAGTTTAAACGCCATTTCAGAAGAATCCACTTCATGGTAACTTCCATCATAAACAGTTACTTTAACATCTTCTACTGGATAACCTGCTAAAACACCATTTTGCAATGCTTCTTGCACCCCTTTATCTACTGCAGGAATATATTCTTTTGGAATTACCCCACCTTTGATATCATTAACAAATTCATATCCACTACCAGGCTCAAGCGGTTCAAGGCGTAAGAATACATGTCCGTATTGACCACGACCACCTGATTGCTTAGCGTATTTATACTCTTGTTCAACTGTTTTTCTAATAGTTTCGCGGTAAGCAACTTGTGGTTGTCCTACTTCAGCTTCCACTTTAAATTCACGAAGCATTCTATCAACGATAATCTCAAGGTGTAACTCACCCATACCCGAAATGATAGTTTGACCGCTTTCTTCATCAGTAGAAACTCTAAAGCTTGGATCTTCTTGTGCTAATTTATTTAAAGCAATAGACATTTTTTCTTGATCCGCTTTTGTTTTTGGCTCCACTGCAACGCTAATAACTGGATCAGGAAAATCCATTCTTTCTAGAATTACTTTATCTTTTTCACTTGCTAAAGTATCCCCTGTTAGCGTATCTTTAAGACCTACAACCGCACCGATTTCTCCTGCATATAAAGTCTTAATTTCTTCTCTTTTGTTAGAGTGCATTTTCAATAAACGACCAATTCTTTCTTTTTTATCTTTAGTAGAGTTATAAGCATAAGAACCGCTTTCTAAACTACCACGATACACACGCACGAAAGTTAATTGTCCAACAAATGGGTCAGTCATAATTTTAAACGCAAGCCCTGCAAATTCACCATCATCTGTTGATTTTACAGAAACTTCTGTGCCATCTTCGTATTCACCTTTGATATTTGCAACTTCATCAGGAGCTGGTAAATAAGCTACAACTGCATCAAGCAAAGGTTGAATTCCTTTATTTTTAAATGCAGTTCCGCAAAGCATAGGTACCATAGAAAGACTTAAACATCCTGCTTTAATACCTGCTCTAATCTCTTCATTACTTAATTCTTCGCCACCTAGGTATTTTTCCATTAATTCATCGCTTGTTTCAGAAACTGCTTCTATCATTTTAGTGCGATATTCTTCTGCTTTTTCTTTAAGCTCTGCTGGAATTTCTTTTTCTACATAATCAGTTGGCTTATTTTCATCTTCCCAAACCAACGCTTTCATTGTGATAAGATCGATCACACCTTTGAAATTATCTTCAGCGCCAATTGGAATTTGAAGTGGAACTGGATTTCCTTTTAAGCGATTTTTAATTTGCTCTTCAACATTGAAAAAATTCGCGCCAATTCTATCCATTTTATTTACAAAAACAATTCTTGGAACACCATATTTATTTGCTTGTCTCCAAACAGTTTCAGATTGAGGTTGTACCCCACCTACTGAACAAAATACAGAAACCGCACCATCAAGAACACGCATTGATCTTTCAACTTCTATCGTAAAATCCACGTGACCTGGAGTGTCTATAAGGTTGATTTGATGATCTTTCCAAAAACAAGTAGTCGCAGCAGAAGTAATTGTAATACCTCTTTCTTTTTCTTGTTCCATCCAGTCCATAGTCGCAGCACCATCATGCACCTCACCTATCTTATGACTCATACCCGTAAAGAAAAGAATTCTCTCACTTGTAGTTGTTTTTCCTGCATCAATGTGCGCAGCAATACCGATATTTCTAACCTTTTTTAAAGGAGTACTTCTTGACATCTATTCTCCTTCTTACCAACGATAGTGAGCAAACGCTTTATTTGCTTCAGCCATTTTATAAGTATCTTCTTTCTTCTTGAATGAAGCGCCTTTGCTATTTGCTGCATCTAAAAGTTCAGCTGCTAATTTATCTATCATTGTTCTTTCGCTTCTTTTTCTAGCAAAAGAAATAATCCAACGAATCGCTAAAGCTTGTTGTCTAGCAGGACGAACTTCTACTGGAACTTGATAAGTCGCTCCACCCACACGGCGAGATTTTACCTCTAAAATAGGCTTGATATTCTCAATTGCATCATTAAAAATTTCAATACCTTTTTTCTCACCACCTTTTTTATCGATAGCTTCTAAAGCACCATACATGATAGTCGTAGCTGTGCTTTTTTTACCATCATACATTAAAGAATTAATGAATTTTGTGATTACTTTATTACCATAAATCGGATCAGGCAAGACTTCTCTTACCGGAGCTTTTCTTCTTCTCATTATTTTTCCTTCAAATTTTAAATTTTACTCAAACAAAATCAAATCTAACGGATTTGCCTGTCTAAAAAATTACTTAGCACTTGCTTTAGGACGCTTTGCACCATATTTAGAACGAGAAACTGTTCTTTTTGCAACGCCCGCAGTATCAAGCGCACCACGCACGATATGATACTTCACACCTGGTAAGTCTTTTACCCTACCGCCACGCACTAAAACAATGCTGTGCTCTTGTAGATTGTGACCTTCACCACCGATGTAGCTAATCACTTCAAAGCCACTAGTAAGTCTTACTTTGGCAACTTTTCTTAACGCTGAGTTTGGTTTTTTAGGGGTTGTTGTATAAACCCTAGTGCAAACTCCCCTTCTTTGTGGACAATTTTTAAGCGCTGGAGATTTAGATTTCTCTAAAACTTTTTTGCGCTCTTTTCTAACCAATTGATTTATGGTAGGCACAATAATTCCTTTCTTTAAAAAATATAATAAACTTTGGATAATATCTAAATTTCACTTATAAAAAAATAAAATATCGTTAATTTAAAATAACACAATTGTATCTTACCGTCATGCTTTTATATCTTGCAAAATTTCTCCCAAAACATCACTAACACAATCTTTCATTTGTTCATAAGCATAAGCTGAAAGTTGCTTCATTTGCCCATTTTCATCACGGTGATACCTTAGCGCCATTGTTTTTCCATCTTGCAAAATAGCAATTTGATCTTGAATGTTTTGCCTAATTTTCATAGGATCTGTTTCAAAAGCACGCTCATCTTTAATTTTACCCAATAAAGTACTATCTACTTTTGAAGGATCACTAACGCCTTGAATTCTCATAGCCTCTTGCCACGCAGCAGCTAATTCTGAAGCAGTAATATCAAGTAAAACAGAGCCATCAAAGTTTGTATCATCAATCATTTGTGCGTAGGTTTTATTGTTTTCATCTTGTTTTTGGTTATTCTTACTCACATAATCAGTTTTTTGCAAATAAGATAGGTTATTTGAAATTGTTATTTTTATACCTTTATATTTTTTAATAATCCACTTAGATAATCAATAGCTTGATTTTTACTAGCTTGAAAATGTGCCTCACTTTCAGCTTGTCCCATAAACAAGCCTTTTTGGATAGCATAAGGCTCTTTAATGATAGAAATTTGCTCTTCTAGCATTTGTGCTTTTAAAGAATTTGAGGCATTTTCAAAATTTTCTTGTCTTTTTCTTGTGTCCCAATAACTTACATTTGCATTACCCTCTCTAGCATTAGCTACCACCATAGAAGCTGTTAAAAAAGTATCAACTGCTAATTTTTGCTCTTTGGTATAATTCTTAGCTTCCATATCTGCACTAATTTTATTCCTAAAATCCTCATAATCACTAATGTTGGAAAATTCTGTTTTTTAAAAGAAGAAATATTATGTAAATTTGTTTCAATTTTCATCAACAATACCCACCCTTTATATTTAATCATAAATAAAAGCAAAAATTGTTCCAAATAAGCATAAAAAATAATGAATAAAAAATGTAGAATTGCGTAATCAAATTCGCAATCAGCATTAAATACTAATTGCGAAATATTTTTAATCTTGTTGTTTGATTTTTAGATCATGATCCCCATAAAGACCAGTACCAACTGGAATCATTCTACCTAAAATAACATTTTCTTTTAGATCTTCAAGATAATCAATTTTACCCGCTATACTCGCTTCGGTTAAAACCTTGGTTGTTTCTTGGAAAGAAGCAGCAGAAATCACACTATCACTTCCAATCGCAGCTCTTGTAACCCCCAAAAGCACAGGTTCAGCAATAGCTGGCTCTCCACCCATTCTAATGATTTTTTCATTTTCTTCTCTGAATTTTCTTCTTGAAATAAGATCTCCAACAATAAATTTAGTGTTTCCGCTATCTATAACTCTAACCTGTCTTAGCATTTGAGAAACTATAATTTCTATATGCTTATCAGAAATCACAACGCCTTGTCCGCGATAAACTTGCTGAATTTCAGAAATTAAATAATAATGCAAGGCTTTTTCACCTAAAATTTTAAGCACATCATGACTTGAAATGATACCATCTGTAAGCTTCTCTCCAGCATGAACAAATTCACCTTCTCTTACTTGGATATGTTTACTTTTATCAATCAAGTATTCAACACTGCTACCATCTTCTGCTTGGATAATCAATCTTTCCTTAGAGCGCAAAGGCTTGTCAAATTTCACTACACCATCGATTTCTGCAATAATTGCTGCATTTTTTGGTTTTCTTGCTTCAAAAAGTTCTGAAACCCTTGGGAGACCGCCGGTAATATCTTTAGATTTTGCTGCTGCTTTTGGAGTTTTTGCCAAAATATCAGCTTGAGAAACCTTATCACCATCATGTACAAAAATAACAGTTTTAGGTTCTAATTGATAACGAGAAGTCTTTCCACCTTTTCCTGTAATAATCAAGCTAGGTCTTACTCCACTTGGCAAATATTCATTGATGACTAAAGAGCGTTTTCCGGTAGCTTCATCAATTTGCTCATCTGCGCTATAACCGGCTTCAATATCTTCGAAACTAATCGTTCCATCAATTTCTGCAATAATGGTATTATTATACGCATCCCATTCTGCAATAACAACCTTTTCTTTATTGACCGCACTTGCAATAATAGCATTAGGATCAGTAATAACCGAACTATCATCAAATTCAATCACTGATTGTCTAGGGATATAATGTCTTTTTGCTTCTCTATCATTTTCATCTGCAATTACAACAAAAAAGCCTTTTTCTTTTACTACATCACCTTTTTTTAGATTTCTAATCCTATCTAAGCCATCGCCTTTTAAAACATAGAATTTTAAAGTTCCCACTTCACCTGCTTTAATATTTTGCACCACAGGATCACCATCTTTAACAGAAATTTCACTCGCAAATGGAATACGATTTGGCACATTCCATCCCTCTTTGATAACTTCAACTATACTTTCATCTTGCCCCACTTCAGTTCCATTTTGATAAGGCAAATAAAGCTTACCATCTATACTACCACTAACACCAGCTAATTCATTAGGCTTAGCCAAGTCATATTTTCTTAAGATATATTTTACTTCTTGCTTCTTATCTTTTACAGAAACAACCACATCCTCATGAATATTTTCAATATTCACTATACCTTTAAATGGTGCTTTAATTTTTGGTTCAACAAGTAAAACTGCCGCATTTCTGCGATTTGCAACTATACTTTTACCTTCTTTATTTTCATAAGTTTTAAGATTATAAAATCTTATAAATCCTTCTTTTTGGGCACTCACTTGTCTATCTTGCAAATCAGTACTTGCTGTTCCCCCGCTGTGGAAAGTTCTAAGTGTAAGCTGAGTACCTGGCTCACCAATAGATTGTGCTGAAATGATACCCACAGCCTCACCTGGTTTAACAAGTTTACCTTCACCAAGATTAATACCATAACATTTAGCACAAATTCCTTTTTTTGCTTTACAAGTAATAGGAGTGCGAATACTCACACTTTTAATGCCACTTTCAGTTAAAATTCTAGCTTTTTCTTCATCAATCAAAGCACCTTCTGCTAAAAGAGTCTCATTGGTAATTGGATCAATGACATTTTCAGCTAAAACTCTACCAAGAATTCTTTCCTCTAAAGTTTCTATAATGGCACCATCTGCAGTAATTTCATTAATCTCTACACCCTCGTGTGTTCCACAATCTTCAATAGTAATCTTAACATTTTGCGCCACATCAATTAATTTTCTTGTCAAATAACCCGCATTTGCGGTCTTAAGCGCAGTATCTGCAAGACCCTTTCTAGCTCCATGCGTTGAAATAAAATATTCAAGCACATTAAGCCCTTCGCGGAAATTTGAAATAATTGGCGTTTCGATGATCGAGCCATCTGGTTTAGCCATAAGTCCTCTCATTGCTGCAAGCTGTGAAATTTGTGCCGCGCTACCCCTAGCACCAGAATCGGCCATCATATAAATGGAATTAAATCCATTTTTGTCTTTTTGTACAAGCTCCATCATCTCTTTTGAGAGTATATTATTTGTGCTTTTCCAAATATCGATAATTTTATTATATCTTTCACCTGAAGTGATTAAACCAAGATTATAAGAATTTTGAATTTCTCTTACTTGTTTTTTAGCACTTTCAATATTTTTTTGCTTATGCTCTGGCACAATAATATCAGCAATTGATATAGAAACACCTGCTTTAGTCGCATATTCAAAACCTAAATTTTTAAGTCTATCTAAGAAACTTGCTGTAAGTTCTAAACCACCTTTTTTATAGACATAATCTACAAGTGCAGCAATATCTTTTTTCTTTAGAATTTTATTCCACATATTTTCAGGAACAAAGTCAGGTAAAATAGATTTAATAATCAAACGACCAGCGGTTGTAGTGATTTTTCTTCCATCAACCACAGTTTGGATATTAGCATGGATATCTAAGCAACCCGCTTCTAAAGCCATCATAGCCTCATCGATACCTGAACAAATTTTATGTGCACCCTTAGCATTTGTCTTTTCCAAAGAAAGATAATAAATTCCCAAAACCATATCTTGGGAAGGAACGGTTACGGATTTACCACTCGCTGGTAAAAGAATATTCATCGATGAAAGCATTAAAACTTTACATTCTGCAATTGCTTCTTGCGAAAGTGGTACATGCACCGCCATTTGATCCCCATCAAAGTCCGCATTAAATGCAGCACAAACCAAAGGATGAAGTTGTATGGCCTTACCTTCGACCAAAACAGGATGGAAAGCTTGTATAGAAAGCTTATGTAAAGTTGGCGCACGATTTAGCATAACAGGGTGTCCTTTAACAACCTCTTCTAAACACTCCCAAACTTCATTAGTTTTATTTTCTATCATCTTTTTAGCTTGCTTAACAGTTGTCGCATAACCTTTTTCTTCAAGCTTAGCTAACAAATGTGGCTTAAATAATTCCAAAGCCATCTTTTTAGGCAAGCCACATTGATCCATTCTAAGTTTTGGACCAACAACAATTACACTACGACCCGAAAAATCCACCCTTTTACCAAGTAAGTTTTGTCTGAAACGACCTTGCTTACCTTTGATAATTTCACTTAAAGATTTAAGTGGGCGTTTATTTGCTCCCTTAACAGCATTTGCACGACGACCATTATCAAAAAGTGCATCTACCGCTTCTTGAAGCATTCTTTTTTCATTTCTTATAATGATCTCTGGCGCATCAAGCTCCATTAATCTTTTTAAACGCGTATTTCTATTAATCACACGGCGATATAAATCATTCACATCAGAAACTGCAAATTTGCCACCATCTAAAGCAACCAAAGGACGCAAGTCAGGAGGTAATACAGGAAGATTTGTAATCATCATCCACTCTGGACGATTAGGAACCGCTTCATCACTATCCATATTGGTATTAAGATTTGAATTTAAGAAATTTTCCACAACTTTTAAACGCTTAATGATAGTTTTTTTCTTTGCCTCTGAATTCGTTGTCATCATTTCTTCTTTAAGCTGATTCAAAAGCGCCACAAGATCTAAATTAGCAAGCAAATCACGGACAACTTCACCACCCATTCTTGCTTTAAAACCACTATTTTCATAGCGTTGCATTAAGCTTTGATATTGCTCTTCATTTAAAACATCACAAAATTCAACTTTTTTATTGCTTTCATTATCATAATAAGCATCGCCTGGATTTTCTACAATATAAGCTTCATAATAAAGCACGCGTTCAAGATCTTTCATTTTAACGCCCAAAAGCGTTCCTATACGACTTGGCAAAGAATTTACATACCAAATATGTGCCACTGGAGTTACAAGCTCGATATGCCCCATTCTTGAACGACGTACTTTCGAATTTGCAACTTCAACACCACATTTTTCACATTTAACGCCTTTAAAACGCATTTTCTTATACTTGCCACAAAGACATTCATAATCACGAATAGGACCAAAGATTTTAGCACAAAAAAGTCCATCTCTTTCAGGTTTTAGGGTTCTATAATTAATAGTTTCTGGTTTTTTTACTTCACCATAGGACCATGATTTAATTTTTTCTGGGCTTGCAAGTCTTAATTGAAAAGCTTCAAAGTCTCTCGGTCTTGTTTCTTCTTTTACTTCAATGATTTTAAATTTACTCATCTTCTTCATCCTTATCAAAAATCTCAACATCTAAAGCAAGAGATTTTAATTCATTTGTTAAAACGAAAAATGTCTCTGGAATTCCTGTAGCTGGAACATTCTCGCCCTTAGTTAAAGCCTTATAAGCACTAAATCTTCCTTCTACATCATCTGATTTTATAGTAAGCATTTCTTTTAAAGTATGCGCCGCACCATAAGCTTCCAACGCCCAAACTTCCATCTCACCAAATCTTTGACCCCCAAAGAGTGCTTTACCACCAACTGGTTGCTGAGTTACCAAGCTATAAGGTCCTGTACTTCTAGCATGGACTTTTTCATCGACTAAGTGATGTAGTTTTAACATATACATACAACCAACATGAACTCTTTCTGCGATTTTTTCACCTGTGCGTCCATCGTAAAGCTCTGTTTTACCATCCATATCAATTTTTGCCATTTCAAAAAGCTTAGCAAATTCTTCTATATTTACACCTTCAAAAACTGGAGTAGCAAATTTTACCCCTTTGCTCCAATCTCTAGCATAATTTAAAAGCTCTTCATCGCTTAAATTTTTAACAAATTCTTTTTCACTTGCAAGTCTTGGAATAGAACAAATTTCAAGCATTTTTGCTCTTAATTCTTTAATAAAATCTTTTTGTTTTTTATTAAAAATTTCTTGAATTTGATCGCCAAGTCTAAGTCCAACAAGCCCCAAATGACTTTCTAAAATTTGCCCTATATTCATACGACTTGGAACGCCCAATGGATTTAGTGCAATATCAACACTCTTGCCATTTGCTAAATAAGGCATATCTACTTCTGGAACAATAGTTGAAACAATACCTTTATTTCCATGTCGTCCAGCCATTTTATCACCCACTTTAAGTTTGCGTTTAGTTGCAATGTAAATTTTTACAAGCTTAACAACCCCACTTGGTAAAATATCATCTTTTTCCAAAATTTCAAGCTTTTCATCATGTTCAGCTTTAAGCTTTTTCTTTTCATTTTGGAAGTGATTTTTCAAATCATCGTATTGTTTTTGAATTTCTTTAGAATAAGCTTTAATCAAACTATTTAAGGCAAAACGATTGATTTTTTCAAGATCTTTTATATCAACAATATCACCTTTTTTATACTCTTTATCGTTTATTTTTTGTGCTGCACTTAAAGGAGATTTTGCTAAAAGCGCACATACCCTTAAAATCTCTTCTCTATCCATCATTAAAAGTCTATCATGATGCTCTTTTTCTAAAGACATTTTTTCTTCATCATGCGCTCTTAAAGCCCTGTCATCTTTTTCATAACCTTTTTTGGTAAAAATTTTAACATCAACAACAACACCTTCTAAAGATGCGGTTGCATATAAAGATTTATTAACCACATGTCCTGCTTTTTCCCCAAAAATTGCCCTTAAAAGCCTTTCTTCTGGAGTTGGTTTAACCTCTCCCTTTGGAGAAACTTTACCTACTAAAATCATTCCTGGTTTTATATGAGTACCAATTTTTGCTATACCACTCTCATCTAAATGCGCCAAATCTTCTTCCTTAACATTAGGAATATCTTTGGTGATTTCTTCAATACCGTCTTTTAATTCTCTGGCCTCAATTTCTTTTTCATAAATATGAACGCTAGTAAAAGTATCTTCACGAATAATTCTTTCGCTTACAACAATAGCATCTTCATAATTGTAACCATTCCAAGGCATAAAAGCAATCAGTGCATTTTTACCAATAGCAAGCTCACCTTGATCCATGCTTGGACCATCGGCAATGATTTGTCCTGCTTTAACAACATCACCTTTTTTAACAATAGGATGCTGAACATAACTTGTATTTTGGTTAGTTCTTAAATTTTTCTCCATAGTATAATGATCAATAAAAGGGCCTTTGTCATCTTCACCTAAAATAAAAATACTTCTATTATCTACTTTCTCAACTACACCCGATCTCTTAGCTTTAATCGCTTCCCAAGCATCCCTTGCAATAATTTTCTCCATACCCGTTCCAACGATAGGAGCTTGACAAGTTAGCAATGGTACAGCTTGACGCTGCATGTTTGAACCCATTAAAGCTCTATTTGCATCATCGTGCTCCAAAAACGGAATCAATGAAGCAGCAACACCCACTATCATACCCGAACAAAGATCAATAAGTTGTACTTCTTCGCGTTTAGCTAATATAGTTTCTCCATCTTGTCTAGCTTCAACAAATTCTTCTATAATATTACCTTTGGCATCTATTTTTGTTGAAGCTGGTGCAATAAACAAACCTTCTTCTTGAGTTGCAGTAAGATAAACAATTTCATCACTTACTTTACCATTAACAACTTTTCTATAAGGTGCTTCAACAAAACCAAGTTCATTAACTTTTGCGTAAGTTGAAAGTGTATTAATCAAACCGATATTTTGACCTTCTGGGGTTTCAACTGGACAAATTCTTCCATAATGAGTTGCATGAACATCACGTACTTCAAAACCCGCTCTTTCTTTGACTAAACCGCCTTCACCGAGTGCAGATAAACGGCGTTTATGAGTAACTTCACTGAGTGGATTAGTCTGATCCATGAACTGAGATAATTGCCCACCTGTAAAAAATTCCATAATAATAGTCGTGATCATTTTTGGATTTACCAAATCATAAGGCATAACTTTATCAATATCTGCATTTAATGAGGTAAATTTATCTCTGATGGCTTTTTGCATTTTTGCAAGCCCTAAATGCAATTCATTTGCCAAAAGCTCTCCTATAGAGCGAATACGACGATTGCCCAAGTGATCTCTATCGTCAATATGTCCTTTACCGTTTTTAACCTTAATCAAATACTTCGTTGTTTTCAAAATATCTTCATTAGTTAAAACAGTGACATACTCTGGAACTTCAAGCCCTAATTTGTGATTCATTTTCATACGACCAACTTTTGTTAAATCATATCTTTCAGGATTAAAAAATAAATCATTGACAAAAGTTTTAGCAGCATCTTTTACTACAGGCTCTCCCGGACGCATTACTTTATAAATTCTAATTGCAGCCAAATCATTTTCATCATCAATATTTTCACTTTGTTTTAAAAGTTTCAATGTTTCATTATCTTGAATAAATGAGTTAATAATAGCCGCATCAACACCATTTGCTAAGTCATTTGCAATATCAAAACTTTTTTGTTCTTTTATTTTGGCAAGTTTACTCTCATCAAGTAAAGTGAGTGAATCAAATAAAACTTCACCTGTCTCTTTATCAATAATAGGATTTGCCAAATAACGATTTGTCAAAATTTCAACAGGATATTCAACCCATTTCAAGCCATCTTTTAAAAGTTGTTCAGCCTTTTTCTTCGTCATTCTTTTTCCAGCTTGATGGACAACATTACCTTTTTCATCTTTAATATCATATTCTATTCTGTCCATAAAGTCATTAGGATTAAACTCTGTTACAAATTTATCTTTTTTTATATGAATGGTTTGAGTTGGATAAAACAACTTAATAATATCTTGCTTCTTATAACCCAAAGCTCTAAAAAGCATGGTAATAGGAATTTTTCTTCTTTTATTAATTCTAACATAAAGTACATCTTTAGCATCGTATTCAAAATAAAGCCAAGAACCACGATCCGGAATAATTTGAGCAGTATAAACAAGTTTATTAGCTACTGTAGAACTCTCTTCTTCTTTAAAAATTACTCCTGGACTTCGGTGAAGCTGATTTACGACAACTCTTTCTACCCCATTGATAATAAAAGAAACTCTATCTGTCATCAATGGAATTTCCCTAATATAAATTTCTTGCTCTTTAATATCTTTTATACCAACTTTTTCGCCTGTTTTTTCATCTTTTTCATGCAAAGTCAAACGAATTTTCATTTTTAAATTTACAGAATAAGTAAGCCCTCTTTCCATGCATTCTCTAATTGTATATTTTGGCTTACCAATTTCACTACTAACATATTCTAAACTTAATCTATTTTGCGGATCGTGAATAGGAAAAATAGATTTAAAAACTTTTTCTATTCCGCTTTCGCTATTTGTATCATCAAGATTTAAAAAATAATCAAAACTCTTTTTTTGTAATTGTAAAAGATTTGGAATATCTAACTGCTTTGAAACATTTGAGAAGTCAACTCTTAAACGATTGCCTAATTGGTTATTTAACATTTGTATACCTCGTGTTGGTAAAAATTTAAAGGAAAGCAATCTATAAAAATATAGATTAAAAAAATACTGAGAGCGTTCTAAACCGCTCTCGATAAAACTAAAAATTACTTAAGTTCAACTTTAGCGCCAGCTTCTTCAAGTTGTTTTTTAGCTTCTTCAGCATCAGCTTTAGCTACACCTTCTTTTAAAGTTGAAGGAGTTTGTTCTACTGCATCTTTTGCTTCTTTAAGACCTAAGCCAGTTAAAGCACGAACAATTTTAATTACTTCAATTTTCTTAGCACCACCATCAGTTAAAATGATATCAAATTCTGTTTTTTCTTCAGCAGCAGCTGCAGCTCCACCTGCAACAGCTCCACCTGCAACCATAACAGGAGCAGCAGAAACGCCAAATTTTTCTTCAAATTCTTTTACAAGCTCAGAAAGCTCAAGAACACTTAAATTTGAAATAAATTCTAATACATCTTCTTTAGAAATTGCCATTTTTTATCCTTTTATTAATATTTATTCAGATTCTTTTTTATTTTTAAGCGCATTTAAACCTATTGTGAAATTGGTAATCGGCGCATTCCAAACTTGCAAAAGCATAGCAAGCAACTCATTGCGTGAAGGCATTTTAGCCAGAGCCTTAACCTTAGCCACATCCGCAACTTCACCATCAACAAAAGCAGTTTTAATTTGAAATAATTCATTATTTTCTTCAAATTTAGCAGCTACTTTTGAAACACTAAGTTGATCTTCGCCCCAAAGATAAATATTAGTATCCTTAAGAACCAAACCTGTTTTACCGGAATTATTCAGAGCAATGTTAGCCAAAGTGTTTTTAATAATTTGAACTTTTACATTGTTTTCTCTTGCATTATTTCTAAGTTCTTCTAGTTTTTTAGTAGTTAGGCCTTTATAGTTGCATACCACGATAGCTTCACTAGCTTTAAAACTCTCTTCAAGCTTAGCAATAATTTCAACTTTTTCGCTTCTAGTCACATTTTCTCCTTTCCGATTGAGATTTCAAGTAGAGTGGAAAAATCCAATTAAGCAAACACCTCGACTATCTTCAATCTAAAATAAACATCTAAAAAACAATTTTTTCACATGTTTATTTTAAAGAGTTGAAAGCAACTCTTTAAATTTTTATTTCATATCAAGCAATTCTTGAGTTTCAAGTTTTACAGAAGGGCTCATTGTTAAAGACAAAGCCGCATTTTTAATATATCTACCCTTTGCAGCAGCAGGTTTATGCTTATTAATAGCTTTTATAAATGTAGAAATATTATCCAAAAGTTGTTCTTTAGAAAAACTTACCTTTCCAAGACCTGCGTGGATATTTCCTTGTTTATCTACACGGAAATTTACCTGACCACTTTTTGCGTTATTGACAGCTTGAGCTACATCCATAGTTACTGTACCTGTTTTTGGATTTGGCATTAAACCTTTTGGTCCTAATATACGACCAACTTTACCTACTAAGCCCATTAAATTTGGTGTTGCAATCAAAACATCAAAATTCATATTTCCTTTTTGAATTTCTTCCACCAAATCATCACTTCCAACTATATCTGCACCAGCATTCTTAGCTTCATCAGCTTTTGCATCTTTAGCAATTACCGCAACACGAACTTTTTTTCCTGTACCAGCAGGCAAAACAACAGAACCCCTAACCATTTGATCAGCGTGTCTTGGATCAACATTAAGTTTTAATGCAATTTCAACTGTCTCATCAAATTTAGCAGAAGCCAAAGTCTTAACAGTCTCAACAGCTTCATTTAAAGCATACTCTTTACTTGAGTCAATTTTTTGTGATAATTCTTTCAATCTTTTTGTAATTTTAGACATTTCTTTCTCCGCATTTTAAAGTGCTTCCGCCTTTTTAAAGCTCGGCGGTATAAGAGCTTAATCTACAATTTCAACACCCATAGAACGAGCTGATCCTGCAATAATTTTAGCAGCTTGATCTTTGTCTTTAGTATTCAAATCTGCAAGTTTTTTATCAACAATCTCCATAACTTGAGCACGAGTTAATTTACCCACTTTATTTTTTAATGGATTATCTGTGCCTTTAGTAATACCTGCTGCCTTTTTTATTAAGTCTGTAGCAGGAGGTTGTTTTGTAATAAAGGTAAAGCTTTTATCAGCATAAACCGTAATTACAACAGGAATATTAAAACCCGCCATATCTTTAGTTCTTTCATTGAAAGCTTTACAGAATTCCATAATATTAACACCTTGCTGACCCAAAGCTGGTCCAACAGGAGGTGATGGATTTGCTTTAGTAGCTGCAATTTGCAACTTAATTTCACCTACGACTTTTTTAGCCATAATATTTTCCTCTCTTTAAATATAATTAAACTATTTTTTCTACTTGAGAATACAAAATTTCAACAGGAGTTGAACGACCGAAAATAGATACATTAAGTTTCAATAAACCACGCACCATATCATATTCTTCAACAATACCTGTAAAATTAGCAAAAGGCCCTTCAATAATACGAACATTTTCACCCTCATCAAAAGATATTTTAGGTTTAGGTGCTGCTTTATTTTGAGCTTTTTCTAAAATAAGATCTATATCTTTATCTGTTAATGGAGTTGGTTTTTTTGCTTCACCAATAAAACGACCAACTTTAGGCAAAGACTGAATTTTATGCCAAAGCTCTGTATTTAAATCTAAATTTGCAAAAACATATCCCGAATAAAGACTTCTTTCGCTAATTTTTTCTTTCCCATTTTTAAATTCAATAATATCTTCTGTTGGCACAACAATTTCTTTTAGCTGATCTTCGATACCATTATCTTTTACTAAATTCTCAATAGCTCTTTTAACTGCCATTTCACTACCGGCATAGGTTTGAATAGCATACCATTTATGATTAGCCATTAATACTTCCTTGCCTCAAAAAATTTGTGATAGCGCAAAGGACATGATCCAATCCACTAATGCCAAAAATAAAGAAATTACAGTTACAACTATGAATACTGTAATATAAGCATTTCTTACCTGCTCTTTTAAAGGAAAAATAACCTTACCAAGCTCTAACTTTGACAATTTAAAATAACTTACTAATTTTTCCATACTTAAACCTTAATCTATGGCAGGGCAAGAGGGATTCGAACCCCCAACCATCGGATTTGGAATCCGGCGCTCTACCGTTGGAGCTATTGCCCTAAGGGCTTCTAACTCTTTAACTTAACTTCTTTATGAAGTGTGTGTTTTTTTAATCTTGGGCAATATTTTTTTAACTCTAATTTTTCAGTTGTATTTTTACTATTTTTATAAGTGCTATAATTAATATCACCACATTCTTCACATTTTAAACCAACTTTAATTCTCATTTTATATTTTCCTTAAAATAAAGCCAAGCTTTTTAAGCTTGACTTTGTAAATTATTTTATAATTTTAGATACGACACCAGAACCAACAGTTCTACCACCTTCACGGATAGCAAAACGAGTACCTTCTTCAAGCGCTACTGGAGCTATAAGACTAACTGTGATTCTTACATTTTCGCCTGGCATAACCATTTCCACTCCATCAGCTAATTTAATTGAACCAGTAACATCAGTTGTTCTTACATAGAATTGTGGTCTATAATTATTAAAGAATGGAGTATGTCTACCACCTTCATCTTTGTTTAGAATATAAACTTCCGCTTCAAAGTCAGTATGTGGAGTGATTGACTTAGGTTTAGCAAGAACCATACCACGAATAACATCTTCTTTTTTAGTACCACGAAGAAGAACACCAACATTATCGCCAGCCTCACCTTGATCCATTTCTTTTCTAAACATTTCAACGCCAGTTACAGTAGTAGTTTGAGTATCTCTAATACCTACGATTTCAATTGTATCACCTACTTTAACTACACCTTTTTCTATTCTACCTGTAACAACCGTTCCACGACCTGAAATTGAGAAAACATCTTCAATTGGCATTAAGAAATCTTTATCAGTGTCACGAGTTGGAGTTGGTATATAGCTATCAACTGCAGCCATAAGATCCATAATTTTAGCTGACCATTCACCATCTTGTCCAGCTTTTGCTTCTTCAAGAGCTTTCAATGCAGAACCAGAAATAATTGGAGTGTCATCTCCTGGGAAATCATAAGAACTTAACAATTCTCTAATTTCCATTTCAACTAATTCTAATAACTCAGCATCATCAACCATATCCGCTTTATTCATAAAAACAACGATATAAGGAACACCTACTTGACGAGAAAGAAGAATGTGCTCTCTAGTTTGTGGCATTGGGCCATCGGCAGCAGAAACAACAAGAATAGCACCATCCATTTGAGCAGCACCAGTAATCATATTTTTAACATAGTCTGCGTGTCCTGGACAATCTACGTGTGCATAGTGACGATTATCTGTTTCATATTCGATATGTGAAGTAGCAATAGTAATACCACGCTCTTTTTCCTCAGGAGCATTATCGATATTATCATAATCTTTTAGCTCAGCCAAACCTTTTCTAGAAAGAACAGCAGAGATAGCAGCTGTTAAAGTAGTTTTACCATGATCAACGTGACCGATGGTACCAATATTTACGTGAGGCTTATTTCTTGAAAATTTTTCTTTAGCCATCTTAAATTTCCTCCATTATTTAATGATGAATTAATTACAAAAAACAAATCTATATTTATAATTTTTTAGAATCAATGGAGCTCATAGCGGGAATTGAACCCGCGACCTCTCCCTTACCAAGGGAGTGCTCTACCTCTGAGCCATACGAGCGCTCAGAAAAATATACAAATATAGACAACAAAAACCTAGAATCTCGGAAAATAAAAACTGTAAGTCAATAAATAAATACAGCTCCCAGTTTCCTTAATTATAATGGAGCGGGAAACGGGACTCGAACCCGCGACCCTCAGCTTGGAAGGCTGATGCTCTAGCCAACTGAGCTACTCCCGCAAAGCATGGTGGTGAGTCGTGGATTCGAACCACGGAAGGCGAAAGCCAGCAGATTTACAGTCTGCCCTCGTTGGCCACTTGAGTAACTCACCTTGAAAAATGTGCTTTTATTCTGGTCAAACACTGCTAAAATGGAGCTGGTTAAGGGACTTGAACCCCCGACCTGCTGCTTACAAGGCAGCTGCTCTACCAACTGAGCTAAACCAGCAAACTTTTAAAAATAAATTGGGATTGTATCTGAAATTTTATATTTTGTCAAGGCTTTTTTGACATTTTAATCAATTAATTTTAATTTTATTGTTTTTTGCTATAAATATTTATTGAAGTTTATTATATAATCACACAAACATAAATCATCAAATAAGGTAATAGTAATGAAAATTCTTTTTTCTCCTAGTGAAAGCAAAAACGAAACTTCTAATTTTTCTCCCATTGATGAAAATTCTTTTATTTTTCCCGAACTATTTAAAAAAAGACTTGAAGTAATTAAGCACTTTAATACTTATATATCTTTTGCAAGCCAGCAAGAACTTATAAATTTATTTGGCATTAAAAAAGAAAATGAAATTATAAAACTCAAACAAAATCTTTTAACCTTGTCTACTGCACAAGCTATTGAAAGATATAGTGGGGTTTCTTATGAATACTTAGACTACAGTACTTTAAATTTGGAAGCAAAAAATTATATTTTGCAAAATGTTATAATATTTTCTAATTTATTTGGTCCTATTTTAGCGGCTAATCTTATACCTTTTTATAAATTTAAACAAGGTGCCAAAATTGCAAATTTTAATATAGAGCAGTTCTACAATACCTATTTTTCTACTGCTTTAGATGAATTTCTCAAAGATGAAGAATTGTTAGATCTTAGAGCGGGTTTTTATGAAAAATTTTACACTCCAAAACGCAAATTTAGCAGCTATAAATTTATAAAAAATGGCAAAATTGTCAGTCATTTTGCAAAAGCTTATAGAGGAATTTTGCTTAAAATTTTAGCACAAAATCAAATTCAAAATAACAAAGAATTATTAGAGTGCTTACCGCAAACTTTAAAAGTAAAAGAAGTGCAAATTAAGGGCTTTAAAGAAGAGATAATTCTCGAAATAATTTCTTAGTTTTAATAAACTTATAAGCGTAATAATGTAAAATATTTTCTTATTTTTACCAAAGAAATAATAAGTATTTAGGAGTTAAAATAATGGAATTTATGTATTGGACTATGATTATCATTTTTTTATTAATAGTCTTTTTAATCACAAATCGTTACGAAAAAAAGCTTCAGATTTTTTCCAAAAATATAGAAATTCTCAAAAATGAGGTTCAAGAACTAAAAAATACTGTTGAAAAAAATCGTATGCTTATAGAAAAAAATCGCTCTAATATCGAAGTAATCTCTCAACAGCAAGATAAAATTTCATAAATTAGCTGCAATTAATTCCAAGGGATTTTTAAAAACCACTTTGCTATTATTTTGTTCCAAAGCATTAGAAATTTGCATTCTGCAAGCCGAACACTCCGCACTTACCACACAAGCTTGACTTTCATCTATCATCCTAGCCTTTTGCATCCCTACACCCAAGGCTCTATCGTAATAATCTGTTTGCATACTCACGCCACCAAAGCCACAACAAGCATTAGAATCACTCATTTCAACAAAACGATAATTTGCCTTTAAAAGCTCTCTAGGCTCTTTGAAAACACCTTGCATTTTTTTTGCATGGCATGGATCATGATAAGTTACGCTTATATTTAAATTCTTTTTATTTTTTAATATTTCTTGTAATGGAGTGAATTTATAAAAATACTCACTTGCCATATAAATTTTAGAAGAAACCACCTTAGCACGTTTTGCCCATTCTAGCTCATTTTGCATATGGAAAAAATGTTCATAATCAACTTTAATCATAGCTGAACATGTTGCTTCAGGAATGATGATGACCTCTAAATTTTCTAGCTTTTTTTCAAAATATTCTATATTTTTTTTAGCCAAAATTTCAACACTTTTAAAATCTCCGGTAAAGTATTGTGGTGCACCGCAGCAAACTTGATCTTTCATTAAATCTATATTAATTTTTAACTCTTTAGCAATTTTAAGTACCGAATTTGCAGTGTCTATATAAAAATAATTCGCCAAGCAACCCACAAAAAATCCTATGGTTTTTTCTCCGCCATTATCAATAAAGCTAGGGTTTGAATTTAAAAAGCTTTTTTTATTAAAACTTGTTAGCAATCTTCCTTTTTTTATAAAAGGCATAGAAAATTTAGCTCTCATACCTACATTTTGATCTTTTGCTTGAATTTTAAACGCACAACTTTGAAACACATAACCAAATTTCGCAACAACATCTAAAATTTTGCGTCTTCTTAAAAAGAAAAATATAAGTTTCTTATACCACGCTATGCCAAATTCTTTAGCAATATCATGACGCACTTTTTCTATAGCACTATCAACTTTTAAATGACTAGGACAAACCTCAACACAATTTGTGCATAAAAAACAAGACTCAAATATTTTTTTTAAATTTTTATCTAGCCTCAACTCTTTTCTCTCATAAGCTCCCAAAAGATCCAAAAAACCTCTAGGACTAGTTATTTCATCTGCACTAACATTATGAATCGTGCAACTTGGAATACACTTCCCGCATTTTACACAAGCATCACTAATTTCACTAAATTTCATCTCACACCGTTTTAGAAAATACTTTTTTATCTTCGCTAATATTTTTCATATAAGCATCAAAGCACATTGCTATATTTCTAATAAGCAAAGCACCTGTTTCATTAACTCTGATATAATTTTCGTCTAAATCAATAAAGCTCTTATAGTCTTCTAAGCTTTTTAATTCTTCCTCAAAATACTCTTTAAAATCAATTTTGAATTCTTTTTCTATTCTTTTAATATCAAGTCTAAAATTTGCCATCAATTCCATAATCACAGCTTTTCTAAGCTCATCATCATAGCTTAATTTAATCCCCCTTTCAAAAGGTAAAATTCCCTTATCAATTGCGGCTTCATAGCTTGGCATATCTTTAAAATTTTGCGCATAATGACTTTGTCCTTCACCAATACTTGTAAGTCCAACACCAATTAAATCTGCGCCACCTTTAGTAGTATAACCTTGAAAATTTCTATGCAGGGTTCCATTTTCCAAAGCTTTAAAAAGTTCATCTTCTTCTTTTGCAAAGTGATCCATTCCTATCATTTTATAACCATTCTTAGTTAAAAATGTCTCGCAATACTCTAAAATTTGAAGTTTTATATCAGGACTTGGTAAAGTATTTTCATCAAATTTTCTCATATTTTTCTTAAGCCAAGGTACATGTGCATAGTTGAAAATCGCTAAACGATCGGGATTGATTAAAAGCGCTTGTTCTAAAGTTTGTTTAAAAGTTTCCAAGGTTTGAAAAGGTAGACCATAAATTAAGTCCATATTTACGGACTTTATACCTCTATCTCTTACCATATTAACCGCATTTTGTGTTACCCCAAAAGGTTGAATTCTATGAATTTCTTTTTGCACTTTTTCGTTAAAATCCTGCACTCCAAAACTAATGCGATTAAAGCCATTTTTGGTTAAAACATCAGCTTGCTCTTCATTTAAAAATCTAGGATCAATCTCGCAACTAATTTCTGCATCTTTACTAAAATTTGCAAACACTGACTTAATTTTTAAAATCAAACTTTCTAATTGCTTGGCACTAAAAAAAGTAGGAGTCCCACCACCAAAATGCATTTGCACCACTTCTCTTTTAGTGTCTAAAATAGTGCTTAAAATGTCAAGCTCTTTAAAAAGATAGTTTAAATACCTTTCTTTGCTTTCTTCTTTAGCAGTATAAATTACATTACAACCACAAAAATAACAAGCACTCCTACAAAATGGCAAATGAAAATAAAGCGATAAAGCTTTATTTTGTTTTTTTAAAATTTCCACATATTCTTCATATTTAAAATCTTTATTAAATTCCACTGCAGTAGGATAAGAAGTATAACGCGGTCCTGCCTTAGAATACTTTACAAAAGCTTTATAATCTCTCATTATTTTTCGCCCTTTCTATCATAGCTTGCATATCGACAAATAAATTTGGATGCTCTTTTTTAATGTCTGCAACTAATTTTTCAAGATCAATATTAACTTCCACATTGCCATCTTGTGCTTTGCGCTTTATCTCGTCCATCGCCACTATCCAAGCATCATTAAAATCAATAGGAATTTGCTGATAAATCGCTTTTTCAAGACGCAACTCAAAATTTTCGCTTTGACTTTGTTTTAAATTTTCTAAAATGCCTTTAAGACTCGATAAAGAAACAAGGGTGTGAATTTCATCGTTTTCATCTACAATAAACCAAGGCTCAGGAGAATCAAAGCTACCATTTTTAAGCACTAAACATTTTTCATTTTCATTCTCGCTTTGCTTCATTTCAAAAATAGCTCTATCTTCTTTTTTCATACCTAAATTTTGGCTAAATTCATCAATGCGTTTTAAACAATTACTATATTTTTTAAGCTCTTTCATATACATTTCTCCTTGTTTTTGTTATATTATATTTTAGCTTCTAAAATCAAATTTTGTCCTATAAATTTTATATTTTTAATAGTGGCTGGTAAAAGGCAAAGTATTTCTTCATCTTTGCTACTTTGATTTATTCTTTTAAAATATAATACTTGATAAGCCACTGGTTCAACTCCACAAGGTCTTATACCAAATGGTGCAATAAGCTCACCCATACAACAAGTAAATTTCTCATTTTCTAAAAAACACTCTTCGCCAAAAGCTCTAAGCAAAAAACCTTTTTCATTTTGCACAATGCTATCGCTAAGTATGCAAGTTGGAATAGTTAAAAAAAAATGTATAATAAATGGCAATACTGCTAAAATGATAGGAAAAAATAAATAAACAGACTCAAGCAATTGATCTAAATTTACTTTTGTGCGTATGCGTAGCCCATTTATTTCTAATAAAAAATAAGCAAATAGAATTGCAAAAACAATCAATACCCATACGAAAACAATGCGTTTTGTAAAATTACTGCTTTTAAACAAAGGATTATCAATTTGAATATGTTTTTTTCTAAAAATATTTTTAAATCTTTTGCCAAAACGACAAACTCGCATATACTTATACAAATCCCAATAAAGGTATAAAGCTATAATAAGAAAAAACGCATCTGTTAATAATAATCCCAATGTTAGCTCCATAAGTCTTATTTTTCCTTATCCAAAAAACAAAGCAAGGCTTTTACCACATAAAGGCGATTTCTTGCTTCTTCAAAAATCACTTTTGAATGCTTTTCAAAACTCTCTTCGCTTACTTCATAACCCCTATAAGCAGGTAAGCAATGCAGTAAAATCGCATCTTCATTTGCCACACTCATTGCCTTTTCATCAATGATAAAGCCTTCAAAATCCTTGATTTTCTTTTCTTTTTCATTTTCTTCGCCCATAGAAACCCAAGTATCAGTAATAACTACATCTTTATTTTTTATAGCCTCAAATTTATCATTTGTTAAGGCAATTTTTGCTCCTGAAGTTTTTGCCTTTTCTTTGGCAAATTCTAAAATTTCACTATTAATTTCATAATTTTTTGGCAAAGCAATGCTAATTTCAAAACCAAGAATTGAAGATGCAATAAGCCAAGAATTGCACATATTATTACTATCGCCTACAAAAGCTACTTTTGCGGTATTATTTTGCATTTTGTTGTATTCTTTTATAGTGAGTAAATCGCCTAAAACTTGCGTTGGATGGTAAAGCTCACTTAAAGCATTGATAACCGGTGCTTTAGAATACTTAGCAAATTCCACTAAACTTTCATGCTTATTTACCCTCATCATCACAAAATCAACCATTGCGCCAATGACTCTGGCTGTATCTTTTATAGGCTCGCCACGACTAAGTTGTAAGTCATTACTGCTTAAAAACAAAGCCTTTCCACCAAGCTCTGTAATAGCAAGCTCAAAAGCCATTCTAGTTCTTGTAGAATTTTTCTCAAAAATCATCGCTAAAGCTTTGTCTTGTAAAAGCTTTTTAGGATTTTTTTTAAGCTCGCTTGCGTGTTCTACAAGACTTAAAATTTCATCTTTTGAAAAATCTCTGAGTGTTAAAAAATGTCTCATTTTTCTCCTTTTAGCATTTTGGCTAATTCTTTAGCATGATAAGTGATGATTAGCTTTGCACCCGCTCTTTTAAAAGCTATCATTGTTTCATAAAGAACCTTTTCATAATCAATCACTCCGGCATTTTTTGCCGCTTTTAGCATAGCATACTCGCCGCTTACATTATAAACACACAAAGGCAAATTTGAATGCAGTGAAATTTCTTTTACTACATCAAGATAAGCAAGAGCGGGTTTTACCATTAAAATATCTGCTCCTTGCGCTTCATCTTCTAAGCTTTCTTCTAAAGCTTCTTTACCATTTGCAAAATCCATCTGATAGCTTTTTCTATCACCATAGCTCGGAGCTGAGTCTGCTACATCGCGAAACGGCCCATAATAGCTTGAAGCAAATTTAGTAGAATAGCTCATGATGGGTAAATTCTCAAAGCCTTCTTCATCTAAAGCCTTGCGCAAAGTTTCTATAATGCCATCCATCATTCCACTAGGTGCTATCATATCAACCCCAGCTCTTGCATGAACTAAGGCTTGTTTGGCAGAAATTTCTAAGGTCAAATCATTATCTACGCTTTTAGTTTTTGGATTAATAATCCCACAATGCCCATGATCTGTATATTCACAAAAACAAAGATCGCTGATAATAAAAAGTTCTGGAAATTCTTTTTTTATCTCTCTTATACTTTTTGCAATAAGCCCTTCATCATCCAATGCATCACTTCCACAACTATCTTTTTTATCATTTTCAAGGACACCAAAAAGAATGATGGCTTTTATACCAAGCTCGCTTATAATTTTACATTCTTTTAAAATTTCATCTAAACTCATTTGAAAAACATCAGGCATTGATGAAATTTCTTTCTTAATTCCTTTGCCATTTACTACAAAAAGTGGATAAATCAAATCACCAATGTTTAAGGAATTTTCTCTAACCATAGCTCTTAAATTTTCATTTAATCTTAATCTTCTAAAGCGTTTAAACATAATTTTTGCCTTTTTTGCTAAAATTTAGCTCAAAGTTTAACATAAAAATTATTATAGAAAGTATTGAATGGATATAAAAATTTCAGAAATTGCAAATTTGCCTAGCAAATGGGGAAATTTTAAAATACAAAGCTTTAAAGAAGGGGAAAAAGAGCATTTATGTATTTTTAAAAATAAACCAAAAGATACATTAAATTTAAGAATCCACTCAGAATGTCTAACCGGCGATGCTTTGGGAAGTTTAAAATGTGATTGCGGGGAACAGCTTGAATTTTCACTAAAATACATAGAAAAAAACAGTGGAATGGTAATTTATCTAAGACAAGAAGGAAGAGGAATTGGACTTTTTAACAAAGTCAATGCTTATGCTTTGCAAGATAAAGGATTTGATACCATAAAAGCCAATCACCAGCTAGGTTTTAAAGCCGATGAAAGAACTTATGAAATTGTGAAATTTATGCTAAAACATTATGAGATTTCAAAACTAAATTTGCTTACAAATAATCCTTTAAAAATAGAATGTTTAAAAGACAAAATCATTTCTCGTGTGCCAATCATCATTGATGCAAACAAATTTAATGCTTCGTACTTAGAAATAAAACAAAGTAAAATGGGACACTTGCTTTGAATTTAGATTTTTTATATACTTACTTAAATGATTTTAACAAAGAAGATTTTAAATGTAAAATTAAAATCTATAAAGATCTTTTGACTAAGTTTAATCACATTCATAATCTTACAAATTTTAAAAATATTGATGAGAATATCCTTGATAGTATTGAAATTTTAAAATTTTTTGATTTTCAAAAAGCAAAAAATATTGCTGATATTGGAAGCGGAGCAGGATTTCCTGCGGTTTTTTTAACTCTTTTACTAAAAGGACATTTTCATCTTTTTGAACCAAATCCGAAAAAAGCGTCTTTTTTAAGAATGGTAAAAATAGAATGCGCTTTATCAAATTTAAGTATTTATAAAGAAAAAGTGCAAAATTGCAAACTAGATTTTAAAGCTGATATTATTACTTCAAGGGCTTTAATGGATGTTAAACCTTTGCTTGAAATTTGCACAAATTTATGCGATGAAAATACAAAATTTATTTTATATAAAGGCAGTGAAATTTATGAAGAGTTAAAGGGTTTAGAAGAATATGAAATTTTTGAAAATGGTTTTAGAAAATATTGTATATTAAAAGCGACAAAAGAGTCGCTTTAAAATTATTGAATGATATTGGCACTAAAAGTAATATCCACTAAAGGCCAAGAAATTCCACCATGTCCTGGCGCTACATCACTTAAAGCTTTTAAAGCTTTACTTGCATTTTTAAAAGTATGCAAATCAAACTGACCTTTAGCTTCAAATTTATTATTTTCTATAGTATAAGTTAATGGAACCATAACACTTTTTCTATCCATGGTAATTTTAGCTGAAATTACACCCTTATTCTCACCCATAATAACTTCTTCAAATGATACTTTTATATCAGAATTTCCAAGCAAAGCAGGGAAAAATACTTTAACTACATTTTCAGTAATAATATCGTTATCTTCACCCATAAAAGCATCGCTTGGTTTAATAATAGCCTTAGCTCCTTTTAAATAACTTGCTAAATCTCCAGTATTTTTAGAAAATTTATACTTCACATTTTTAAATTCCCCAGGAACTCCTACCATTTGCTCTGTTTTATAGGCTTGAAAATTTACTTTTAAAGTATTTTGATCAAAACTAACAGCATTTAAACCTGAAACAAGTAACAATAAAGCCACAGCAAAAAAACTTTTTTTCATTTTTTCTCCTTAATTTAAAATTAATAAGAGAATTATAATCTTATTTAATTAACAAAGTACAGCTTGAAATTCAAGCACTAAAAAATACCCTCCAAAAAACAAAACCAAACTCAAAATCAAAGCCAAAACAAAAACCCTTAATCCACTTTTAATAAAATTCTTAAAATCAACCTGAAGCCCCAAAGCAGCCATAGCAAAAACAATACAAATATTACAAAGCATTTTCATTGCATTAATAATATCTTGAGTATAAATTCCCAAAAATTTTTCTTGATGAAATAAATAAGTATTTAACATTATAATAAATAAAAAAATAAGTGCAAAATAAGGTATAGTAATTTTTTTAAAACTATTTTTACCCTCTTTTTTCTGAGTTTTTGTGATCACATAAGCCACGATAAGCAAAAAAGGCACAAGTAAAATCACTCGCATCATTTTAATAATCACAGCTAAATTTGCCGCATTTTGAGAAAATCCTACCATATCTTTAGCTATTTGAGTTGCGCCAACAACATTAGCCACCTCATGTAAAGTTACACCCATAAAAATTCCCATAGCATTTTCATTTAAATTTAAAAAATCTAAAGAAAAAAGCACGGGATATAAAAACATAAAAATAAGTCCAAAAACTACCACACTTCCCACAGCCAAAACACCCTTAGAAGCATCGCTTTTCAAGCTTGATTCTAGAGCCAAAACAGCTGCAGCGCCACAAATAGCACTTCCTGCACCCACAAGCATAGAAGTTTCTTTATCAAGTTTTAAAATTTTAACTCCGACAAACACAGCAATTAAAAATATTATCAAAATGACAATAAATGACAATAAAAATCCCCATATTCCAACATTTAAAAGTTCATTTAAGGTGATATTAAATCCATATAAAATAATGCCTAATTTCAATAATTTTTTAGCACTAAAATGTACGCCAACACGCAGATGATGCTGGTATTTGAAAAAATATGGCGAGAATAAAACCCCTATAATAATAGCAAAGGCAGTGGCAGCTAAATGTGTATTTTCTTTTATACTTGGGATACTAGATAAATAAAAAGAAAAAGCAACAATACAAGCCGTAAAAACCAGTCCTTTAAAATTTGATTTTAATATGAGAAAAAGTGATAAAAACATTTTCATTATCCTTTAATTTAATTTTTGGTGTTATTTTAATTTTTTTTATATAATAATAAAAATATATTATTTTAATTTTTATCATAAATATTTTAAATTATTTTTTAAGGTTAAAATCATGAAAATCAAAGATATGGAAATTTTTTTAGATCTCTTAAATACCCAAAGTCCCACCTTAACTGCAAATAATTTTTCTACCACTCAACCTAATATTTCAATTATCATTAAAAATTTAGAACAACAACTGGGAGAAATTCTTTTTGAAAGGCTAGGCAAAAAACTTTTACCAACTCCAAAAGCGCTGTCTTTAGCACAAATATGGAGTGATCTGGTTAAAACATATTACGCAAGTTTAGAAAATTTAAACAATGAAACCTTATTAGGCGAAATTAAAATTGCCGCAACACAAAGTATAGCGGAATATTTTATAGCTGATATTTTATTTGATTTTAAATTACACTTCCCTAAAACAAAAATTTACTTTCAAACTTGCAATACCAAAGAATGTTTTGAATTTTTAAAGAAAGGTTTAGTGGAATTTTGTATTGTAGAAAGCGAGATTGAACCTATCATTTTACATAACGAACAAATTAAATCCAAACTATGGCATCAAGATGAGCTTATAATCGTTAGTAATGATAAAGCTTTAAGTCAAAAAGCAGTTTATATCGATGAATTGCTAAATTATAAATGGATACTTAGAGAACAAGGATCGGGTCTTAGAACTAGGTTTTTGGATGAAATAAATAAAGCAGGTATTACTTTGCCTATTTTTTTAGAATTAGATCGAATGAATGCCATAAAAGAACTAGTTTTAAACAAAAATGCACTTTCTGTGCTTCCAAAAAAAGCTGTAGGAAAAGAACTTTACAACAAAACTCTTTATGCTATAAAACTAAAAAACATTGATCTTAAAAGAAATTTTTATACACTTAAAAGAAAGGGGTATGATTTTAATCCTTTATTAGACAAATTTGAAAAATTCTTATTTTTAGCAAAAGATAATTTCAAATAATTTTTCATTTAGTTACAAGGAATGAGATATTTGCAAAAAATATTTTAATTTCTTAAATCCTTTATGCAACAAAAAGCAAATTTCAAACATAATTATATCTACACATTTTTTAAATAAAGGGCAAACTATGAAAAACGATAAACAAATCATCATTTTTGATACAACCTTAAGAGACGGCGAGCAAGCTTTACAACAATCTCTTAATATCAATCAAAAACTGCAAATTGCCCTTGCACTCGAAAATCTAGGCGTTGATGTGATAGAAGCGGGTTTTCCTGTATCTTCTCCAGGAGATTTTAACTCAGTACAAACCATAGCAAAAAATGTAAAAAATTCTACCATTTGTGCTTTAGCACGTGCCGTGGATAAAGATATCGATGCTTGCTATGAGGCTTTAAAAATCGCTTCTAGGTTTAGAATTCATACTTTTATAGCCACTTCGACCTTGCATGTAAAAGATAAATTAAAAAAAGATTTTGATGAAATCATCGCTATGGCACAAAAAGCTATTAAAAGGGCAAGAAACTATACTAATGATGTGGAATTTTCTTGCGAAGATGCAGGAAGGACGCCTATTGATAATCTTTGTTTGATGGTAGAAAAAGCCATTGAAGCAGGTGCTACAACCATTAATATTCCAGACACAGTTGGCTATACCCTACCTTATGAATTTGGTCATATCATTAAAACTTTATTTGATAAAGTTCCTAATATAGATAAAGCTATCATTTCAGTGCATTGTCATAATGACTTAGGCATGGCAACAGGTAACAGTCTTAGCGCCATCATGCAAGGAGCAAGACAAATAGAATGTACCATAAATGGACTTGGTGAAAGAGCTGGAAATTGTGCTTTAGAAGAGATTGCAATGGCAATTAAAACAAGGACTCATTATATGAATGAACTTTACACTAATATCATTCACGAAAATATCGCCAAAACTTCAAAACTTGTAGCAGCTATTTGCAACGAGCCCGTGCCTTCACATAAAGCCATAGTGGGCTCAAATGCATTCTCTCACAGTTCTGGAATTCATCAAGATGGTGTGCTTAAAAATAGACAAACTTACGAAATTATAACCCCTCAAAGTATAGGTTTGCATGAAAACAGAATGTTAATGACAGCAAGAAGCGGAAGAGCTATGATAAAAACTTGTCTTGATAATCTTGGTTATGCCGAAAATACTTATAATTTAGATGATGTATATGAAAGATTTTTACGCCTTGCGGACAAAAAAGGACAAGTGTATGAGTATGATTTGGAAGCTTTAATGTTTTTAAGCCAAGATATGGAAGATAAGGCACAATTTGTTCTTGAAAATTTAAATGTAATTAGCGGCGGAAAAGGTGTGATTCCAACTGCTTCTGTACAAATGCTAATTGATGGGGAATTAAAAACAGAATCAAGCACCGGAAATGGTCCAGTAGAAGCGGTTTTTAACTGCATCACAAGACTCACTCAAATTGATTGCGTTTTGATAAATTATATCATCAATGCTAAAAGCTCAGGAGTGGATGCGCAAGGACAAGTGGATGTGGATGTGGAATTTAAAGGCAGAAAATTCCATGGAAAAGGCCTTTCAACCGATGTTATAGAATCTTCCGCACAAGCTTTTATTAGTGTGTGCAATGCAATTTATAGAGCTTTGATAATAGAAAATGCAAAAAGGAGTGAAAAATGAATTCATATAAAATAGCAGTTTTAGCAGGTGATGGCATCGGTCCTTTGGTAATGAAGGAAGCGATTAAAATTTTAAATTTTGTTGGTGCTAAATTTAATTTCAAACTTCACTTAAATGAAGCAAAAATAGGTGGTGCAAGTATTGATGCTTATGGGGTAGCGTTAAGTGATGATACTTTAAAACTTTGCGAAAATTCAGACGCTATTTTATTTGGCTCTGTAGGTGGACCAAAATGGGATAATTTACCCATAGAACAAAGACCCGAAAGGGCTTCACTTTTACCTTTACGCAAACATTTTAATCTTTTTGCAAATTTTCGTCCTGCAAAAATTTATCCTAATTTAGAGCATTTATCGCCTTTGAAAAATGAAATTGTCTCAAAAGGCGTAGATATTTTATGTGTAAGAGAATTAACAGGAGGAATTTATTTTGGCAAACCTCAAGGCACTAAAGATGACGGTAATACCGCTTTTGACACAGAAATTTACTCACGCAAAGAGATAGAAAGAATCGCTCAAATTGCCTTTGAAAGTGCAAGACTTAGACGCAAAAATGTTGTTTCTATCGATAAAGCAAATGTATTGCAAAGCTCTATTTTATGGAGAAAAGTTGTTAGCGAAGTTGCAGGGAATTATCCTGATGTAAAATTGGAACACATGTATATAGACAATGCAACCATGCAACTCATCAAAAATCCATCTCAATTTGATGTTGTGCTATGTAGCAATCTTTTTGGTGATATTTTAAGCGATGAAATGGCAATGATCACAGGCTCTATGGGAATGCTTTCTTCTGCTAGCATTAATGAGAAAAAATTTGGACTTTATGAGCCAGCCGGTGGGAGCGCGCCAGATATTGCACATTTAAATATTGCTAATCCTATAGCGCAAATTTTAAGTGCTGCTTTAATGCTTGAGTATTCTCTTAATGAAGTCAAAGCTGCTAAAGCCATCGAAAATGCTATCAGTAAAACCTTAAAACAAGGAAAATTCACAAAAGATCTAAACCCACAAAATTATCTTAGCACTGATGAAATGGGTGATGCAATTTTACAAAATTTGGAGTGTAATAATGGGTAAAACTTTATATGAAAAGGTTTATGAAAGCCATATCGTTTTTCAGGGACAAAATGAAATTCCAACGCTTTATATCGACAGACATTTAATTCACGAAGTTACAAGCCCTCAAGCTTTTTCAGGACTTAAACTAGCAGGACGAAAAATGGCAAGAGCAGACTTAACACTTGCAACAATAGATCATGATGTTTCAACCAAAAGTAGTGATTTAAACGCCTGTTCCACTATGGCACAAGAGCAAATCACAACCTTGATGCAAAACACAAAAGAATTTGGCGTAAGGCTTTTTGGTTTAGGAGATGAAAATCAAGGCATAGTCCATATCATAGGTCCCCAGCTTGGTTTTACTCTACCTGGGACTACTTTGGTATGTGGGGATTCTCATACGGCTACACATGGCGCATTTGGTGCTTTAGCTTTTGGCATAGGGACTTCTGAAGTTGAACATGTTATGGCAACACAAACCCTAAAACAAGCAAAATTAAAAACCATGAAAATAGAATGCAAAGGACGCCTTAAAGAAGGGGTTTATGCAAAAGATTTAATTCTTTATATCATAGGAAAACTAGGCACTGCAGGTGGCACAGGTTATGCGGTTGAATTTTGCGGTGAAGCGGTAAAGAAATTAAGCATGGAAGGGAGAATGACTCTTTCGAATATGGCTATAGAAATGGGTGCAAAAACCGGAATGATCGCTCCTGATGAAGTAACTTTTGAATACATTAAAAACAAAGAATTTGCCCCAAAAGATAAAGAATTTGAAAGCCAAGTTGAAAAATGGAAAGAGCTTAAAAGCGATGCGGATGCAAAATTCGATCAAGTCATAGAAATTGACGCTAGTCTTATAGAGCCTCAAGTAACTTATGGGACAAATCCTGGACAAGTTATAGGCATAAATGATCATATCCCTACTCAAAGTACATTCCAAAACGAAGTGGATAAAAAAACCTTAATGGACGCTCTAAACTATACAAAACTTCGAGAAGGACAAAAAATTAATGGAGTAGATATTGACTTAGTTTTTATCGGATCTTGCACCAATGGTCGTATTGAGGATTTTAGAGCTGCAGCAGAAATTTTAAAAGGCAAAAAAATCAACCCTAAAGTAGTAGCTCTAGCTGTACCAGGTTCAATGTGGGTAAAAAAACAAGCCGAATTAGAAGGCTTAGATCAAATTTTTATCAATGCGGGTTTTGAATGGAGATTACCAGGTTGTTCTATGTGTCTTGCCATGAATGATGATAAAGCTGGGGCTGGACAAAGAGTGGCTTCAACCTCAAATCGCAATTTTGTTGGAAGACAAGGCAAAGACTCTATCACTCATTTAATGTCTCCTGCAAGTGCTGCAGCTGCGGCTATTGAGGGCAAAATTTGTGATCCTAGAAAATATTTAAAGGCTTAAAATGGAAAAATTTATCACTCATAAAGGCATTGCTTGTCCTTTAGACTTTGCTAATATCGATACAGATCAAATCATACCTAAGCAATTTTTACTTTCTGTTTCTAAAAAAGGTTTTGGTAAACATTTATTTCACGATTTGCGTTATTTAGATGACAAAGAAAGTGTTTTGAATCCTGAATTTAATTTAAATAAAACAGAATTTCAAAGCGCTTCCATTCTTGTTACTAGAGATAATTTTGGCAATGGATCTTCAAGAGAACACGCACCATGGGCTTTAATGGATTATGGTATTAAAGTCATCATTGCTCCAAGCTTTGCTGATATTTTTAAAAATAATGCTTTGGGAAATGGATTATTAACCATCACACTTGAAGAAAGTAAAGTGCAATGGCTCATAGAAATACTTCAAACAAATGAAAACAAATGCTTAGAAATCTCTCTTTTAGAAAAAAAGGTTTATGCTTTTGGGAAAGAATTTGATTTTGAAATTGATGAATTTTACCGCAATTGCCTTTTAAATGGTCTCGATAAGATAGATCTTACTTTGCAATATCAAGATGAGATTAAAAAATACGAAAATCATTCTCAAGTTTATTTGGTTTAAACATTATGGATAAAAATTTATAACTTTCTTGCCACAGAGATTGTTTATTTCACTCAGGATGACAAAAAGTATTACTCTCCCAGATAACACTACACTCCGTCATTCTGAACGAATGTGAAGAATCTCTTATTGTATTAAAACTTTTTTTAATGAAAAACTTTATTTAAATAAAGATCCTTCACCATGTTCAGGATGACTAAGACCACTTAAATCCTTCGTTTCACTTGGGAAGAAAAATTATTTTCTTTAAGACAACTGAAAAACACATTGCTCTTTTAAGGCTAACTGCCTAATCTTTTTTCTAACACTCATAAGATAGCGAAAACGCTCTTTCGCAATAATGAATTTACCCATCATTATGAGCAATACGAAGAATCTCCCTACTCTTTCTAGTCATTCTGAGTGAAGTAAAACGAAATGAAGAATCTCTATATATCGCATCTAAACCCTAAAATGAAGAAAAAATCTGCTAAATTTAACTCCCACTCTCTCGCATTTTTCGCTTGGCTAATCCCATTTGCTCATAACCATCAATTTCTGATTTATAAATACCATAACGCTTATTAAGCTCTCTATTAAGAAAAGAGATATTTTTCGCACTCGCATTAGGATGTGCTGCAAAAAGTGCGATAAAATCAAGTTTTTCTTTCATGGCTTGACTAAGTTGTTTTGATTTTTTTTTATCAAATTTTTGAGTGTTGATAAACATAATAGCAAATTCTTGAAGTTGCTGGGAATTTAATCTTGTATTTTCTAAAGCACTTTTTAAAGCCTCTAAATTTAAAATTTCATTTTTTTGTTGAGTTTTTTGAGATTTTTTAACTAAATCTCGATTTTTATGCAGTAAAATCAAAGCCACCACACAAGCAATAACAAGTGCAATGGCTAAAATTAAAATAAATATTAAAACCGATTTGTCATTCATACTTTTTTAACATAAGAACGTTTAAAATACGCCACAAACCCTAAAATAACCATTGCTAAAAATCCCCAATAAACATAATCTGGAATTTTCGCAGCCTCTCCTGCTGCATAAGAATGAAGTCCCACAAGGAAATAATTCACCCCAAAATAAGTCATAATAATACTCCAATAAGCAAACATAGAAATAAGAGCGAAATTATATTGATTTAAAAAGTTCGGTATCATTCTTAAGTGCAAAATGGCAGCATAGACCAAAATACTCACTAAAGCCCAAGTTTCCTTGGAATCCCAACTCCAATATCTTCCCCAGCTTTCATTTGCCCAAACCGCACCTAAGAAATTTCCAACAGTAAGTAAACAAAGTCCTAAGATCATTGCCATTTCACTAATTCTTGTCGCTTCGGTAATATTTCTTAATATATTTCCATTGGCTTTTCCATCTTTTCTAAGAAAACACATTAAAACTAAAACAAAAATTCCAAGCAAGGCACAAAGTCCTAAAAATCCATAACTTGCAGTAATAACAGATACATGGATACTAAGCCAATAAGAATTTAAAACCGGCATAATATTTGTAATTTGCGGATCCATTTCATTAAGATGTGCAACCATTAAAGTTATGCCTGCTAGAATAGAAGTTAAAGATAGCGCTATTGGACTTTTACGCGAAAAGAAAATACCTGATAAAGCCAAGGCCCATGCAATATAAACCATACTCTCATAAGCATTACTCCAAGGCGCACGCTCAGCTAAATACCATCTAAGTCCGAGCCCTAAAGTATGGATTAAAAACGCAATGATATTAAAAATATAAATAGCTTTAAAAACAAAATTTATTTTTAAACTAGATTTTAACATCTTGGTGAAAACCAAAAGCAAAAGCAAAATACCTGCAACTAGATAAATTTTAATAAGCTCGACAAAGATTTGTGCTTTATTAACAAAAAGTTCTGTTTTTATTTTACTATCGCTTGGTATAATCGACGCACCGTATTCATTTTGATAAGCTTTTATATATGTTAAATTCTGATTTGCTTTTTCCCAATCTCCAGTTTGAATCGCTTGTATTGCAGAATTAATATAATTTTGAAATAAAGTAAAAATAATAGCTTGTTCTTTATTTTGAGTCTGATTCATTGCTTCAAAAAAAGAATACCATTCATTATTAATAGCATTTTGAGCAGGGAAAATTTTAAAAAGTTCTCCATAAAATACCAAAGCAACGATATTAAATCTTTCATCGAGCTTGAGTATTTCTTTATTAAAAACCCCTCTAGCATTTTGATTTTGACGGTTAGCGTTTTCTACATATCTTTGAATTTTATAAGTATTATCAGCATTTAAAAAATCATTGTATGAAACATATTTATGATCTATATTTTCATCCAAACCTAAAATTTTAGCAATCTCTTTTCTTACAGCAGCATTTGGTGGCATGGCAATGATTTTTTCATCAGCCCATATTTTTGCATTAACCAGCATAGAAAGCATCACCGCATTAGCGTTTTGTCCCTTATAACTTGAGTTTTTATGAACTTTTTCTAAAATTTCCCTTGCCAAAGTATCAAAAGGAACCATTCTACCACCATTTCTTTGCACGATTAAAGTGCTTAAACTTTTGGCATGCTCGTCTGAAATTTGTGGTAGTTCTTGTGCTTTAACTTCATTGGTAAAAAACACCAAACTTGCAAAAGCAATAGCAGAAGTATATTTTAAAGCGTCCTTATTGACTAATTTTGCAAGAATTCTAAACCTTGAATTTGGATTTAAAATATTTAAAAACATTCCCAAAGAAAGCAAAATATAACCTATATAAGTTGGTATTTTACCAGGATCTTTATTTACCGAAAGTACAGTGCCTTTTTCATCCTGATCGTAAGAACTTTGATAAAAACGATATCCTTCATAGTCTAAAACATTATTCATGAAAATCCTATAATCAAATTTTTTGTCTCCGTGAGTCACAGTGATTTCGCTAGCATAAGACTTTGGAGACATTGAACCCGCATAGCGATCAAGCTGAAAATCTCTCAGATAAACTTCAAAAGGTAGCTCATGAACAGAAGTATTCCAAGCGATGAAAAATTTCTCTCCACTAAGTTCTACAACACTAGGTTTAGCAAATTCAAAGACAAAAATGTTTGCTTTTTCACCCTTATATTCAACCTCTAATTCTAAAGCATTTCTGGCCATTTTCAGATCATGAGGCTGGTATTTGGTATCCATAGCAAAAGTTTTTAAAGAAAGCAAAGGTTCATTTTTCCACGCACTTGCCTCACCAAATAAAGCAATTAATGAAGTTCTTGCAAGTTCTATCCATCTAGTGCCAAACCATAACCAAAAACTCTCATCTTCAGGACGATTAATTCCTTGAATTTGAGTGCTTGCATGCAAAGAGGCAAATTGTATTACAAAGCTATTTCCATTTATATTATATAAGCGTTTTTGATCTGTGCTTGCATTTTTTCCAGCTTTTAAAACACCATTTTCGCCAGTTTGCATAGCAAAAAATTCCAAATCATTGCTGGAGCTAAGATTTAAATTTTGATCAATTTTTACATAAGGACTAGGAAGCTTATCAACTAAGAAACCAAAATTAACACCATCAATGGTTTTAATTTCTCCTTGAGTAAGTTTAATGATTTGCGAATTTCCATTTTTATCCGCTAACATAAAGCTGAGTAAAGCACTAGTATTTTCATCTTCTATCATCACTTCTTTGGCATCTAAAATTAAATTTTTATAACTTAATTTTGCCTTCTCATCCCCATCTCCGACTTTAAGATTTAATTCAAAATTATTTGCAAAAGGAAGTACGGCTATGTCTTTTTGCATCGCTTGACCATAAATTTTATTATCTTTTAAAGTTGAAAATTTAATAAAAGATTTGGAGCTTACGACAACGGAATTAGACTCGTTTTCTCTAATACTTAATATCCCTTCATAACCTCCATAACGAGTCATTGCAGAACCTAAAAGAATGAATAAAAAAGAAAGATGAAAGAGCATCAATGGAAATTTTTTCAACATAAACATTTTGTAAGTAAACATTGCACAAAGCAAATTTATGCCCAATAAAAGCTGCAAAAAACCAAACCATAAAGTACCATAAATCATAGCCCAAGCAGTAGGTGTTCCATAAGCACTTTCTATAAAAGTTGCTAAACCGCTAAAAAAAGCAAAAAGTAAAAATAGTATGATAGAATTTTTAATATTCCCAATACTTTTGATTATTGTTCTCATTTAGACCTTCTTTTTGATAATTTAAAAAAACAAATTATAAATCAGAGTATTTAACTCTTTGTAACATTTATAAGAAAATAAATATACTTCAATGATTTTGATAAAGCAATTACTTTTAGTAACAAAATCACACACCTAAGTATTTTTTGCGAATCTCATCATCACCTATAATATCACTAGCTTTACCGTGCATAGGAATTTTTCCATTTTCTAAAACATAAGCATAATCACTGATTTTTAAAGCAGAATAAGCATTTTGTTCTACTAAAAGTATAGTAATACCCTCTTCTTTTAAACGCACTATGGTATCAAAAACTTCTCCAACAATTTTAGGCGCAAGTCCCAAAGAAGGTTCGTCAAGCATTAAAAGCTTAGGTTCGCTCATCAAAGCTCTTGAGATAGCAAGCATTTGTGCTTCTCCTCCACTTAAAGTTCCAGCTAAAGCGTTCTTTTTGCTTGCAAGTCTAGGGAAAATTTTATACATTTGCTCCCTTAAGTGCTCATAATTTTCAGCGTTATTAAATGCTCCAATTTTTAAATTCTCATCAATGCTAAGATTAATAAAAACACGCCTACCTTCAGGAACTAAAGCTATACCTTTTTCTACTAAAGTATGAGTAAGATGTCTTTTGGTATCATAACCCAAAAAATTAATCTCCCCTTTTCTTTTAACGATATTAAGCATTGCATTTAAGGTGGAAGTTTTTCCAGCACCATTAGAGCCTATTAAAGAAACAATATGTCCTGTTTCTACTTTAAAATCAATACCTTTAACCGCTTCAATCAAACCATAATAAACATGCAAATTCTTAACTACTAGCATTAAAATCCCCTAAATAAGCCGCTATAACATCTTTGTTTTCTACTGCATCGCTAACCTTGCCTTCAAAAATTGTTTTACCATAATCTAAAACCAAAACTCTATCGCAAAGCTTGTTTACAAATTTCATATCATGTTCTATAAGCAACACGCTAATCTTATAATCTTTTCTTAATTTAAAAATAAGTTCTGCAAGCTCATCGCTTTCTGCTCCATTCATTCCAGCAGCTGGTTCGTCAAGCAAAAGGAGTCTTGGACTTGTCGCCATAGCTCTTGCAATCTCTACTTTTCTTTGTTGTCCATAGCTCAAACTCGTAGCCTTTTCTTGTGCAAGCTCCGCAATACCAAGTTCTTCTAAAAGCTCATAAGCCTTAGTTTGAAATTCTTTTTCTACTTTTCTAAAACGCCCAAAATGTAAAAAAGCTTCAAAAATACTATACTTCATTTGATGATTAAAACCTATTAATACATTTTCTAACACATTCATACTTGAAAAAAGGCGTATGTTTTGAAAGGTTCGCGCTATCCCCAAATGCACTATTTTATGTGGTTTTAAATGATCTATCCTTTGATTTTTAAAAAAAACCTTACCGCTTGTAGGTTTATAATTTCCGGTAATAATATTAAAAAGTGTAGTTTTGCCAGCACCATTTGGTCCAATAAGTCCAAAAATTTCACCCTCATTGATACAAAAAGAAGTTTCATTTATAGCTTTTACTCCACCAAAGCTCTTAGAAATTTTTTCCAAATTAAGTATCATTGTTTTCTCCCATTTTTAGGGTTTTTCTTAAATTTCAAAAAGTCTAAAAGCTCTTTATCTCCCATTAAACCTTTTCGTGCAAAAAGCATAACAAGAATAAGCGCCAATGAAAAAACAACCATTCTAAGTCCTGGTCTTGCTTCAGTTTGATAACCAAAAATATTCATACTTTCATCTAAAAATCTTAGCCATTCACTTCCACCTATTACCAAAACAGCTCCAATAATTGCCCCAGTTGTTGATCCTAGTCCGCCCAAAACAATAATAATCAATAATTGAAAAGTTAGCAAAAAGTCAAATTGTTCCGGAGAAACAGAAGCTAAAAAGTATGCCAAAAGTCCGCCACCTACACCTTCTAAAAACGCCGAAGTGCCAAAAGCTAATGTTTTAATCCAAAAAGTATGAATTCCCATCGCACTAGCGGCATCCTCATCATCTCTTATGGCTTTCATAGCTCTACCGTATTTTGAATAGGTAATATTTAAAATAAGAATAACAGAAATAATTGCTATACCACCTGCCCAATAAATAAGATCTGAAGACTTAGGCAAATCACTAGAGCTTAAAGTAAGCCCCAAAGAACCATTGGTTATTGAAGGAAAATTAATTGCCAAAAGCTTAATGATAATACCAAAACCTAAAGTTACAATAGCCAAATAATCCCCTCTTACGCGAAAAACAGCAAAAGAAAGAATAAAAGAAAGCAAACAAGAAAAAAATCCAGCCGCCAATAAAGCTAAAATAAAATTTGGAGAATGAAAAGCTAAGATAAAAGTGCTTGGATCCTCTAATGAAAATTGATCGATTTTGCTTTCGCTATTTAAAAGCAACAAGGCTGTTACATAAGCTCCTATGGCTACAAAACCATTGGGCTCGAGTGAAAATTGCCCTGTAACTCCGTTGATAAGATTGTAACTGATAGCCAAAATAATAAAAATAGCAATATTGCTTAATATTCTTTCTCCATAATCATCAAAAAAATACGGAGAAACAATAATAAAAGCGATAGCAATAATTAAAAATAATAAATGAAAAAACTTGTTTTCAATTTTAGTGAAATCCATATTTAAAACCTACTTTTTTCAAAATTAATACCCAAAATTCCTGTGGGTTTAAAGAGTAAAATAAATACCAAGAAAATAAAAGCGAAAGCATCTTTAAATCCTGCCATTTCTGGAATTAAAGCCACGAAAACAACTTCGGTAAAACCAATGATTAATCCGCCTAAAACCGCACCTACAACCGACCCAATACCTCCTAAAACCGCAGCTGCAAAAGCTTTAAGTCCTATTAAAGTTCCCATAGTAGGATCAACGGAAGGATAACTACTTGCCCAAAAAACACCGCCAACTGCAGCCAAAGCAGAACCCAAAGCAAATACAATAGCAATAATTTTATTTGCATCAATTCCCATTAAATTTACAGTATGTATATCAAAAGCTAAAGCTCTAATGGCAATACCATACTTGCTTTTATAAAGTATAAAAAGCACAATAAGTAAAATTAATAAAGTTAAAATTGGTATTACTATATTAATCACGCTCATACTAATACTACCAAAATTTATCACCTCTTGAAGGTATTCAGGAACTTCAAAAAATCTTGGTGTAGAACCAAAAAACATATTGAAAAGATTTTGTATCAAATAACTAATACCAATAGCTGTAATAAGCAAAGAAATCCGAGGAGCTTTTCTTAAGGGTTTATAGGCAATTTTATCAATAGCTATACCCACACAAGCTGCAAAAATCATCGCCAAAGATAAGGCCCCTAAAAAAGGGACTCCCATAGAAGTCACGCAAAAAAGTGCAGCATATGCACCCACCATCATAATATCGCCATGTGCAAAATTTATAAGTCTTAAAACACCATAAACCATTGTATAACCTATGGCAATAAGTGCATACATGCTGCCAAGACTAAAACCATTAATAAGTTGTTGAATTAATAAAGTAGAATCCATTTTTTTCCTAAGGGTTAATTAAATCTTTATAACTTTGTTTTTGATTTTTAATTTCTTTTACTACTACTGATCTAGTCGCATTGCCACTTTTATCAATGCTTATAACTCCGCTTACACCTTCATAATTATTGGTTTGATGAATTTTATCATTGACACAAGCTGGAGTGAGATTATCAACACAACGATTCATTGCATCAAACATTACAAAATATGCATCTGCACCCATTGCTGAAAAATTAGGCACTTCTTTAGAACCTTTAACTTTCGAATAAGCACCGATAAATTCTTTACTAAGCTTAGTAGGAGGGTTGTTATAATCAAAACTATCAGTAAAAATATAACCTTCGCTTGCATCTTGTGCAAGTTTAACAAAAGTCTCATCTGCTACGCCATCAGCTGAACCCATAGGCAATTTAAGTCCTGCGTTTTGAGCTTGGCGCACAAACAATGAGGCTTCATTATAATAAATTGGCAAATATACAAATTCAGGATTTAGTTTTTGAATTTGAGAAATAATGGCTTTATAATCTTTATCTCCCGAGCTCACACGCAACTTAGCCAAAATTTTACCGCCATTGGCTATAAATTCTTTTTCAAAAGCCTTTGCAAGTCCTAAAGAATAATCTGTCGTTTGATCCATTACAATAACAGCATTTTTATAATGAAGTTTAGAAAAAACATATTTTGCCAAAGATGAACCTTGAAAGCTATCCATAAAACATACACGACTAGAATAATTCTTTTTATTAAGTAATTTATCCCCAGTTGCAGCTGGAGCAATTACGGGTATTTTATTCTCTTCTGCTACTCTCATTACTTGCAAGGTATTAGCCGTTACCATTTCGCCAATAAGACCTATAACTTTATCTTGAGAAACAAGTCTAGTGGCCGCAGTAGAAGATTCTATTTTATCCCCTTTAGTATCTACAACGACGAGATTGATTTTATCTCCGTTTTTAAGAGTATTTTGCATAGAATTTGCAATTTTTATCCCATCAAGCGCACTTTGTCCATAAGCTGCTGTAGCACCAGTTAAGGGCATTACTATACCTATATTAATTTCTTTAGCTTGCAAGCTTAGAGTTAAAGCACAAAGGATAATTAAACCAATTTTTTTCACTTTTAAACTCCTTAAGGATTGATTGTTGTTTTATAAACTTGTTGTTGATTTTTAATTTCTTTTATCACTACTGATCTTGAAGCATTTCCGCTTTTATCAATGCTTATGATACCACCAACTCCTTCATAATTATTGGTTTGATGAATTTTATCATTGACACAAGCTGGAGTAAGATTATCTTTGCATTGATTCATAGCATTAAGCATTACATAATAAGCATCTGCACCCATTGCTGAAAATGCAGGTAAAGCTTTGCTATTTTTTTCTTTTTCATAAGCACTAATAAATTTGCGTCCCAAATTTGTGCTTGGGTTATTATAATCAAAGCTATCAGTAAAAACCACACCATTAACAGCATCACCACCAAGATCGATAAAAGTTTGATTATTTACCCCATCTCCTGCAGAAAATAATTTATCAAAACCTGTTTGTCTTGCTTGTCTTGCAATCAAAGCAGCTTCTGGATGATAAATTGGCATATAAACAAAATCAGGATTTAAACTTTTAAGCTGCGAAGCAATAGCTTTAAAATCTTTATCCCCTGAAGAAATGGTAAGCTTTTTAATAACCTTTCCGCCTTTAGCCTTAAATTCTTTTTCAAAAGCCTTTGCAAGTCCTAAAGAATAAACATTGCTTTGATCTACAATCACAACAACACTTTGCAAACCTAAGTCTTTATAGGCATAAGTAGCAAATTTATCTCCTTGAAAACTATCCATAAAACACACACGACTTGCATAAGTTTTTTTATCTAAAAGCTTATCTCCTGAAGCTACTGGGGCAATAACTGGAACTTTTTTATCTTCAGCAATAGAAATAACTTGCATGGTATTTGGAGTAACAGCCTCTCCAATAAGTCCTACAACCTTATCTTGAGAAATAAGTCTTGTAGTCGCAGTTGAAGTTTCAATTTTATCCCCTTTAGTATCTACAACTACCAATTTTACTTTATCTCCATTGTCCAAAGTAGGATTAAGTTTATTGGCAAGCTCAATACCTGTATAAACATCCTGTCCATAAGCCGCTAAAGATCCTGTTAAAGGCAATACAATACCTAAATTAACTTCTTTACCATAAGCTAAATTAGCCAAAAGTAAAGCACCTAATAACAAACTTCTTTTTTTCATAAAATCTCCTTAATTAAAATTAATCATTTAATAAAAGTTCCGTGTTTTGTTTTTTTCTCAGGCTCTTCTTCAAGCAAGTCTTTTGCTTGCATCTCTATAGCAAAATTCCCACCCTTTAAATAAGCAATAATATAATTCATCTCATCATGACTTAAAGAATTTGCATAAGGTAGCATTTGAATTCTTGTAGCAGACTGTTCTCCACTTGCATTAGTCGTATAATCAATCAATGCTGATTTAATATCAGCAGGCTCCATATTGCGAAGTATTCTTGAACCAGCAACAATTTTTTCCCCATTATCGCCATGACAAATATGGCATTTTTTTTCAAAATACAATTCCTTTGCCTTAGCCATATCATAACTAGCACCATCAAAAGTATAAGAAAATAGAGATTTTAAACTAATCCCAAAACCAAAAGTAAAACAAATAATGAGTATAAACAATATACGAAACATAAAAAAACCTTTTATAAAATAAACGCAATTATATAAAAAAATGATAACAATTTCTATCTTTTATTTAATAGTGATATTTGTAGTAGCACGATTAGATTTCTTATTATTTTGCTTTAAATTTCCCTTAACTCTTTGATTTTCATAGCGATAACGAATAGTTCCCGAAACTTCTACATCTTCAAACACATCATCTAAAGGGGTAGCATGTGCAAAAGTGCTTAATATAAAAATAGAGATGGTGCACAAAATGATTCTTTTCATCATTTTCTCCTTATATTTTTAAACTTCAAAGATTATACCAAAAGAAATATTAACTTGATATTTGAAAATAAATTTTCATCTTGTTTTTCTTTAAGCGTGTATTTTGATATTGCTTAAAGTTGATTTTGATACAATTAGATATTTTTAAGTATTACACAAAAAGGTTAAAAATGCTGATTTTAGGACACAAGCTCGTAGAAAGTAAAAATTTTACTTTTGTTAAAGAATTTACAAAAAATACTGATGAAATTTTTTGCATAAAATACAATGAAAAATTAATACAAAAATTAAAAACAAATCACAAAGAATTTGCAATATTTATAGAAAATAAAAATGAAATTTTTCTCGCCAATGCCTTGGGTGCCAAATTTCTAATTTTTAAAGATAAAAATCTAGCCAAATTTGCCGTTAAAGTAGCCGAATTTTATCTTTTTGATAGTAAAATTTTATTTTTAGTTGATGATTTTAAAAATTTAGAAGAATTTTATGAACTTGGCGTAGATGGTGTGATTTTAAAAACTTTTATACGAAATTTCAGCTAATTCTTCTAAAGAGTGGTTGGCTATTTTGTCATAATCAAAACCTTCTTTTTTTATATAATCAAGAAAGGTTTTCTCCATAATTTTACTCGCAGTAACAATTTCTTTTGACAATGTAAAACTCATTGCTTCTATGCGTTTTGGAATACAAGCTAAAATTTGTGTTTGAGGTAAGTCTCCCATAAGCTCCACATATTGCAAGGTTTGAAGCATTTCCACCTCATGAGCACTTCCGCTCCAATTAATTTTTTTAGGCATCGCATCATAAGGAAAGAAAAATACATCGCCAATCTTACCATCGTCAGCATCAATACAATCAAGCACTATCATCTTATCATACTCTGCGATAATATAGCTTAATTGCAAAGCTAAAGTTCCACCATCAACAAAATCTAAAATATGAGTTTTGTGAGTGAATTTATAGTTTTTTTCCAAAAGCTTGCAAAGATGAACACCTAAGCCTTCATCTGCAAACATAATATTCCCTATACCCAATACAAGAAATTTCAATTTTTCTCTTCTTTTTTCTCGAATTTATATCCACTAACAATGGCATCAAGTGCACCATTTCTTCCTTTTATGGCATTAAAAATTGCCATATAAATATGCACAAATACAAAAATAATAATAATCCACATCAATATCCTATGCAAAGTCCTAACTTCAGCCAAACCACCCATCATTGCTTCAATAGGTCTTAAGATGCCATATAAAAATCCGCCCAAGCCCTCATGATAAACATGGGTGTATAAAATAAGCCCCGTAACAATAATGCCCATTATAATGATATAAAAGAAAAAATAAGTTACAAATTGCAAAGGATTATAAACCCCTTTTAAATGTGGATGTTTTCCCAAAAATAAATAAAATTTAATTTGTTCTATCCATAATTTTGGACTGAAAATATCTCGCACGCTTACACGCTCTTTATGACTTAATTTATCAAAAAAGAAAAGATAAATTTTAAAAATAACACAAGCAATGAGTACAAAACCTGCCACTTGATGGGCTAAACGGTATTTTGCCTGCATAAAATTAACAGGCTCACCATTGCTAATAGGACTTTGAAAAACATAAGATAAATAAAAACCAGTTCCTACCAAAATAACAATAGCAACCGCTCTTATCCAATGCGTTAAACGTAAACCTATGCTAAATTCATATTCAGCTTTTCTTTGCAATTTTTCTTCTTGGTTTTGCATAAAAGCTCCTTTTATAAATTTACATTTACTTTGTATTCGCTTAGATTATTTCCCTTAGTATCCATTACATGTACCGCGCAAGCAATACAAGGATCATAAGAGTGAATTTTTCTAATGATTTCAAGTGGTTGTTTTACATCAGCGATCTTAAGTCCTATCAAACACTGCTCATAACTTCCACCTATACCGTTAGCATCTTTTGGGCTTGCATTCCAAGTAGAAGGCACTACAGCTTGCCAATTTTCAATCACACCATTTTTAATTCTACACCAATGACTTAGCGTTCCACGAGGCACATGTCCCATATAACGACCTTTGTATTCTTTGGTATTATCAATCACATAAGGAGCACAAGTGCTTTCATCGACTTTCAAATTTTCTACCAAATTATTAAACGCTCTTAAAGCATTGTTTGCAACGATTTTTGCCTCTATACAACGCGCGGCAGTTCTTCCAAGCGTACTAAATACTGCATTTAATGGCAAACCCGTTTCTTTTAAGAACTCATCGACCACAGGAACAACATTTTTATTGCCCTTAGCATAATTTACCACTATATTTGCTAATGGGCCAACCTGCATAGGATTTCCTTCATAACGAGGAGCTTTAATCCAGCTGTATTTTCCTTTGGTATCAAACACTTTTGAAGTTACATTTTTACCATGATGATCGATACTCTCGCCCTCTACAAGTCCTGTATAATTTGGATTTGTCTTGCCATCATATGGATGAAGTGCCTCATTATCTTTATACCAAGAATGTGTTGCTTCTTCAGTGATTTTATCCTCTTCTACTTCATAAACTTTGCTTATATCGCCATTTTTAATGATTCCACTTTCAAACAACCACTCATTTTTGCCGAGCTGAAACTCTTGGAAAGTATAAAGATTATTTACCCCAATATCATTTAAAACACTAGCTTCGTTAGCATAAGCTTTTCCAGCCATTACAAGATCAGGATAATAAGCACGATTAACAAAATCTTGCACTTCTTTAAATTTTTCCATATATTCGCCCATTCTTGAAGGACTTAAAAGATCCATAACACAAGTTACACCACCAACGGTTAAGCTTTGAGGATGAGGGTTTTTAGCCCCAAAAATTGCCATACATTGTGCAATAATTCTTTGAATTCTTAAACATTCTAAATAATGCGAAAGAACAATTAAATTTTGCTCTGGAGTTAAACGATAAGTTGGATGTCCATAGTAAGCATTAGCAAAAGGTCCTAAATTTCCTTTATCTACAAAAGCTTTAAGTCTTTGCTGCACTTCAAGCAATTTGTCTGCACCTGTGGCATAAGGATTTGGAGTGTATTTAAAAGCTTCATCGCTTGCTTTTTTAACATCGGCACTCAAAGCGCTCACAACATCAGCCCAATCAAGTCCGTGAAGTTGATAAAAATGCACGATATGATCATGCAAGAAAAGCGCTGCATTCATCAAAGTTCTAGTTAAAAGCGCATTAAGTGGCGGAGTGATACCTAAAGCATTTTCAACCGCAACAATACCTGCTTTATAATGTGAAAAAGTACAAACTCCACAAATTCTTTGAGTCATAAAACCCGCATCTCTTGGATCACGACCTTTTACAATGGTTTCTATTCCACGCCACAAAGTAGAACCTGCATAAGCTTCTTTAACCACATTGTTTTCATCAACAACAACCTCAACTCTTAGATGTCCTTCAATTCTTGTAATTGGATCTACTGTTATTCTTTGACTCATTTTTATTCCTCATTTTTTTTCATAGAAGCAATAACTGCATGTGCTGCAATCGCAACACCAGTAAGTGTTAAAACACCTATGCCGATTTTATCTGACACGCTATCAGCACCAAGTCCAAAAACCGTATCAAATTTATGGCTTGCCATTGGTTCTTCAAATGGTCCCATAGTATCCCAAAAATTTGGCTCAGAGCAACCTATACAACCATGTCCTGCTTGGATAGGCCAAGAAGTGTGCTGATTAAATCTTTCTCTAGAACAGTTGTTAAAAGTATAAGGTCCTTTGCAACCCACTTTATAAAGACAATAACCATTTTTTGCGCCTTCATCGCCAAAGCTTTGCACAAATTCACCCGCATCAAAATGTCCGCGTCTTTCGCAAAGATCATGAATTCTTAAACCATAAGCCCATTTTGGTCTATTATAAACATCAAGTGCCGGCAACTCACCAAAAAGAAGATAATGCAAAACATTTCCGACTATATTTTTTTCACTTGGCGGACAACCTGGAACATTAATCACAGTCTTGCTTGTTACCTTACTTAAAGGCTGAGCATTGCTTGGATTTGGTCTTGCAGCTTGAATTCCACCAAAACTAGAACAGGTCCCTATAGCAAAAATAGCCAAAGCATTCTCACTTGCCATTTTTGAAAGCTCATAGCCTGTCTTTCCATGTGGTCCTATGGTTAAAAAATGTTCAGTATCACCCATAGGAATACCGCCTTCAACCATTAAAATGTATTTGTTTTTATATTTTTCAATAGCACTTTCTAAATTTTCTTCAGCTTGCCAACCCGCAGCAGCCATAATAGTTTCATGATATTCTAAAGAAATATAATCAAAAATTAAACTATCAATCGTTGGTGTATCGCTTCTTAGCAAACTTTCACTACAGCCCGTGCATTCAGCCATATGAAGCCAAACCACCGGAAGTCTATCGGCTAATTCCGCGGCTTTTGCTACCATAGGAGTTAAACTTGCCGGCAAAGCCAAAAATGCCGTCATAGCTCCTGCCCATTTCATAAAATCTCTTCTTGTAAAACCTGATTTTTCTAAGGCTTGTGTAATGGAAGAATCGTTTTTTAAAGAAGGAAGTTTTTCCAACTCATTAAGACGAGTTTGTAGATGATGAAAGTCTAGCATAATTATTCCTTTTTGACTTAAAATACTCAAACAATATGATAAGACATTTTAAGTTAATTTAAGTTTAAAAATAAAGAATTGTTTTGATAAATATAAAAGAGTTAGTAAGCATTCATATAGTTAATAGATTAAACAAAATTCAACAAATATCTTAAGGTGAAAAGTCTTGACACAAGAACACTAAGCTTATATATCTTTTAGTAATTCACTTAAATAATCAATAGCCTTGTTTTTCCTCGCCCTAAAATGTGCCTCACTTTCAGCTTGTCCCATAAATAAGCCTTTTTGGATAGAATTAGATTTTAGAATATCAATCATATCATTGATACTCTTTTTTTGCTCAATAACGCTAGATTTAGCCAATTTATCATTATAATCTTTAATGCGAACATCTCCATTTTTTCTAAAATTTATAATAGACTGACTTTTCCAAACAAACCCAACTGTATTTAAATATTCTTCTGTGGATAATTCTTGCTCCGCTTTATCTAAAGCATTATCAAGAACACTTTTGTTTCAGCATTTTTACTTGCATAAGAATGATTTGTAATTTTCATGGAATTTACCTTTTATTAATACCTATTTTGCAAAACAGCTAATGACTTACATTGCCATCGCAAGCAAAAATTATTCCGTATAGAAAATATTTTATAAAAGCTCACAAACCCTTTTTAAGCTTTCGCATTAAAAATCTAGCAGGATGAATAGCATGAGTAAAACTTTTAAATAAGCCTAAAGGCTCATTACAAATCAAAGCACAAATGTATCTTGCACCTAAAATTGCTGTGCTAAATCCTCTTGAACCATGGGCAAAATCAAGATATAAATTCTCAATATTTTGTGGCAAAATTTGTGGCTTATCTTTAGTCCATAATAAAGCCTTATAAGATTTTTTATAAAACTCCTCATCATAAGCTGGACCAATAATGGCAAATCTATCGCTTGAATAAGATCTAAAAGCAACCTTAGCACCTTGCACGACAAGCTTTTCATTGCCTTGTAAAAATTCCTTGATATTTTGGATATTTTCCTCATTATCTTTTTGCGTAGGATTTATATCCTCATTTAGCCTATCATAAGTCGCACCAATTAATTGCAAATCATTTTTTATAGGCGTAATATAAGCTTTTGAAGATAAGGCAAATTTTGTATCTAAAAAAGGCTTTAAAAGCGTGACTTGCCCGCGAACTTTACTTAAATTCATCGCTTCATAAGAAAGTATTTTTTTAGTATCCGCACCGCTAGCATAAATGAGTATATCAAAGCCGCTTTTGCTATTTTGCGTATTAAAATGCAAGGAAAATTTATTATCATCTTTTGTAAAATGCATAAATTCATAACCAAAGTGTATTTTAGCACCACTAAGTCTTAAAAGCTCACTTACAATCGTTTTTGGTTCAATAACACCGCCATCTTCCAAAAAAGCTCTATTATCACAAATTTGAAACAAAACATTATCTTTTTGTAAATCAAAACGCGTTTGCATCAGTTCATTGTAAGCAAATTCATAAACACCTTGGGGCTTAAAACCCAAAATTTGCTGATAAAATCTACTCGCTTCAATAAAAGCATTTTGAGATAATTCCCCCAAAACAACCTCAGGCTTTAAAATAAGAGAACTTAAAATTCCGCTTGCATTTGTGCTTGCATTTTCAAAAAGCTTTGTGTTTTTTTCAAAAATTTCTATCTCAAAACCCCTTAGCGAAAGTTCATAAGCAAGACTTGCGGCACTGATTCCAGCACCAATTATAGCAAGTTTTTTACCTTTAAAATCTTTTTTAACGCGTGAAAAATAAGCTTCTTTGCATTCAAATTCAAAGCCCTTAAAACACGCTTTAATCATTTCTCTTTTTTTGAAGCCTTTAACTTTTTGCACTTCAAAATTATATTTTTTAAGATTTTTTTGCAAAAAACTTGATGCAGAAAAAGTAAGAATTTGGGTATTTATCTTAGAAAGCCTTGCGATTTCTTTAATGATTTCTTCATCAAACATTGTTTTATTCTTGCTTGGAGAAAAACCGTCTAAAAACCAAACATCAGCTTTAAAATCAAGCTCTTTTAAAGAAAATGCAGCATCTTTAAATACAAGATCTAAAAAACAATCCTTGAAATAAAAACGATAATATCCTTCTTTATTTTTAGGATAAAACTCTAAAAACAGCTCCAAAAGCTCTTTAAATTCTTCATAAAGATTTAATCTTTTATAGCATTCTCTTAAAAGCTCTTTATCAATATAAAAATTTTCCAAACTTACATAAAACAATCTTTTAGGGCGTTTAGTGGAATTTAAAAAGCGTTTTAGGCTCAGAAAAAAATTCAAACCTATGCCAAAACCTAGTTCAGCGATAATAAAATTTTCATCTTCTGTAAATTCAAAGGCTTGCGTGTATACAAATTTACTCTCATTTACTCCATCTTTGGAATTAAAATAAAAATCATCAAAATCTAAAGAAAAAGGAGTATTATCCTTAAAAATCAAACGAGCTTTTTGCATTAGTAGTTATTGCGAAAATAATTTTCTACGCCATCTGCGATACCATCTGCTAAGGAATTTTGGAAATTTTTATTTGCAATTCTTTTTCCTTCATCAGGATGAGTAATATAGCCAATTTCTATCAACACAGCAGGCATTTGAGCACCGACTAAAACCCAAAATGGTGCTTCTCTCACTCCGCCATCACTGACTTTGTATTTTGTTCTTATAGATTTTAAAGCCCCTTTTTGGATATCTATAGCAAGCTTATTTGATGCAATAATTTTTTCACGATTTAAAAAATTTAAAAAAGTTTGCTTGGAAAAATAATTCATTTCTTCGACATCAGATTGATTTTCAAGCTCTGCAGCTTTTTTACTTCTTTCGCTTCTGGCCGGACTTAAGAAAAATGTTTCAAAACCTTGAGTGTTTTTTGCTTTTTCTTTAGGCACTGCATTTGCATGCACTGAAATAAACAAATCTGCATTTTTATCATTTGCAAATTTAGTTCTATCTCTTAAATTAATAAATTTATCCTTATTTCGCGTATAAAAAACTTTATAGCCTCGTTTTTTAAGCTCATCTCCAATTTTTAAGGAAAGATTTAATACTACATTTTTTTCTTGCAAACGATTACCCAAAGCTCCGCTATCCTTACCGCCATGCCCTGCATCAATTACTATAATTTTATTTGCTTTAAAATTCTTAGACACGGTCGTTTTTTGTTCTAAATTTTTACTGCTTTGTTCTTCAAGCTCATAGCTTAATTCTAAATTTGTATCGTTTAATTTTTCTTTTGGTTTTTGATTTAAAGTAGAATTTAAAACCACTCTTACTGTGCTTGGATTAAATTGCGCTACAGTTATACTATCGCTTTTATTTAAAGTAAAATTTTTTCTTTTTCCTTTTAGCGTAGCCTTGATATCCCAAACATAACGAAAAGTATTTTTATCCTTCATTGTAAAACTTGAGATATCCTCTTTTGAGATTTTTTCATTAAATTCTAAAATAATAGCATTTTGCGTTTTTTTAACGCTAAGTATTTCTAATTTCCTTTCTTTTTGTTGTGTATTTTCCGAATTTTTAGTTTTTTTCTCATCATTTTCTTTTTTAACACTTGTGTTTGTTTTTTCTTGCTTTTTATTATTTATGGGTTTATTTTCTTGAATTTGCTTAGGTTCTTGAGTTTTAGTATTTTCCTTTTTTTCTTTTATTGGTTTAGACTCTTGAACTTTGACGTTTTCTTGTTTTTCATTCTTTTTAAATGCAAAACGCATTTTTAAATCTTCAAAACCTACCGCACATTCCAATTCTTCTTTAGAATTTAAAACAATACGAGCGGTTTGTGGATCGTATTGTGACAGAGTGATTTTTACTCCATTATTAAATTCATAAATCGTTCGATTCCCCTCTAAAACAGCATTAAAGTCTATAATATAGCGAAAATTATCTTTCTCTTTTAAAACAAGATTTTTCAAATCTTTAATTTCTAATTTTTGGCTTAAAAGAAGTTCTATCCCATTTTGAAATGGAAATGATTTTAAAATAAATAATTTTTGATTTTGACCAGCACTTATTACTTCTTTAGCTTGAGTATTAAAAGTAGAAAGCTCTTGCTTTTTATCATCATTTTTTTTCAAAGATAACGAATTTTCTAATTCTTTAGTGTCAACACCAGAATCTTTTAGTTCTTGAATATAAGGTGTGCTATCAAAGTTTAAGGTTTTGGAGCTAATGACCAAGCGTTTTAAAATTTCATTTTTACTCTTTTCATCCTCATCAATAATACTTTGGATATACAAGCTTTTTAAATGATGGTGATATTTAATTTGTGTTTCTGTTTTGGAATTTGAAAACTCTTTATCAAATTTTTGAAGTTGAGCCTCAAAAGCTCCAAAACACTGAGTTAAAAAAATAAAAAATAAAAAAATAAATTTAAGCATCTTCACCATTGACTAATTTGTGAATTAATTCTTTTACGCTAATAAGTTTATTTAAACGATAGCCATTTGCACCTGTGAAAAATAAACCTGTTTCTTTTCTTCCAGACCAAGCATCAAAAAGCCTATCAGCAATGCAATAACCCACCTTTGTCGCCTCTTTTCCTCTTTGACAAGGGGAAACACAGTTGCTAACACAATTAATTTTTGGTCCCATTCTTTTATCTACTAAATTTAACAAATTGGTTCTAATGCCCCTTGCAGGATATCCAACCGGAGATTTAATCAGCTCAATATCATCTTGTTTGCATTCAAGTAAAACATTTTTAAAATCATCACTTGCATCACATTCAAAAGTTCCTATAAATCTCGTTCCCATTTGAACACCACTTGCACCTAAAGAAATCATTTTTTCTATATCATTTTTATCCCAAACTCCACCTGCTGCAATAATAGGAAAATTTCCCCATTCTTTAGCTTCTAAAGCTATAGGGGTGATTAAATTTTCAAGTTGATAATTTGGATCTAAACACTGCTCATAAGTAAATCCTTGATGTCCGCCACTTTTAGGACCTTCAACAACAACAGCATCAGGCAAGCGATTATAACGCCCTTGCCATCTTTTGCAAATGATTTTTAAAGCCTTTGCTGAAGAAACAATTGGAACTAAAGCAACATCAGGAAAATCTGCAGTAAATTCTGGTAAATTTGTCGGAAGTCCAGCTCCTGAAATAATGACATTAAATCCCACTTCACAAGCATCACGGGCAATTCTAGCATAATCATTGCTCGCACATAAAATATTGCAACCCAAAGGAGCATCGCCACATACTTTTCTTGCGTTATTAATCAAAGCGTGCAAGCCTTCTCGTGAGTAAAAATTATTGCTTCCATAGGGCTTAGCGTTAAATTCCTTGCTGACATATTTTAAATTTTCATAATAACCTGTTCCTACCGAAGAAATAACACCCAAACCACCATTTGAAGATACAGCAGAAGCAAGCCTATCCCAACTGATTCCCAAACCCATTCCACCTTGGATAATGGGATATTTTATCGTATGCTTACCTATTTGTAGAGGTTTTAAATCCATTATATCACCCTTAGTTTTGCAAATTTTCTTTTACCTACTTGGAGAATATATTCCCCTTGAGTTAATTGCATTTGTTCATCTTTTACTTTTTGAGAATTTACACTCACGGCATTTGCACCTATACTTCTCCTTGCCGATGAAGTAGAGTTTTCCAAACCGCATTCAACCAAAGCTTTTGCAAGCCAAATAGTGCCATTAACGCTAAATTCTTCCATCTGACTTGGCAATTCATTAGCACTATGTACCTTGTCAAATTCCGCCTTAGCTTCATTGGCTAAAGCCACAGAATGAAATCTTTGCGTAATTTCTAATGCTAAATTCTCTTTTGCTTTTTTAGGATGAAGTGTGCCTTGCTTTAAATCTTGCTTGATTTGCTCAAGTTCTTTGGTGCTTTTAAAACTTAAAAGCTCGTAATACCTTAGCATCAACTCATCACTAATGCTTAATATTTTAGCATACATATCATTAGCTTTTTCTGTAACACCTATGTAATTATTTAAACTTTTACTCATTTTATTAACACCGTCTAAGCCTTCAAGCAAAGGCATCATCATAACCGCTTGCTCTTTTCCTGTGTTATAAATTCTTTGCAAAGTTCTTCCCATTAAAAGATTAAATTTTTGATCTGTTCCGCCCATTTCTATATCGCTTTTTAAAGCTACACTATCATAACCTTGAAGCAAAGGATATAAAAATTCACATATTGATATAGGGCTTTGCTCTCTAAAACGCTTGGTAAAATCATCACGCTCTAGCATTCTTGCCACGCTAAAAGTTGAAGTCAGTTCAACTATACCAGCAGCGCCCAAGCTATTCAGCCACTCAGAATTAAACTTAATAAAAGTTTTTTCCTTATCAAGAATTTTAAATACTTGCTCTTCGTAGGTTTTTGCGTTTTTCAAAACTTCTTCTTTGCTTAATTTTTTTCTTGTTGCATTTTTTCCGCTAGGATCGCCAATTTGTCCTGTAAAATCTCCAATCAAAAAATAAACAAGTCCGCCATGTTTTTGAAGTAAAGCCATTTTATTTAAAACCACACTATGTCCTAAATGCAAATCAGGAGCCGTAGGATCAAATCCTGCTTTAATGTAAAAATTTTCACCTTTTTCGTAATAATTTTTAATCAAAGCTTCTAATTTTTCCTCATCTATGATTTCAGCAACCCCTCTTTTTATATCAGCAATAATATTTTTTAAATCCATATTTACCTTTCTAATTGGTTTTATACGCATCATTTAAAGATGTAAAATCTAAAATTTTATAACGCGTTTTGAGTCTATCTTTAACATTTTCAACGACAATATCATCAGGAATTTCTATATTAATTTCAAAATAATCCACAACAGAATTAGGCTCTCTTGAAAGATTAATAGTGAGTATATTAATCTGCATTTTTGATAGCGTGGTTAAAAAGTCTGCTAAAGTCCCTTTTTTATTTTCCAAAGAAAATATTACCTTATAACTTTTTGGAACATTGGCATCCCACTTAATAAAAACCATATCTTTTTGCTTTTCTAGCAATTTATCAGCCTTATCACAAAGCTTATGATGAACGACAACATTACCTGATTCTATAAAACCCATAATTGCATCACCTCGTTTTGGATGACAACAATAATCAAATTCCACATTGGCTATTTTGTGATTTGAATATACAATGATATTGCCAATTTTTTGCTCTTTTAACTCATACTTGTCAAACCAATAAGATTTTTTGGCGTATTTTTTCAGCGTATTAACCACATCTTTAAAATACACACTATCATTAGGAACTTGTCTGATTTTTTTGCTTAAATTTTCTTTTTCTATCCATTTTAGGATTTTATCATTTTTGACACTAAACACCGAAGAAAGGATATTTAAAGAAGTTTGTAAATGAATTTCTCTTAATTTTTGCTTACAAAATGCACGAATGCTTGCCCTTGCTTTTCCTGTTTTGACACTATCTATCCAAGAACAACGATAAAATCTCTCACTAGCGGTAACAATACGCACTATATCCCCATTTTTAAGCTCTGTTAGAAGCGGAACTTTAACACGGTTCACATAAGCGCTTTTAGCATGCAGACCTATTTTAGTATGCACCTCATAGGCAAAATCAAGCACAGTAGCACCACGAGGCAAGGTAAAAATTTCACCTTTAGGCGAATAAACTGCGATATCTTCTATATACAAACTATCTTTTGCATACTCATATAATTCTACCGCGCTATAATCTTCCGTGCCTTCGATATTGCTTTGCATCGAAATATCAGCCAACCAATCAAGTTTTGGCGTACTTACGGCATTACCACCTTCTTTGTATTTCCAATGAGCTGCCACTCCAAATTCTGCAATTTTATGCATATCAAAAGTGCGAATTTGAGCTTCGATAATATTTTTTGCATCAAATAAAGTCGTGTGTATGGTTTGATAGCCATTTTGTTTAGGTAAAGCAATATAATCTTTAAAACGCGAGATTAAAGGATTAAAATTTGTATGTAAAATTCCCAAAGCCAAATAACAATCAGAAACCGTTTCTACCATAATTCTAACACCAAGCAAATCTAAAACTTCTTCTATACTAATGCCCTTTCTTTGCATTTTAAGATATACAGAATAATTGTGCTTGATACGTTTGTGAATTTCAAAACTTCCTTGTCTAAAACCATTTTTAAGAAATAAAAGCTCGATTTTAGAAATAAAATCATTAAGCCCTAATTGCATATATTGATCATTTGAATTAATATAATTATTGATTTGCGTAAATTCATCCGGCATTAAATACTTAAAACTTAAATCTTCTAAATAATTTTTAATGCTTGAAATTCCTAGTCTATGAGCAATAGGCGCATAAACAACTAAAGTTTCTTCGCTAATACGTCTTTTCTTATCATCTCTTAAGGCATCAAGAGTAAGCATATTATGGAGTCTATCGCAAAGCTTTACAACCAAAACACCTACATCTTCAATGCTAGCAAGAAGCATATTGCGGAAAGTTAGGGCTGATTTTGTTAAATTTTGATTGGACTTTGAACTGATTAAGTTGTCTTCTCTGATTTCTACAATTTTAGTAAGACCATTAACCAAACGCGAAATTCCAGCACCAAATTCTCTGATTAAATCTTTCTCTTCGCAATGAGTATCTTCAACCACATCATGAAGCAAAGATGCTGCTATCATATCCTCATTTGAACTTAAAAATGCAACCAAACAAGCCACAAGCATAGGATGAACCGCGTAAGGCTCTCCACTTTTTCTTTTCTGCCCTTCATGCTGAGTAATACAAAATGTCACCGCTTTTTCAAGAATGGGGCTTGGTTTGCAAAGACTGAATAATAATTCTTTAGCCGAATTTACATCTTTACAAAATTTTATATCTTCAATGAGTTTTTCAAGCAATAACTCTTCATCGATTGGTTTCAACGAATCCCTCTAAAACGATTTTTTCTTCTGCAATTTCATAAAGTGCGATATCTGAAAATTTATATTTATTTTTATCCAAATCCACCAAAGGCAAAGCGCCATTAGCTAATTCTTCAGCTCTTTTAGCCACCACTAAAGAAAGTTTGTATCTGTCATCATTCATTTTTTTAAGCGCTTTAGCTGCTACTTCTTCTATTCTGTTTTCCATTTGTTTTTCTCCTTTTAATTTTTTACTACCGAACAAAGAGAGGTGTCTCCTTGTATGATTTTTAATAAATTTCCTGTTTCAAACATATTGCATACTATAATAGGCAAAGAATTATCCTTTGCTAAAGCAATGGCTGTATCATCCATAACTTTGATATTATCTTGCATTGCTTCATCGTAAGTTAAAGTATTTAAAAACACTGCATCATCAAATTTTTTAGGATCTTTATCATAAATTCCATCCACTTTTGTCGCTTTAATAATAGCATCTGCGTCAATTTCTACCGCTCTTAAAATCGCTGTAGTATCTGTTGTAAAATAAGGATTTCCAGTACCTGCAGCAAAAATTACCACACGACCTTTATCTAAATGTCTTTGAGCACGACGCATTATATAAGTTTCACAAAAAGCTTCCATTTGTATTGCACTTTGAACCCTAACATCAAGTCCTGCGCTTTCTAAAGCTTCTTGCATTGCAATGGCATTAATCACTGTAGCCAACATCCCCATATGATCACCACTCGTGCGTTTAATCAATCCACCCTTAGCAGCTGAAACACCGCGGATAATGTTTCCTCCACCTATAACTATACCCACTTCTATATTATTTTGAACTAATTCTTTAATCTCCGAAGCTATGAATTTAAGAATGGAATTTTCTATACCAAATCCACTCTCTCCAGCCAAAGCCTCGCCTGAAAATTTTACTAATACCCTTTTTCTCTCTCGCATCATTTCTCCTTAACAAACTTGAAATTATATTTTAAAACGCTTTAAATTTAGCTAATTTAAACTAATCAACTCCAAAGGATTGATATGAAAATTTTTTTGTGTCACTTCAAAAGTTAATTCATCTTTTACTCTGCCTAATACCGCGCCTTTTTTTACATTTTTTCCCACTTGAATGGTTGGCGCTATCTTATCTAAATGGGCATAAATAGTATGAATTCCATTAGAATGCTCTACAATAACCACTTTTTGAAGCATATTCGTATCTTTGGCAAAAACTATTTTTCCATTTAAAATGCTTTTTACAACCGCATCAGGAGTTTTGCTCTTTAAAACAACATTTTCATTAAAAATTTTAATCTTATAAACAGGATCGGTATAATTTCCAAATTTTTGCTTTACAATAAAAGAATCTAAAGGCGCAATAGTTTTAGCACCAGAATATTTTTTAACCGCACCACCTTGATAACCATTTCCAAGCCTTCTTATTTCTTCGCTATCGGCATTTTTAATCTCTTCTTTTTCCTTATTTTGTGCTTTAAGCTTTTTTTCTTCTATGATTTTTAACTCGGCCAGTGTTTTTCTTAACTCATCTTGCTGATCTTTAAGAGTGCTGAGTTTTTTAGTATAAATTTCTTTGTCCGTTTTTTGCTTTTTAATTTCATTTTCTTGGTTTTGCTTAAGTTCTTGAAGTTTCTCTAATCTTTTATTGTATTCTTTTAAACTGATGTTAATGGTTCTAATTTGACTTTGTTTTTCATTGATAGTTTTATTGATGCTTTCATAATCTTTTGAAAGTTGGTAAAGCTCATTGGTTAAAATAGCATCAAGATTTTTTAAAACTTCAAAAGCCATAAAACTCTCTTCACTTTCTAAATAACCCTTTGGGATAGGCAAATCATACACAAAATCTTTAGCAATTAAATCTACAAGTTTATTTTCCATAATATTTCTATTTTTTACCAAATCTTCATTTTGCGCGTTAAGAGTGCTTAATTCTTGGCTTTGAATTTTGGCATTTTTTTCAAGTTTTTTTGTTTCATCGCTAAGCTTTTCAATATCATTTGCCAATTTCTTAAGTTTTTTTTCGCTATTTAAAATATCGACAGCTAAATCTTCAAGTTTTTTATTGAGTTGGCGTTGAATTCTTTCATTTTCTTTTAAATTTTTAGTTTGTTCGTTGATGCTTGTTTTAGCACAAAGCAAAGAAAAACAGCACAAAAGGCATAAAATGATTCTCATTTTTTCTTAACCTTAAGCATCACAGAATTTACACACAATAAGCAAATAAAAAGCGTAAAAACAAAAACTCCGCCTAACTGAAATAAAAAATTCACCTGAGGCAAACTGATATCAATGTTTGCTAAACTTTCTTGCACCAAGGATGATTCATAACCTTTAGTAAAAAGTAAAAGCAATAAAATAAAAGAAATCAAACAATCAAAAAACACCATTTTATAAAGCGCTAAAGAGCGAAACCAAAAAGGCGCACCAAATAAAACCATAATTTCCACCCTTTGACTGTGCTCATAAAGCCAAATTTTCATCTGCTTTAAAAGCAGAGCAAGACTTAATAAAATAATAATAAACAAAAATACCCAAAAAACAGCATTAATCAGCACAAGCAAGGTATAAATTTTATCGTGTGTTTTAGCAAAGGTTTCAACCCTGCTCACAGAAGGCAATTTAAGCAATTTTTCTTTTAGAGAATTCAGCTCATTTTGATTGAGTAAATTTTCAAGTTTCACACTATAAAAAAAGGGTAAAGAATTTTGCAAAACCTTTAAATTTTTATCCGAAATATCGCTTTTTAAACGATCGATTAAATCTTTGGGATTTAAAATTTGTAAAGATGAAATATTTGAAATTTGAGTTTTTAAAATATTTTCATCCAGTTTTATAGAGCTAATGAGTATGATATTATAATCTTTGTTTAATTTTTCTTCATAATGTCTTAAAGTTGCATTTAAAAATAAGATAAATTCAAAGGCAAACATCATAAATATCAAAGGAATGATAAGAGATAAATGCGTTTTAAAGAATTTCATTGATTTTTCCATTTTCTATTTCAAATCTTCGGTAATTAAGCCTTAAATTACTTGGAATTCTATGGGTTACCACAACAATGCAAGTACCAAGCAATTCTTTAGCTGATTTAAGCAAAGTCCAAATGATATCCGAAGAATACTCATCTAAATTGCCCGTAGGTTCATCACAAAGCAAAAGTTTTGGATTATGCGCTAAAGCCCTTGCCATAGCGACGCGTTGCTGCTCGCCACCTGAAAGTTGATTTGGCATTTTATCGGCTTTAAAGCTTAAATTTACATGCTTTAAAAGCTTAGTGGCTTGATCTTTGCAAATTTTTTTACTGTATCCTTTTATCATCAAAGGAAGCATAATGTTTTTTTCCACACTGTATTCTTGAATGAGTTTATAGTCTTGAAAAATGATGCCTATTTTTTGTCTTAATTTTAAAAGCTCCAAATTCCCTATTTTTTTCATGGAATTTTCATACACTTCAAGCTTACCTGATGAAATATCTAAATCTCCATAAAAAGATTTTAAAAGTGTGCTTTTTCCGCTTCCACTCTTTCCTGTGATAAAAATAAAATCCTCTTGGTTGAATGTAAAATTTGCATCTTTTATCACAAGTTCATCATAACCCAAACACAGATTTTGCGCTCTAATCAATCTTTATTTCCTTAGCTAAATTTAAATTTTTTATTCTCTTTTATTTTCACTTAAAAATCAAGAAAATTTGACATTTTTATAAATAATTTTTAATTTTTTCTTTTAATAAATTCAAAGCCTGTAGATTTTCTTCGGTTTTAAAAGGTTCATCAAAAAGAAAAGCCATACTATCATTTAAAATCAAATAACAATGCTCAGGCTGATTAAAAGCTCCAAAAGCTATTTTTATCACAAGTTCTTCATCTTTTTGGTAAATATTTTCAAAATGCAAAAAGCAATTTTCCTTCGCAAAGGTCTCATTTTTAAATTGTGTTTTTATCTTTTGCAAATCATTTTGATTTAATTGCAATTCTTCTAAGCCAAAATCTGATAAATCTTGTTTTTGCAAACTCTCATCTTTTATCTTAATGATAAGATCGTAAATATCCTTTTGCTGTTTTTTCCATCTGTCTTCATATTTGCTTGAAATTTGCAAGTCTTTATTTTTATGAATTTGGGCTTGTAAATGCGTAAAATTTAAAAAAGTTTCCAAAGTAAAATCAAAATACAAACGACTATCTGTTCTCACTTCAAAGCATCCATCTTGCTTTAAAACCCTTTGGCATTCTTTAGCAAATTTTTCTCCCACAACACGCCTATGAGGTTTTTTATCCCAAGGCACTGGAAAATGAAGGAAAATTTTATCAATAAAATTTGATTTTAAAACACTTAAAAGCAGTCTTGCATCACTTTTTATGAGTAAAACATTATCAAGCTTTTGCTCTTTTGCAAGCTTTGCTACTTGCTCTAAAGCAGGAGTATAAATTTCTATACCCACGATGAAAATTTCAGGATTTTTCTTAGCTTGAAAAAGCAAATGCCTACCCGATCCAAAACCTATCTCTATATAAATTTGCCTTTTTGTTTCAAGCTTACTTAAAAGCTCTTTTAAATTACTAGCAATTAAAGGTGATTTCTCAACAAGTCTAGTGCTTTTTAAAGCCACTGCTTCGCTAAGTATTTCATCGCAAAAATTCTTTTTAAATTCCAATAAAGCTTTTTGCAAATACCCTATTTTTGAAGGTTTGCTGTGCTTATCACCCTTAATGATCCAATTCCCTTTTTCATCTTGTTTGATTTGTATGAAAAAATTTTCATTCTCAAAACGCGTTAAAACAAGCTCTACTTTCTCATTACAAGCTTTCCAAAGAAATTCCACACCCTCGCTTTGGCGTGGAAAATTTAAATTTATGAGTTTTTTACATTTAAAATTTGGCATTATTTTCCTATTCTAATGCGTCCTGAAGGTTTTGACTCAAGTCCGTATTGATCTATAGCGATAACTTCATAAGTGTAGCTAACACCTGCTTCTATGGTAGTGTCTTTAAATCTTTTATCTTTCAAGCCTTTAAATATCGCATCTTGTTTACCCCCATAGCGTTTGAGTGTATACTCACTCGCTCTATTATCCCCATCTGCCCACTCAAGCTCCACTCCATCTTCTCGTATGGCTGATAAAATAATACTTGGCGCCAAAGGAGAGCTTAGAGTTTTACCTTGCACTCCCTCTTTTGGCATAGGGCTTTCAAGTCCATCTTTATCCACCATAGTTACCTTATAATACTTAGTTTCATCAACGCCTTGTATATAGTCTTCATAGCTATTAGTTTGTGTTTTTGCTATAGTCGTATAAGGTAAAAAGCTACTACTTGTCGCATAAACTTTATAATAGTCAAAATCCTCATAAGGCACACTATCCCAAGTTAAAATGATTTTATTGGCCGCATCTTGACTAGCACTTAAATGCTCCACTTGTGGCGGTAAGGCTTTTGTAGTGGAATTAATGATTTGACTTGGATTGCTTTTAATGCCATCAAAAGTTACACAAATAATCCTATAATCAAAACTTTCATTCGGTTTTAAATTTTCGTCTATGTATTCAGCATTTAAGCGGTTTCTCACTTCTGCAATTTTTTCAAATTTATTTTCTGCACTGCGCGATCTTTCTATGATATAAGATTTAACCCTTAAATCCGTATGCGGTCTCCATATAAGCTTGGTTTTTCCTGGTAAATTTGTAATGGCTTGCGCAAAGGTCACAGAATCAAATCTTGGCTCAGTCATCACCTCAACCACAGCACCTTGCTCTGAAATATGTTTTTGATTATTAAAAGTTTTTAGCGTGTAGTAATATTTCGTTCCTGGCTCTAAATCATCATCAACATAATGGGTTTGGAATTTGTTTTTAATTTGCGCTACAAGCTTAAATTCTGGCTCTTGTTCGCTTGATCTATACAGATAAAAACCGTCGATATTTTGATCATACAAAGGTTGCCATTCAAAAGCAACATTGCTCATATCACTCATACTTTTTAAATTTTCAATCTTTGGCAAACTTGCGTTGATTTGTTCGCTTTGCGATGAAGAATTTGGCATTTGCGAAACGCTACACGCATTAAACAAAAGTGCCAAAAGTCCTAGTGATAAACTCAAGTGAAATTTTTTCATTTTCCTCTCCTTTATAATTTTTTTTTAGAATTGTATCAAAATCATCAAACAAAGGTGCTTTAATATATAATTTTTCTTTTGTTTTTGGATGAAAAAAATACACAAAATACGCATGGAGCATCACTCTTGTAAATTTTTCCTTGCCCTTATAGCCATAAAGCTCATCGCCTAAAATATGGCGATTTAAGTCCGCAAGGTGGGCTCTGATTTGATGAGTGCGCCCTGTAAAAAGCTTGGCGGCGATTAAATTCACTCCTTGTGCGCTCAAAAGATTGATAAATGCCGTTTTTGCGTTTTTAAGTGAGCCAAATTTTTTCAAATTTTCCTCGCTAAATTCCACGCTGATTTTTTTCATTCTATTATGCAAAGATCTTGCAAGAGCCTTTTGAGCGATGATTTTATCTTCTTTTAAAGGTAAATCAATCAAAGCCAAATAATACCTTCCCATACTTTTATCTTGTAGTTGCTCGCTTAATTTTTGATGCGTATGATTATCCTTTGCAATGACTATAGCTCCGCTTGTGCCTTTATCTAAACGATGAACAAGTCCTGCGCGATTTATGCCATTTAGCGTTGATAAAACATAATTTTTAGACATAAGCCAATCCACCAGCGTGGCTTCTTTTACGCTACTTGCTCCATGCACGGTTAATAAAGGCGGTTTGTTTAAAACAAGCAAATACTCATCTTCGTATAAAATTTCTATATCAAATTTAGGCTCAAAATCGCTTTGAATTTCTTTTGCTTTTGGGAATTGCACGCTGATTTCATCATCAATTTTAAGCACAAAGGAAGCCTTGTTTTGAATTTGATTATTTACTTTGACATGATTATCTTTAATGAGCATAGAAACTTGATTGCGGCTTTGGTTTAATTTTTTTGCTAAAAAAACATCCAATCTCACACAAGAATCTACCGAAAAATTTTGCATTTTCTACCCTAATTGCTTTGTAAAGTTAAAATTTTAGCATATAATAATGCAGTATTTTTAACAAAGGTTACTCATTTGCTTAAATTTGATAGAAGAATTTTTACTCATTTTGATTTTGTCCAGCCTATTTTGATTTTACCCATTATCCTTTTATCTTTTATTTTGGTTATAGAAGCCAATGTGGCTTTAGCTGAAAAACAATTCATTTACATTTGTATAGGTTTTTTAGCTTTTACTGTGTGTTTTTTGTTGCCGATTAAAAAATTTCAATGGCTCATACCGACTTTTTATTGGGTAGGTATTGCTTTGCTTTTAAGCGTGGATATTTTTGGTATAGAAAAATTGGGCGCTAAAAGGTGGCTTTTGATACCTATTATCAATTTTACCATTCAGCCTTCTGAAATTTTTAAACCCTTTTTTATCCTCATGCTCGCTTATCTTATACATTCTAATCCACCGCCTGAGAAAGGATACAATCTTAAATCTTTTCTCAAACTCAGCTTTTACATACTCTTGCCTTTTGTCTTAATATCGCAAGAACCCGATCTTGGAACGGCTACTGTTTTGCTTATCGTGGGTTTTGGAATGCTTTTTATTATAGGGGTAAATTATAAAATTTGGCTAAGTATTTTCATCGCCTTAGCCATTGTATCACCTATTATCTATACTCATTTTTTAAAGCCTTATCAAAAGCAAAGAATTCATGATTTTTTAGCAGAAGAGCCAAGTTATCAAGTCACGCAGTCCATCATCGCTATAGGAAATGGCGGACTAACAGGAAAGGCACACGAGGAAGCCACGCAAACGCATTCTAAATTTTTACCTATCTCAACGAGTGATTTTATCTTTGCTTATTTGGTTGAAAGGTATGGATTTATCGGCGGATTTATCTTGGTTTTACTTTATGCTTTGCTCATTTTTCATATTTTAAGTATTAATCATAAATTTAAAAATGATTATTTTACCAAAGTGATTGCTAATTGCATTGCATTATTTATCTTTATATACACAGGCGTTAATATTTCCATGACTATAGGCTTTGCACCTGTTGTGGGAATTCCTTTGCCGTTTTTTAGTCATGGCGGAAGTTCATTTACCACTTTTATGGTATTTTTTGGCATTTTGCAGCATTTAATCACTTTTAGGTATTTAAATATTAATAAAATTGTTCGTATTAAGTTTTAATATAAAATAATTTTAAGAAAATTTGGCTATAATTATTACTTTTTAAGCACGGATTTATAGCTCAGTTGGTTAGAGCAACCGGCTCATAACCGGTTGGTCGCAGGTTCGAGTCCTGCTAAATCCACCATTACTCTTTTTTATCAAATCCCTATTTTACTTTAATATCTTAATCAAATGCCTATAATAAAATGTTTTAAAGCTTGTTCTATATCGTTCTTTTATATTCCAAAATGTGCTATAATGTTCTTAAAAAAGTGGGTTACTTTTATAAAAATGGGTTACAAAATGGGCTACTTTTTACATCAAAATAGACACTAAAAAGAAAGAAGAATTATGGCAAAATTTAACAAACTTACTGATAGCTTTTTAAAAAGCATTAAATGCGAAAGTGGTAAAAAATTTATAAAATTCGCTGATCCGACTTTAAAAGGCTTATATGTTTTTATTTATCCTAGCGGTAAAAAATTATTTAAAATAAGACAAACAAATGATACTTATATAAAAATAGGGGAATATCCTTTGCTTTCCTTAGCAGAGCTTAGAGAAATCGCTTTAAATGCTTTTAAGCTAAAGGCAAAAGGACAAAACATAAAAAATGCTAAAAGACTTAAATTTGGCGATATATACGATGAAGTTTTAGAAAAATGCAAGGCTGATGGATTAAGTCTAAAAGAAATACAAAGAGGATTAAAATACAAAAATGGCGTTTTTAAGAATTTCAAAGATGTAGATATAGAAAGCATCAAGCGTTCGCATATCATCGAAACACTTAAAACCATAGAGCATCAAATCCCTACACTTATAAAAGCCAAAGGCTGGATTAACAAAATCTTTAAATATGCTTTGCAGCTTGAAATCGTAGAAAATAATCCTGTGGCAAGTATTGATAATTCCATAGTTTTTAAAAAAGCCTCAAAAGTAATTCATCAGCCAACCTTATTAGAAAATGATAAAATCAAAGAATATATATTATCCTTAAAAAATTCAGATCTTAAAAAAACACATAAAAACCTAATGCTTTTTAATCTTTTAACCGCACAACGCCCTGGTAATGTTATAAAAGCAACTTGGGATGAATTTGATTTAAAAAATGCTATTTGGACTATCAAAGCCGAAAAAATGAAGATGAGAAAAGAACACATCATCGCTTTAAATTCTCAAGCGCTTAAAATTTTAAAAGAACAAAAGAAAGCAAAAGTCAATGATTATGTCTTTGCTGGAAGTGCAAAAAAGGGGTGCAATAGCGAGAATATCACTTGCAATATCAATAAAAGATTAGGTTATCAAGGTATTCAAAGTGCACACGGTTTTCGTGCTATGTTTAGAAGTTTAGCTAACGAACATCAATTAAATCATGGCGTGAGTATGGATATAGCCGAGCAGTGTTTAGCACACGAGCAAAAAAACGCTATTTTAAAAGCTTATAATCGTAGTGAAAATATAGAATTAAAAAGAAAGTTAATGCAGTGGTGGGGAGATTATATCGAAAAACTTGCAGGGGATTTTTAAATCACCTTACAAGTTTGCAACCATTTATCAATTTCGGCTTTTTCATATTTAAAAGTAGAACCTATTTTAATCCCTTTTGGAAAATTAAATTTATTTTGATTTACTCGCATTCTCATTTTGCGAATTTTTAGCGGAGTAAAGCCTAGATACTCCGCTACTTCTTTTGTCGATAATAATTTTGCCATTTCATTCTCCTTTCTCTAAATCAAAGCCTAATTTTGCAATAATTGCTTTTTGCTCTTCATAGCTTAAAAAATTGCTGATTAAAATCAAAACATCACCAAAACAAAAGCGATTATAACTCACGCTTTGTTCTAGCACTTTAATTTCTAATGTATCACTTAAACCTTCAAGTGAAGCGGTTATTTTCCAATTTTTATCAATAGCTTTTAACACCTCATCGTTTGCGTTTTGATTAAAAGCATTGTCGTTTCTTAAAAGCAACATTTCTTTTATGGTTTGCTTTAACATTTCTTGTGTGTTTTTTAGCTCTTTTTCTAATGCTAATTTAGCCTTTGTGTATTCTTTAAATTCTTTCATTTTTTATCCTTTCTAATTTAAGCAAATAAACTTCTTTCAATTTGTTTAAACATCACTTCGTTTGCATTTTTAAAAAACTCTTTTTTTATCTCAAAACCATAAGCCCTTCTATTTAAATTCGCCGCGGCTAAAAGCATGCTTCCACTTCCAGCGCAAGGGTCAATCACTACATCGCCAACATCAGTAAAAAGGCTAATTAATCTTTCTAAAAGATTAATAGGCTTTTGTGTAGGGTGTATTTTTGGGATATCTTTGTCTCTAACCCAGTCCATACAATTTAAAATCATTCTGCCATCGTTGTTAAATTTAGACAGTTTGTCTCGGTATAAAATCAAAGCGTATTCACAGTTTCCTACGACTTTCATGTTGACTTTTAAAACTTGCGATGATGAAGGCTTTCTAAAAACTAGGTTAATGTAATGATTAAAGCCGTATTTCTTTGCATAATCAATTAACATAAATTGTTGCTCGAAACTGCAAAAAACTATCATGCAAGGGCTTTTCCCGCTTTCTTTTGGCTCTTTTACTAGCATTTTGCTGCAAAAGTGCATAAATTCAGCCACTCTAAAATCATTGTCTGTATCAAAAAAAGCTTTATTCGCCTTTTTGCTTTCGCCATTTTTATTATCGCCATTTATATACCACTCAGTAGAAGAAGCATAAGCGTTATTGCCTAGATTATAAGGGATATCGGCTATAACAAGTTGTGCTTTTGGTATGTTATACCTTTTAAAATTTTGAAAATGATCGTTATAAAGTTGCGGGTGAAACATCATCACTTCCTTTTTGATTAAATAAGTTAGGCTCTTTTAAAAAGGCTATTTTTTCCATTATTTCATCAAATTCACTTTGATAGTCTTTGATATTCTGATTTAATACACTTCTTTCATATTTAACCCTTTGTATAGATCTGTGAATTACTAAAGCTCTTTTGGTTAAATTTTCTATCTCTTGGCTTAACTCACCTTGATTTAGTTTCTCTAATTGTTCTAGCTGTTTATTTTCGTCTTTTGTCATTTTTTATCCTTTCTAGTAAATTTTTAAGTCTTGAAATTCCGCGCTCTAAAATTTCTTGCTCTTCTTTGCTTTTTTTATTTTTTACTTGACGCTCTTTAAACTGTGCGCAAATTTCATAAAATACAAAGTCAATTCGTCGATACAGTGCAATTTTGTTCTTATATTTAACCCTTAAGTGTTCTAAAATTTCATTTTTATGTTGATTAAATAAATCAAGCACAAAAATATCATCAAAATAAAAGCATAACTTTCTTTCGCCTTCGCGCCCTATAATCCTCGCATCCAAAAAACTTGATTTTAAATCATTATCCAAAACAGATTTTGCAAGATCGTAAGCCTCAATTGAATGTGTAATATTATTCACGCATACTCCTTAAAGTATATGTTTTAGCCATTTGCCTTTCTATATCTTCAAGCTTAAACTCAGCGCTAATCTCATTATCGCAACTAGGGCAAATTCCTTTTAAAATTACTTTCTCGCCTATATGTTTTACATAACAATCTTGTTTTTTAAAACCATGTTCTGCTACAAAAACTAAATGACAAACCTTGCATTCTACAAATCCATTTATTTTGATTTTCACTTGCATTCTTGTTCCTTAAATTGCCAAAGCATAGGGCTTAAATGCCTTAGCCCAACGCGGATTATTCAAATATTTAGTTTGTTTTAAAACCACTCTCATATCAAAATGCCAAATATTAATCATTCTTAAATAATCCTGCAAAAGACTAAAGGCATCATTGATATCATTTTCAATGCAATTTAAAAATTTATTCTTCAACTTCAGTCTCAATTCAAGCCTTTTCCATTTTACAAATTCGCCTTTGATATTTTCTTTGTGGTAATATTTTTGCTTTTCGTATTTATCATAAAGTAAAATGCGTTCTAATTTATAATATTTACTTTGGGGATTGTTGATATACATACTGGTTTTATAAGTGTGAAAATCGCCAAAGATTTTAAGTTTGCTAAACCTTTCTTGGTGTTTAAATTCTCTTGGTTTAGATACTGCTAGATCATCATCAAAATCACAAGCAATATCCACACTATAAGTTTTAAACCTTTTTATCATTTTGCTTAAAATTTTCCACACCTCAGCTTCTATTTGTTTGCTAGGCTGATAAAGTCCATTAAATTGCACCTCTATGTAGTAATCTTTTGCTTTTTTATTCTTTTTAGAAAGCTCAAAACAAGCCTTAGAATTATCTAAAATAATGATAGTATTTGAAAGGCTTTTATTTCTAGGTTTTATATTGATATAACGCATTTTAAAAGGATAAAATTTATCATTGGTTTTTATGCCTTTGAATTTGTCTTTTACAAATTCATTGATGCTTTTGTTTCTTGTTGCGCTTCGCATTTTTTCAAAAAGTCCCCATCTTTTAAGGTATTTGTAAAAGGTTTTTTTATTGATAACAAAACAGAAGCTGTCGTATCCTGTGCTATGATTTGTTTGCATAAAATATCCTTTTCAAAACCTTTTTTCATTATAAAGCCATTGCTACTTATCTTTACAAGTGCATAGCCACGCATTGCTAAACTTTCTATTGCCTTTGCCCTTTGTGCTTTTCTAAAAGCATCATTATCTTTTTGCATGGATTTAAAACTCATTTAAATTCCTTTTAATTGCTTAAAATTTCATTCGCGCGTTCAATCAGCTTTCTTAGCTCCGCCAAATTACCCCTTAGCTCATCTTCGTCACTTTCTTCCATATAATTAATTAGATCTAAGCATTCTTTATTTATGATTTGCAAAGCCCTTGTATGCTCAATAACTGCTTTAATCTTTTCTCTCATACTCTTCTCCTTTAGTGTTTAAAAGAGAGCTAAGTCAATGGAAATGCTTTAATTAGAAAATTATTTCAAGGAGATTTCTCTTAGCTCTCATTTAAACACTAACCAAAACATAGGACCTGCATTCAAAGTCTAAAAGACTTTTGGTATTTTGGTAAATTAACAAAGCTTTAAAAAAGCTCACTTTCCACGCCGTCGTCCGTGAGTGCAATAAATAAAATAACGCGCTAGTTTTTAAAGCAAACTAGCGAAAAACTACTAAAACCAAAACAAGGCATTAAATACCAACTTTGCCAAAAACCCTTTAAGCACACTTTGCTATCACTTTAAAAAAATGTGATTTTCAAGTGCTTAGATAAATGTGCTTAATGAGGCTTTTAAGTCGCCTCTATCTCTTTTAATAAAACTTTAATTTCTCTCATAGATTTTTCATAGGCTTGCTTGCGGATTTCGTTCTTTTTATACTCGCTTTTTAGCTTTTCTATGCGTTTTATTAGTCTTTCATCCTCTCTTAAGCCCAGTTTTAAAAGGGCTATTTCAACCTTTGCGTTTGTAAGATTATTTGAAAGCCAACTATTTAAGACATTGTGGGCTAAATTTAGTTTTAACCCTGCTTCTGTTATACTGCTAACACCTAATTTTTGCCTTATCGCTTCTTTCATTTTGAAACCTTTATGCTAATAATCGTTTTTTCAAAAAGTCCATCACTCACAGCTTCTATGCTTATCTCATCATTTGTATGTAAAAAATTAAGTGCTTTTTCGAATACCTCATCGCTAAAATTAAAACACTTTCTAAGTTCTTCTTTTTCTTCACTTTTTCTAAAGCTTAAAACATCTAAAATTGATTTTGCTTCTATCATTTTTTACTCCTAAAAACTTTATAAGTTAAAACTTGGCATACTTTATGCTTTGATTAAATAATTATTTTATTTTGTAAAATTAATTATGTGTAGAATTATACTTGATTTTGAAAGTAATGTCAAGTATTTAAATGTATTATTTTTATTTTTAATAAAAAAGGGTTATATATGAATGATTTTGAAAGTATTTTAAATTTTTTAAGATATGAAACGAATAGTAAAACCGATAAAGAAATGTGCGTAAAACTAAATATTCCATATGGGACACTTGATACTTGGAAAGCTAGGAAATCAATTCCAACTAAAAAATTATACGAATTTTCTAAAATTTTAGGAGTCAATATCGATACTATAATCAATGGAAATATTAATACAAAAGGAGATGAAAATATCATAGTGCAAGGAAAAGATAATGCTATAAATTTTCAAAAAAACAGTAAATATAATGATAAATTTCAAGAATTTTTAGCCTTATATGAAAAATATGGCAACGAAGCTTTACTGGATCAATTTATCAATAAATTAGAAAATTTAAAAAAAATAATAGAGGAGTAAAAAATGGAAATTATAAATACTTTGATCGAATTTTTTAATTCGTTTGGCGTTTTTGTTTTGCTTGGAATTGCAATGATTGCTTTGTCGATTTTATCCGTAAGAGATAAAAACAGAAAAGAAAGAGAGCAATACGAAGCTATAAGACGCGAAGAAGTTTCTAGGATAAGCGATGGCGTGGCTAGTGGCGTGATTAGAATTTTTAATGATAAAAGCATCATGCAGCTTCTAAACAATGGAATTCCTGTAGAAATCAGAATTAATGTTGATGGTAGCCAAAACATCATCATTAATGGTAGCGGCAATCAAATCCAAAAAGTATAAAAATGCTTGTTTGGAATTTATGGTTTAAAAAATATTATCGAGATATAAAAACAATTTAAAAATATATAAAGTGAAATACAGTAAAATTTTAGTCAAAAAGGAAAAAGAATGGATTTTGAAAATCAGTTAAATGCTATAGTTGAAACAATAGCTGAACGCAAAGCACTTGTCAACACCGAAGAGGCTACCAAAATGACTTTTATAATGCCTTTTTTAAAAGCTCTAGGCTATGATGTTTTTAATCCTAGTGTTGTCGTGCCAGAATATACCGCTGATATAGGAACTAAAAAAGGCGAAAAGGTTGATTATGCGATTTTTAAAGATGCAAAACCTTTTATTTTGATTGAAGCTAAAAATCACACTGAAAATTTAGACAATCATAATAATCAGCTTGTAAGGTATTTCAACACTAATCCAAGCATTAAATTTGCCATTCTTACCAATGGGGTTGAGTATCGATTTTTTACGGATTTAGAACAGCAAAATTTAATGGATAAAATTCCTTTTTTGGTAATAAATCTTGAAAAGCTTAAGCCAAGAGATATTAAAGATTTAAAGCGTTTTATTTGCACGGATTTAAATTTAGATGAAATTTTAAGCATTGCTATGGAGAAAAAATATTATAGAAATATTCAAGAGATTTTTAAAAATGAAATTGAAAATCCAAGTGATGAATTTACGAGCTTTTTTGCAAAACAAATGACAGAAAAAAGAATGACTAGCGCTGTTTTAGATGAGTTTAAAAGTCATATTAAAAAGTCTTTTAAAGAGCTTATAAATGATCTAGCTTATGAAAAAATCACAAGTATAAAAAATAATCTTCAAGGCATTAATGATGATGAAGAAGATGAAGAAAGTTATAATGATGAAAAAGAGATTATAACAACAGAAGAAGAACTTCAAGGCTTTTATATAGTAAGATCTATTCTTGCTGGTACTGGTGCTAATTTACAAGATATATCCTACAAAGATACTTTAAGCTATTTTGCAATCTTATATCAAAATAGAACAACAAAATGGATATGTAGACTAAATTTTACTAAAACAAAAAAATGGGTAAATTTCCCAGATGACACATACGAACAAATAGAAAAACTAGAAGATTTATATAAATTACAAGATAAAATTATCAAGTCATATAATGATAGAAAGTAATTTCTATCATTAAGGCAAAATACAATGTATACATTTACAATCATAGGTGCTATTTTATATTGGGTATTTATTGCATGTTTAATAATATACATAATTCAAAGTGTATATAAAAAAGAACTACAAAAACATAATTTTACTAACAACAAAATCACTGACTATTTGCTATCAAAAGAAAAACAGTGTTTAGCTATTTTGGGAGCTTGGGGAGTTGGAAAAACATATTTTTGGAAACAAATAGAAAAAGAAATTACTTTAAACTTTAATAATAAAAAAGCCATTTATATAGATCTTTTTGGTAAAGAAAACTACAAACAAATACTAGAAGAAATAATTTTAAAGTTACATGGAAATTACAATAAAATTATAAATATTTTTGCACAAATTACTTTTAGGATTGCTAAATTTAAATCTGCTGGAATAGCCGATATTAATCCTGGTACTATTTTTTCTTGTTTGAAAAAAAATGACTTTAAAAATATTATCGTATGCTTTGATAATATAGAAAGAAGATCGGATAATCTTTCTTTGAAAGAAATTTTGGGACTTGTAAATTTACTCAAAGAAGATAAAGAATGTAATGTTGTTATGATTCTCAATGATGATGAGCTAAAAAAACAAGATGGCAATTCAGATAATAAAAAAGAGGATAAACAAGATGCTAAAGACTGGTATCAAGAATACAAAGAAAAAGTTATTGATTATGAAGTTCGTTTAAAAAATAATGATGAGATTGCAAAAGCTTTAATTGAAGAAGCTTTTATGCAAGATGAGAAATTGATACAAGATGATGATTTAAAAAGTAACTTAGTTGATATTGTTTTAGAATACTATAAAGCTATTTGTAATGGTAATCTAAGATTGTTATTGAAAATATTAGAGCATATAAAATATTTTAATGAAAAATGTTTTCAATCACATTATGATAAAGAAGTTTTTGCAATAGTTATAAATAAGTATTACTTTGCAATTTTCAATGCTGTAAAAGACTTTTATATACAACCACCAGAAAAGTATGATTATTCAATAAATAAAACAATGTATAATATAACCACAAAATATTTAAAAGATTTTTTTTCTATAAATAATGATGATAAAAAAGAATTAAATGATATGATAATAATATCATTAGATTTAGAAACAAAAACAAGCATTAAAGGTATATATAAAGCTTATATTGAACAAGGGGATAGCGATATAGATTTTAAAAATAAATTAGAAGAATTATCAAGTAAAATTTATAAGCAAAGAAAATATTTTTGGAATTTTTTGACTAAAACTGATGATAAAAAATTATTAGAAATGATATATACTTATAAAGATATAACTGATAAAGATTTAAGTATAAAAGATTTGGTTGTTAAAGCCTTTATTGTTAATTTTAAAAGAAAAGAAGATGATCCAAGTCTATCAGAATTGCTTACTAGATATCCTAAATATGATAAATTTTCATCTAAAATTAAGAAAACAAATAAACCTTCTAGAATAATTACAACAAACCGTAACTTTGTCTATAATAGTTCCTCGAATATATTTGAACCTTCTGAAATTGATCATTTTAACAAATATAATTTAGATTCAATTGTTGAATCTTTTCATGATGATAAAGATTTTTTTCAAGATTTTATGAAATTTTATCTCGGAATGATTCCAGTACATACTATTCCCACCTCTTATGTTATGGAAATATATAATGAATGTATAAATAAAATTGAAGAAAAAAATCAATTATTTCAAGCATTCATTTGTTTTATTAATAAAGATGAAAATAGAATAAAGAAGCAAAATTTGATTGAAAAATATAACATCAAAGAAAACCAAAATACCATCTTATCAAAACTATTTTATCTACAAGATTAATAATTTTAACAAATAACATCTTCGCCCACATTTACGAGCGAAGATGTGTTATTCATCATTCAACTCCTTAATTTTATTGATTTGAATTTCACACTGCCTATATTTATAGAATAGCAAAGAATAAACATTTAAAATATCTAGCTCATTATTTGCATGGGGTTTTTCAAGGGGGCTTAGGTTTAGTAGTTCTTGTGGAATTCTCACTTTGTGAATTTCTACTTTGGTTACTACTTGTTGAGTTGTGCTCCCACAGCCTATCAACCATGCCATTAAAAAGCTTAGTAAGATTATTTTCGTTGCTTTTGTAAATGTATTCTTTAACATATTCTATCCTTTCTTTAACTTCGTTTTTTTGGTTATTTGCTTCATTTATTGCTTTTAATTCTTTTTTATGAATTTGTGTGAGTTCTTTTAGCTTTACTTCATTGTTTTTGTTAATCTCTACGGCTAAGGCTAAATCACTTTGACTTTTTTCTAATCTTGCCTTTGTGCTATCAAGTCTTAGATATAAAAATCCAAGCGTTATAGCTAGTATTGCGTAAATATAAAAGTTAAAATTTTTAAGCATTTTACATTTAAGGAAGTTTGCGTAAATTTCAAAGGGTAGAGTGCAAAAGGCGGCTACCTTTGGCATTTAATCACGCCCAAAAAGGAGGTGGTTGCATTGCTAAAAAAAATTATCTTTATAATTATACTCTTAATGCTTTGCTATGTCAAGGCATTTTAGAGTATCCCCGCATTTTTGCGGGTTTAAGATAATTTCCCTTTGGCTTATACTAAACTTCGCTACTCCTTTCTATTTTTAATTTCGCAGATGAAATGAATTCATCTTTGCGATAAAAGAGCTACGCCCTTTTAAAACCCCTAAAGGCCTACCCCGACCAACCTTACTATTGTTTTTTAATTTCATCTTTGATTTTATCGCCAATATCATTAGCCTTTTTTTGATTATTGTGATAAACAAAAAAGCCAATACCAAAACCAATAGCAATTAAAATAAATGCTAGTAATAAATCAAACATTTTTACTCCTTTCTATTT